>JADEXA010000021.1 GCA_015207365.1 Vacuolonema iberomarrocanum LEGE 07170
AAGCCAGGAGTTATCCAAATTTAGATAAAGCCATTGAAGAAGCCTTCGACCAGGTAACGTTAGACGACATCAAGGGATGGTTTACGCATTGCTGTTACTGTACCTCACTAGATTGAGAAACGCTATAGCTATTTAACCGGATTTGATAGGAGATAGGGTCTGGGCAACTTGGGATAGATTGCACTTTTCGGCAATGGAAATGGATAAAATCCGTCTAGTAGAACCCATCCCCCCTCCGTTACTCTAAGCAAGTATCGACCAATTCAACTGCACAGCCCCCGCTCAGTAGCTAGATTTTGCAGCGGTTTAATGTGGAATAATTTCGATTGCAAGGGTTGCAAGCTTGTTGAGAAAACAGTACTTATGCTGTTCGACGATATACTTCTGCAGGATGGTTTGATCAACCATCTTTGTATAGTAGTAAGCATGGTTCACATTCAGAATGGATATGTGAAAAATATCACCCGGCTATACTGTTCAACTACACGGCAGTTGCACCCTTTTGGTTGGAAAAAGTATTTTCCCAATGTTACTGAGCAATTGCTTTTGTTGGTTTCCTTTCCAAACTGTCATCTTTTACCTAACGTGCTGTGCTTACTGTGGTCTGGATGGTTTTCTTTTCTTGTTTTTGGACATTGATCTGCTTCTGGGCAATTGGTTTCGTCTGGGTTTACCATGCTCGCCGCCAAAGAGCTTTGCAATGGTGGTGGAAACGGCAAGTTATGCAGGCTTATGAAAATGCAGAGAGTTTAAGAAATCACGCGCTACAGGAGTCTTTTGCCCTTCGGCGACACCTCGAATTGGTGGGTGTACCCGACCCTTCAGATATGACCCTAACCCTGTGGCAGTCTCATGTGCCGCTCCTCCTAGAGAGCGCCAATCGCTTACATCGGGAAGTTCAGAGTTTGAGCGATCAGCTCTCGTCTCCCTTCCTTGAAGACAGCTTGCCACTAGCACTTCGTCATGAGGTTACAGTCTGGAAGCAGCACTGCCCAATGGTTGCATTTTCATTAGACCTGCCAACGCATTGGAAAGCAGAAAATGAAATTAAGCAAGATATTTTGACAAAGATTTTGGACGAATGTTTACATCTCCTTCTTCTTGACCTTTGCCGAACTGGAACTGAAATGAATGGAGAAAACTATGCGGAAAAAGTCAATGTGGTGATCGCCCTAGATTCTAAGAAAAACTGGAATTGTCTCAAAATTCAGATGCTTGTTCCGTCGGCTCTTGCCGACTCAATTCATCAGCGCTATCAATATTTTCGTTATCTCGGACATGTCTTTCAAACCTTAATGCCCGGTCGCTATACACTCAAATTAACCCCTCAAACTCTATTCTTTGAGGGACGGTGGAAATCTCTTTAGTGGTCTCATCTTACTATCATGGCTGAATCTCAAAAACAGACGTTCCTGATTATTGACGACCATGAGCTAGTCTTGGGGGCAACCCGATCGGCTCTGGAACAAGCCTATCCAGAGGCAAATCTTGTAACCGCCCAATCCCTGCAAGATGCCATGCGCTGTGTTGAGCTCTATCAGCCCAGTCTGGCCGTTGTGGATCTGTCGATTCCCGACAAAACGGGAGATGCGGCACAAATTAATGTGGGGATTCAACTGCTGAAGCATTTGATGCAGCAGCATCCTATCCTCAATATTGTGGTGCAGAGTGCGCATGTCAAAACTCTCGTTCGCCTAAAGCCCCTCATCAATGAGCATGAGGGAGGGTTTACCATCGCTGATAAGAGCCTGCCCATGAAAGAGATGTTGACCAAAGTCGACTGGGCTTTGCAGGGCTTGATCTACACTCCCAGGGATATGCGCAACGGGTTGGAAGTCAAGCCAGAGTGGTTAGACGTTTTGTTGCTGGCGTTTCAAGAAGGCTTGCAGGATAAAGCGATCGCCGAACGGATGAATGTGTCTGAGCGAACGGTGCGTCACTACTGGACAAAAATTCAGGATGTGTTGGAGGTTTACCCCGATGAAGGAAAAAATGTTCGCATTCAAACGGAAATCTATGCTCGTCAAGCGGGATTAATTGATTGATGCAATTAACGTTGTGACTTTATAGGGCCTATGGCACGCAACCGTTGGCGATCGCCGAAACAACTTTTTTCTCTCACCTTTTTGAGTTTTGTCCCGAGTGCGTTCGTGATTGCATTACTGTTGGTTGCTCGTGTTGGCGGCGCGTTACAGCAACTTGAACTCGCTGCGTTTGACTGGATGTTGCGATCGCGTCCGGCTGAGCCAGCGGATTCACGGATTACGATTATTGGTATTAACGAAGCGGATATTGTTCGGATTGGAAGCTATCCGATTCCCGACCAAGAACTGGCCGAGTTGCTTCTAACCTTGCAGCGCTATGACCCCGCTGCGATTGGGGTTGATATTTTTCGAGATCTGGCGGTTCCGTCGGGGAGTGATGCCGGAGGTGAGAGTGGGACGGCTGCTTTGGAACGGGTTTTTCTGCAACATTCCAACATCGTCGCGATCCAAACGATCTTGCCAGGTTCCGGCGGAAGTATCGTCCCCCCGCCACCCTTTGTTCCCCCTGAGCAAGTCGGCTTTGGGGATTTTGTGCTCGATCGCGATGGGTCAATTCGACGCAGCCTTTTAGGAAGTTTGGATCTGCAAGATCAATTTCAATTGTCTTTGGCCATTCAACTGGCCAATCTCTATCTTTCGCCGCAGGGGAAGTCGCTACAAAATGGCGAGATTGATCCACAAGCAATGCGGTTTGGAGACACAGAAATTCCGCGCTTCCGACCCAATACGGGAGCCTATGTGCGTGCCGATGCCGGAGGCGAGCAAGCCCTACTCAACTTTCGCAGTGGACGACAGCCATTCCGGCAGGTGTCGCTAGCAGACTTGACCACGGGAAATGTTGAAGCGGATTGGTTTCAAGACAAAATTATTTTGATTGGGATGACCGCCGAGAGTGCAAAAGATACCGTCACATCTTCTGCGGTAAATATTGATAACCCTTCGCTGTTCTATGGGGTCGAGGCTCAGGCTCATGCGGTTAGTCAAATTGTGAGTGCAGTGCAGGATGGACGCCCGCTGCTGCAAGTCTGGGCAGGCTCCTGGGAGTTTGCCTGGATCATTGCTTGGGGCGTTTTGGGCTTACTGCTCGGACGGTGGGGGCGATCGCCCCTCCGCATTTTGGCCATGGTTGGGCTAGCCGGTGTGGTGCTCGTTGCCATCTGCTACGGTAGCTTGCTGGGGGGATGGTGGATCCCCTTTGTCCCGGCGCTTGCTGGGCTTATGTTGAACGGGACGGGGTTAGCCGCCGCCGCCCTATATCGACAGGAGCAAGATCTGCGGATGCGTCTGATAGAGCGGCAGGCTGTGATTGAGCAAACCTTCAATTCTATTCACAACGGTCCTTTGCAAACATTGGCTAGCCTCCTAAGACAGGCGGCTCAATCCGATGACATTTCCCCCGACTTCTATGCAGGCTTAACGGGTTTGAACCAGGAATTGCGCGGGGTGTATGAATCGGTGCGGAAAGAGGTGTTGACCGAGAGCGATCGCCTCTATCTCAGCCTCAACCAAGAATTAGATCTAAAGGCTCCGCTCCATGAACTCTTATATGACGTCTATACCAATGTTTTGGAACGTCAGTTTTCGGGCTTTCAATCGCTGAAAATTAAGGTTGTTAAGTTTGAGCCCATGGACGATCGCCATTTGACGGTCGAGCAGCGGCGATCGCTCTGTCGATTTTTAGAAGAGGCGCTATGTAATGTCGGGAAACATGCCATTTGCCCAACCCGCATTCAGGTGGCATGTATGCAGAACAATGGCATGAATCAGATTTCTGTAATTGACAATGGCAAGGTGGCAGCATCTGTTTCTGGAACCCAAGAGCAAGTGCCTGTATCCCTTTCCAAGTCAGGTATGGGAACGCAGCAAGCAGAAGCCTTAGCAAAAGAACTGAGCGGCACCTATCAGCGATCATCCCGTTCTCCTCACGGTACCGCGTGTGAGCTTCTGTGGCATTCACAGAAAAGTCATCGCCGTGTCTTCAAATAAGGAAATAATTCAACAATAAAGCTTCACTATTGCTTGTGTTGTATCTAATTCGGTCATAAAATCCAACTCTCGTTTGCGCCCGCTGTAAAATAGCGGGCGCAAACGAGAGTTGGATTTTATGACTATTTAAACGAATTGGATGTTAATAGAGTGATTCCTGGTTGTTTTTCCTGATTTAAATAATATTTGGAACTAGGTAAGTTGGCAGGTGCAATTAAACCTAAAACTCTAAAAACCTGTGCCGCCCGCAGCGCGGGCGGCACAGGTTTTTAGAGTCTGGTTTTTCATCGTGCCGAGCTACTTAGTGTGATATTTCCACGTTGATAGATTCGAAGGTGGAAGATGTGAGTCTCAGTTCAGAATTGTCAGTAACCTGATTTCGCGTATCAGTCAACAGTGGATTGTATCAAATCCGGTCAAGCAGTCATAAACTCCAAGTATGTTTTTACTTGCGGCAAAGCAGCGGGCACAAACATATTTGGGCTCTTCAGCCGAATTTTATATTAGACCCTTGTAGTACCAGAATCTGTTTTTGGAAATCGTAGAGATTGGTTTTAGGTAACCCTCAATCGCCAAAGTCTGGAGCTGAAATGATCAGTATGGTTTAGTGCTGGGACAGGCTGGACACAAACAAGTGCAGCGATCTCGAATCGCTGAATTGGTATTTCTGAACCTGTTGCTTTCTATTAGGGAAAGGGAATCCTGAAAATAAGATTAAGTAGATTGCTCTAAATAAACCAAGCGATGCAGAGAACTGTAAATCCCGGAGAGGACGTTTTCCAGGTTTTCACTTCGAACATACCTCGGTTTAGTTAGGTTGATCTGCGGTTGCAAGCTACTTCTAAACCTATCTTTTGATGATCAACCTGCCAGTCTCGGTGTGATGGTTGCTTATTCTCTTAATGCTTGTTCTCTTAAACGGATGCACCCTAATTGCTGTTTATTGGCCTCGCTACATGTTTATGTCTACAGCACGCCCAACAAAAGTCGGCCTACGGAGTGCGATCGCCCCCCATCCCCTCATCGTTTCTCCTCAAGCATCTGTGCGCGAAGCAGTGACCAAGATGTATACGGCATCCATTGCTGCGCAAACATCTGCCAGCCAATGCGCGCGTGCTGCGCCCTCCGTGACCTGGGAGCGCTGCTACCAAGAAGCTCGCGCCAGTTGTGTTCTGGTTGTGGAGACCGCAGCCATTATTGGGATTTTGACCGAGCAAGATGTCGTACGGCTGTGTGGTGCAGCGGGCGGCGCAACCAGCGCTTGGGAGACGCTTCCCGTCCGTGCGGTGATGGATCCCGCTGTGGTTGTACTCGCTGCGGCAGACTTTAGAGATAACGCCGTTGCCGAGTGTCTCCTGAAGCAAACAGGGCGGCGGCAGTTGCCTGTCGTGGGCGATCGCGGCGAAATTCTCGGGCTGATTACCCGCGACACGCTACGGGAGTGCCAGAAATGGGAAGCTTCACAGGTGGAGAAAGAGCCCATTGACCAGATGTCGTCGGGAAGTGGGCGATCGCATAGCCAGCAACTTCGGTTGGAACTAAAGCTGTTAGAACCGATTCTTGACGTTATTTTGTCAGGCTATTGGGATTGGGATATTGCAAGTGATGATGCGTATCTTAGCCCCAGTTTCAAGCATCTATTGGGCTATACCGATGAGGAATGGCCAAACCTGCCGGGTGCCTGGAAAAAGCTGATTTTCCCGGACGATCTGCCTGTCATGTTGGCTTGTTTTGAGCGCCATGTGCAAAGCCGTGGGCAAATTCCCTTTCACAGTGAAGTGCGCTATCGCCACAAAGAGGGTTCACCCGTGTGGGTAGTCTCCTCGGGCCAAGTGATTGCGTGGGATGAGGCGGGCAACCCGCTGCGCATGATCGGTTGCCATGGCGATATGACCCGACAGAAGCAGGCAGAAATGCTGCTTCGACGCAGTGAAGCAGAGTGGGAGCATTTTTTCTGCATTACCCTTGACTTGTTGTGCATCGCCGGGATGGATGGGCGCTTCTATCGCCTCAATCAAGCCTGGGAGTCAACCTTGGGGTATTCCATTAGCGAACTGGAAGGGAAACCTTTCCTGGATTATGTACATCCTGATGACATTACGCCGACGTTGGAGGCGATCGCTACCTTAGAGCATCAGAAGACGCTGCAAGCGTTTGTGAATCGGTACCGCTGTAAAGATGGTTCCTATCGCGATATCGAATGGTCGTCTCGTATCTATGGCAACCTGATTTATGCCGTGGCGCGGGATATTACCCAGCAGAAAAAAGTGGTAGCCGAGTTGCGGCAAACCTCTGCTGACCTGGAAGCGTCGAATCGAGAATTGGAAGCATTTGCCTATTCGGTGTCCCATGAGCTGCGATCGCCCCTGCGAGCGATCGATGGTTTTAGCCAAGCCCTACGCGAAGACTACGGCGATCAACTCGATGACACCGCCCAAGATTACTTCAACCGGATCCATCGCAACGTCAACCGCATGGGCAAAATCATCGAGAATTTGCTGCGGCTTGCGCGTGTTTCGCGCTCCGACCTACAGTGTCAGTCTCTCAACCTTAGCCATTTGGTGTTGGATCAACTCGAGGAGCTGCATGCGGCTGAGCCTGAACGGCAGGTCGAAGCGATCGTTGCGCCCGATGTCATGGTTTATGCTGACCCAACCCTGATGCGGGTCGTTGTGGCGAATCTTGTGCAGAATGCATGGAAATTTACCCGCCATCATTCCACGGCCTGTATCGAATTTGGGGTTCGGCAACAAGCGGATCAGCCGATTTACTTTATCTCGGATGATGGAGCTGGGTTTGATATGGCCTATGCCGAAATGCTGTTTGGCCTATTTCAACGTCTACATAGTACCCAGGAGTTTCCGGGCACTGGCATTGGTTTAGCGACCGTGCAGCGAGCCATTTATCGACAGGGCGGCATCGTATGGGTCGAAGGGGCAATTGAGCAAGGGGCAACTGTCTACTTCACGCTTTCCCCTGCCTGCCATCCCATGACGAGCCCTAACCCCGAGGTTTGTAAGCGATCATGAGTGAAACTCTCCATCTCCTGTGTGTTGAAGACTCCGAAGATGATCTTTTCCTGGTGTTACGACTATTGCGCCAGCATGATTTTCAGTTGAATTGGGAGTGGGTGCAGACAGAAGGGGCTTTCCGTGAGGCGCTGACCCGAAGCCGCTGGGACCTGATCATGTCCGACTACAGCTTGCCGACGTTTGATGCACCCGCTGCTCTCCGCATCCTCAAGGAAAGTGGGCAAGACATTCCGTTTATCGTCATATCAGGCGTAATCGGCGATGAAACGGCGGTTCGGCTCATGCGGACTGGAGCCCATGACTATTTGATGAAAGATAATTTGACGCGACTGCCAGAGGCCGTACGCCGCGAGATTCGGGATGCCCAGATCCGCAGGGCCAATGCCCAAACAGTAGCGGAGTTAGATATTGCCCGTGAACGCCTGAATCTGGCTCTTGACGGGTCGGGTCTTGGGCTATGGGATTGGTCGGTGCAGAGCCGAACGGAGATGCTGAATAGCCGCTGGGCGGAGATGATTGGCTACACGCTGGAGGAATTGGAACCCATCACCGTCGATACCTGGCGGCACTACGCCCATCCCCATGATGTGGAAAAAGCACTAGGCCTCATGCGCCAACATTTGCTGCGGGAGACGCCTGCCTACGAGTGTGAGCTACGGATGCGCCACCGGGATGGGCGTTGGATTTGGGTGTTGGATCAGGGCAAGGTGGTGGAATGGGATGCGGAGGGAAATCCGCTGCGGATGATTGGGACGCAGATGGATATCACGACGCGCAAGCAAACAGAGCTACGGTTGAAATTCCAAAGCCAGCTCCTGGAACGAATTGCTCAGGCTGAACCGCTCGTGGACATCTTCGATCTGTTGGTGCATACGACAGAAGAGCAATTGGGAGATGGACGTTGTGCGATCTCGCTATATGATGCGGAATCGGGCAAACTGCGGCATGGCTCGGCTCCAAGTTTGCAGGAGGATTACAACCGAGCCATTGACGGATTAGTGGTTGGAGCGAGCGCTGGCTCCTGTGGTGCGGCCGCTTTTTATCGGGAGGTGGTCATTGCGGTGGATATTGCTACCGATTCTCGCTGGCGAGGTTGTCGGGATATCGCTCTTGCCCATGGTTTACGTTCCTGCTGGTCTGCCCCAGCAGTGGGTAACGATGGTGAAGTGCTGGCGACTTTCTCCGTTTATTATTCCGATTGCCGGACGCCCTCGAACTGGGAATTAGAAACCCTTGCATTAGCCGCCAACATTGTCAAAATTGCTATTGAGCGCGATCGCTCCACCCAGGCACTGGCAGACCTCAATCGGCAGTTGGAAACCCGGGTTGCTCGTCGCACGGATGCCCTCATCAAGAGCGAGGCAAAACTGCAGGCAATCCTCAACTTTGCCCCGGCCATTGTCTACGTAAAAGATCAGCATGGACGTTATAGCTTTGTCAATGAAGCATTTCTAACCTTTTTTCAATGCAGCCTAATTGATATCTTGGGGCAAACGGATCAGGATTTCTTTTCACCTGAGATTGCCAATAAGCTCATGGCAAATGACCAGATTGTGCTGGAAACTCAGGCATTTCGCCAATACGAAGAAGCAATAACGGTCGGCGATCGCACCCACACCTTCCTGTCCAATAAGTTTGTGCTACTTGATGTCAACGGTATCCCCTATGCCCTCTGCGGTATTTCGACTGATATTACGGAGCGCAAGATTTTTCAAAATGTGCTGCAACGGGGCGAAAAACGGACACGAGCAACCCTTGAAGCGATTCCCGATCTGGTCTTTCGGCTGAATCGAGACGGTAAATATATCGATATTGTCCCCTCTCCCCAGGTGATTTGCCTGGTTGATCCAACCCATGACATTGGCAAGTCGGTGGATGAGGTACTCTCGTCTGATCTGGCACAGAGGTATCGTCATGCGATAGAGCGGGCGATCGCAACCCAGACCTTACAAAGCTATGAGCAGCAAATTGTGGTGGATGGGCAGACCTACTACGAGGAAGTGCGTGTATCGCCCTGCAGCCGAGATGAGGTGGTTGTGCTGGTGCGGGATATTAGCGATCGCGAGGCGGCAGCGGCTGCCCTGCGGCAGAGTGAAGCCCGGTTTCAGCGAATTGCAGGGAACGTGCCCGGCGTCCTCTACCAGCTAGTTTTGCATCCCGACCAGACCTATGAGTTTACCTATGTGAGCGATCGCTGTCAGTCGATTTTAGAATTGAGCGCAGAGACCATTCAAAAGCAGCCATCCCAGCTTTTGCGCTTGTTAGATGCCGATGATAATATAACCTCCCTAGAGGATTCGATTCGACATTCGGCTCAAGTCTTGGAGCAGTGGTCTTGGGAAGGGCAATTGACAACCCCCTCTGGGAAAAAGCTGTGGATTCAGGGCATTTCCCAACCCGAACGCCAAGATAATGGGGACATTTTGTGGGATGGGCTGTTGATTGATGTGAGCGATCGAAAATATATTGAATCGAAACTGCAGCAAACTATCTCCGAGCTTGCCCATGCCACTCGCCTCAAGGATGAGTTTTTGGCCAACATGAGCCACGAACTCCGCACCCCCCTAAATGCCATTTTAGGGATGTCGGAGGCAATGATGGACCAAGTGTTTGGCTCGCTCAACGAACAGCAAAGCCACGCGATTGACATTGTGGCGAAAAGCGGCAAACATCTCCTGGCGCTGATCAACGATATTTTGGATCTCTCCAAGATTGAGGCGGGCAAACTGGAACTCTGTCTGGCCAAGGTTCCGATTGTAAACCTTTGCGACACCAGTCTGACCTTTGTTCAGCAAGCGGCCTACAGCAAGCAGATTCAGCTCAAAATGGATATTCCGCCAGAGCTGACCCACTTTCCACTGCAAGTGGATGACCGTCGGATTTGCCAGGTTCTCATCAACTTGCTAAGTAATGCTGTGAAGTTTACACCCAATGGGGGGCAAGTTACTCTCCGTGTATGGCTGGGTCAGATGCCTCCCTGTTCGGCCTGTTCAGAAGAGGGCAATCCCGCCATCTATTTTTCTGTGACCGATACTGGGATTGGGATTGCTCCCGAGGATATTGGCAAACTTTTCCAGTCCTTTGTACAAATTGATAGCAGCCTCAATCGTAAGTACGAAGGTACAGGGTTGGGCTTGGCACTGGTACGACAACTGACCGAGATGCATGGGGGTTGTGTGGAAGTGACCAGCACAGTGGGAGAGGGAAGCCAGTTCACCGTTTGCCTGCCATGCGCGGATGAAGCGCCAAGTGCCCCGGTTGTCGCCTACCAACAACCGGAAATAGCTAGTCCTGCGATCGCCAAGAAAACGGAGTTGTTGGATGATGAAACCCGAGAGCCGCTCATTTTACTGGCAGAAGATAATGAAGTGAATATTTTAACGACGGTCAGTTATCTCAACGCCAAACGATTTCGAACGATACTGGCCCATGATGGGCATGAGGCGATCGCTTTAGCACAGACCCATCACCCGGATCTGATTTTGATGGATATTCAGATGCCGGGGATGAATGGACTCGACGCGATTCGTGCGATTCGTCAACAAGCTGAGCTTAAGGAAATCCCGATCATTGCGCTGACAGCGTTAGCAATGGCGGGCGATCGGGAACACTGTCTGGCAGCAGGAGCAAATGAGTACCTCACCAAGCCTGTCCAATTAAAACAATTGGCAGCCACAATTCAGCAATTTCTCAAAGTATAGGGTTAATGCTGGGGTGAGCTCTCGGTGCGTTTGGACAGACCTTTTGAGCGGCTAAATTTCAACGTCTTGAAGCAATAGACACATGCTTCTGCTATCTCCCCATTGCTGCGTTTTCTTTGAGACGGAATCGTTACAACTCTCGGGCGTCACTCAAATGGCTTGGCTTGATCAAGCGCATTTGGCACGTTGAACGGTCTGTTCGCTGGGCGAATTGAGGACATGTTCAGGCCATTGTTAGAGCGATGCCCGATAAGCCTGTCAGGAATTGGTATGTTTCACGCTGCAATTTTGGTGATTGATGATGAGCCAACCAATTTTGATGTAATTGAGAGTTTTCTGAGTCAACAGAACTATCAGTTGTACTACATGTCGAGCGGCAAGGAGGCGATCGCCGCCCTTGACTTGCTCCAGCCTGATGCGATTTTGCTGGATGTCATGATGCCAGACATGAACGGTATCGATGTGTGTCAGCACATCAAATCGTTGGCAAAATGGCAGGCTGTGCCCATCATCATAATTACGGCGTTGTCGACGAGCGACGACTTGGCACGGTGCCTGGAAGCGGGTGCAGACGACTATGTCAGTAAGCCGATTAACAAACTAGAGTTGCGATCGCGCCTCCAAGCCATGCTGCGCATCAAGCGTCAGTACGATGATTTGCAAGTGGCTCTAGAATGGCAGGCCGCCCTCAAAGCTGAAAGAATTGAGTTGCTTGCCAAACACAATGATGAGTTAGGACAGAAGGTCAAAGAGCGCACAGCCGAACTGGAAGTACAAGCCGAACGCATTCGTCACAATGCCTTACATGATCCGCTGACGGCGCTACCCAACCGTAACTTTTTGCTAGAGCGGATTGAAGCGGCGCTCGCTCGGAGTAAAGCAGCACAGGCGACGTCATCCTCTACGGCTGTTGAGCCATCGTTCCAGTATGCTGTTTTGTTCCTTGACCTCGATCGCTTCAAAGTCATCAATGACAGTCTGGGGCACCTGTTTGGGGACCAACTCCTGGTGATTATTGCGCGCCAACTCGAAACCTATCTGCAAGGGGCTGATATGGTTGCGCGATTTGGGGGCGATGAATTTGTTTTTTTGATAGAGTCTGCGTCCTGCCTCGAGGCTTTGATGGAACGGGTTGAGCAAATTCTATGTGATTTCCAAAATCCCATCCGGCTAAAAGCCTATCAACTCTTCGTGGGCGTCAGCATTGGTATCGTTTTGGGGAATGCCGATTACCACGAACCGGCTGAGCTAATTCGTGATGCCGACATTGCGATGTATCAGGCGAAAGCGAAAGCAACGAATACCTTTGAAGTGTTTGCCCTCGAAATGCGTACGCGCGCCTTGCAGCGGCTCACCTTGGAAAGCGAGCTCCGGCAGGCACTCGAACGAGATGAACTGTTGGTGTACTATCAGCCCATTGTCGAAATGGAGAGCGATCGCCTCATTGGGCTGGAGGCATTGGTGCGTTGGCAACATCCCCTGCGGGGCTTTATTTCTCCGGGGGAGTTTGTACCCATTGCCGAAGAAACCGGGCTGGTGGTTCCCTTGGATCGCTGGGTTCTACGCCAGGCCTGTCAACAGCTGGCTATTTGGCGGGCTCAATATGCCGCCTTCGCTTCAGTCCGGGTCAGTGTCAATCTGTCGGCTCAGGATCTGCGCTCCACCCGATTGCTATCCGATATTGATACCATTCTGCGTGATACGAAATTAGCTGGAAGTTGTCTTACGCTCGAAATTACAGAGAGTATGCTTGTCGAAGATATTGAGCCGACGCTGGTGCTCTTGGCCGAACTCCACGACAGAAATATTCGAGTGAGCATTGATGATTTTGGGACAGGGTACTCTTCGTTGAACTACCTCCATCAGTTGCATGTAGACTATCTGAAAATCGATCGCTCCTTCGTTAACCAACTGAGCCCGAACCATCCTAACTACCAGGTTGTTAACACCATCATCGCGCTGAGCCAGCAGTTGGGGTTGATGACGATCGCCGAAGGCATTGAAATGGCTGAGCAGAAATACTGGCTCGGGCAGCTAGGCTGTACGTTAGGCCAGGGCTATTTCTTTGCAAAACCGCTCTCGTCTGGAGAAATAGAGCGGCAATTTTGTCCATAGATGGCTCATCCCAATTCGCCAGGAACCGACTACAGATCATGTTTTGGTTTGCATGGAATTGGTATCAGGCGATCGCTCAAAAGCACCATACGCTCATCAACAAGCCAGGGCATGAGAAACCCCATGCCCTGGCTGATGTTTAGAGAGATGGCTGGCAGGACTGCCTCGCTGTGCAATGCGACGATCTGGTGCTAGCCCAGCAGCGCGATCGCCCGCTCCGTCATGGCTTCAGCGGTAATGCGGTTGAAGTCGAGCAGCAGATTTGGAGACGACGTTGTTTCACCCCGCTTCCAGGCGAAGGTGTCGCGCTTGCTGGTGGAGCGGAGCATCATGGGCTCCAGCATGCCGCTGGCTCCACCCGTGACACCCAGCAGCACATCGCCACCGAAGAGTGCCTCAAACTCCGCATCGCTGAGGAAGGTTCCATCCGGTTCTGAGCAGGTATTCCATGCCACATCGGTTGGGCGATAAAGGCGACGGGGGCTGACAACCGATACAATACGCGACCCAATTCCTTGCTGTTGCAAGGCTTCTGCGGCGCTAAATACCGCCTTCAACACCATATCGCCAACGACAGCGAAGACCACTTGCTTGCTACCGGGAGTTTCCTGGAGGGCGATCGCCCCTTTCTCCAGCGCTTCCTGGGTTTGGGCGAAGGTGGTGCGGATAGGTAGGGGCGACTTGCTGGCCGTGATAATCACACCCTTGTTCTTCGTGGTCAATGCCCAGTCGTAGCAGGCCTGGATACTATTGGCATCGGGCGGGAACAGCGGAAAGACATTACCATTGCGCATCATGGCCGAGAAGTAGGCTTCGATTTCGGGGCGCTGGTGCGTCCAACCGTTACGGCCTTGCTCCAGCGCTCCGGCGGTGAATAGGGTGATGGTGGATGGGGTGCGCCGCCGTAGCTCGGCCATCGCCTGCGTCACCGTTTGCCAGATGGGGAGGCCATTGACTGCGAAAGACTCGTAAGAACACCAGAGGGTGCGTGCGCCCATCAAGCAGAGTCCGGCAGCGAGTCCAGAGCAGGCGTCTTCACTCAACGGTTCATAGACCTGCCCATTGGGAGCCTGATCGTAGGTTTCATCGAGGGTTGGGTGAATGATTTTGAGCGCCTGGTTGATATTGGAAATACCCGAGGCCGCATTTCCATCTGCATTGGTGACGACGAAGTTGCGATCGCTCTTGCCCACTTCCGCCACCAGACGTCCCATGGCCGTTGTCGACACCTTCGGGTCGCCACCAACGGGATGCTCTTCCAACGGCAACGCAGCCAGTTCAGGCAACGGATATTCAAATTCGGTCACCACCGTCTTTCCGGCGGGACCACCGCCCGCCCGCTCGCAGTTGGTTCGCACCATCGACCAAGCCGCAGGGGAGAGGGCACGGGTCTTTAGGGTGCTAATAATGTGCGGTGCATCCAGGGTGTCTTTGGGATAGAGGTTGTGGGATTTTGCTCCCCGTGCATGTACCCCGGCTCCCTTCAGTTGCTTTAGGATCAGTGTGGTCATCTTGCCGCCCATGGCCGACTGCGCGGCTTCGTCGACAGCGACCAGCACCGCTTTGGTAAAGGCCAGCCGCTGATCAAAAGAGAACGCGGTACTGTCCACGTAGTCGCCTGGCTGATCCTGGTCATCAAAATCTTTGGCATCGACCAGCACCACTTCCTCAAAGCCATTGCCGTGCCAATAATCGATCATTTGCTGATTCGTTTTCAGCGATACCATGCTGTGGTGTTCCTGAGAAAACCCATTCCACACCAGCACGGGCAAGAAGTTTGTCACCTGAGGATAGGCGGTATGGAAGTGCATAAGGGAACTCATAATATAGGGTTCGCCCAAGCCACCATCGCCAACGGTGAAGGGAAACAGCTTGTCGCGGTGGAGCATCGCGGCGGCCATGGCGAAGTGTTGCCCCTGCCCCAGCGGCCCCGCCGGAGCCAGAATGCCGGGAATGTAGCCAGAGAGGTGACCCAGCAACCCATGCAACTCCCGGAAGCGATCGCGCAACTGCTGCACAGTCTCGATGCCCATAGCTTCGAGGGAGCGATCGAGGAACATGGCACTGTAAAAACCGGGGGCATGGTGGCCGACTTCCGTAATGATATTCTTGTAGCCCAGCATCACCAGCGCGGCATAGGCTTCGGCTTGGCTGGCAAACCCACCGGGGTGCCCAGAGGCTTTGCTTCCACAAACCTGCACCGTGAGGTAACGCAGGGCATCTGCATAAAGCAGGGTTTGATAAACGGCAGCGGGGTCGATTGTCGATGAAATGGCGGTTTTGCCTTGGGCGATCGCCGCTTCCTGGGCAAGCTGAGAAAACTGGGGCAAATCGTCGCCAAAGTGTTGGATGCCCTCACAAAATACTGGAACCTTGGATGATACTGCCGTCATCTGCTGAATACCTCTTTTAATGGTGCGCGTCGCATCGCGTTTCCCTGTTAAATAAGGGACTTTCATTCCCGCCAAGGGTGATCAGAACGACAAACCTGCTCAGACCTTGCAGATACTACCGTGACTCAGAGCCACCCTAGCGGCTTGTAGCTGATCCTACCGTTTTGTGGAGAGCCATGGGAGAGAAAACCGTTATGGGATCGCTATAGGTTTCATCAGACTTTTCGTCATGACGGCAGAAAGGAGGCGTTGCTGGTTGAGGGTATGAATTTTTCTGAGAAGGGGTGCAGCGCACCCCTTCTCAGAAAAATTCATACTTGGATTCTGCATCACCGAAATGAGAGGCTGATTTTGCAATCCCCCAATCCGCAATGCCAGAAATGAAGAGTAAATCAGGCGATCGCCAACGGTCTATGGCTGATGATTACTGCGCAGCCGATAGCCCATGCCTCTGACTGTCTCGATGTAGCCATCCCCCAACTTGCGACGTAAATGCCGAATGTAGACCTCAATGATGTTAGAGCCGGGGTCGTAGTCGTAGCCCCACACCCGATTCAATAGTTGCTCTTTGCTCATCACCTGCATCGGATGCCGGAGCAACACCTCAGCCAACACAAACTCGCGGGCCGATAGCTCAACCACGCGATTGCCGACTAACGCCTGTCGGGTCAATAAATCTAAAGAGAGGTCGCCGACTCGCAGCAGGGTTTCGGATGGGGAGTCTGGCTGGCTGCGGCGATCGCGTAGCTGTACCTTGATGCGAGCCAGTAACTCTTCAAACCGAAAGGGTTTGGTCATGTAGTCGTTGGCCCCCCCCTCCAACGCCGTCACCGTATCGTCAACGCTATCCCGCGCGGTGAGGACGATGATTGGCAGCAATTCTCCCTGTCCTCGAAGCTCCCGCAAGACGGCCAGCCCATCTTTACCCGGCAATCCCAAATCGAGAATCAATAGGTCAAAATCATTGCTTTGGGCGAGTCGCACCGCCTGATGGCCGTCTTCTGCGACCAGGATTGTGAAGCCGTGAGCCTTAAGACCCGTTTTCAAGAAGTCAACGATGTGTGGGTTGTCTTCGACAATCAAAATGCGATTCATGTTCAGGTGTCTCCGACCGATGAACGGTAGGTTCCAAAGGCATGATCAGCGTAAAGGTCGCTCCCTGGCCGAGCGAACTCGACAGTTCTACCCGTCCGTCGTGGGCTTGGGCGATCGCATTGACAATAGAAAGCCCCAGCCCGGCTCCTTCAAACTGGCGGTTATTGTTGGTTGCTCGGGCAAAGCGGTCAAAGATTCTGGATTGATCAGCAGGCGCAATGCCTGCGCCCGTATCCCGTACCCAAAACCTGAGATGATCATCGGTAACGGCAGAACCCAGAGCAATCACATCCCCTGGCTGGGTATGGCGCACAGCATTTTGCACCAGATTCATCACCGCCTGCGAAAACCGTTGTCGATCCAACGTCGCCGGATAGAGCCCTTTGGCTTCGAGACGCCAGTTTCGATCTGGGGTGAGCGATCGCGCCTTGAGATACAGCTCCTCGGTCAGCCAGTCCAAGTCTTCGGGTTTCAGAATCAAAAAATCAGGCCGTTCCGCTTTGGTCAGCAGCAGCAGATCATTCACCAGTCGGTTCATCTGTTGCAGCTCGTTGGTAATGAGCGCGATCGTTTCGGGTTGCTTCTCAGGACGATACGCTAGGGTTTCTAGCTGTCCCTGAATCACCGTAATCGGCGTTCGCAGCTCGTGACTGATATCGCTAAGAAATTCTTGCTGTCCGTCAAACGCACCCTGAAGCCGATCCAGCATATCGTTCAAGGTGATAGTGACCGCCGTGATTTCATCCGATCCTTGGGTTGGAATCCGCTGGCTCATGTCAGACTCGGTAATCTGACGGGCGGTTTGATTCATTAACCGTAGGGGTCTGAGCAGCCGTCCTGCCGTAATCCATGCGACGACGAAAAAGCCGCCTAACACTGCGCTAGAGACCTTGAGGACTAAGCGAATAGCCCCCGTTCCAGACTGATAGGCAATGGTTTTATCTCGCATTGTCACAAACACACCGACAGCCTCGTCACCGACGATCAACGGTTCGGCAAGATACGTGACATTTTGATTCGCATCTTCCAAGCGCTGTTGCTGAGGCGTTTCTAAGCTAGCCCATGTGGCCATCAGGTCAGGGTCACCCTGAAGCCAATCTGGTAAAGGATGGCTGGAGCGATAGAACTGACCGTCGACAAAGGTGACGACCCATTCATTTTCCGTTGGAACATAGTCGGCCAACACGTGATCAAAGAGTGCGGCGACATCTTGCTGACGGATTAACGGTTGGGTGGCTAACGGCTCAGCCGCCCGCTGAAACCGTTCTACCTCTTTGTTTAGAGCCACTTCCGCTTGACTATAGAGGCGATCGCAGTAAATCTGCCGGGTTACCCAAATGGCAATACCCGTGGTGGAAACCGCCAGCAAGAAATACCAGGCTAAGAGTCGGGTGCGGAGGTTACGAAAGGACATAAGCCACTCAGACACTCGTTTCATCGTAGCGATTCCTCAGGATAGCGGGAAGGTGCAACGACATCATTTGCCCGATAGTCTAAGCTCAAAGGCCCCGACCCGTAGGCCGTCACCATTAACAAGCCGCCAATGATGGCTAGATTTTTCATGAATTGACCCAACTGGGTGGGGTCGGCGATGAAATTGTGGAACACCAACGTCGCCGGGATTAAGAACGCGAGCAACAGTCCTGCCCCAATGCGGGCTTTATATCCCAAAATCAACGAGGCGCTCCCTATAAAGAGAAACGCAATGGTGAACACCGTGACGAGGGGGGCTAAGGGTAGCCCAGCCCCGGCAATTTGCTGCTGCGTTCCAGCGAAATTGGAGATTTTACCAATGCCGCTATGGAGAAAGATCACAGCGATCGCCGTGCGAGCCAGCAGAGGAATATACTTTTGAGCATTCATGGGAAGGGTCTCCTAATTGCAAGGGTAGACAAACTGGATCTGTGAACGGGAACACGACAATTGCGGACGATTTAGCCGTGAGGTGTCAGGCCGTCTTTGGCATAGTGAAAGCCTGACACCTCACGGTCTCAAAGCGAGTGAGCCGATTTGGCAAGCGCCAGGGTTTGAGATGACGGAGCCGAGGATGTCGGTGCTGGCGGGGTGGCTGAGGTGGACGACAGGATCAGGCGAATGGCGCGATCGCCCCGACTATAGCCATGCAGCCAGTTCAGCAGAACCATCAAGCGGTTGCGAAACCCCGGCAGGTAGACCAAATGCACACTGAGCCACATCAGCCAGGGTAAAAATCCGGTGAGCAAGAAAGGCCCGATTTTGCCGACCCCGGCGTAGCCCCCGATAATCGCCAGACGCCCTTTATTCAAATAGCGAAAGGGCTTGGGTGCTTTGCCTCGCATTTGTTGGCGGATGTTGCGGGCGACCGTAACGCCCTGCTGCAGCGCTTCTGGAGCGACCCCCGTGAGGGGCTTGCCGTTCTGCTCAGCATGGGCCAGGTCGCCGATCGCATAGACATTGTCATGGTCGACCAGTTGCAGCGTTGGGCGTACCTTGAGCTTGCGTTTCCGTGCCGTGGGCGGTGCCGCGTTGGCGGTCGGCATGGCTGCTTCCAATCCCGCTGCCCACACGACTGTTCCTGTCGGCAGCGTCGACCCATCGGAAAAGTCAACCGTCTGCTCGGTCACCCGGCTCACCCGCGTCTGGAAGTGAACCTTGACGCCAAGCTGACGCAGTTTGCGAGTGGTATAGCGTCCCAGGCGATCGGGCAAATCCGCCAACAGATTCTCGCCCGACTGCACCAACACAATCTGCATGTCTTGCCAGTTCAGCCCAGGATAGTCGCGTTTGATGGCCTGCTTCAGCTCAACGAGCGTCCCCGCCATCTCGACTCCGGTTGGGCCACCACCAACGATAACCACGGTCAGCAACCGTTGCCGTCGTAAGGGATCGCGCTCCCGTGCCGCTTGCTCAAATCGATGCAAGATATGGTTACGGAGCGCTGCGGCGTGACCCAGCGTCCGTAGGGGAAAGGCATGGTCTGCGGCTCCTGGTACGCCCAAAAACTGGGTCTGACTCCCGGTCGCAAGTACCAGGTAGTCGTAAGAAATGGTGGCATCGTTGGCCTTAACCACCTGTTGCTCAAAATCGATGCGCTGCACATCCGCCATTAAAAAGCGTGTACGTGGGGCACGCCGCAGGACGGTTCGGAGTGGATAGGCGATACTTTCGGGTGCAATTTGGGCGGCGGCGACCTGATAAAGCAACGGCACAAAGGTGTTGTAGTTGTTGCGATCGATCAGCAACACATCAGCACCGCTACGAGCAAGAGACTGTGCTGCTTGCATGCCGCCGAAGCCAGCGCCAACAACAATGGCTCTAGGAGAACGGGATGGGGGAGATTGCATGATTCGAGTGCGATGAGTGAGTTAGGTTGATAATTCTTAGCATCGCGAATCACGGCAAATCTTTCCTGAATCTAAGCTGAAAACTTTTTCAGGTTGAGCTCCGCCAACTCACACAACCTCTCTTTATGTTGAGATGAGGTAGATAGCTCCATCCATTGCAAACTCATGTTGGTATGGACGGTTTTATGTTCTCCGGGTTTAGGCATGGTTTAGCGACTGCTGAACAGGTGTCGATGTACTCTTTCCCTGACAAGTTGCACTACTCTCCAGATTGAGAGCATTGAACTTTCCAGATAATCTATCTTGTCCTGCTTTACTCGCCAGATTAAGAAGGTGTCGATGGGGGAGGGATGAGTTTAGTTGCAGCCGCAGCAAGCTTAAGGGCGATCGCTTTTTGATCCTCTTTCGCTGTAGGCCACCCTTCCACATCGGCATGGTTAGGATTATCTGGAACTTTTGGGTTACCAGTGATAGGCTTAGCCGTGACTTGGAGCGTTGCAATTTTGCAAGCGCTTGCCTGAATGTCAGCTCGACCATAGAGTTGTCGACCTAATGCAGCCGCAACATCATTCCCGGCTGACCAAATTTCTGCCTCTGTAGCCTCTCTGTGGCGGGTTACAGAGAGTTCTTGACGGGGGTGAGGCAGGAAGAGGCTTTGTTTCACGTGCTTATCACTGGAACGAAAGTGCCCCCTTTGAGTCGCATATCTTGCTAGGAATTCATCATCTTCGACAGGAGGAACTTTGCTCGGCTTAAACATGCTCTCTAATTCTTAGCCAGGGCGACTTCTTTAATTAAATTGAGAAGTCGCTCAGGAACTTCGCCTAAAAAAGGTTCTGTGCCCCGTGGGTCGCTGTTTCCCAAGAGTGCTGCATAGTAAAGGATCCCTTCTGGACTCATACTGACGGAAATTGTCCAGTGGGGATCGCGAAACCAGTCAAGAGCCAAATGACCGTCAGGTTCTGCACTCACAGAAGGCAGGGGAAACCCTAGAGGTAGCGCTTGAATAAAAGCATAGGCATAGTTAAGTGTCTCTTCCTTAATAGGAAAAGCATCGTAACCATCCCAATTAGAAGTGCTACATTCTTCCCAAGCGTTTGCTAGTTCATCGATAGCGGGTTGCGTGCTGAAAGCTGCCGTCTGGGCAAAATGGCGCTGATTATCTTGGTTAATTTGGTCGATGTATGACGCAGTAGGGCTATTTCCTCTGGACATAATGGTAGTCGTCATCGAATCAGCCTCTAAATCGTTCTCGGGCGGTGTCAGTGATGCTGCTAAAGAAGATTTTATTCTTGAGCCAGCGCATTTCCTGTAACCGCTGTGTCAGAGTGTCCTGATCTAATTGAAGCAGTTGAGTCGTAAAAACGTCGATATCAAGAATTAGGGCTTGATGCTCTGATGGTGCAGACTGTTGGGGCTGAATGGTTCTAACCCAATGGACACTGTACGGATAACCAGGAACCTCGTAGGTGTCCTTATAGAAAAAGGTTTCTGGCGCAATATTTAACCCTGATAGCGAATAGGGCTCCATCTTTATATAGGTCGAGGGCCGCTCACCACTTTCTAGCTGAATCCGATTGATATGGCGAACTCCTAACCGCTCAATAATTGGTGGTCTTGCTAATTCGACAAATAGTTGCCAAATGCGGAGCGCTTCAGCGGAAAAGATTTCCCACCTCTCGTAAGGCTCTAGGCGACTAAAGATAACCCCGCTTTGCATGATTTGCACGACATGACGATTCTGCTCATCTTGGAGGCGAAATCCGTTCCACTGAACACGCTGAAAGAACTCAGGAGAACTATCTGGTACCTCCATTCCCATTTGAATATCTTGCTGGGTTTGGAGGGTGGGATATTCAGGCAATCGCTGGGTCAGCTCCTTCCTAAAAGAATCGGGTTCCAGCTTTTTACCAGCAGGAGCTTGCCAATGAATCACCGCCTCAACACTAGGGGCGGCTTTCAGCGTCGGAAATTTCTCATTGAGATCAATGCTGATCTTAGACACGACTCATGACTGCTGACTAGGATTCTGAGTGTGAATTATATCGGTTTGCTCTAGCTCTGGATAGAACCTTCAGGGCGCTATGGAAATTGCCAATAAGCTAGAATCATACTTCCGACCAAATGCTGTTTCAAGACTTATCGATATTGAAAGAGAGCGCTCCGTTGAAACACTTGAACGACATTAGCCCGTCGCCACTAATTTTGATGTCACTAAGAAGCCAAAGCAACCTTAGACTATACCCAGCGACAGAAATTCATCACTACATTCCAAGAATGGACGTAACTGGACTCGAACCAGTGACCCCCACGATGTCAACGTGGTGCTCTAACCAACTGAGCTATACGTCCGGGCTGTTAACTAGGCGCAAAACGGAAGTGTGATCAGCGGCAGCGTTTTGCGCTGCGATCTTCAATAATAGCATAGCGCTTCCTGGGAGTTGAAGCCGTCTTTGAACCATTTGCCCTCAACCCCGGCATAATCGCACATCCAAAAATCATTACCCGTTGAGGGCTACCATCGAGGGAAGAGGCGAGGACGGGTAATGCCGGTTTTTTTGTTTTGGGGCGAGGATGACTATTCGATGCAGCGGGCGATCGCCGACTTGCGCGATCGCACCCTCGACCCCAATTGGGCCAGCTTCAACTATGAGAAGATTCCGCCGGATCAAGACGATGCGGTAATTCAGGCGCTCAACCAAGCGATGACACCACCCTTTGGTATGGGCCAGCGGTTGGTGTGGTTAGCAAATACAACCCTATGCCAGCGCTGCCCCGAAGATTTACTGGCGGAGTTGGAGCGTACCCTGCCTGCGATTCCAGAGGAGACGGTGTTGCTGTTCACCATGGCGGGTAAACCTGACGGACGCATTCGATCGACCAAATTGCTGCAAAAGCACGCAGAAATTCGGGAGTTTGGCTCCATTCCCCCGTGGAAAACAGACTTGCTGGAGAAGCGCGTCAAGCAGGTGGCGCAGGAGGTTGGCGTTAAGCTGTCGCCGAAGGCTGTGACGCTGTTAGCGGAATCGGTGGGCAACGATACGCGGCAGCTCTACACGGAGTTGGAGAAGCTGTTGCTGTTCGCCGAATCGCAGGGGGGCACGGTGGATGAAGCGGCGGTGCTGGCCTTGGTGACAGCGACGACGCAAAATAGCTTGCAACTGGCAGAAGCGATTTTGCGAGGGGATACGGGACGGGCGATCGCCCTCGTGTCCGATTTATTCAACCGCAACGAACCGGCCCTGCGCATTGTGGCGACATTGGTAGGGCGCTTTCGCACCTGGCTTTGGGTCAAGCTGATGGTGGAGTCGGGCGAACGGGATGAGAAGGCGATCGCCAAAGCTGCGGAGGTTAGAAATCCCAAGCGCATCTACTTCTTACAGAAAGAAGTGCGCCCTGTTTCCCTGCAAGGCTTGCGCGAGTCGCTGCAGGTGTTGCTGGAGCTAGAAATGGGCTTGAAGCAGGGAGCCAACGAGCGCATCTGGATGCAGAGCAAAGTGATTGCCCTCTGTCAGCTATTTTCACGGACTGGGATACGGTAGTGGGCTACCGCCTCAGCTCATCTAGCTCATCTGCTGTTAGGGGGGCTTCCGCCATAATGTACCGTGCGCCCTCCAGACCGGAAACAAAGTGAATGTAGTAGGCAATTTCTGTGCCCTCTTCCACGGCGAACACGCCCGCGAAATCTGGATTGATGCCAGACTCACTCGTGACATCTCGCAGGGTATACCCTTGGGCGACGAGGTCAGCTTCCAGTGTTTCACGGACAGTGCTCCAGCGCCGGGTATCTGTTTGCCAGCAGACATCTTGGCCGCCGCAACCCGCCGTTGCCCCTTCGATATGGGGTAGATCGGTCCAGGGTGTATCCGGCGTGGGTGTTGCTTCCGAGGAAGGGGAGGTTGCTGGGTCGGGGCTGGGCGATGGGCCTGCCGCTGGTGTGGTTGGTGACGGGGTGGCGGCAGGCTCTGGGGATGGCATGGGTGTTGGTTCTGGGGATGGCGTTGGCTCTGGGTTTTGCGGGATAACGAGCTGTTGGGGTTGGGGTTGAATTTGTGGCGTTGGGGCGATCGCCTGAGGCGGCGGCTCCGGCGCTGGGGGTGGAGATGGAGGCGGGCTCGGTGGCAGCACAATTGCCTCCTCTGCAGGAGGAAGGGGCAGAGGCGTAAGGCTCACGGACTCCGGCTCCGGCTCGGGTTCTAGGGGTTCGTCTCCGGGTAACAGTGGCAGCCACAGCACAACTCCATGCAACATGAGCGCTAGCAGCAGCCAGGGGCGCAAGAGAAAGCGCACTGGAGCCGGGAGATTTTTTTGCCAGCTGGGAATCGTGTTGGGGGCGATCGCCCTATGCTGTTTTACCAAAGCGCAGCATCCTTGAAAAGCGTCGAAGAACAAGATTGTGAGGCGAGAAGCTGCCTCAAATAGTCTTAGGAATAGAGTTCAAGACTATCAGAAATAAATTGCAACTCTTTTCTTTCATTTATGACTCTATGGCACGTGGAAGTATGCAGAGATTTGGAAAATTATCCCATGTGTTTCTGGATGTGACATAGTTTTTGTGAATTCTAAGCCATTGTCAACTCGTCGGCTTGCTAAGAATTAACCTGGATAAGTAGAGGAAAATAGTAATTCAATTAAGAAAGAGTTGCATTAGTGTACAATACTTTGGTGTCTGAAACACAATCCCCCTTATCGCCATGGGGCAACAAACCCTTGCCAGTAGGGCAACAGAAGGCTCAAAAACCTGTCGCATAAAAGCCTAAGGCTTGGGTCAAGCCCAGTTGCCTCAGGATGGGTGTGGGTCACATAAATGTGTGGGTCACATAAAAATGTGGGTCAGATATCAAAAGATGGCTTTATTTCATTCCATGTGACAGGAGTTATTGCACTCATGACAAAACTGACGCGGCGAACATTTCTGGCAGGAAGTTCGGCCTTGGTAGCGGCAACTGCAACCCAGTGGGGCCGTGCTCCACGAGCTCAGGCTCAAACCTCTGAACTCAACCTTTACACCTCTCGTCATTACGATACGGATGACACGCTATACAACAGCTTCACCGATGCGACAGGCATTCGGGTCAACATGGTGGAAGCATCGGCGGACGAGTTGATTGAGCGGATCAAGAGCGAAGGCGATAACAGCCCCGCCGACATTCTGATCACGGTGGATGCCGGACGTCTGTGGCGGGCCGAGCAGGATGGATTATTCCAGCCTGTTAACTCTGAGAGGCTGAACAGTGCTGTGCCGGGATACCTGCGCCATTCAGATGGGCTGTGGTTTGGCTTCAGCAAGCGAGCGCGGGTGTTCATGTACAACAGAGATCGTGTCAATCCGACTGAGCTTTCGACCTACGAAGACTTGGTCGATCCCAAATGGAGTGGGCGGCTTCTGACCCGGACATCCACCAATATCTATAGCCAGTCGCTGACGGGTGCGATGCTTCACCATATGGGTGCTGAGGCAACAGAAGAATGGGCACGAGGATTTGTCGCCAACTTTGCACGGCAGCCCGAAGGCAATGACACTGCGCAGATTCAGGCCGTTGCGGCGGGTGTTGGGGATGTGGCGATCGCCAACAGCTACTACCTAGCTCGGTTGATGAAGTCTGAGGATCCGGCGGATCAAGCGGTTGCTGAGCAGGTTGGGATGTTCTTCCCTAACCAGGGCGAGGGCGAACGTGGAACCCATGTCAACATCAGTGGCGGTGGCGTGCTTCGGAGTGCAAGCAACTACGAAGCGGCGGTTCAGTTCCTTGAGCATCTCGTTAGCTCCGAATCGCAGCAGTATTTTGCATCGGGCAACAACGAGTATCCCGTTGTCGAAGGTACTCCCGTTGATCCGGTATTGGCGAGCTTTGGCACATTCCAGGAAGACGAAATCGATGCCAGCATCTTTGGTGGCAACAACGACGAAGCCCTGAGAATCATGGATCGGGCTGGTTGGGCGTAGGGACGTTCTGGTACAACGTCCCCACTGCATAGGGAGCGGAGAACTTCAGGGATTGGAGGGCTCCGCTCCTGCCTTAGTTTAAAGCAGGAGACTCAACCGCTCCGTTGGTGTAATATCAATTCGCTAAGAACCTACTACAGATCATTGTTTGAAAGCCCCGCACTGCTGCGGGGCTTTCAAACAATGATCTGGTTTTGTTTTTCGGAGAAGTGGTATAAGAAGTCCGATGGCGGATTAGAGCGGATAGTTTTCCTCAAATTCCTCGCGGGTCATCGGTTGGTCGACAATCAACCCTTCGCCCCCTAAGAGCTTGAGCGGATCGCCATCAACAGAAATCCAGACGCTTCCAGCCGGATCGAGGGTCGTTGCAGTATAAATCACCTGCCCCAAACGCCCCATCATAGAGGCGCTGCCTCCCCCAAACTCAAACTCGTCTGACAAATCGACATGAACGCCGTCTTCCCGAATTTCTAGCGAGTTCAATTCAGTATCTTCGGGAATAGAAGAGCCCATATCTGAATCGGCTGGTCCCTGAATCAGTTGCTCGAAAACTAGGGTCAGCTGTTCAGAATCCGACATCTCCTCATCCATGCGGATGTCGACCGGAACCAGTTCCAGATTTGTGCCTGTGTCTTGCAGCCAGAACACCTGAGCCGCCGTTTCTGTGGCATCGGGAACGGCTGTAGGGGATTGGGCGACGGGTTCCTGTGGGGTGACGGGAGCCTCAGTCTCAGCAGGGGGTGCAGGCTCAATCGGCGCTGTAATAATTTCGCTTTCCGTAGGCGGCGGCGACACCCGGTTTGTGGTAATCGTCTGCCAGGTCCACCAAGCGGTGGCGCTACCCGTTGCCAGTAAAACAGCTATCAGCGACAGCAGCACGCGAGCCGGGATTTGCGTTAGGAACGAGCGCTTTTCTTCTTTGGGCTCGTCGGGGGTTGGGGTTCTCAAAGGTTCGTCTTGCATAATGGCTTGTTTGAGCAGGAACACGGGGAGCCGTGTGTGATGCGATCGCGAGGGGAAACTAGCAGAGGTTGCAGAGGACGGAGATCGCTTGCCATCAGCATAGGCAAAACGGCTCCAGATATAAAGACTTCCGAGGGAATTGCAGTGTTTCCTGACGATTCTGAAGTTTTGCGATGCAACCGTTTTGCAACCTGGGTTCAGACGATCCAGTGGAGGAAATGAAGAGAGCAGCCATGGTCGTTTCAGACAGACGACGGGTACTGCAATAACTGGGTTAGCGGTCTGGTGGTATTTGCACCCAAGCGGCGATCGCCATTTCATTATCTTCTATTTCTAATTGTAAGAGGCGCACCAAGAAATCGTCCCCGATTAATGTCTGAATATCAAAGGTTTGCCGCGTTAAGGGTTGCAACAATTCATTGGGGACGGTCTGCCCATCAATGATGATGACGGGTTGCACAAGCTGGACGGTGCGGCTGTTTACCAGAGCAAAGCCAGATTCTGCCACAATGTTGAGTTGGCGTTGGTTGCGGCGTTCTTGCAAGATGACGCGCAGTTGCAGGCGATCGCCCTCAATCAAGTCAACCTGCGGATCCACCCATTCATAGCGCTCAATACCGACGGCCTCTGCCCCCGGCACCCCGACGCTAGCTTGCTCCAAGATATTGATAATGGTGGGCGATTGGAGTGCCTGGTTCAAATCAGTTTCTGTCAGCACTATCTGGGCTGCCACTTCCAGGGGGGCTGATAGGTCGATGGTGCCCCGGCGCAATGGCCCTGGCTCGGCGGCAATCCCCTCTGCCTCTAGATTCAGCTGCGCAATTCGCACCCCTTCCAGGGGAACCAGCCCTGCTCCGGCCACGCGCACCCGTTGCACTCGACCCTGCAGCAAGCGATAGTTGGGGGCATTGTCGATGCGGATATCAATATCGTCTGCCGATTCTAACTGTTGCCGCAAGGCATCTTCAGCGAGGCGATCGCTCACCCATCCCACCGGCGACACAACACCAATCAGGGCAATGAGAATAGCGGTTAAAAGTTCCATCGCAGCGGTCTGTTCTTCGTTGTAAATGCGCAGGTCGAGGCTACAAGCGCGATCGCCCCTTACCGAGATTGCTGCTCTTCCAGGACTTGGCGGATGTGCTGCAACTCTACCAGAATTTGCCGTAATAGAGATTGGGTTACCGTTTCTTCGGGCTCCCGTTGCTCAATGCGCACATTTTTGATGCCCAACACTTCACGGGCAAATCGTGCCACTTCACCGGGATGAAACTTCAGTGGGTCATCCTTATGGTCTCGCTTTTCTGGATTGAGCCGCTTGGGATTCCAATCGGCATCCAGCACATCAGGATCGGTATTGGCATAGCGATAGACCGAGGCACGGGAACGGTTGAGTACCTTCTGGACGGCCTCAATATCCATATACCCCTGGGAATTGGTGGTAACCGTCATATCTGTATCATTCGTAGACATAGGAGTGTCATGGGAGGGTGTTGGGGAGTGATAGTTGATGCCGTTCGCATTGATGCCATTCGTATTGATGCCGTTCGCCGATCCAATATCCATATTTCTATTCTCTTGGACTGTATTTTCGTGAACTGCACTCTCTTGGATTGTCCGGTGTTGAATTGCACTGTCTGGGATTATGCTCATCTTTCCAGCCACCTCAAAAATAAAGACTGAGTAATTGACCCGCGAGTTGATTCTGCGATCGCCGCATTTAATCAAACGCCATCTCCAGGTGGTGGGATCACCCCCTGATTCGCTTACCTGTTGACTAGCTGTGAGATCAAACACGCATTCTCATGAGCAAACAAGCTAAGGCATGCAATGCATAGCTTGAAAACTCAACCCAGCAGAATAAATTGCAGAAAAGGGGGTTTACTGCTAATCTGTGACACCCAGGAATGAATTGCTATCACCTTTTCAGAAAAGAGTGAGAACCCAATTTTTGGCTGATCCCTTAATTCATCCATCAACAATCCTGCCTCGATCTCAGGGCAGAAGATTAACCTATTTCCAAAATTAAAAGATTCTTTAAGGAAAATTCTTACACTTCTCGATCCTTGTTAAGTGACTAGCCATATGAGGTAGAAACATGTTAATCAAAATAGTGGTGAAACTCTGTCGATAATATTGAAAAATTCTGAAGGTAACTGTTAGAGAAATTACTCAATCTTTACACATAGATTGATATTACCTTCATTAAATAGCCAGGAAGATATCCGGACTGACGCAAAACTTGCATCATCCTAAGGGACGTCGTCGATGGTGTGGCTGCAACACGGCCACACCATCGACAAAATGCGTAAGCTCTGTAGCCGTTATAGCCTTACGCATTGAGATGAGGACAGATCACATTTTTGAAAGCCCCGCAGCGCGGGGCTTTCAAAAATGTGATTGGTTTTTACCTCAGCGCGTAGCGCTATATCACCTTTGGTTAGCCTGCGTTTGGGTTAACCGAAGCAGGGGCTTGAATCCCCGATGCGATGAACGGAACCTGCGAAGGCACGCCTTCGCAGGTTATCAAACCCCAGATTTTCATCGTCCGTAACGGCGGACGTTGCTCGAATAGCGAAGCAAGCAGGGGCATCGTCTCGAGCGAGCAATCAAGTCTGCTGTTTTGCCCTGGCATGAACAATGGGTTTGAGCGATCGGTTTTTGAGGACTCAAAATCCCCAATAGCGCCTTGGCCCAGTATCGAGGTGTACGACGCTTGGCATATGGCTGTAAATGCCAATTCCTCCATTCCACCAGCCAAAAACGGCGTTGGCGACCTGCCGCCCACTCAAGCCAGATACCTGGATATCTGCGGCTTTGCCAAACAGATGCTGACTCCGACTCGCACCCCCTACCGCTGCATTGACGTTAGGAGGACGATACCAGGAGTTGATTTGAAAAGGACGACCAAGCTGGCTGCGAGCCCGCTGAAGTCTGCGAGCTAGCTCAATAATATTTTCGGTAATTGTGACGCTTGGGGGAATGCGGGTGGCGTTTTTGGTCGCTTCACCCCAGAAAAAGTTGCCGCCAGAAACGATAGGCTGATCCGTATAAACATGGCCATAGTTACCGGGAAGTTTGAACCGGATGCCGGAATAATCATTGGACGGCGGCGGTGGGGTAGGACGCGGGACGGGATAGACAACTTGACCGTTGTATTCAACCCTGGCATGGCCGTCGTAGATGTACCAGGTGCTTAGTTCATTAATAAAGTCTTTCTCATACTTCAACGCAAGCTTGATGTGGTTATTGAAGTCTCCCTGGCGATCGGCGTAGGCATAGGAATGCAGAATCCAGACGCTGCCCTGATTGACGCTATGCAGTTGGCTAGGACTGAGCTGGGAGGAAGATTTGGGCTGGCGTTTGAAGAAGGTGTTACGAGTTACCCGAAGGACGAAATCGTTGGCTTCGGGTTTGGGATAGACGACTTCGCCATCAAATTCAATGTAGGCGTGCTGGTCATATACGTACCAGGTGCTGCGCCCCTGCAGAAAATCCTTTTCGTCGCGGATGGCGATTCTAATATGGTTACTAAAGTTGCCCTGCTGGTCGGCGTAGGCATAGGAGTGGAGGGGGATGTTTTTGTTGCGAGAGACGCTGACAATTTCGCTAGGAGCAAGGACAGAAGACTGCAGCGGGCGCTGCTTAAAGATGGTGTCGCGCACGACGCGCACGATGGGAACCGATCGCTGATCTTCGTGGGGATAGACGACGACGCCATCAAACTCAACCTGGGCGCTGGCGCTGTGGACAAACCAGGTGTTGAAGCCTTTGAGAGAGCTATCTTTCAGGGCAAATTTGATATGGCCGTTGAAGTCTCCATTGATGTCGGCGTAAGCGTAGGATTGGATTTCGTAGGTTTCTCCGGCTTCGACATCGTAGGTTTCGCGAGTAGAAAGGTCGTCGGAGGGAACGGGCCTTAGCTTAAATACAGAGTCGCGGTTGACTCGTAGGATTCGCTGTACCATCGCATCGCCTCGTAGATATGGTATCGGGTGGATGAGTGGGCGATCGCCAGACTGCTATCAAGACGGTCGGAACAGGTAGGAGGGCGATCGGGGAATGCGATTATTCAGGAAATTGCCATTCCCTCTCAACCTTATACACCTTGTATCCAAATTTGGGGATCTTTTCTCCCAATCTTGCTGATTAATGGGAGGTGCGCCTTGGTTTGTCGAGCTATAGAATGGCTTGAGGATGGTGTTTTGGGACGAAGGATTGCAGTTCTTCTGTTAAATGGATGTTGCATATCCCTTGCAATTCAGGTGTGATGGGAACTCAAGTTCTTGTGTCAGTCCATGACGAAATCTAAAGCGTCTAGTTCCATAGGACTTACGCAAAGCTTGCGTCATCCTGAGCAAATTCGTTGATGGTGTTGGGCGCATCGCGCCCACACCATCAACACAATGCATAAATCTAGTTCCAGATGCGGATACTAATCACTCATGCGATGGAGTAAGAATAGCTGATTGGGCGATGTGCGATCGCTTCTTCAGATCAGATAGTGCAACTGCCTGCTCATGAACCTCAAGATTATTCAAGTCGCTTCCATGAATATTTACAGCAGGATGCCTTTGCTAACGCGCCATGTTTTCCAGCCGATTTACCAGCGCTGGGCGTCCGTACAAAAGGCGCTTTTCCCCGCTGAGTCAGCTGACTATATCCAATGGCGGCACGAATTTTTACATAAACGTCTGGGCTTTGGGCTTTGGGTCGGGTTGATCTGCTTTTTGATCTCTTCGGCTCACAGTCTCAATTTGCTTTTGTTTCACCTTGACAGATTGCGTGCGGATCTCGACAGCCTGTATGGAGAGCCTTGGCTGGCCGACCAGTTTAGAGAAATTACAATTATTGGTTTCTTCCTCACAACCAGTGTGATAGTGCTCTGTCTGGTGCTGCACAAAACATACTGGGGACACCAACATCCAGCCTGGATATTTATCATCTTTGCCAGTGCAGTGGATGGGTTTTTGCAACAACTCATCGCAACCTTCTATGGGCTGCCTATCTCCCCAAGCACAATTGTTTTTTTAGCGTTGGCTGTATTATTACCGCTCCGCTGGCCATTACATTTATTGATTCAACTCTTACCGATCACTTACTACGTTATTGTTCTGCCAATTTTTGGCCTGACCGAAATTGGCGATCAATCAACTTTTGATGTGTATGGTTTGGGCACACTGATTGAGATTGGGTGGGTTTGCCTAATCAGCAATGTCGCGGTTTTTGTGTACGAGCGGATGCGTCGGTCTGAGTTTGAGTCGCGGCGAGAGCTACAAATCTTTTTGCATGCCATTTCTCACGATCTCAGCAGCCCTGTCATGGGAACCTCGGTCGTGCTCAGAAAACTGTTAGATAAATCGGTTGATGGTCAGGTGACGGTAGGAGCCTCGGTGGTTGAGCGTTTGGTACAGGGGAGCGATCGCCAGCTCTCTTTGCTCAATTCCCTGGTCGAAGCCTACAATGCTGATGGTCAGGGGATTTCACTGCGAGTTCAACCACTACAACTCAGTAGTGTTGTACAAGCGGTTGTGGCAGACAGCGAACCCAAGCTACACCAAAACACCGTTGAGCTACGCGATGTCATTGACCCAGAACTGCCCTATGTGAGTGCCGACCCGACGCACCTCTGGCGCATTTTTAGCAACCTCATTGACAATGCGCTCAAACACAATCCTCCGGGCATTCAGCTTATCTTAGACGCAGAAGTCATTGATTCAAACCCTTACTCTGCCCAGTCAGCTACCTACCGATCGCCCACGGAACGGCTGAAAGCAATGTTTCTGGGTCAAGGTTCGGCGCATTCCTCCAAGGGGCCGCCGATGATCCTCTGCCGCGTCCAAGACAGTGGTATCGGCATTCCTCCCTCTCAGTGCCAAAGACTGTTTGACCTATATACCCGTGGTAAGAGTGCTCGTTACATGCCGGGGCTAGGGTTAGGGCTTTACCTCTGCAAACAAATCGTCACAGCCCACGGGGGAGAAATTGGCGTGGTCAGTCAACCCGGTAAGGGGACAACTTTTTGGTTTACCTTGCCACTGGCAACCTCTCTCGGCTGAATCCTTTCCCATCCTACGTTTCCAATACTGGGCTGAAGTGAAGTGCTCATCCACCCCACCAAGCTGGACTGATTGCATCTTCCCAAAAAGCTTTCGAGATTTTCCTTGGAGCGGTCGTTATATCAAATCCGGTTAAACAGCCGTAAAACCCAACTATCGTTTGCGCCCGCTGCATTGCAGCGGGCGCAAACGATAGTTGGGTTCTTCAACCGGATTTGATATTAATCGCTCAGATCACTGTTTGAAAGTCTTGTAGCGCGAGGATCTCAAACAGTGATTTGTCGTGGAGTTTTAGCCAATGGGTCTGACAAACCCAACGGTAGGTTGGCGATCGCTCCAGTAACATCGACCGTCTAGATAGCTGATTAGGCGGTTCTTCCAAGCTGGTTGGCTACCTCAAAGCGACCGGGTAGACGATGTAGTGAATCCGGGCAGGACGGCATTGTAAGGGGGCGCAATCGAGAGAACCAAGTAAGCGAAAACCACTTCCGTCCAATGGTTTGCTTGCCGTTGCGCGTTGCATTTCACGTCAATCCCTCAACCTTGGCACCTTGACCATGATAAAGAAACTCCTTGTGTCTATTGGCTTAGCTCCGCTTTTGCTCGGATGCGCTGGCAATTTTGCTGCCGCCAACGCTGCACCTGCCCCTCTCTTTGACTCAGTGCTAGATGACATTCGTCGAGAGTTGCCTCCAGGCTTGGAGCTTCGTTTGCCTGCCTCAATTCCTGGAGAGGTCGATCTCTACCCATTCATCAGCGAGGCCACTAACACAAAACTTGTGATTAGCCTGGGGATTACTCCAGATTGCGATGCGACGCAGGCCTGTATCGTCGGTGTAATTGGGACGACAAACGCAGAGGCGGCTCTGGCCACCTGGCCGCCTGAAGGGCGCGATCGCACCCGCGTTAGCGTGACCGATGAAATTCAGGGGTATCACTTCCTGGAAGGCAATGGGCGATCAACTGTGCAATTTGTGATGTGGCAACAGGATGGGATGGAGTATGCGGTCGGCACCTTAGCCGATGCACTGACCCAAGGTGAGCTTTTGGCGATCGCCCGCTCGATGGCAGCTGAAGCTCCCATCAGGCGTTACCCTATCCGCGGCTACTAGAACTGGGTCTCACGGCCAACCGTAAGACCTAAGAAAGCATAAGCATAGTTACGTCTTTGACAAAGCTTGGCTCCAAATTGAGTGCACTCGCTGAGCCACGACCCACAATCATTGAAGGGTAAGATCTGCGATGATAAATAAAAATGACACATGGCTGGTTGGCCAATGCGAAACGACCGGGTAGACGATGTAGTGAATCCGGGTAGGACGGCATTGTAAAGGGGCGCAATCAAGAGAACCAAGCAAGCGAAAACCACTCCCGTCCGATGGTTCGCTTAACGTTGCGCGTTGCATCTCACGTCAACCCCTCAACCTTGGCACCTTGACCATGATGAAAAAACTCCTTGTGTCTATTGGCTTAGCTCCACTTTTGCTCGGATGCGCTGGCAATTTTGCTGCCGCCAACGCAGCACCTGCACCGCTTTTTGACCCAGTGCTAGATGATATCCGCCGAGAGCTGCCCGCGGGCTGGCAGTTTCGTTTGCCCGCCTCAATCCCCGGAGAAGGCGACCTCTACCCGTTCATCAGTGAGGCTACCGACACAAAACTAGTGATTAGCCTGGGGATGACACCGGACTGCAATGCTATGAACTGTACCATCGGCATGATTGGTGCCACAGATGCAGAGTCCGTTACGACAGACTGGCCACCCGAAGGGCGCGATCGCACCTCCGTTAGCTTGACCGAAGAAGTTGATGGATATCACCTCTTGCGTGGAGAAGGCCCAGCCGCTGTGCGATATGTGATGTGGCAGCAAGATGGGTTAGTGTATGCGATCGCCACCCTGGCTGATGCGCTGCCTCAAGACGAGCTTGTGTCGGTGGCTCGCTCCATGGCAACTGAATCTCCCATCAGCCGTTAACACCTATCCACTGCGGCTAAAACCGGGTCTCACGGCCAACCGTGAGACCTAAAAAAAGCATAAGCATAGTTACGTTTTTGACAAATCTTGGATCTCGATTGGGTGCATTCGCTGAGACATTGCTCGATCCATGACCCAGAAGTATTGAAGAGAAGCTCTTTGACGGTAAAAATGACACATCTACTACGTGTTTTACGTCAATGCTCTCGACCCTGTATGAAAAAACAACCATGCTAAGACAAACAGTTGCTCCCCGATTGAAGTACCTGCAAATTGTGCAAGGTTTCCTGACAGCCCTACCTGCTCTTTTCCTTCTATTCGCAGGTTTAATGAGCTGGTACGGTTACCGTCTGTTAGAACGTATGCCCGTTCCTTCGATCGATGATCCTAAATTCATCGAAAACGGCTTGTTTCAGGGAGTATATGTGGTCACACTGCTCCTTTACCTCGCGGTTCATGCGTCGTTGTATATTTGGTTTCCGCTCTCGGCCTTGACACTCTGGCTAGATAGCCGAGTGGGCGATCGATCCCTCCAATCAGTCATTGTTCGTGGTCTGATACATGTGACTATCTACACCCTTCCCTGGATCGTCATTGCCCAAGACCCTGCTCAACGCATCGCATGGCTGCTCGACTAAACCTGATATCCGGTATGCCGCTTGGTAGATACCCACCAATGCTGTTGCTTGGGTCTGCAGCATGCTCGTTGTGTTTTGGTTGACAGATAGTCTTCCTTCCCGTCCAGCCTTAGACTATCGTGGGATGCTGCTTAGCCTCCTGGTCGCAGCGATGGGAGGGGCGATCGCTGGTGCTCTGCAAGGCGGAGCATTGCTCTGGCTCTTACCGCAACGGCAGCAATAGAAGCGAGAGGTCTCCCTGAAATGGTGCGTCCCATAACAAATTCACAGTTCTGGCAACAGTGGGTGTTTGCAAATGCCCTGGGAGAGCTTGTAACCCTTGGAATTAGTAGTGTGGTTGCAGCTTTGTCGTCGGTAATATTTTTATATTCCGACAGCATGTCAGGCAATCCGTCTGGTGGATACCGGCCAATGCTGTCGCGTGGGGTTGTGGTAATGCAATTATGGTTTGGTTTGCAGGTAGCTTTGCTGTTGAACCAAGAATGCTGAATATAATCGTCAATCTCACTGCGACAACGCTAGGAGGAGCCGTTGCTGCCGCGTTGCACGGAGGAGTGTTGCTTTGGCTCTTGTCGCAACGACGCCCATAACAATGCGCAAATACTCCTTGCTCATCCCTAATGGCACCTTTCACCAGCACTTGCTAATGGCTACCTACGGAATACGTAAAACTATTCGATCGCTATTCAAAGTATTTGTCTAAAATCCACCTATCGAAATAGGGCTATCTTCCCTAAGGGCGATGCGAATTGACTTCGAGTCAAGGCAATATCTAGCTATTAAGTGAAGTTTGAATACTGCGTTTGAACGTAGGAGGAGATTTTTATGACGACTCCCAGAACCGAATCTGATAACTACGATCCCAATATTATTCCTGCCGAAACGGCTGCCCGGAAGGAGCGAGAGCAGGGTGCTTATAAGCAAACGCCAGAAAAAGAAGGTGATATCGATACGGCTGGTGGTTACACCGTCGATCAGGAAGGGTTGATCAACAACTATCCGATCGAGCCGGAAATGTATTACGAAGAGCCTGGAGACCTGCGCGAAAAGGAAGAAGCTGAAGCAGCCGCTCGGGCTAAAGAACTCAAAGAAGTCAATGAGACGGATGAACAAGGAAACTTGACCATGCAATCAGACGATCGCGGCAAGGGCGTTGGTGCGATCTAGTTTAATGGTTCCACGTTATGTAGGTAAGCAATGGCTGCTTTTTGCCTTTCCTTTAAAGCTGTCAGCTAGTTAATGGCAAATGAGAGGTGTTTCTATGAAGGTTGCTGCAAGTTTTCAAGCTTCAGCTCTTCATGAAATGCCTTTTTGATTTGGATGTTGTTTATAAGGTAATTTTGCCTTGAAGAATCATTAAGTCAGTGGAATAAAGACTGCAGTAGATAAGTGAGCGATCTTGATTGAGCGTAGGATGCGTTGGCGATCGCACGACACATCAGGTTTTTATATCGCAAAGGTTGTATTGTTTGCCTCTGTGACTGCTCATCGCCCCACGCGACAGACAACGCAATAGTTTTAATCCGTACCCTTTAAGCTAAAAAACTGTGGGAATGGATTCTAAAAACTGGATCAAGGGCTTTAAAGAAGATTTGCCGAGAATAGCTGACAAAAATCCACAGAGTACAACGACCATACCCAGCACTTCAAGGTAAGAGCTTTGCCATTCCAGAGTGGAGAGCGAAATGAAGAATGCAGGAAGCATGATGAGCACTAAGTTGGCAGGTGCAATTAAACCTAAAACCCTAAAAACCTGTGCCGCCCGCGCTGCGGGCGGCACAGGTTTTTAGAGTCTGGTTTTTCATCGTGCCGAGCTACTTAGGCCAAATGCAGTGCCTAGCACAAACTGATAAGCAATATCCGTAAGGGTGCGACGTTTCGAGACTTGATCTTCAGAATTCATAGGGATTCTTCTAGTGGCAGTGAACATAAGAGAGATACTCCTATCCTAAGTAAGACTCCTATAACCTGTAGAGTGAAAAACAATGACCAGATGGTTGATGCTTGAGATTAGTAAGGATTGGTTAGGTTTGGGAAAATAGTTGCCAGGTAGTGTATTTAGAATCGCATCGTTTCTTCGCAAACAAGATTGCGCCATTACATTATGTCAACACGCTATCTCACCCAATTGACCGGACTAGCGTTAGTTCTATTTTTGAATGCTTGTGCTGTGGCTCCCTCTCAACCGACAGCACCGGACGTTCAAAGTGAAGCGGTTAGCCAGAGTGATGAGGTTAGCCAACGTGATAATGAACTTGGAGAAGCACCGTCAGAACCGATCGAAGGAGACGTTCCAGCCGCATCACTCGAACAAGCTCAAATCACGTTTTCGGGTATTGGGCCAGTTCAAGTTGGGATGACCTTAGCGGAGGCTGAGGTGGCAGCTGGTATCGACTTGGTCTTGACCAGCTATAGTGACATCACAGGGCAGGAGAGTAGCTGTGCTTATGCTAGGTCGTCAGCAGGCCCACCCGAACTGGCATTTATGATGATCGACGATCGCATTGCTCGGGTGGACATCAATGCGTTTGCCTACCAGGACTTGGGAGGTGAAGTTCCTATTGTCGATGTTGCCGACGAGAGCCAAATCGAGACTCCAGAAGGGATTGGCTTAGGTACGGTAGAGTCAGAGGTCATTGCAGCCTATCCAGATGCAGAAGTTACGCCTCACGAATATACAGATGGCAATTACATCACGATTACTGACCCTAATCAGCCTGATTACAGAATTGTCTTTGAAACTGCCGTGAATCAGGGCAACCAAGTGATGCACATGAGAAGTGGAAGGTTGCCCGAAGTGGGATGGATAGAAGGATGCAGTTAAACCCTTGTAGGCTCGCTACATCCCTATGCTCCTTGCTCTTGTGAGAAATGCCAATCGACCATGGTGCCCGCGTTCATCCAGTTACCATTAAAGCCACATGTTTGAACGATTTACGCAACAAGCGATTCAAGTCATCATGCTGGCTCAAGAAGAAGCGCGGCGGTTGCATCATAGCTTTGTGGGAACTGAGGAGCTGTTGTTGGGGTTAATGGGTGAGCGCTCGGGGCAAGCGGCTAAAGTGCTCGCCCAGTTTGGCCTCAATCTGCGGCAAATGCGCCGCGAGGTGGAGGCGTTGGTGGGTCGCGGTGCTGGCTTTCAAGCGATAGAAATTCCCTTTACTGAACGGGCAAAACTCAGCTTGCAGGGTGCCTTAAATGCTGCTCAAGAGTACAACTCAGACCATATCGATACAGAGCATCTGTTACTCGGTTTGTTGGATGTTGAGGATGCGGTGGCGAGCGTTGTGCTGCAAAATCTTGGGGTTGACTTGTCTGAGCTGCGATCGCGGCTACTGCGAGCGATTCACGACGATAACCCTACAGCGACTGACATTGATGCTTCGGATGCAGCTACCCTATCGGCTCGTTCTACTGAACTAACTGCCGTTTTCTCTAGTTTGTCTCGGCAGCTAGAGTCGCTCCTCATTCAGCTTTCTAGAGCCCTGTCGGAGGCTGAAGCCATCAGTCGCAGGGTCGATAATCAGTTGGAACAAACGACCAGTCCTGGCAGCGTCGATGTAATGATTCAATCCGCTCTAAATCGCAATGTTGCAGGACGCATCGAAACCCTGCCAGATGCGCCGAACCCCAACCAACCAGGATTGAAGGAATGTCTACAGGAGTTGCGAGCCGCCATCGTCGATAGTGCTGAACTGGCCGACGTTGATAAATCGGATGCATTAGAGCAAATTCGCGTTTTGGTAGAAGCCAGCAAGGCGAGCGATTTGCCCACCATGCAAAGGGCGGCACGATTTGCCATCAAGCTGCTGTGGGGAACAACCCTAATGCTGCCGACCAACAGTTCGTTTGTGGAGGTCAGCAATCGTTGCTTGCCGCTCATTATGCAGCAGTTCACCCCAGACCAAAGCACTTCTTAACGTGAGTTTGGGATAACGCCTTGGCGACTAAAGTCGCGGCTATCAGAACAAAGTCCGCCGTTGCGGACTATGAAAATTCGTAGTTTGAGAACCCGCGAAGGCGGGTTTCGCTCCGCTAGTCGCGGTTTCAACCGCCAGATTTTCTTATCCCGAACTCACGTTTCTTAGAATACAAGAGATGCCAGCTTGCACTTAGGTGCTGATGTCTATTGGGTGGCAGCTAAAACAACATGTTTGACAGACTTACGTCCCAATCAATCAAAGTCATTATGTTGGCTCAGGAAGAAGCGCGGTTATTAGGCTATACCTTTATAGGTACTGAACAGCTTCTTTTGGGTTTGATGGGTGAACGCTCTGGGCGAGCAGCCAGAACCCTCTCTCAGTTTGGCCTTGACTTGAGGCAAATGCGGCAGGAAGTAGAAGCCATCATTGGCCGTGGTTCTGGTGTTCAGACAACAGGAGAAATCCCCTTTACCGAACGGGCAAAAAATAGCCTACGGTTGGCGTTAGAGATTTCTCAAGAGTGCAATTCAGACTATATTCATACTGAGTATCTGCTGGTGGGTTTGCTGGATGTCGAAGGGGGTGTAGCAAAATCTGCACTGCAAAATCTTGGGATTGACTTGTCTGAGCTGCGATCGCGACTCCTGCAAACAGAAGAGGAAACCATTGATGAGATGACCGCCTTCTCTTCTGACTTGTATCAGGAGGTAGAGTTGCTCATTACGCAGCTCTATAAGGCTTTGTCGAAGGCTGAAGCCATCAGTCGTAAAGTCGATGATCGCTTAAATGTAGACGCTGACTCTGAAGAAAATGATCTGACTGCCTATGTCGGGTACTCACTGGATTTCGCCACCACAAACCGCTTAGAAATGCTTTCAGACACGCCGAGATCGGATCAACCCGGTCTCAAGGAATGCCTAAAAGAGCTAGGCGACGCTCTTATGGGAAATGTGGAATTGACGAACGCTGATAAGGCTGATGCCCGCGAACAACTGCTCATTTTGATAGAAGCTAGCGTAGATCATGAGTCACGTACTATGCCAAGAGATACGCAAAGAGCTGCACGGCTTGCGGTCAAGGTGCTGTGGGGAACAACCATGACCTTGACCGCTGACAGTCCTCTGATAGAGGTCAGCAATCGTTGTCTGCCCATTATCAAGCAGCAGCTCGGCTTAGATGAAGAGGCTGGTTAGCACTATCCTGTTTACCTTTTGACAAAGACTGGAGAGCCAGACAGCGTCTCAATAGCTTGGTTTCCGTAGGCAGAAAGTACCCGATGTTGCCGATGCTGGAATGTAATGCATCCGCCACAGTTGGGTTGCTCTGAGTGGTGAGTGACGGAGACGGCGATCGCCCCCACCCAAAGCAGCCGAATTTACAGCATATGTCGATGCCGCTAGATAGAGGGCTTACACCAACCCACTCCGCAATGCGGCAACAGCGGCCTGCACGCGATCGTCGACAGACAGCTTATTCATAATGCTGCGGAGATGGGTTTTGACGGTACTAATGCTGATATACAGTTCAGACGCGATTTCTGGGTTGCTCTTGCCCTCAACAATCAGCCGAATCACTTCTAGTTCACGGCTCGATAGGGTTGTGGCCGGGGTTTTGGGATGCGTGTATTTCAGATGGCCAATCACACGGCGGGCGATTTGTGGATCTAAGTAGGTTGCACCATTGTTGGCACAGTCGATAGCGACTTCCAGTTGCTTCAGACTTGTTCCTTTGACACAAAAAGCATCGGCACCGCTAGCAAGCGCTGCAATCATTTCAACATCTGCGGTATGTGAGGTGAGAATCACAACGCGCATATCAGGTTGTTTCTGCTTGATGCTTTGGGTCGCGGCAATTCCATCTAGCTGCGGCAAGCCAATATCCATCACCACCAAATCAGGTTTCAATTCCAGCGCGAGAGAAACGCCAGAATAGCCATCACTTGCTCGGCCAATGACTTCAAACTTATCGTAATCTTCTAGGAACTGTTCCAACCCCAATTGCATGACCGGGTCGTCTTCTACAAGCACAATTTTTAACGGCACGTTGATCTTAGACGTAACTTCAGGCGATGCGACTTCTTTTAGCATGATGCCTCTACTTCATTTGGGTTCATTAAAAATGCAAACTAAAGCTTTAGCGTTTAACCAGCTCATGATACATGTCAGTGAGCCTTTTTTGTTTTATCTTACTCAGCTTATCTGCTCAATTAAAAAATGACCAGTCGGGTGAAGACAGTAAATTCATCATTACACAACAATAGGAGAAAAACGTATCGATGTTACGAGCTCTAGCTTTGTAAATAGCCATACTTAGACGATGGCAGTACGTTAGCTAGAAGGCTCTTCTGTCATAGTGTTTGCGCTATTCTATGATTTATTGAAACGGGTGCAAAGATGCCGCTAGAGAAGTGAGTACTTTGACAAGATTATGGTGGTGGGAGTGCGGTTAATCAGGACTTAGTTATTGATCCAGTGCTCATAGTTTCAATCAGAATGATGTCGAAATATTTGATGTATCTATAGCACGATAAGAGTCGTGTATACGGACATTTATTCTCTCGAAATACACATAAATTTCGTATGTTAAATAATTAAAAATTTTTATTGACGGCGGAAAATATTGTCAATGTCCAGTCTGAAAAAGGCTCCTGTTTATGTTTTTCGACTGACCCATGAATTGGCTTTTTGGTGGGCAAGTTTAGGGGTGGCATTATTTTTTATAGTGTTGCTCGGTGCCAGTACCGTTTATCCGCTGATCCATGGGCGTTCTTGGAACGCGTCAGTCTCTTTCGAGTTTGATCAAATTTGGGACTTAGGCTGGCTTGTCGTTGGAGCGATCGCCCTCCCCATTGCCACCATTGCTGTGCATGAAGGCATCCATGGTCTGGCGTTCAAGTGGTTTGGTGGGAATCCTCGCTACGGGGTAGGCGTGAAATACTTGCTGCCCTATGCCTATGCAACAGCTCCTGGTCAAAAATTCTCTCGCAACGCTTTTTTGGCGATTCTGCTGGCACCGTTGGTCGTCATTAATTCCGGCTCAGCGATCTTGATGGTGCTCTTCCCGCAGCTTAGCTGGCTAGTTTGGGTCATCGCATTGAATACATCAGGGGCCATTGGCGATCTTTGGCTTGCGACGATCGCCTGTCGTTATCCGGCCTCGGTCAGCATCGAAGATTCGCAGGAAGGGTTTGCGATCTATGCGCCCCACGAGGTTGCCCGCAGACTATTAACCCGCTCGCCCCGCCGTTCTGCAACGCTCAGGCATCTGGCAAACCTTGCCGGTTTAGCTGTTGCTATGTTTGTGCTGCTGAATTTGTTGAGCGTGTTGCTCCTCATTCCCCTGGATCTGTTTGGGGTGCCTACTTTTCAGGTTGCCATCGGTTTCTGGACGCTGTTCCATTGGGTGCGAGAAGAAGACGGCTTTGGCCTCTTTTTTAGCCCTCTGGCTGCAGGAGGGCTATCAGTTGTGTTGGCCTGGGTGGTGTTTAGCGTCCGCTATGGCTTGAAGCGAAAGCTTTGAGCCTCTGCTGTGGGATGTCAACCACCGGGTTAATCCGGATTTAGCATAAGTAGGACTTACGCAAAGCTTGCGTAATCCTGAGCAAATTCGTTGATGTTGTGGCCGCGTCGCGGCCACAACATCAACAAAATGCGTAAGTCTTAATAAGAACAACCTAGAGCGTGGCGATGATGCTGCGGTCAATGTTGCCACCGCTGAGAATAGCGCCAATCCTTACACCCGCAGGGGGCTGGAAAATATCTGAGAGGATAGCTGAGGCAGCCAGTGCTCCCGTGGGTTCTACTACCACCTTTAGCCGTTCGAGGAGAAAAACAATGGTATTGCACAGGGCGCGATCGGGAACGGCCATCATGTCATAGACATAGTGCAGCACCAGGGGAAAGGTGAGGGTTCCCAAGGACGGTGTGCGTGCACCATCGGCGATGGTATCGGGATTGTGAACGGTTTGCAGGGTTTTGCTGTGGAACGAGCGGGTGGCATCGTCTGCGGTCGAGGGTTCGACCCCAATCACGCGGCAGTTGGGAGAGAGATGATGGGCGGCGATCGCGCAACCCGACAACAAGCCCCCACCCCCACAGCACACCAGCAAATAGTCCAATTCGCCCACGTCTTCAAACAGCTCTTTTCCTGCCGTGCCCTGCCCTGCGATCACCTGGGGATGGTTGTAGGGCGGAATCAGGGTGAGCTGATGTTGGGCGGCAATTTCCTGGGCAACGGTTTCGCGGTCGGTCGTCGTGCGATCGTAGAGGTGGAGGGTAGCTCCATACTCTTCAGTGGCATGGCGCTTCACATCCGGCGCATCGGTCGGCATGACGACATGGGCCGAGATGCCGAGGAGCTTGCTGGCAAGGGCGATCGCCTGGGCATGGTTGCCCGAAGAGTAGGTAATCACGCCCTGCTGTTTCTGGTCAGGGGAGAGTTGGGCGATCGCGTTGTAAGCGCCCCGAAACTTGAACGATCCGGTGCGCTGAAAATTCTCTGCCTTAAAAAAGACTTGGCCTCGCGTCTGCGCATCGACCGTGCGTGAGGTGAGGACTGGGGTGCGATGCGCCACGCCATCAAGACGATCGGCGGCGGCCGCAACATCGGCATAGTCGACGGGCAACTCGGGTGGATTGGACAGGGTGGAGGACGATGAGGCAATCATAAACGGCAGCGTTCTTACAACATTCGTTAACAAAAAATGTCCTGCAATGCAGGGGCTAAACCGAGTCTAGAGGCAAATGGTGCACCCGAGATTCAGATTGGCCTGCAAAGCAGGAGCATTTGAGAATGATGAAACCAGAGTTGAAACGGCGTAACGTTAAGCGTTGTACAGGCTCCGAATGGCTTCGACCCGCTTGCGATTGACGCCTAAATCTGATTGCCCCAGCCGCGATGCCGATCGCACATGTACTACGCCAGACGCTTCATCGGCAAAGAATTCCACGTCATCTACATAGCCCATCAACGCACTGGTGAATTCTGCATAGAGGTAGTTGTCGGTTTGCTCAATGATTTCCGTGCGCTCCATGCCCGTGACGATGTCCTTGAGCCGGGCGATCGCCTCAGATGCACTGCTGCTTAGGCCGAGTGGAGCGATCGTATGCTCTTCATCAGACGCAGGCGTTTGACTGTTGACGCAATTAGGAGAACCTGGGCAGGCGGCCAAGCTGCCATCTTTGATGCCCAAATTAGCAGGGCGAGTACCAGAAAAAGAAAACAGAGATTTTTTGCCAGCCATAGCGATAGACCCAGAAGTGAGATGCATAGAGGGGGAAACAAGCGAAACAGATGGAAGGGCGTGGGCCATTGCAGGAGGAGCCAGGCTAAGCCAGAGCATCAGCACCACTAGCCATCCACGAAAAAAGTTCAGCATGGTGAAGTTAGAGAATGTCAGAAAACATGACAGAACATAGTTCAGCGAACTGCGACGAATCGACACAGTCGGCACGATCTATGTTTCTCAGTGTAAAGATCAAACCTACCTGGGGAAAGGGGGGGCAGGAAGCGGGTTGTGTTGGGGGTGAAAATGCTTTGACCACCCTGTGTCAGTCCAGACTGTCGCTCAGGCGTGGGGCTTGTTCAAAAAATTGCCCGCTCAATAGCAATGCCGTAAGCGTATCCATATCTCCGGTCGGCTGCACGCCAAAATCTGCCTGGAACTGTTGCAACGCAGTCGTCTGATCCATATCCGGTGAGAGCTGATAGCCCAGCGCGTTTAGGTAGCTCTTGGTTTCAGCCGGAGCTAGGGTCGCTGCTTCTGGGTAATAAAGCGGCACATATTCCCGCCGCCACACCCGCTGTAGCTGTTCGGGTGAGAGGGTAAAAAACTTACCCAGGGCTGGATCGGCAATCAAGGCCGTGTCGTCATTCATGCCCAGGAGGGCGATCGCATGGGGAGAGCGCCTGCCCGTACCGTCCATCAGCCAACTGGCTAAAATGCCGGGTCGATTGATTTGTTGCATCTGTTCCCATGTCGCCCGCTTCACTTCCAATCCATCCATGCCCAATTCCCGTGCCGCCAGGATGAGTTGGGGCATAGAGGTACCCAAGCGGCTCGTGCCTGCTAGCTCTGCCACTCGTGACTCCGGCACATCTCTTCCCCATGCCCGTAGCACAGTTGCCATCGCGGCTGCCGCACAACTACTGCTAGAGGTTTGCCGATACACGCCATTCGGCATCAGGTTATCCACCAAGCTGTCGTGAATTGGAGCCAGCAGGTAATGCTCAGCGGTTGTGAAGCTGCTCATGCCCAGCAGACCGATAATCGCTACCAGCACTACCTGTCGCCGCAGAGTGTACCAGCACACCACCATGCCAACGCCACAAATCCCTAGCAGCATCACCCGCATGGCTGTCCAGGTTACATGCATGCCCTGCACCCGCCACTCCATGGGGAGCCAATGCCATTGGGGAGCATGGAGCACGATGAACATCATGGCAACATAGATGCCCAGAAACGCGACGGAGATCCAGTTGCGTCCACGGAACATATCCCGTGCCGTTGCTCCCTGCCGTAACAGCCACCGCCCCACGCGAGTGCCCCACCAAAAGGCAAGCCCTCCGAGCAAAACGGTGCTAGCAATACTTAGAGTCATGATGTTTTTAAGAACTGAAAGTGACGAGGCGTAAAAACGAGAAGCAATAGGTATGGGTCGAGCTGTGGTCGGGAGCGTGACGCGAGGCTCTGATATGGAGTAATGGGGCTCATCCATCATTCCAGGGACGCAGACAGCGTTTTTCCTGGATCCTGTTTGAAGCGCTGGGAAGCATGGATTGAAAAGAATCTAACATTTTTTACAATTTTTCCATTCAAACCCTGAAAGATTGGGGCAAAGCTGGGTATTGTGAGCACTTTTCGTTTGTCTTGTTTGGCATTTGGCTTTGGCATTTGGCTGACTACAGAAGCAGCAACTATCTCGAAAAAGTGCTATTGCTTAGGATTGTGCGGCTTGAGTGACTCAAGGAAGGCAACCTGATCAGGGGTTGGTCGGTGGAGCGAGCGATCGCTCACGGCTGTTGCCATTCCAGCTAATCCTTCCAGTGCGATCCTCTGCATGATCCTCGTTCTCAGCTTCCCCTTTTCTATAAGGTTTCATTACACTGTTGCGTGGCTGTTTCATTACGGTTTCATCACTATGAACCTGGACTTAGATTTTTTGTTCAACGCCGCGAATCTCTTTGTGCTGCCTTTCTGGGCGCTCATGATTATTTTGCCCAAATGGGACGTTACCCGCAGGGTGATGGATTCGTTTCTACCCTTTGTGGCCTTGGCGAGCCTTTATCTCTATCTTTTCATTTCTGGCCTAGATCCCGAAACCGCCGAGGCATTCACCAGTACCCAATTGACAGATATTGCCCAGCTTTTCTCAATGGAGAAAATTGCCGCAACGGGGTGGGTTCATTTTCTGGTGATGGATTTGTTTGTCGGACGCTGGATTTACCTGGAAGGGCAGCGGACGGGAACCTGGACGATTCACTCACTGGCGCTCTGTTTGTTTGCGGGGCCTCTGGGGTTGCTTTCTCATATCTTCACAAGCTGGATTACCCAGCGCTTCTTCACTGGGGAATCGTTGCCAGAGACGCCAGAAGCGGCCAGTTAAGCTTGATATTTAGATGGCGAGCTAGTTGGGGCACCGACTTTTTGAGACTGGCTGAGAGACATCTCGGGTTCTCATAGCAGATGTGATGTGCTGCAGGATGCCCGTAGCTATTCCTAATGGGTCAAGGCTTTTGGGTAGGTAATCCGAATTGCACCCGGTTTTCCCTAGCCCTAAACCCTTGATAGTATTAAATAGCGGAAGCAATGATTACCCATGGCAATCGTCCGTTACTCAACCGAGCAGGGAGACTATGAACTCAAACGACATTTTTCAAAATGTGCAAAAAGGATTCCGTGTCACCCTTGGGGCGGCAGGAACGTTGATCGACAGCCTCCAAGATCCTCGCAATGGTGAGGAAGCCTTGAACAAGCTGCGTACCAACCCCGATCAGTTGGTTGAAGAACTGGCCGCGAAAGGAGAGATGACAGAGCAAGAAGCGCGGACGTTTGTTGATGGTTTGCTCAACTCAGCGCAAGGAGCGTCTACCTCCTCCGCACCGGGTAGCGGCTCCACCAGCAATGCTCCATCGGCTCCCCCCGATGTTCAGGCAGATTTGGAGGTTTTGACGAATCAAATTGCTGAGCTACGCAAAGAACTACAAGATCTGACCGAGCAAGACAAGTAGCGATCGCTCATCCAGCTCTATACTGCTTAGCCCTGTTCTCTGGCGAGGACAGGGCTAAGTATGGTTATTAGGACTTACGCATTTTGCTGATGTTGTGGCCGCGTCGCGGCCACAACATCAACGAATTCACTTAGGATGATGCAAGTTTTGCCTAAGTCCTGGTTATGTTTGATGGCTCAAAACACGTAGCCTATGTGATGCGCAATACCTGTGCCAACTAGGGCTAGAGCTGAGATGCTCCATTCAAGCTAATGGGCGCGAGAAAGCCGGTTTCTCACAAGACCAAACCATTATCTTAGAAGATGGCCATCCTACAGATTAGGCTCGACCAAAATAGTCTCAACACTCTGGGCTAGCCCAACCTGTAGGCAAGAAATAGGAAATGGACGTAAAGGAGGGGGCTCCATTAGACAATTTGAAGCGCCCGGTTTAGTCGTTTTCCCACTCTTCATGGCCGATCAAATCGCCAATGCGATCGCGCAGTAAGAAATCGCCGCGCTCTAGCTCACATTCCACATGCGCCCACTCGCGCGCGGGGATGTACTTGCAGAGGACGTAGATTGGTTGCTGGCGGCTGACCACCCCACGATGAACCAGATGACGGGCTTCGTCTTGCAGAAAATTGATTGAAAATTGAACAGATTGCAGCATGATGACCCTCTGCGGTGCAAGTCAAACGGTGGAGGAATCCGAACGAAACATTCTGAAACCTTTCGACAAGGAACTTCACTTCAGTCTACAGTTTCTTGTTCCTTTGTGGATGTTTTGTAGTTCACTATACGGATTGTTTTCATTCTCTACCCTTTTTCTCGAAATTGGTATTACAGTCTATGAAAATGTCAGGAGCTTATAACCTTCTGTAGTACCCTTATCGTTTGGCTACGTGTGGAATGCAGCTCAAGTAAGGGCGATATATCCCGTGAATTTACTGAGTGGATTGGGCTCGCTGACGCATCTGCGTCAATTCTGTGGCCAGGGCGATCGCCGCTTTCATACTACGGGGATCAGCAGTGCCTCTTCCAGCGATGTCAAACGCGGTGCCGTGATCCGGTGAGGTGCGGATGAAGGGTAAGCCAATGGTGGTATTGACTGCTCGATCAAAGGCCATGAGTTTAACTGGAATCAAACCCTGATCATGGTAGAGCGCTAAATAAGCGTCGTGGGCGGCGGATGGAGACCCATTGCCAAACCAGGCTTGCCCCGGTGCTACCCACATGGTGTCAGGGGGAATAGGGCCATCTAGCTGGGCCTGGGGGTGGCGATCGCGCATTTCTTTTAGCCAGGGAATCAGCCAATCTCGTTCCTCGGTGCCAAGTTGCCCCTGCTCACCACTATGCGGATTTAACCCCGCCACGGCAATGCGGGGGGCACCGATGCCAAACTCGTCCCGTAGGGCATCAATTAATAGGTCAAGTTTGAGGGTAAGGCGATCGGGGGTTAGCGCTAGTGGAACCTGGTGCAGCGGTATGTGAGTTGTTGCCAAAAGAGCGCGAAGCTGCCACTGGGTATGGGGCGATCGCCCCACAAACATCATGCCAAATCGCTCAATGCCTGCCATTTCTGCCAATAGCTCGGTCTGTCCTGGGAAGTGATGGCCGGCTGCTTTCCAGGCAGATTTGGCAATGGGAGCCGTGACAATACCGTCAAACTTGCCTGCAAGGGTTTGGGCGATCGCCGTTTCCAGAATCTGAAAGCTGATTTTACCCGTCGTGGCATTGCCGATGCCCCATTGCAAGGGGGATGGTTCTGTCTCAGCAGCAACATCCAGAATTTGGAAGTCCAGAGGATTGGCGAGCGTGTTGGCTGCCCCGGTTGCTCGCAGGTGACGATAGGCCGCCTCTAGCTGGGCTGTTGAGCCGACTAATGTAATGGCGCAGTCTGCCCACAATGTTTTATCTGCCAAGGCTTTGAGGATAACTTCGGAGCCGATGCCAGCTGGGTCCCCCGTGGCGATCGCCAGTCGCACGCGTTCTTTTTCGCCCTCTAGCTCCGTCATAGGGCGTGGTTGCACTGGTTGAAGAATCTGAGAATTGGTCTGCATATCTTTTCCTTGCTAAAAGCACCCTGCCCAAACTGCCGTAAAATACAAAACGAAGCAGTTTGACCCCAATTGGATGGGGATGTGCGGATGGGTGAGTGAGGTACTACCTTCCTCTCTATCAGTATCATCCTGCCATGGGTGTCAAGGCGCTGTGTTGGCGGAAAACCGTGTTTAAATGCCTCGGGATTTGGCTCGGTCGAAGCGTATGAAGCTCACTCAATAACATTCGATCTTTAACGTTAGGAGAAGGAAAAATGGGCGAACTTGGAATGGCTGCAGTATTGCCCCCGCTGTTGATCATGATTGGTTTGGGAGTTGGGTTCGTGCTCCTGAAATTGCAGGGCGGCGAAGAATAGGCCAAGCCTAATGGACGGCAAATTGGGATGGAATCCGAATTGTTTTCCTGATTTTGCTGCACGCTGTACATGCCTTTCTTGCCAGCACCCCATTCATTATTTTGCGAGCGCTTGATCTGCGGATGTTAGAAACTGAGCAGTCTAGCGCTCGCAACGTTTGATCCCTTGGCCTGATGACCAAAAGGGAGACAGGGAGTGGTGATCAGCTCATCCATAGATTGGCATCAACCGTCTATCCAGAGTTTGGTCACTCTCAACGAAAAGAATTCTGAGAATATTAGGGTGTATCTTATAAAAAGTTAACGATTTATCAGGCAGTCCGAATGACTTTACTCATCGTTGGAGCTACCGGCACTCTCGGTCGGCAGATCGCAAAACATGCATTGGATGAAGGTCACACCGTTCGGTGCCTGGTTCGCAGCTTTCGGCGAGCGAGTTTTCTCAAAGAATGGGGAGCGGAGTTGATCCCCGGAGATTTGCTTTATCCCGAAACCCTGCCCGCCGCATTTGAAGGTGTTACCGCCGTTATTGATGCGGCAACGGCGCGCCCCACCGATAGTGCAACTCTGAGGCAGGTTGATTGGGATGGTAAAGTTTCCCTGATTCAGGCCGCCAAGATGGCCGGGGTCGAGCGCTTCATCTTTTTCTCGATTCTCAACACCGACCAATACCCCCATGTGCCGCTGATGGAGATCAAGCGCTGCACAGAGCTATTTCTGGAAGAGGCTGGCTTGAACTATACCGTGTTACGCACGGCAGGCTTCTTGCAAGGGTTGATTGGGCAATACGCGATCCCCATCCTCGAAAAGCAAGCCGTTTGGGTGATGGGCAACACCTCTCCTATTGCCTACATCGACACGCAGGATTTGGCAAAGTTTGCGGTGCGATCGCTCGCGGTTCCTGAAACCGTCGGGCAAACCTATCCGGTTGTGGGAACCCGTGCCTGGAGCGCTTACGAAATCATTCGGCTCTGCGAACGCCTGTCGGGGCAAGAGGCAAAAATCTGGCGGATGCCAGGGCCATTGCTCGGCGGTGTGCAGTCGGCTGCCCGCTTCTTTGAATGGGGGCTGGATCTCGCCGATCGCCTTGCCTTTATGGAAGTGATTGCCTCTGGCAAGCCCCTCACTGCTGACATGGCAAAAACTTACGAAACCTTCGGCCTCAGCGCCAACGACATGACGACCCTGGAATCTTATCTGCAAGAGTATTTCAACCGCATTATGCGGAAGATGAAAGAGGTAGAATACGAACGTCAAAAGGCCAAAGAAAAAGCGGCTTCCAAGCGCAAGAAACAATCCCTCTTCAAGTAAGTTAGCAGGTGCAATTAAACCTAAAACCCTAAAAACCTGTGCCGCCCGCAGCGCGGGCGGCACAGGTTTTTAGGGTCTGGTTTTTCATCATGCCGAGCTACTTAATGTCAAATTCGATTGAAGAACCCAACTATCGTTTGCGCTCGCTGCATTGCAGCGAGCGCAAACGATAGTTGCTGGTTGAGAGTATGAATTTTTTCCGAGAAGCCCTTCTCGGAAAAAATTCATACTTGGATTCTGCATCACCCAAATGATAGTTGGGTTTTACGGCTGTTTCACCGGATTTGATAGTACGAGCAGAAAGTAGCGGGCAGATCTGCGACGTCTTTTGGTTAACCTACCGTTGCCTCTATTCGCGCAGAAGACGTCGCAGATCTTGGGTGTGCAGCTCGATCGTTGAGGTTACCCTGCCAAAACTCACGGATTGATGAGGGGATACTCAATCGCCGGAGCCGCCGCCCAGTCCCACATGGAACCGGGGTAGTTTTTGGCGTTTAGACCCAAATCTGAGAGCACTGCAATCAACCAGGCGGAACGAATGCCGCCGGTGCAATAGGCAACAATTTCCTGATCGGGCGAAATGCCCTTCTCTTGTAAAATCGCCAGAATTTCGTCCTGGGGCAAGAGCCGTCCCTCATCATTCATCAATTCCTGACGCTCCAGCAGGATAGCGCCGGGGAGATGACCTCCACGGGCTTCGTTGAAGAGGATAGCCCCCGCAAACTCCTCTGGGGTGCGGGTATCAACGAGGGCGACAGCAGGATCGTCAAATGTTTGGCGGACGCTTTCTCGATCGATGCTCCATTCGGCCTGGGGTTGCGGCACAAAATCACCTGGCTGCGCAGCGGTACGGGCAACACCTAGGGTGGTCGGTAGCCCCAGATTGACCATGGCTTGATAGCCCCCATCTACGATCACGGCCTGGGTGTGCCCCATCGATCGCAGCATCCACACAATCCGCCCATCTTCCCCCCAACCCTGAAGCGCATCTGCCAGCACCACGACGGGGCGATCGCCCGAAATTCCCACCCCCTGCAACTGTTCTTGGAGCCCTGCCAGATCCGTCAATAGCTTGCCTCGATAGGGATCGGCATCTTGAGAAAACTGTCGCCAGGAGACGGCCACCGAGCCTTGGAGAATTCCTGTGAGCTGCGATCGCCCATTTCGCGCATCCAAAACCGTCGCCCCACTCGTAATTAAATTGCGGGCTTCTTCGGGGCTGACGATCCATCGGTCAGCCAGGTTTAGCGATTCAGCGACCGTGGCCAAGGATTCCTGAGACTCGGTGGCTGGGCTTGCCTCCTCGACAAGAGGAGCCGCCCTCTCACTTGTGGAAAGGGAGCGGTGAGCGGTCACCGCTAAGAGGAACCCGCCCAGTCCTAAAACGGAGAATGCTAGCAGTTGCATGAGTCGCGTCATGAGTTCCGTTGTCATCCACCCATCATTTCTTTGCTGTCTTCAGGATAATGAGTCTGGTTGCACTTGATCCCACCTTGCAGATGATCGTTTCTCCCTCCGACCTGGACGCTGTCCTGGTTTTGATTCCCGTGCGCAATGAAGCCGAGACGATTGGCGATGTGCTGAAAGTATTACAAAATCAAGGGTTAAAGCGGATTCGGGTGGTCGATAATGGCAGTACCGATGCCAGTGCTGCGATCGCCCAGGCCCATGGAGCTGAGGTCATTCGAGAACCCCGACCGGGCTACGGTCAGGCTTGTTGGAGTGGCTTGCAGAATTTGCCCAATGGCGTGCACTGGATTTTGTTTTGTGATGGCGATGGTAGCGATGATTTGAACGAACTGCCGAAATTCTGGCAGTACCGAGAGCAGGCCGACCTGATTCTGGGCGATCGCCGCGCGACGGCTACCGGACGCAAAACCCTTTCCCCCGTCCAAAACTTTGGCAATGCCCTGGCAACGACACTAATCCGCTGGGGATGGGGACACCGCTACCACGACCTAGGCCCCTTACGCCTCATTCGCCGCGATGCCTTGGATGCGATGCAGATGGGCGATCGCGGGTTTGGCTGGACGGTGGAAATGCAAGTCCGGGCGATCGAGCAGGGACTACGCATTCAAGAATTCCCCGTCCAGTACCGCCCTCGGCAGGGAGGACGCTCCAAAATTTCAGGGACGATCTCCGGCTGCTTCCAAGCAGGCGTTATCATCCTCTCCACCCTCGCCTATCTCTACTTTCAACGAGCAAATCCTTCTCAAAACCCAACCTCCAACACCCTAAATACCCCCAGAGAAATATCCCCGTCTCCTGCTTCCTCTGCGTCCATCCGCGTTCATCTGCGTTCTGGTTTCCTCCACCCCCACCCCATTCTTCCGTCTACCCTGCTCATCCTCGGAACGGCAGCAATGGGACAGCTCGGGCATAGCGACCAGGTGCCACAGCTCTGGTGGAGCGTTGCAGTGATGGGCGCGGGGTTTATCTGGAGTTGGCGCTGGCAGTCCCTCTCACCGTTGTGGTTTTGGGGCGTGGCGATCGCTACGCGCCTCTTGCTCTTGCCAATGGAACCCAACAGCGACATCTTCCGCTATATGTGGGAAGGTTTGATTCAAAACGCGGGTTTCAGCCCCTACCATCTGCCCCCCTCGGCTGAAATTTTGGAACCGTTGCGTCCCGGCTGGTGGTTTCGCATCAACCATGCGGATGTCAGTGCCATCTATCCACCCGTCACCCAACTGGGCTTTCGACTGCTGGCCTGGATTTCGCCCTCAGTGCTGCTGTTCAAGCTGTCATTTGTCGCCGCCGATCTGGCTGTGTGCAAGCTGCTGTGCGATCGCTTTCAGCCTCATCGCGCCCTCCTCTATGCCTGGAATCCCTTGATTCTCTACTCCTTTGCCGGGACGGGGCATTACGACAGTTGGTTTCTGTTGCCCCTAGTGTTGGCTTGGTTTGCTGCCGAGTCCCTGAGTCCGACGGCCCAAGCTTTCTCACGAAGCGCACTGGGCATCGGAATCAGCGCTGGGTTGAAGTGGATCAGCCTGCCCTTGCTGGGATTTTTGGCTGTGTTTCCCTTGCGCAAGGGGAAATGGAAGCTAGCCCTGGGCATTCCACTCGTGGGGATATTGCCCTTCGTGCTCAGTGCCTTGCCCTACTGCGACTCTGCTGCGTGCCCCTTGGTCCCGGTGAGTTCGGGCTTTGTGTCGAGCGATCGCAGCGCCGAATGGGTTCCCTATTTGCTCGCGCAGGTTGCACCGCAACTGGCCACCCACAACATCGTCTACGGGCTACTTCTGGGCATTGTTCTTTTAGGGTTGATGGCACGATCCAATACATTTTTGGGTTACGCCGAATCCTACTTTTTTGCACTGCTTGTTCTCTCGCCCATCATCCATATCTGGTATTTCACCTGGCTTGTACCGTTTGCTGTGGCGACTCAAAACTTGGGTACTCGCCTGGTGAGTTTTTCTGCATTCGTTTATCTGGTGCTGTTCTACCGCCAAAGTTTGGGTGACTTTAGCTGGGCACTGACCCCGGCAGAACGAACCCTACTCTGGCTCCCCTTGCTTCTGGGTTGGACATGGACTCGGTTTCGCCCATCCACAGCTCGCCCACCCACAGCTCAGTAACATCCATCTTGTCCTTTAACACCGTCTTCCATTTTTCCTATGCGATATTCCCCTTTTGCTTTGCTAATTCCCGCCGCTATTCTGATTGGTGGATGCTCGACAGAAATCGCTGCCCCCTCTGGGGAAGAGGCTGTTACGGCCTCGGCAGTCGAAGCCGCATCCTTTGACTACAGCCTTTACACCAATGTGCTGGAAACCTATGTGGATGACGAGGGATTGGTCGATTATGTCGCCCTACAAGCCAATCCCGATGATTTACTTGCCTTCAATGAATCCATAGGAGATGTTGCGCCCGATACCTTCCATGCTTGGAGCCGTGAAGAACAATTGGCGTTTCTCCTCAATGCCTACAACTCCTTCACCCTGCAGTCCATCATCGATCAGGATCCGTTGAAAGATAGCATCCGCGATATTCCTGGGGTGTGGCGGGTGCGGACGTTCGACATTGCCGGAGCCTCCAAAACCCTGGACAACATTGAGCACGACACCATTCGCCCCGACTACGAGGATCCCCGCATCCATGCTGCCGTCAATTGCTCTGCCATTAGTTGCCCCGTCCTGCGACGCGAGCCCTATGTCGGGGAAAGCCTAGATGCCCAACTAGACGAGCAAGTGCAAATCTGGATCGATGGCACCCAGGGGGTTGAGATCGATCGGGAAAACAATGTGGTTCATATCTCTGAGCTCTTCAACTGGTTTGGAGAAGATTGGATTCCAGATTACGGCGATACGGAAGAATTTGCTGGCAATGAGAAGGAACGTGCTGCGCTCAACTTCATTAGTCAACATGTCAGTCCCGAGGATGCCGCCTACCTGCGGGAAGGAAACTATGAGGTGAGATATCTCTACTACGATTGGGCTCTCAATATTCAATCGTAGGCACCAACTTTGCCAGACGAACTGGAATCATCTTCACTTGAAGACACCCGTCAGATGCCTATTCTTGCTGCTAACGAGAATGGGCATCTGATTTTTCAGGTACAAATTTCGTTAAAAATCAGCAAAATCTTGGGTTCTAAGGGCGCGATCGCACCCATACTTTGCATATACTTGGTTCTTTGCCAATAAGCAAGTAATATAGTGGCGGCGACGAGCTTCATGATTATTTACGTTAGGAAACGTCATGACCTATAAAATGCAAACACTCCAAAAGATTGCCCTGGCTGCCTTGTGCGGCGTTGGGATTGCTATTTCTCCTGCGATCGCCAACTCTGCAACCCCTGCAGACCAGATGGAGAACGAAAGCCGTCTGATTATTGCCCAAGAACCCGGAACGATCGTCGATGTCGCCAGTGGTAACGAGGACTTCGAAACCCTGGTTGCGGCTGTTCAAGCGGCGGATTTGGTGGATGATCTTTCCTCCGAAGGGCCTTTCACCGTCTTTGCACCCACCGACGATGCATTTGATTTGCTACCAGATGATGTGCTGGCCGCACTTCTGGAGCCTGAAAACGAAGACTTACTCACCGATATATTGCTCTACCACGTTGTTCCCGACGAAGTAACGTCTGATGAATTGGAATCCGGTGGACTCGATACGTTGAACGGTGGCCTGGCGATCGCGGTCGAACCCGACAATGTTGTTGTTAACAATGCCAGCGTTGTCCTGCCCGATGTTGATGCTAGCAATGGTGTCATCCATGCCATTAACCGCGTTCTGGTTCCACCCGGAACGCTTGCAGAACTGGAGTCCCGCATGGCAGAGGATGATGACGACGATGAGGTGGAGCCCATCCCCGGTCTCTGGTAATCAAAGGCTACTTTAGCCAAACAGGTACGGCAATGCATTTCATATGCATCGCAGGAACGCTATCAGCAACTGCTATGGGTACCTGTATGAAAAACGCATCCAAATGCTCTGTAACGGGCTTTGGACTATAACTTGCAAGGTCAGTGCTCTTGATAGAGTGCTGGCCTTTTCTCTTGCTTTCGGATCAAGCTCTACAGGTGATGCAGGATCCAAGTCTGAATGTTTGCCGAGAAGGAGTGCGCTGCACCCTTCTCGGCAAACATTCAGACCCTCAAGCCGCAACGCCAAGCGCTACACATCGAGATGAGGCCAGAGGGTCTTTGACAGTTCCGTACCGCGAGAGTTTCAAAAAATCTTTGGGCTTGGTTTTCGTAGGAGGTTGATTAAAGCTGTGCCGCTTCCCTCGCCTCTGCGCGTGTAGAATTATCGAGATCAGGCAGCTCAGATGCCTGTGGCACCGACTGTTTGAGAAAGTCTAGGAAGGCAAAAACGGGGGGTGGATGGAGCTTGTCGCGCAGGGCGATCGCCCCCAATTTCCGCTCCAGCGGTTTAGGGAGGCGGCAGATCTGAACGCGCTCTGACGCTTCTTTTAGCGCGAGCCGAGAGACGACGGCTGCCCCCAACCCCTGCTCCACCATGCTCAACACGGTTGGGTTATCCCGCACTTCATGTACGACCTTGAGCGGAATACCACTTTCCTGGAAATAGCTCTTCAGGCGAACGTAGCAAGAGTTGCCGCGCACATAGGAAATAATCGGAAACTGTGCCAGGGTTTCCCAGTCAATTTGCGATGGCTGCACCTCTGCACTGGGCGGCAGAATCGCCAGATACTCATCTGTCCCCAGATCCCAAACCTCAAAGTCGATATCGTCGGAAATATGCGTCAACCCCAGATCCACCTGTCTATCTCGGACGGCGCGCTCCACATCCCACGTGTCGTAACATTCGACTAGAGACACCATGATTTGCGGATGGGTGTCGCGAAACTTCACGATGACAGGAGCCAGGATGTATTTGAAAATCGTCGGCACTGCGGCAACCTTCAACTGCCCAGCCTGCATTGTTTTGTGGAGTCGGGCTTCATCCACGATGTTGTCGAGCAAGTGCAGAACTTGGTTGGCATAAGGAATGATGCGCTGACCGGCTGGAGTGAGGGAAGCACCCTGTCGCCCCCGTTGCAACAGGATAATTCCCAGTTCCTCTTCCAGGCTGGCGATCGCATGGCTGACAGCCGACTGCGAAATCTCCAATTTTAGCGCCGCATCTCCAAAATTCTCGCACTCCGAGACCGTGACCAAAGCCCGCAAATGCGACGGTTTGATTCGATTAGGTCGAACACGTGGCATAAGCTAGGCTCTCCATGATCCCGTAATATCCCTGAAAAAAAACGTACCGCAAGAGAGATTCATCGAAATTGTTCATCCGAAGATGAATATCTTACTTTGAAACCAACTGGGTGTCCTTCCTATCCTTAGAGTAGATACACTCCTAAGGTGACATGATGACTAGCGCCAACCTGACTTACAACAATTGGAATGCTCCCCTATATCCTCTGCAACGGGAGCAAGAGGGAACAAAACCTGTGAGTGAAAGCCAACCCGACGTTCGCATTAGCCGGACGAAGTCTGGCTGGAAAGTTACAGATGTGATGCGCAAAGAAACCCGTAACTTCCACTCCGAAGCCGAGATTCGTAATTGGTTGGATGAGCGGTTCTAGGATGGCTATTTGCGGGGGACTCCCCGTGACCATGTGTAGAGCTTAAAGCTAGCTACATAACTTTGAGCTAGACACATAATAGTGGAAAAATGAACCGCTGCCCCGCTAACGGAGTAGTAGTTCATTAATAATAAAAGTTTACTCGATTGAATCGTGTTGTACCAATTTGCTAAGAAGCCACTATAGATAATTTTTTGAAATCTTCGTAGCGCTTGGGTTTCAGAAATTATTAGGGTTTGGTTTTTAAAGTATTGGTGTTACTAAGCATCATCCTTGGATTTTGCAACCCCAACATCAGCAGGTGGGGCAAGAGTCAGTATCACTCGGTTCTACTACCTGATTTTCTTAACCTGAACGCAGGTTAAGAAACGTTGTTTTTTGTGGCCTAGGTGAATTTCTCTACGATTTTGCGGATTGACCGCGTCCCTGTGGGTAATCTCAGAGTGAGGTTCACGATCGCTTGAGCCGTTTGTTGTTCTGACAACATCCGAAATCTTGCGGGATTACCCCCGACGTTTACCGCCCTCTCTGTGGATACCCCTCACCTAATCTATGGGATTTGGATATTACCTCTACGGCATTTTCCCTGCCCCTGGTCCTAACCATCTCGTGTTGACTGGGCTGGACAAACAGCCTGTGCATTCACATGCGATCGACGACTTTGTATTTCTCTATTCTGAAGCCCAACAAGAGCGCTATCTTGCCAGCCGCAAGAACCTGCTGGGTCATGAGCGAGTGCTAGAAGAAGCTATGGATCATGGCTATCGCACCCTACTCCCGCTTCAGTTTGGCTTGATTATTGAAACCTGGGCAGCGGTGCAACAGCAATTGCTGGAGCCCCAAGGCGACCAACTTCGCCAACTGTTCGATCGTCTGGATGGTCGTCGAGAAGTTGGTGTCAAGATTACTTGGGAACCCGATCGTGAACTGGAGATGCTGATGGCGGAAAACGCTTCTCTCCGGGAAGAGCGCGATTCCCTCGAAGGCAAGACCCTGAGCATGGATGAGATTGTGCGGATTGGGCAAGCGATTGAGCAGGCTATGGAAAGCCGCAAAGAAAACGTGATTGAAGAATTTCGGACGGTCATGAACCCTCTGGCGGTGGCGATCGCCGAAAACGATCCGCTCACCGAAAGCATGATCTACAACGCAGCCTATCTCATTCCCTGGGATACCGAACCGAGCTTTGGTGAAAAAGTCGAATCCCTCGACCACCACTTCGAGGGGCGGCTCAAGATCCGCTACAACAACTTCACTGCCCCCTTTAACTTTGCCCAACTGGAGTAATCACCATGTTTTTAGACCTTCTCGCCCTCCCCGTGACTGGCCCCGTTGGGGGGATTAGCTGGATTGCCGAAAAAATTTTGGAACAGGCTGAGCCCCAACTCAACGAAAAGGAAAACTTGAAAAAACAACTCCTTGCCCTCCAACTCGCCTTTGATATGGAGGAAATCCCTGAAGACGAGTTTGAGGAACAAGAAGAAGAATTGTTGCTGGCCATCATGGCGCTAGAAGACCAGGAGCGCCTAGAGCAGGAAGAAGGCTAGTGGCGCGATCGCCTGCCAGTGAACCTACAAACAAATATTGTCATCAGCTATATCAAATCCGGTTGAAAACCTCAAATATCGTTTGTAGCCGCTGCATTGCAGCGGCTACAAACGATATTTGAGGTTTGTGACTATTTATTACCGGATTTGATATTACATACGTGACGTGGCCTCTGCGGGTTGCGGTGACGTTGCACTGTCGGGAAAGAAGCGTAGGGTAACATGGCTGAGGTCGAGGCGGACGGTGTTGCCGATGGCAAGTTGGGTGCGGCTAGAGGTGCGGGCGCGGAGGATTTGTCCGGAGGGTGTTTGCAGCATGTAGCAGTATTCTCGACCGAGGAATTGGCGATCGCGCACCACGATATCCCCTGTCTCATCGGCAACAGGCACCACATCCTCCTGCCGAATCATCAGATCGCCACTCAAGGCGGTGTGCGAATCTTCTAGCCAGAGGGTGTTGCAGACGCACTGTACCCGCTCCATGCTGAAGTTCCCTAGTTCCGTTTCCCAAATCTGCCCCCGTTGCTGGGCGGCCAGAAAATTGGCTTGCGTGACAAACTCTGCCACAAATCGAGATGTTGGTTCCTGGTAAAGATCTTCGGGGGTGCCCTGCTGTTCTAATTGTCCCGATCGCATGACCGCGACCTGATCGGCGATCGCCATCGCTTCTTCCTGGTCATGGGTAACGAACACCGCCGAGGTTCCTGTAGCTTTCAGCACCTCGCGGATTTCCTGGCGCAGCGCTACACGCACCTGCACATCCAGATTGCTCAGGGGCTCATCCAACAACACCAGATTAGGGCGTGGAGCTAGCGCGCGGGCCAATGCGACCCGCTGTTGCTGTCCGCCAGACAGTTCATGGGGATAGCGTTGCTCGTAGCCCTGCAACCCGATGAGGGCGATCGCCTCCTGCACCCGCTCATCCACTACGGCTTTCCCCATCCGCTGCAGCCCAAAGGCCAGGTTCTCGGCCACCGTGAGATGGGGAAATAAGGCAAAATCCTGAAACACCATGCCCACCGATCGCTTTTCTGGAGGGACATACAATCTGTGATTGGAAACCGGAGCTCCGGCAATGGTAATCTGACCCCCTTGCGGAGCCTCAAAGCCCGCAATCAGCCGGAGGAGCGTGGTTTTGCCACAACCGGACGGACCAAGTAGCGCCAGAATGTCTCCTGAGGCCAAGTCAAAACTGACATCGGCGACAGCGGGAACAGGGCATCCAGGAAACTGGTGGGACACACCAACCAGCGAAAGACTTGCGGACATAGCGGTTTGGGAAGAAGTTAAACGTGCGGCTAAAGTCATGTTTCCAGAGCAAGATGCTCTAGGGCGTCGGTTCAAGCATGCGCGATCCAGTGTTTCCCAGGCCAGTAAGGATGGGAGGAGAACTTGGTTAAAGCGAGGAATTGCCTACGACACGAATGCTTTGGGAGGAATGAATGGTCAAATTCCATTGCCTTTTACTAGCTTATGCCGATTAGCATCGTTATTGAAAGTAAAATTCAATAAGGTGATTGTATGCTGTGGGTAGTCATTGCCCGTGTTCCTTAAGATTTCTATCATCCTATGCGTCAGGATTCTGTAACCTCTCCCAAGCAGCAGGCTCATCTTCTGGGGCAGGTTTTCAGTAAGCCGGGTGTCTCTAAGGGGGGGAATGGATGGCAGGTGGGTGTGGGAGCGATCGCCCTACTGATCGCCTCGCCCGTGCTGGTCGTGCTGACCGGACTATTCACACCTGCCGGAGATGTATGGCAACACCTGGCAGAAACCGTTCTCTCTCGCTACATTTTCAATTCCCTGGCATTGATGCTGGGCGTTGGTATCGGTGTCGTGGGCATCGGTGTCTCAACGGCATGGCTCGTAACGATGTGCCAGTTCCCCTATCGTCGTTGGCTGGAATGGGCGTTGCTGTTGCCCCTTGCTGCCCCGGCCTACATCCTCGCCTTCACCTACACAGAGTTTTTGGAATACTACGGGCCGGTGCAGACTGCGCTACGGGCACTGTTCGGTTGGGAGTCTGCCAGTGCCTACTGGTTTCCCAATATCCGCTCCCTGAGTGGGGCGATCATTCTCCTGACCCTGGTGCTCTATCCCTATGTCTACCTGCTGACGCGGGTCGCTTTTCTAGAACAATCAACGCGCACCCTGGAAGCCAGCCGTGTGTTGGGATGCAGCTCCTGGCAAAGTTTTTGGCGTGTCGCGTTGCCCCTGGCGCGTCCGGCGATCGCCGCTGGCACAGCTCTGGCGCTCATGGAAACCCTGAGTGACTTTGGCACCGTGCAATACTTCAGCGTCGATACCTTCACCACAGGTATCTATCGCACCTGGTTTGGGATGGGTGAACGCATTGCGGCCACGCAATTGGCTGCTCTGCTGCTTCTGTTTGTCCTGGCGCTGATTTTGGTCGAACAATGGTTTCGGCGGCATGGACGGTACTACCAGACACGCCACCGCTCTGTTCTGTCCCGCTACCCGTTGCATGGATGGCGACAGGGGCTGGCCCTTCTGGTCTGCCTGATCCCAATCATTTTCGGGTTTCTGCTGCCCGCCCTCTTGCTCTTGATTGACGGGATTCGCCACCTAGAAGAAATCACCGATCGGCAACTGTGGATCTATGCCCGCAATAGTCTGGTGTTGGCGAGTTTGGGGGCAAGTCTGGCGGGGGCGATCGCCCTCTTCTTAGCCTATGGATTACGCCTCCGGCCTTCCCGTCCGATGCAATTCTCGGTGCGGCTGGCTGCCATGGGATATGCCATTCCGGGCTCCGTCATTGCGGTCGGCATCCTCGTTCCCCTGGGCCGCTTTGACAATACCTTGGATGCTTGGATGCGCTCGACCTTTGGCATTTCTACCGGGCTGTTGCTCAGCGGCACAATCATTGCCCTCCTGTTTGCCTATCTGGTGCGCTTTCTGGCCGTTGCCTTTAACTCCGTCGAAGCGAGCCTCAGCCGGATCAAACCCAGCCTGGATGATGCCGCCCGCTCCCTGGGGCATAGCCCTGCCGCCACTCTCCGCCTTGTCCATTTCCCCCTCATGGGCAGTGGTTTGATCACAGCATTGCTCCTTGTGTTTGTGGATGTGATGAAAGAGCTGCCGGCTACGCTGATCATTCGCCCCTTCAACTTCGATACGCTGGCCGTGCGTGCCTATCAACTCGCCTCCGATGAGCGCTTGGCAGAAGCGGCTCTTCCTGCCCTCGCGGTTGTGCTGGCTGGGCTCATTCCCGTCGTTTTGCTGAGCCGTCAAATCCAAAAAGCCGATTCAGCGATCGCTTGAGCGAGCCAGCGATCGCTTGAGCGAGCCAGCGACCGCTTCAGGGTGTCATGACCGATAATGAAATGTCTGAATGGATCTACCGAGAGTTTTGATGATGCTTCAACGCCTAACGGCTGCTTCCCTATTGCTTGGACTGTTGTTACTCACGGCTTGTGCTGAGCCCGATCCCCGTGATTCATTTGCAGAAACGGGGGAATGTGTTGAGTGTGACCTGAAAGCCGAGGACTTGAGCGAGCAGGATTTGAGTAATGCGGTGCTGAATCGTGCGGATCTGAGTGATGCCAATCTCAGCCAAGCCAATCTCAGCGAGGCGCTCCTCGATAGTGCGGATCTCAGTCGAGCCAATCTGAGTGGCGCGATTCTCGAAAAAGCTGCCCTTCCGTCCGCCAATCTCACGGAAGCCGACCTTGCCGACGCAAATCTGTCGGGCGCATTTCTTCGCAATACGGACTTCACCAACGCCAATCTTACGAATGCCGATCTCAGTAACGCTGACCTGAATGGCGCAACGCTAGAGGGTGCAATCCTAGACGGCGCAAATCTCCAGGGAGCCATGCTGCCCGACGGTACAACCCAAAATTGAACAAGGTTGGATGCGAAAGCCACGCAGCTCTAGGCTGGTAAGTAAGCGATTCTATGCCTTCAAACTGTTCCCACTATGTCACCGATTCTCCATCTGATTGAGCCGCACACCCAGGATTTGGGTGGATTTCAAGTGCGGCGATCGCTGCCTCACTCCACGCAATCTCCATCTATGGTCGGCCCCTTTATTTTCTTCGACCATATCGGCCCAGCAACCTTTCCACCAGGAGAAGGGTTAGACGTACGACCGCATCCCCATATCAATCTGGCCACAGTGACCTACTTGTTTGATGGAGCCATTTCGCATCGCGACAGTGTGGGCTCCGTGCAAGAAATTCGTCCGGGAGCTGTGAACTGGATGACGGCAGGGCGAGGCATTGTGCATTCTGAGCGCACCCCAGCGGGCGATCGCGCTGTAACCTCCACTCTCCATGGCATCCAAACCTGGGTGGCGCTTCCTGATGCCCATGAGGAAACCGACCCCTGGTTCAAACATCACCCGGCTACAGAGATTCCCGCTGTCGAGGAAGCTGGAGTATCAGCGCGAATTATTGCAGGACAGGCATTCGGTAAAGCCTCCCCTGTGAAAGTGTTTTCTCCCATGCTGTACCTGGATGTGCAGCTAGGGGCTGGTGCATCGCTAGAGCTACCCTCTGAAGTGAGCGAACGTGCTCTCTATAGCGTTACCCCTGGCTTACAGATCAATGACAAGCCTCTGGAGCAATATCGGTTTGCCATATTGGCCTCGGATGCGACGGTTACGGTGTCAGCAACCGAAACGGCGCGGTGTATGGTCGTGGGCGGAGAACCCGTGGGCGATCGCATCAAATGGTGGAATTTCGTCTCCAGTCGTCCAGAGCGGATTGAGCAAGCAAAACAGGATTGGAAAAACGGTCGCTTTCCCTCGGTTCCCGATGAGACGGAGTGGATCCCCCTGCCGGAGGGATAGCGCTCAGGCGAGGACGCGATCGCCTGCCAAAATCTGGTCAATCACCTGTGAAATCTCCTCGGCACGGTTCCAGACCATAAAATGGCCGCCCGCTGGGATGGTGCAATCCGCCGAAACATAGCGAAAGGGAAAGATGCGATCGCTACTGCCATGCACATGGTAAGCCGTTGCTGGAACCGCATCGTTTTTCCAGGTCACCACGCGATGCAGCGCCCATTTGAGGAAGTGAGCATCCGTATCATGCAAAACTTCTCCGAGCAGTACGCGCTCTCCTCCGTCTGTGAGCCCAAAGAACCAGTACACTAGCCAGGACACTGCCCATAGCAACCATTTGAACGGCAAAATGCGATGGACAGGAAACCACCGCAGCAGCTTGAAATAGCCAGGAATTTCCTTCTCGGTTTTGGCACTGGAGAGCAAAATCACGCGCTCTACCTCTTGTTGCTTAGCAATTTCTGTTGCGACCAAGCCACCAAACGACAACCCCACCAGCACGGGACGCTCTGAATCAATTTGGGCGCTGAGGCGATGGGCGTAGCTGGCCAACGTTTCTCCACGCTCCGGCTCTTCCCATTGCACATGCACAATCCGGTAGCCTTCTAGCTTGAGCTGTTGAAAGACGCGTTCATCAGCTCCCAATCCGCTGATGAAGTAGAGCGTCCGCTGGCTTGGTGGAATGTCGAGGGCAGTCATCGAATGTATCAAAATGTAACAGCCTCTTCTAGGCTACCGAACTGCCAGAGAAAAAGTTAGTGATTCCCGGCAAATCCAGCCAAAGAAATACCCCAAAAGGTCAGGACCTATGTCAAATCCGGTTAATCGCCCGTAAAACCCAAATATCGTTTGTGCCCGCTGTAATGTAGCGGGCACAAACGATATTTGGGTTCTTCAACCGGATTTGATATTAGGCATTTTGCTGGCTCTTGTGCCCGCGTTGCCACCACAAAATCAACGAATTCGCTCAGGATTATGCGAGTTTTGCGGCAGTCCTGAAGGTACGGGGACGAACGGTAGCTAAGCGTAGAGATTTGATGATCGGTATCTTCAGTCATCCTGTATCTTCAGGCATCCTTCTCTTTTGATGATGACCAGGCATGGCAGAATCTAAATGGCCGCAATGGAGTGAGTCATGCGATTTTTGGTAGCGCTGCTGTTGGTTGGATTGTGCTGGATCATGCCAGGAATGACCGCACTAGCGGATGAGGGAATAACAACTGGGGCGGAAGTCTTTGAGGTGCATTGTGCCGGGTGTCATGTCAATGGCGGCAACATTGTGCGGCGGGGCAAAAATCTGAAACAACGAACCCTAGAGCGCAAAGGCTATGACTCGATAGAGGCGATCGCCCAACTCGTGACTAATGGCAAAGGTCTAATGTCTGCCTATTGCGATCGCCTCACCCCTGAAGAGATCACAGCAGTTTCTGCCTACGTCCTCGAACAAGCTGAAAACAACTGGAAGTCCTGAGTTGTTCCAACGCTAAATTCTTTTGGTAGGTGAATTTCTAAGCTCAAACGCTATTCCGATCGCCGCCGCGAAAGCTTCTGCATGATCCGGTCGACAAACAGCTCCAACTCCGGCAGTCGCAGTTGTTTCGCATAGATGAAGAAAACGAGGAACCCTGCGGCTCCAGCGATCGCTAACTGTGCCAGCAATATCAGGAAACCTTCAGTTCCTAGCCAGCCTTCTGTGAGACGGAGGGTGAAGAGGGCGATCGCGCCGGACACCCCACTTCCGAGGGTTAGCAAAAACGTAATGCGGCTCCATTGCCCTAATGGCAATCCATTCAGCCGTCGATGCAGCACCCATAGCATCACCAGCAGGGAAATCAGGTTGACGCCCACCGTTGCGAGTACCAGACCGACGGCTCCCAGTGGACGCACTAACAAAAAGTCCAGCAACGCATTGAGGAAAATATTCACAATGCTGATGCGAAACGGGGTTTGAGCATCTTCCAGCGCATAAAAGACCCGCACCAGCACATCTCGGCTGAGGTAGAAAAACATGCCCAGCGCATAGGCCACGAGCACTGAAGCGGTGAAAAATGCATCCTCTTCGGTAAAGGCGTAGCGCTCGTAGACCACTCGCGAGATGGGTACAGCTAACGCCATCATCAGCGCACTGATCGGCAGCATTGTCACGGCGGTCATCATCAAGCCCTGCCGGATGCGCTGTTTCAGATCAGGCCAATCACCCGGGGCAGCGAGGCGAGAAAAGACGGGTAGCAAGGGCACCAAAATTACGTTGGACAGAATCCCGAGGGGCGTCTGAACCAGCAGACTGGCATAGCCCATCGCCGACACCGCCGCTGCCGCATTGGGAATAAACGAGGCAAAGAACAAATCCGTCCAGACATTGATTTGCATCATGCCCGAGGAGAAAGTGGCTGGCCCCATGATGTTGATGACTTCCCGTACCTCTCGCTGGCGAAAGTTGAAGCGCGGACGCAGCGTGCCCAACCCCGATCGCCATTGCACCGGCAACTGCACCAACCACTGCACCCCTGCTCCCGCCACGACCGACCCGGCTAGCACCGCGCCTCCCAGCCATGCATTTTCTGGAGCCGTAATGTCTGACCCCAAGTACAGCGCTAAGCCTCCCAAACCCAGTAACACTGACAAGCTCGAAAAAATAGGGCTGATGGACGGTAACCAATATTGATCCGATGCGTTGAGCGTGCCAAAACCGATGCCAATTAAGCCTGCTAGGACGGCTAGGGGAGCCATGATGCGAAATTGCAAAATGGCAATCTCTCGCGTTTGCACCAGGGTTTCATAAACCGCGAGGGGTTCTCCCGTTTGGGCAAACTGTTCGGGTGTCACGAACAACCCTGGAGCCACCAGATGAATCAATGGCTCTGCGAAGAGCAACATCCCCACCATGAGAATCAGTAGAATGCCAACAACTAGGGTCGTAATGGCTTCCACAATGGGTGCGGCTTCTTCCCGTTTGCGCTTCGCCAAAACACTGACGATCGCACTATGAAACGGACCGTTGATTCCCCCTAGCAAAATCAGCAAAAAGCCAGGGATGACATAGGCAAAGTTGAAGGCTCCAAACGCTGGTCCAACGCCGAAAGCAGCGGCGATCGCCTGCTGGCGAAATAACCCAAACAGCTTGCTAATCAGCGTTGCGGCGGCGACGATTCCGGCAATTTTGGCGAGCGAACGGGCAGGACGCTGAGTGTCGGACACGGGCGATCGATTCCTCGGTAGGGTAATCCTCAACCATTCAACACTATTTCTGCTTGCAGGTGGCTGAAGATCGCGGCAAGATTTTCACTTGTAGGCATCCCCTCTGGGTGCGATAGTCGTCACGATGTAGGTTCGCGTCGTTTCATCCACAACAAACAAAATTCGATATTTTCCAACGCGCAGTCGCCGTTCAGGTCGCCCTTTGAGAGGTTTGATATCCAAGGTTTCTGGGCGAGCCAGTAAGTTGTCCAGTGATTCAACAATTCGCCGCCGATCTGACATCGAAAGCCGTGAAAGATATCGCTGAGCAGGCTTCAGAACAACATACTGCCAGTTATTCAACACCGTCTCCAAACAGTAGATGCTTCAGATCATCGGCTGAAAGCCCAGGATCCTTGCCGGATTGGTAGGCTTGCAGAGCAAGTTCGCTTTCTGCAATGGTCTCGGCTGGGATAACTTCGTCACTATCTATGACTTCAGCGAAATCATAAACGAGCGCAGCCAGATCCATCAAGAGTCGATTTTGATCCTTGGAATCTAGCATTTGAGCCAGATTTAAGACATCTTCGTAGGTAGGCATAAAGCTTTCCTCTGTCTAAACCTTTGAAACGTATGGAAGTGTTGATGCATTTTACGCTAACGCTAACGTATCTTCCCAAACCACAAAGGTTACTCACGCGAGATGATGAGGAATGTGTGTGAGGGCTACAGCACTTCAGCCCGAAGTTTTGCCAGAGGCAGGCTGAGGAACTTGCGCCAGCTAGGCACATAGGCGCGTTGGCTAAAGACATCGTAGCGGTTGCGCTCGATCGCATTGAGAATCTGACGATAGAGCATCAGCGCCGACCATACGGGGAAGCGTGCATCGGGGCTGAGCTGGCCGATCCCGCGCTCGGCATCCACAAAGAATTTTTGCGCCCGATCAATCTCGAACTTCATGAGCGATCGCCAGCGATCATCCACCACACCGTTAAAGAGATCCGCCTCGCTGTAGTTAAACCGTTCCAGATCTTCCAGGGGCAGGTAGATGCGTCCCCGTTGGGCATCTTCGCCCACATCTCGAAGAATATTGGTGAGCTGGTTGGCAATGCCCAGGGCGATCGCCTCCTGCAATGGATTGGGCAGCGGTGTGTCCTGGTTCCAGGGTGCTGTTTGAGGGGTCGTATCCATGCCCATGACCGCTGCCGACATCAATCCTACGGTTCCAGCAACACGATAACAATAGAGTTCTAGCTCTTCAAAGGTTTGATAACGGTTACGGTAAAGATCCATCCGCTGCCCCGCAATCATGTCGCGGAAGGGTTGGATATCTAATAAGGGGAAGTGCTCCAACGTGTCGACCAAAGCCACATCGACATCGTCTACTGGATGACCTGAAAAGATGGATTCTAGGTTGCTTTCCCATGCATCTAGCGTGTGATCCGTTGTGAACTCCGCCTGTGCCCCATCCACAAGCTCATCGGTGCGCCGACACCAAACATAAATCGCCCAGATAGCACGGCGCTTATGCTCTGGCATCAACAATGTGCCTAGATAGAAGGTCTTGGCATAGTCTTGGGTAATTTTGCGGCAGGCTTCGTAGGCATCCTCGACAGAAGCCAGCGCGGTTTTACAAGGGGTAGGTCTCGGAAGTTGCAGCATTACGTCGCAGTGCGGGGAATACAGTTAAACCTATCAGCAATTGGCAACGGGCTGTTAGCCAACCAGAACAAATTGAATCGCTAGCTATCCCGTCTATGAGGATACAGGTTGAAGGACCTTAGAAGCGGACTCGTCAGACTGTAATGTTTCGGTTTGCTGATGGATGACTTGTGCTGCCAACTTACCGGACAATACGGCCCCTTCCATGCTGCCCAGGTAACGTTGCATGGTATAGCTGCCCGCAAGAAAGAAGTTGGCGATGGGGGTTTTCTGGCTGGGACGGCATTGCTGACTCCCTGGACGGGCGGTGTAGACCGAGCGCGGGGTTTTGACAATTTTGGATTTCAGCAAGGTGGCAGAGTTCTCAGTGCCAAAATCGTCGGGGAACAGTTTTTTCAACTCCTCCATCGTTGCCGCGAGGATTTCTTCCTCTGAGCGATCGATCCAATCTTTGGCCGGCGCTAGTACTAACTCCAGCATCGAGCGATCGGGGTTGGCATACTCGCGGCAAGTATTGCTCATGTCGGCATAGACGCTAAGCAGGGGCGATCGCGAGAATAACAACTGATCCACATCTGTCAGCTTGCGATCGAACCAGAGGTGAATGTTGATGACAGGCACGCCCTCCAGTTCCGACATTTTTTGGAACACCTCGATCTCTTTCCACGGTTCGGGCATCAAGACCTTCATCACATCCACCGGCATGGCCGATACATAGGCATCAGCAGTAATGACTTCGTCCTCTGCGCCATCCAGCCCCCGAATCAAAAGACCACTCACCGTCTGATCATCGTTGAGCAAAATCTGCTTCAATGGCTTCTTCAGATGAACCTCGCCGCCGTGCTCAGTAATGTAGTCCACCATTGGCTGGCAGAGGCGTTCTGTTGGGGAGCCATCCAAAAATGCCACCTTAGAACCATAACGCTCTTGCAAGAAGCGGTTCAGCGCTGTCAGCGGAACCGTTGCAGAGACATCTTCAGGGTTGATAAAGGTTAATGCCTTCGATGCGGCAATAAAAATGTCGCTGTTGACGCGCTCATCTACCCCCTGGCGTTGCAGCCATTCCAACAGCGAGTATTGATCCATTTTTTCTACATAGGCTTGACCCCGAACAATCGCTGGAGTCAAACCCACCGCAAACCGAAGCTTCTGCTCCCAGGTGAGCATGTCATTGTTGCGGAGGATAGAGGCAATCACATTGAAGGGAGCCGGAATATCGGGAACATCGAAGCGAGACAAAACCCCAGGCTTTTCCGGTTGGTTGAAGAGCAGCGTATGGTCTTTCCATTGCAACCGATCTTCAATGTCCAGTTCTTTAAATAACTGCAACATGTTGGGGTAAGCGCCGAAGAAGACATGTAGCCCTGTTTCGTACCAGTCGCCCTCTTCATCTTTCCAGGCGGCCACCAGCCCACCCAACACATCGCGGCTTTCTAGGAGGATGGGAGTGTGCCCGGCGTCCACCAAATACTTCGCACAGGCCAAGCCCGCTAATCCACCTCCAGCGATCGCAACACGCATGAAATCTTTCCTTCCTCGAACGGCTAACAGCGCTTCTATCCTTAATTATACGTGGATTACTTTACAATCCTTAAACATTACGGCATTTTTCCGGTAAGATTTTGGGCATTCTAAAGGCTCGTTCAGAAATAGCAGCTAATTCTACTGTAGAGCTTTGTCTTCCCCTGTCGTTGCATAGTCTCTGTAACGGTTTCACGCTGATCCGGATAAACCAATTTTTATGCAACTGAAACGACCGGCTACCTGGGGTGCGATCGCCTTCGCTATCCTATTTCTCACTATCTTGATCGTGGCTTATACCGGAAACTTGCCGCCCCAACTAGCACGACTACCTCATCACGACAAGCTAGGGCATGTGATCTTGTATGCGATCGCCACCTTTCTGGGGCATCTTGCCCTCCGGCGGCGTCATATCATTCTCGCAGGAAAGCCTTTCCCTCTCTGGGTTTTGTTCTTTGGTAGCTTCACCATTGTTGAAGAATTGGTGCAGGGCCTATCGCCAAATCGGAGCCTAGATGCCATGGACTTGGTGTGTAGCCTGGTCGGTGTTGGACTGGGCTATGGGCTGGCAGAGCGAACCGCTAAGCGAAGCAAATCTCTGCCTGATGATGCCTAGCGTGGCATAACCGACGTATTTTGTTGAGTTTGTGGCTACGAAAACAAACCCAACAAGATATAGGAATATAGGAGCGACCTCTAAGTACAGGACAAAACCCAGAAACTCCTTGATTTTGTGTAGCACGGGCACCACCCGCGCTACACAAAATCAAGGGTTCTAGTAGGGGTTTGATTTTTTGCCCTGTACTTAGGAGTGACCTACGTTTCTTCCAAATCTCGGCGCAGGCGATGAATCACGGTATCGCGATCGACCTCTTCGAGAATGTTCTGTAGAACCGTGTTGACCCCATCTGGCCCCCAGGTACAGCCCTGCTCCAGGTAGATTTGAGCTGCCTTGCCCACGCGGTAGGAGCCATAGCCAGCCAGGGTTGCCTGGGCGATCGCTGCACTGCTATAGGCCATGAGTCCCCCAAAGCTATCGAAGGCAGAGGCAACAGCAGAGGCGCTTTTCCCCACGCCGAGGAGCAATCCGCTGCCCACTTCACCCGCCAATACGCCGCCGGTGCTCCAGAGAATGGTATTGAGCAACTTGCCCGCTTCATAACGCGTCATGGGCAACCCATACAGCTGTGCCAGGGAGCGAATCATCACCAGATCGGTCATCAGGCCCCCCATCACATCCAAAACGGCCAGGGGATTGAGAGCCACTGCCGCCGCTTTCCAGCGAGCAAACTTCCATACCAGCTCTTCCCCAGCTTCTTGGTTGAGCCGCAGACTTTTGGCCGCAATGGATTGCTCGGCCTCCCGCCCTTGCCGTAAGGCATTTAGCGCCAACAACGATTTGCCTTCCTGGTTCAGCAGTGCTAGCAGCTTATTTTTAAGCGGTTCAATATCGGGCGATGGCGTCTCCCGCTCGTAGGTGACGCGCCCATCCTCCCATTCCACTCGCACCTGCATCGGGGCTGGCTCTGCCGCGACCAGCACAATATCGTCGGGTTGCAAGAAGGGACGCGTCGGACTGTTGCTGGCTTGAAACAAGTCTTGCAATTTTTGATAAATGGCCGCGCGATCCTGATCAGGATAGAGATCCGTTTTGTTGAATACGACGATTAGCGGTTTATGGGCGGCTTGCAGTTCCGATAATGCATGGTATTCCGTGCGGGTGATGTCTCCGGCAATCACAAACAGAATCAGGTCGGCGTCATGGGCAATCTCCAGGGCCATCGCTGCCCGCGACTGTCCACCGACCTCGTCGATCCCCGGTGTGTCGATCAGCTCTACGGTGACGGGTTCGCTGAGTTCCATAGACCAGTAGAGCGATCGCGGGAATTGCGTGACGCCATGCAGTGGCCCTGTGGGCACCAGCTTTTTACCAATCAGGGCATTGACCACTGCCGACTTGCCTCGGCTGACTAACCCAAAGACGGCAATCCGCACCAGGTTGGCATTCAGCTTGTCGAGGGCGTAGTTAACCTGGTTCAGATCCGTTTTAAGTGCAGCCTGCAATTCGATAGAGGTATTGGGGCGGGGCGATCGCAGCGTTTTCGAATACCGCTGGATCAGTTGCCGTAAACTCGTCTTCGCTCGCTGATAGTGAATATCCTGTATCCCCAGCGGAATGAGCCCCATTGCTTTGGGCGCAGGGGAAGGGGTGGAATGCGATGAAACATTCCGAACCTCAGATGGAGAATCAGACGGGGAAGATGCCACAGCCACTCCTCATGACACGTTCCTCTATTTTCCCTCACACCCTTGCGCTTGCGACATTGCGGTTTACCGAGCCATCCTGTCAATAGCAGCAGGACTGACGCAGAACTTGCGTCATCTGCATGAATTCGTTAATTGTGTGGCCGCGTCACGTCCTCAAAACTAACAAAATACGTAAGTCTTAAGTAGCTCGGCACGATGAAAAACCAGACTCTAAAAACCTGTGCCGCCCGCAGCGCGGGCGGCACAGGTTTTTAGGGTTTTAGGTTTAATTGCACCTGCCAACTTACAGAAAAGAAAAGCATCAGCCCTTGGCAGAAGTTGCCGTCAGACTGATGCTATATGGAGTTAGAGGATCCCAAATCTATCCGTATCCGTTATTCCGGTAGTTGCACACAACTCAACATCCGTAGGGTCGCGGCGGCGGCGTAGTTTCGGAGGGCCGAGCTATCGGGCGAAAACTGCTGTCCGCGCTCATTGACAGGTGAGGCAACGCCGCAGAAAGATGACATTTCAGCGATTTGTGCGTTGGCCCAGTGATTTGAGGTATCTGTGAAGTTGAACACAGGTTCAGTGGGCAGCAGATCGGCCGACGAGCCGCGTAGGGTCTGAGCATAGCTAGCTGCACGCCGCAGGACTGAAATCAACTCCGCACGAGAAACCGGGCGATCGGGGCGGAAGGTCCCATCTTGATAGCCGCTGACGATGTTGTTGTCGCGGGCAAATTGGATCTTGGCCGCACTCCATCGGGATGCATTCACATCACGATAGGGAGCGCCGTTTGCTTGGCTAGGAACTCGGAAGTTCGCGTTAGGTACTTCCTCTAGTGAATCCAGAACCATCGATACCAACTGCTCACGGGTCAAGGTTTCACGAGGCCGGAAGGTGTTGTCTTCAAAGCCTGCAATGAAGCCGATTTCGACCGCTTGCTGAATATCCTCAAAGTAGATATCTCCAGCAATATCTCGGAAGCGAGGGGTGGTCGGGCCACCCGGATCGGTCGGGCCGCCTGGATCGGTTGGGCCACCCGGATTGGGGTCAACGGCTCCTGGTGGGAATGACCCTTCGAAGGTCAAATAAATGTGACCTAATACTTGGTCGTTGTAAGTCCGGCGAGTGAAGCGCCAACCTGGATCCAAGGTAAGTTTTGCAAAGTCGTTGGTTACCCCAGTGGTGCGCCCAATTTCGACACGGGGCACAGAGTTATTTCGGGGAATACCTGTCAGCACCATCTCGTTGTCACGAGGAATGACGCGCAGGGTGTAAGCGAGACCCATATCTTCGCCGTTGACCCGAATCGAGTAGCCGTTCCGGTCCGTACTCCGGCGGCAGATACCTGTAAAGTTGAAATCCAGCAACAACGGGTCGACTAAGGTTGGGTTAGAGCCGGTTTCATTCCAGCAGGCACGGGCATCGGAAACTTGTTCAACAATAATCAGCCCGCGATCGCTCAAGCCCCGCGATGAAAAGGCGACGAAGCGGCTTTGGTCAACTTCTAGTTGATCAAAGACTGAGCTGGCTTGGGCCGGAACAACGGTAGACGTGGAGAATGCGCCCAGGGCTACCGCAGCGAGAGTAGTCAATCCACGGAGGATAGGTTTCATAACAACAACTGAGGACACTGCTAAAGGAACATTATTGCCTGTTTGGGGCGGATGCCAGATGTTTTATTTGTTACTTGAGTAAAGACATGGCCCGACAGGTGCATACAATCAGTGGGGCGATTGCCCCTCAGCCCCATTGCCAAGCATTTCAAACCGTTCTCTTTGCCAAGAGAGGCAAAGAGCATTGGCATTTTACCGCTAGGTACTTTCCTAGACACCAGCTTTTTGGCCTAGTAAAGTTTGCGGTTGGGGAAATAAATGGTGGCTATGGTCGAATGACAATCTGTGTCAGAATTGACGTCTTCTTTGACAGATATTGATTGGATAAGAGTCCGCTTTGGGGTAGCAATAGCGGTATCTACCGGACGACCATAGGGGAGTCAAATGGGGTGAATGGTGTTAGTTGACTCGACGAATCACGACTGTTTTTTGTGCCGCGATGGCAACATTTTATTCGAACAACGGTTTCAAAGCTTAGCTTATTAACCTGGAGCAGAATCATTGCTCATATAATGGCTTCCGTGGATTCTCCCAAGTCTTCCGGGAAGTTTTTCAAATTCCTTTCTTGGTGGAGGCATAGAACGGCGATCGTGCATAGCCAAAACCTCCCACCATCATGTCGATTCAAGCTTGAGTAAAGACCAACAAAGAAAGCGGATAAGACAATATTGATCGGTCTAACGGTAGACTCCGATGGATCGAACCTGCAAGCGAAACGAACCAGGCTGAAAATGGGGATTCAATGCCTTATCGTACTCAAACTTGCTTAACATTAACTGCAACGCATAAATATGTGCCGGATCGAGTGGCTGATCATCCACTATGCGTGCTCGAAAGACCGCACAAAACTCTGAAAAGGGTAAGCGAACCGTGATCCATTCACCTTCTCTTGTGTCAAAGGACTGGGCGTGGGCAACCCCATCCCAGCGGGTTTCACTACGCAGAAAAAACTTGTAGCGATTGCCATCCCCCTGTAGGTGCAGTTCTATCCCTACCCAATCGGACAAATTAAGTGAGGGTTCGAAATTGCGCGTTCGAATGGATGTAAAACCACCAGAATTTGCGGTTGAAAGGTTCCCTTCAAAACACAAACTCCCGTCTTTTTGTTGAACCTTACTCTCACTGACACCACCCATGACGACATCATCCAGGCTGCCCCAAATTCCTTCTACTGGAGTATCCAATTGGGTGTAGTCAAACAAAATTTTCGACATTTCTTCACTAGGGGAATGGGTTGCTGGGGGACTGGGTGGAGCGTTAGTTGTTCCAGAACTTCTCACCCGATCGCGCAAGAAAGGTAATCGATTGACCAGCGGAATCGCTTCAAAAAAACACAGGGTTTTGAGGAAGCGTTGAATATTCCAGAACTGGGGGTTTGTGTTGGTCATGGGTATAGATGCGATCGCTGTACTCCTAGTCTATTACGCTCCCCTAAGTACAGGACAAAATCAAGGGTGTTCTGGGTTTTGTCCTGTACTCAGTATGCTCCCACAACAGCCTGCTCAATTAGGTAGGACACATCAAAACGCATCCGACGAAAGAGGCGATCGCCCGCACGACATCACAAAGCAAAACGGAGAAGCTCTAGGGCTTCTCCGTTTCACAGCAAACTATGTTGCAGCTATACCAAGGCCGTAAGCATTATTCTGCCGACGCTACGACTTCCTCTGTTGCTGCAGTATCATCAGCTGCCGATACCGGTTCATCTTCAACCATCATCTCCGAAGGCTGATGCGCTTGCATCATCTTCTCGCGGTACAGCGCCGCCATCTCCTCTGCCTTGTCATAGACAATCTCTGGATTCTTCACCATGTCGCCGGGTTCAGGTTCCAGTTGCTTGGTCGAGAGCGAGATACGACCACGATCGGCATCCAGATCGATAATCATGACCTTCACTTCGTCGTTCACATTGAAGACGCTGTGGGGCGTATCAATATGGTCATGCGAAATTTCGGAGATGTGGAGCAAACCACTGACACCACCAATATCGATGAAGGCCCCATAGGGCTTGAGACCACGTACCGTACCAACCACCACTTCGTACAGTTCGAGGCGATTCATCTTGCGCTCAACCAAAGCACGGCGATGACTGAGTACCAGACGGTTACGATCTTCATCCACTTCCAGGAACTTGAGGGGAAGCTCTTCACCCACCAAATCTTCCTTCGGCTTGCGGGTGCTGATGTGAGAACCAGGGATAAACCCGCGCAATCCCTCAATTCGCACCAGGGCACCACCACGGTTGGTCGCAAATACGCTGGAGCGTACCGTTGCATCCTCGGCCTTGAGCTGGCGTACCCGCTCCCATGCCCGCATGTATTCAATCCGACGAATCGACAGCGTCAACTGTCCTTCTTCGTTCTCATCGGAAAGAATGTAAAATTCTCGCGTCTCGTTGGACTGCAGTACCTCATCCGGCGTTTCAATCCGGTTGATGGACATCTCCTGGATGGGGATGTAAGCAGCGGTCTTAGCACCAATGTCAATCAGTGCCCCTCTGGGTTCTAAGCTGAACACCGTCCCTGCAACGATATCTCCAGGGTTGAAATGATAATCATATTTGTCGAGAAGGGCGGCAAAATCCTCGTGAGTAAAACCAATATCTATTGTTTGCTGATTGACCATGCTAATCGTGTCCCGGGGTTTGTCTCCGTAATTACTTATGTTCTCCTGTCTATGCGCTGGCTAGACAACGTTTCGGCCACTCCACAAAGGCCGCCACCCAATTGTAGGCGACAGCGACTTAGATGCAAACTGACCCTGGAAGATATATCATAACCCAATTAGATCCCTTCTTCGCATCCTGTTTAGAGAAGACCGACGGGTTTAGACTGGGTCGTTTCTTCAGGTGGTCAGAGGAATACAACTCTTATTTCCAACCCATTGACAGCCTTATCAGGCAATCTGGGACAATGCAAACCGTGATACATCGGCTTAGCTGAGATCAGTTGAACGGCGGGATAACAGATATCTCAGATCTTGAAATTGTTTCAAGAATTGGGAATGATTGCGTTTTGTAAAGTCCGCGACTGTAGTGGCCAATTACTTCAATGGATCGTTGCTTGTGAATGAGACGGTCAGTTGCGGCAAAGCGATCGCCAAAAGCTTTGCTACTTCAGTCGTTGCAATTCTCTTATTCAAGCGTATGAAGGGTTAGAAACCAGGCTCTAATTTTTTGTGAACCCTCAGCCCTTATCGAGTGGCTGCCGATGAAGGGGATTCATGGTTCCCATCTTCTAGCACGTTACTGGTGGGACGAAACACTTGCCGCCGGGTACCCGTATCCTGAGTATTTTGTAGATGATTGAGGGCTTCTGCAAAATCACGAATACCCTGAAACTGTTGATAAACAGATGCAAAGCGAACATAGGCAACTTCGTTGAGTTGTTGCAGACGCTTCAGTACCAATTCGCCAATTTCATTACTTTCGACTTCTCGTATGGAGCGCTGCTGCAGTTCGGCTTCAATTTCATCGACGAGGGCTTCTAGCTGAACGTTGGAAACGCCTGTTTTCTCGCAGGCTCGGATGATCCCGCGTAGGACTTTGGTGCGATCAAAGGATTCGCGATCGCCATTGCGCTTAATGACAGCAATCGGAACAAACTCGATCCGCTCATAGGTTGTAAAGCGTCGATGACAACTGAGACACTCTCTACGCCGCCGCACACTTTGTCCACCTTCAGCAGAGCGCGATTCTAGAACTCGGTTGTCAGGAAATTGGCAAAATGGGCAGCGCATGGGACTCAACCTCTAGAGTGAGCGAAGCAAACTCAGTTTTCTGGGTAGACCGCCAAAATATAGCGTATGCCCACAGGATCGAAACGGAATAGGTGTGATCTGAGAGCACGGCTGTTTAGAGTCGAAACGCAATAGCTGGATTTTATAAGATCCCTCTAAATTTGTTCGTGTCTCTAAACTAGCGAGAAGTGCGAGAAATGTCGCGATCGCCCAGAACAATCGCTTTATATAAACAAAGAGCCAAAGACTTGACCTTTGGCTCTGTCATGGTACTGCAATTTTTTAAAATGGATACCGCTGATTTCTCATCGATCATCCGTTGCTTAGGGTTTTACCCACAACGCATCGTTTGGCATCCAAGACTGCAAATACGTCTAATACAAAACGGATGAAACTATTTCTGAATGCGAGGGGGTTCACGAAAGGCGATCGCAAAGAACAATACGCCCAACGCTCCCGCCAAGAAGAGCACGTAAATTACACTTTCCATGGAATATCTCCTGTACTGCCGACCGTACTTCCCAGTGTAGGGAAAAAGAGTGGGAAAAGGGAGTTGTCTTGGCAACTTAACGAAAAAGTTACGCAGAGAAGACCCCCACAAATTTCCACTCAATGAATCAACGAGTCCTAAACAGGCTCGGTACGACGAGTGGACTTGTCACCCACTTTCTGGAAGTAACCCCATTCCACCTGCTCTTCGGCGAGGTCGGGGTCGATTCCGGCGAACACATCCCGGAACAGCGTACGGGAACCATGCCAGATGTGACCAAAGAAGAACAGAAGAGCGAAAACGGCATGACCGAAGGTAAACCATCCCCGCGGGCTCGTACGGAATACACCGTCTGCCTCAATGGATTCGCGATCGAATTCAAAGACTTCACCCAACTGCGCTTTCCGGGCGTATTGCTTAACAAGAGCTGGATCCGTAAAGGTTTGGCCGTTGAGTGCACCACCGTAGAAGGATGCTGCTACACCAACCTGCTCAAAGCTGTAGCGCGACTCTGCCCGACGGAATGGAATATCCGCACGAATCACACCATCGGCGTCTGTCAGAACGACAGGGAAGTTCTCGAAGAAGTTGGGAATACGACGCACCGTCAACACACGACCTTCGCCATCCTTAAAGACAGGATGTCCCAACCAGGCTTCAGCTAGCCCATCACCGTTGTTCATCGCACCGGTACGGAACAAGCCACCCTTGGCAGGGTTATTGCCGACATAGTCGTAGAAGGCCAATTTCTCAGGAATAGCCGAGTACGCTTCTTCTAGAGAGGCTCCATCAGCCAGAGATGATTGAACCCGACGATCGATTTCCTGCTGGAAGTAATTGCTATCCCACTGGTAGCGGGTCGGGCCAAACAGCTCGATTGGGGTGGTCGCACTGCCGTACCACATGGTTCCTGCGACCACAAAGGCGGCGAAGAACACAGCGGCAATACTACTCGAGAGTACCGTTTCGATATTCCCCATCCGGAGCGCTTTGTAAAGGCGCTCGGGAGGACGTACGGTTAGGTGGAACAAGCCTGCAATGATACCGACGATACCGGCAGCAATGTGGTGAGCAACGACGCCACCCGGGTTGAAGGGGTTAAAGCCTTCTGGTCCCCAAGCTGGAGCGACGGCTTGCATGCTCCCGGTTATACCGTATGGGTCAGATACCCACATTCCTGGACCAAAGAGTCCGGTTTGGTGGAACGCTCCAAAACCAAAGCAGAGCAGTCCAGAAAGGAACAAATGAATGCCAAACATTTTAGGCAAGTCCAATGCGGGCTCACCCGTACGCGGATCTCTGAACAGTTCTAGATCCCAGTAAACCCAGTGCCAGCAGGCAGCTAGGAACAACAAACCAGACAGAATAATATGTGCGGCGGCGACGCCTTCAAACGACCAGAAGCCGGGATTGACGCCTGTTGCACCTGTAATGTCCCAGCCGCCCCATGATCCCGTTACTCCCAGGCGTGCCATGAACGGCAAAACGAACATGCCTTGACGCCACATGGGGTTTAACACCGGGTCGCTTGGATCAAACACAGCCAGCTCGTAAAGAGCCATAGAGCCTGCCCATCCTGCAACCAGAGCGGTGTGCATCAGGTGTACAGCAATCAGTCGTCCGGGATCGTTCAGTACGACTGTGTGTACGCGATACCACGGTAGTCCCATCGACTACGCTCCTCCTATTTATTCGATGATTTCAACGCTTTCTTGAGCCTTATTTATTTAAGCTGCCAGATACTAGTAAGACTACCAGAATCAGGCATCTGAAACGCGATCGCCCTGTGCTCAATTCCCAACCGCAGGGTTCTAGATTCCGTCGTCTGAAATTTAAAACCAAAGGCGAGCGATTGAACCACAGGTTGATGCTAGGTTGTAAAAATGAAAGTGTATGACAAAGTGTAACTATCATTCATACGCAAATGCAAGGATCGGCTGTGTGATTGGCAGGACGTTGCTGTTTCTGGTAGAAGGCTTACAGCTCAAGCCTTGCAGGCCACAAACCGTCAGGTTTTGCGTATGTCCAGAACACGAGCGTCAGGTCAGGCGTGAGGGGTGATGAATCGTTTGGAACAAGGGATTCTAAGGGAGGCGGTTTCCTGGGAGAATCACGTTGTCAGCGGGCGATCGCCCTATGGTTCAGGTCTGGAATCGGTTTCTGAACCCTCGACCATACAAAGTAGTGAGTTCAGCCATAAATCGGCAGGTTTTTCGATGATTAAGTTTCTTAACGAAGATCGCGAGGTTGTAACAGCGGATGGAGCGAATCTGCGCTTAAAAGCCATTGAAAATGGCGTCGATATCTACAAGTTTGTCGGAAAAATGATGAACTGTGGAGGCTACGGACAATGCGGTACTTGCATTGTGGAAATTGTAGAAGGGATGGAAAACCTATCACCTCTAACAGAGGTGGAGAAGCGGAAGCTGAAGAACAAGCCTGATAATTATCGGCTGGCTTGCCAAACGCTGGTTAATGGTCCGGTGACGGTGAAAACAAAGCCGTAGCGTTTACCAGTTTCCGACCGTAGCCGCTATGGTGCTGCATCGGTCAGCGGCGATTGGCGACGGTGAACTTACCTGGAAGCCATCTTCGGTGATATTCTTAGGCTGTAGGTCAATATCTCTGGATAAGCGGGGAGGCGATTTCAAATGCCAGTCAACGATCTAGGGTTCGTAGCAAGCTTGCTGTTTGTGTTCGTTCCAGTTGTATTCTTGCTCATTCTGTACATCCAAACAGCGAGCAAAGAAGGTAACAAATCTTAACAATTGCAAGATGGTTTTCATCTTCACCAAGCGTCTTGGGTTGAGATGGTTCTGCGGCTTTCTTCAAAATGCTTGAATGTTTCATTGAGTTGGGTCGGGGTGTCTAGCCTCGACCTTTTTGATTTGGAAGAAGTCGCATTGATGGAGATGTTTTCTGGCGCATGCAACGGAAGTTGTGGTTCAGCGTGAGAATGATGCCAATTCGCTAAGAATCCACTAAGTTGGCAGGTGCAATTAAACCTAAAACCCTAAAAACCTGTGCCGCCCGCAGCGCGGGTGGCACAGGTTTTTAGGGTCTGGTTTTTCATCGTGCCGAGCTACTTATAGATAATTCTTTAAAGGCCGCGCACCCTTTAAAGAATTATCTGGTTTTGGTTTTCGTTGAATTGGTATTACTCTTTCAGGGATGAGCGGGGCGCAACGCTATCTGGCGAATAGGGCTGTTTGCGGGAGCTGGAGTCGGTGGGCTGGCTGTTTCGTTCCCAAAAGATGCGATCGCCATAGCCCTGGATGCGGCGATCGCTTGTGGCATGCTCCAGGCGCTTTTCAGCTAGGCAGGCATAATACTCATCTAGCTCGATGCCAACAAACTGGCGATCGAGTTTTTTGGCGACCACGGAGGTGGTTCCCGAACCCAGAAAGGGATCGAGCACGATCGCCCCAGGTGGGGTGCTGGCAAGGATCAGCTTGGCGATTAGCTTTTCTGGCTTTTGCGTGGGGTGCTCTGTATTTTCGGGCATCGACCAGAAGGGGATGGTGATATCGGTCCACAGGTTTGAGGGAGCGGTGAGGCGAAATTTTCCTCGGGGAGTGTGGTGCCAGTCTTTGGGATTGCCCTGGTCGTCGGTGTAGGGAGCCGTGACCCGGCGCATGACCCGCACCGCATCCGCATCAAAGTAGTAATCGGCGGACTGGGTACAAAACCAGATGTCTTCGGCGTTGTTTTTCCAATTTTTTCGTGCGCCCCGTCCTTTTTCGCGCTCCCAGGTGATGCGGTTGCGGATGGTGAAATGTTCAGCGGCAGCAGCATAGAGGGCAGGGGACGACTGCCAATCGCCGCAGAGATAGATGGATGCGGTGGGCTTGAGGGTGTGGGACAACGGCGTGAGCCAACTCAAGACCCAGTCCTGGTATTGAGCGAGCGATTGCCGCCGTGTGAGGTGATGCCGGAAGCGTTTGGTGAGGTTGTAGGGTGGGTCGAGGATGAGCAAATCAACCCACTGGGACGGCAGCCAGGGCAACAGGTCGAACAAATCTTGGCAAACGGTGCGGTTCAGCAGCTCCGTCACGGATGCCGATTGGTGGAGTTGGAGAAGACGCTGACGATAGCACGATCGCTCAGCATCCGTGAGGCGCAGGGTACGATTGCGAGGCGCAGGGGACGGTGGAGTCAAGGCGACAGCGGAGATCGAATGGGCTGCTCAAACGATAGAGCAAGATGCCAGAGATGTGCGCTTTTTTATCGGAGCGGCCTATTCGAACCGCTGGGATTGGTCGGACCAGCGATGCAGTCGGTAGCGTCCGTTTTGCTGGGTGATGATCATGGGTCGATCGCCATTTGACATCGTAGCGATCGCCAAAATGGGTTGCCCGGCCTGCGCACCGATCTCGCTATAAATCATGCGACCCTGGCTCGAAATGATTAGATTTCCCTGGGGCGATACGCTGCTGACAAAGGGGAGTTCCTGGGAAAGCGGAATGATTAGCTCTGGGCGATCGTCCCCCGTCAGCTCTATCTGCTGCACGGTCCAGTTGCCCAAGCCATATAACGGAGCTGTGCCCCAGTTTTGCCAGTCCAGGGTGAGTGCGCCCGTTTCTTGTAGGGTGTCTGACAAGGTTTGGGCGAGGGTTTCTGCCAACGCTGGGTCATCGTTTATAGCCGCGTTGAGGGAAATGCGGTCGGGGAATTGCCACTGGAGCGCAGACCGACTATGGGCGATGGGTGAGATCACGGTCGGGGTTTCTGGTTCATCATCGCTCGACTCGACCTCGCGGAGGTCGTTGGCTGGTGGCGGGGCCGTCATTTCCTCTGCCATCACCAGCAGTTCGAGGGAGCCATTTTCCCACCGTAATCCTTGAACGGTCGTTTGACGCGTCTGACGCTGTCCGGCTGCATTCCAGGAGGAAAGGATGATTTCGGTGTGGCGATCGAAGCCCAGTTGCCGCCATAAGTAGCGCGGGGTTGCTCCTGTGCCGAGGAGGGTGGGGAAGGGCGATCGCTCCCATGTCTCGCTGCCCTGCACGGCTTCGACACGGATGCGGTACCACTGGGCCGATGGCTCCAGGGTTGGGGCTGTCCCATCGGCCTGCTGCCAATCGTTGGCCGCCGGTGCTGTCACTGGTGTGGCGGTGCCGTAGAAGTTGGCGGTGGGTGTAGTGGTGGTTGTTCGGGAGAGGAGGGCATTGTCGAGTTGCTGCAGAATATTGCGCTGCTGACGGTTCAAGGAAACGGGGGTTACGCTATCAGAGCCTTGCAGTTGGGCGATCGCCGCATCCCTTCCACCCCGCAGATATTGCATCAAACTGGCCCAATTGCGGACGGCGGTACGGTTGGGGCTGACCCGCACCGCCGCCTCGACGCGCCGCCAGAGCGATCGCTGATCTTCCTGCAATACCTGCGAAACCGAGTTCTCACGCGGTAGCTCTGCCATTAAAAAGGCCCAGCTATTTTCCCATTGCCCGTCGATCAACATGGCGATCAAGTCTTGTCCGGCGTTGGCCCAGTCGCGCTCGGCATTGCGCTGCGTCACCTCGGCATGGAGCGCCACCAAATCCAACTGCGCCTGGGCATAGGCCGGCCAATCATCGCTGTATTGCTGCTTGAGCGATTCCAGTACGTCCAGCGCCGGTGACCACAAGCCATGCTGTGCCAACAGCAAGGCATTTTCATAGGAGCGATTGGCCAGGGGAACTTGCTGCAGAGAAATGGCTTCGAGATTGAGCGACCGGCCATTTGCTGGGGGACGCAGGAAATAAACCAGATAGCGGGGTTCTAAGCCAACCGTTTGGTCAATCACCAGTTCGGGGATTTCATTGCCGGTGATAGATGTCCAGCGAGGCCGCGACCCGTTGGGGCTCGTCCAGGGCTCATCCAGCCCCAGGCGTTGTCGGCGGAAGTCATACCAGCCAATCTGTCCGAATCGGAGGCGATCGCGCCCAATCCGATGCTCGCCGCTCACCGCAAACCAGATGCCATGCTCTGATGGCTGCACCGTAAAGCGCTCGACCTTGTGGAGGGGCAAGGCACGGGAAGACCCCGGTCCCAGGGATGTTACCTGCACTAGGGGCGCGGTCACAAAAAACTCATCGGGTCCCTCGACGGCAATGCGATCGCCCAATTGGTAATGTTGCTCGCGCCAGGAGTCTTCGACGGCATGGTAGACGCGCAATTCCACAATCCGCCCACAACCGCTGCCGCTGCATCCCTGAGGGGAGGCTGTGACAGGAATCATCAAGGTCGAACGGTTGGCGGGTTGTCCATGGGGATGGAGGTTAATCGGGGTGCCAAACTGTAAGCCTGTTTCCTGGGCGATCGCGGCTAGCTCGTCCAGGGGCTTGGGGGCGTCCCGTGCATGCAACTCTGCTTCCCGTCCCCATTCGGGGAATAGCCAACTGAGCCAACCGACTGAACCGGGATTGATCACCAGTTGTAGCGCAATCCAGGTTCCCACCAAAACGCCACCGCTGAGGCTCAGCCAGACCCCGCTCATCAACAGGTCAAAGAAAAATTTCCGTTGCCTTGGTTTCTGATCGGGGGCAACCAACAGCCGTACTCCTCCACCATCGTCTACGGAACCGTTGTCCTCTTTGGGCGGACGTTCCTCTTCCCAGTAAGGAGTGGGTTGTTTCTGCGACGCTATCAAGACATTGACTTTGGGGCGGGCGGGAGTTGCCGTGGACTCCACGGCTGCCGCCTCCGCTGCGATCGCCTTGGCCTCTTTGGTCTGCCGCTTGCGATCCTTCACCCACAGCTTCACCCGCACTTTGGAGGCGCGAGATTGGGATGACGAAGGGGGTGGTGAAGAGGGCGATCGCCGATGGGCTTTCCGCATAGGGCATGGTTGCCAAAAAAGATCGAGACCAGCAGGCAAAATCGGCCTGCCCAGCGTTTAGATAACTGCGCTACTTTAGATAACTTCGCTACACATTCTAAACGCAGACTCCAGGTTTCTCACCCGTCGTAATTTGGCAGGTGCAATTAAACCTAAAACCCTAAAAACCTGTGCCGCCCGCGCTGCGGGCGGCACAGGTTTTTAGGGTCTGGTTTTTCATCATGCCGAGCTACTTAGGGAAAGAACAACCATCGGAGAAAACAAAGGTAGGAGAACCCTATGAACGGTTTCAATGGATTGGAAACCACTGCCAACATATGCAAACGCAGACAGGCGCATTCCGCCAAAATACTGGCATATCGCCAACTATTTTGACCATTAAATTCAGCGAAACCAGACTGGACTTACGCATTTTGTTGATTTTGTGGCCGCGTCGCGGCCACAAAATCAACAAATTTACTCAGGATTACGCAAGCTTTGCGTAAGTCCTGCCAGAGGACTAGCCCGCCATGACTGCAGAGAACTCGGATGTAGCCGCCAGAATCTCCTGCTGCTGCCAGACTTTGCCATCCTGCGCCATCTGTTCAATTAAGCTCGCGAGCCGCAGCGCCTTGAGTGCTTGCTCACCGCCGACCGAGGGCTGCTCGCCGCCGCGCACGCAGTTGACAAAGTGCTCAAGCTCGGCATGAAGCGGTTCAATATTGCTGGTATGCACCTTTTCGATCAACCCATCCTGGCGATAGAGCACCTGACCATAGTCTGCAAGGCAGTTAGCTGTGGTTTGGCGATGGATCAAAATCTCGTTTTTCAGAAAGTCAGCTTCGGTGAGGGAATGGCGGCAATGAGCCGCAATCCGCCGAATCTTGCGATGGGTTACTTTGCTGGCCGTCAGGGTTGCGACGACGCCATTGGCAAACCCTAAGTGAGCGGTGACATAATCCAAATGACCCGAATCACTCGCACGATTTCCGGCTGCGGTGAGCTGGACGACAGGCGCACCCACTACTTCTAGCATCAAGTCGATGTCGTGAATCATCAAATCCAACACGACAGAAACATCGTTGGCACGGTTGGAATAGGGGCTCATGCGATGAGCTTCAAGCGCCAGAATCTTTTCTGTCTTAAGGACTTTGCTGAACTCCTGAAAGGCCGGATTGAAGCGCTCGATATGCCCAACTTGCAGAATACAGTTGGTTTCTGCGGCAGCATTCACCAGGGATTCTGCTTCTGCGATGCTGGCAGCGATGGGCTTTTCAATCAGCGCATGCACTCCCATCTGGAGGCAGGTCATGCCAACTTCATGGTGTAAAAGTGTCGGGACGGCGATGCAGACAGCATCGACATGCCGGAGTAAGTCTTGATATTGCTCAAAGAAGCGGGCTTGGTATTTGCTGGCCGTGTCTAGCCCACGCTCTAGATTTACGTCGGAGATGCCCACGAGTTCTACGTCTTTGAGCAAACTGAGTACTCGCGTGTGGTGCTGACCCATATTGCCTACACCGATGACGCCAACTTTGATGGGTTCCTTTTTGGGACGTTGTGTTGTCATTGCGCTTCTGGTGTTTGATGTATCCTGCACGCCTGTGTTACTCCTACGCCACATTATTTTTTCTAAAAGGATATTAAGAACGGGAAGAGTGAAATGGAGAAGCAACCTTCAGAATTTATTGGATCGCTTCATGTTTGAGGACAAAGGTCATTGACCTGGGCTGCCGTCATGGGTCGTGCTATTTCGCTGCCACATTCATCTTTGTTCACTTTAGAGATAAATCGACACAGTTGAGAGATAAATCGATACGATTGCGGCGCGAAGATAGGGGAAGATGGTGGAAATTACGAAAAAACGGCAGTAAAGGGTAGGAAGTGACAGAGGAAATGATGATCAGCAGGAGGGTTACTGTTCTGCGACGATGCAAGCCTGACAACGGTTCCAGTGGGGCGAGATGTGGAAGAATGGGCTGTCTGTGGAGTGTTGGAGCCGTGAGCTGAATTGATCTCTCTTATTACAAAATTGCTACAAATCGGTTGGACGACCGAAAAGAAACTTACGATTTAATTGGATGACGCATTTTTCTTGTCTGGTGATTCGATTGATCGATAGGAGGCGTCCGATTGAACCGGAATGCGGTCTAGTTAGAGTCGACCGGTCAGACTGGATCTATGCCGTTTCTGTCGAGCTTGGGGCGGTGATGAGGAAGCTAACCCTGCGTATTGGAGTTGACCGAGTCCGTTGTGCTTAGCTTTGGTCATATTTTGACGATCGCCCGCTCCCAAACAGCGGTAGTCATGTGTCAGTTTTTCGCCTGTCCAACCCTTTCTGTTGCTGTCGAATCGCAGGTCGTGCACCATCGGTGCAGCCAAAGCCTAGGGAGTGCAATAGTAGGGGCGAGCCAGCGCTGAGTATGGAGTTTGCAGTTTGATTCGGTAGGTGGGAAAAGCTAGGTCGGTTCGTTGTGCAGGGTCAAAGCTTCCAGCAATGGCGATCGAACCTACCCGAAGCGAGTGAAAAGATATCCGTCACACCAACGGATTCTGGCTTTTCCTAGAAGATTGGAAGCACAGTCGTAAAGTGAATAAATGACTCAATATGGCACTCACTGTTCTGGTGGTAGACGACGATTTGGGAACGCGTCTCGCGATTAGCGACTATCTTGAGCTGCAAGGCTACTTTACGCTCATGGCTGAAGATGGCGAAAAGGCATTGGAAAAACTGGATAATGCCTATCCCCACCTGATCGTGACCGACATTGCCATGCCCCGAATGGATGGATTTGAACTGGTGCGGCGGGTGCGTCAACGCCCAGCATTTCGCTTGCTACCCGTGGTCTTCTTGACGGCACACCATGAAACCGAGTCGCGAATTCGCGGCTACCAACTCGGTGGGGATGTGTACTTGCCCAAACCCTTTGACCTGAAAGAATTGGATGCTGTGATTCGCAATCTGTTGGAGCGATCGCAACTCATCGAAACGGAGCTACGCATGCGGGCACTTGCTATGCCGCCGCCGCCTGCTGCCGCTGTTGCAAGTGAAGAGACGGCGCTCACCGAAGAAGCCCGCAACCTAGCGCTCGAAATTGCGCTGCACCTCACCAATCGAGAGCAGGGGGTGCTGCGGTTGCTCTCCGATGGGCTATCCAATGCCCAAATTGGCGATCGCCTCCACCTCAGCCCGCGCACTATCGAGAAGTATGTCAGCAATCTCCTGCGCAAGACCGAAACCAACAACCGTGCTGAGTTGGTGCGCTTTGCGATGGATCACCATCTCGTGGAGTAGAGCTGAATACAGAACAAAATCAAGACTTTCAGCCGAGGGTTCGATTTTTTGTCCTGTACTTAGGGAGTAGGGAGAGACGCGCGAAGGCGAGAAATCTCCTCACTCAGTAAAGCTGCTTACCGTTCTTGTTGTGCTTCCAACTTATCTAGTAGGCCAGAACAGGCATCCATCAGCAAATCCAGCACATAGTTGAAGCCCTCCGAACCGCCATAGTAGGGATCGGGAACTTCGTCGTCGGAGTAGGTGCTGCAGTAGCTGCACATCATCTTGACCTTGTGGCCATAGCCTCCATCTTTGTCCCAGCGCATAATATCGCTATAGTTCTCGCGGTCCATGGCCAGAATGAGGTCAAAGTCATCCAGGTCGCTAGGTTGGAATTGGCGAGCAGCGCCTTTGAGTTCCATGCCCAGCTTTTGGCGAGCAGCAGCAGCCATCCGGCGATCGGGCGGATTACCCACATGCCATGCACCAATGCCAGCAGAGTCGCAGAGGATTTTGTCCTGCAGATTGCGCTCCTCGATCAGGCGATTCATTACATTTTCAGCAGAGGGCGATCGGCAAATGTTGCCCAGACAAACAAATAGAATTTTTTGCGGCATACCGCGATGTCATACTGCAAATCGTCCCCCTCAGCATACCCCGACCTCTCGATGGTTGACGGTATAGCTATAAATCTTGCCCCTTGCGCCTGTAGCTGTCGGGTAAGGGGGAAAATTAAGGAGCTGTAGAGTAGGCTGTTGCTGGCGATCGCCTAACGTGGGGATGATAGCGAGTCCGAATAGCAAACCCCGATATATTTTCTGTGAAATGCTGGCTCAGCTAGCATTTCACAGAAAATATAAATGGTTCTCTAATCCGGATTTAGTATGAGTTGTTGATCAAACTGGGTTGTGGAAGCTATGGAAGCGAACTTGCGTGTCACGCTGGAAACCTTGAAACAGTGGGAGAAAGCGATGATTCGGCTGCGGAATGGTGGAGAGGATTTGGGCGATCGCCAGGCCCAAGTCAATCGCCTCAGTCAGCAACTCATTACGCTGCTGCAACACCCCAAGGTCGCTACCGAACTCAACCGCTTGATCGACAATGCCAGGACGTTATCACCAGAGGAGTTTGACCAACTTCAGACAGAGCTGGAACATCCATCGCGATCGCTGGTCGAAAGCGAACGCCGTAGCCTCTTACCCCTCATGCCTTCTGGGAGAGAATGGGAACGGCTGCTGGCTGAGTATCGCAAAATGCAAGCGACTCAAGACCCAGATACGCCTCCGAAACCCGCCAATAGCGAGCCTTCAGATTCTCTGAAAACCTTGCCAACCGATACTCAAATGCTCGTCCAGCAGTTTTCGCAGATGCAGGCCACTTTGGTCGAGCATCTGGAAGCATCCCGAGAGATGAGCCGTAAGCCTAAAAAACGGCGAAAGCGTCGGATTTCCCTCGGTATTTTGCAAACTACCGTTGGCATTGCGCTTCTGGTTGGCAATACCCGTGTGTTTCAGGATCATCCCAACGCGTCTTACATCCTGGGCGGCAATTCGCTTATTCAGGCGATGCGAGACTTGATGGGAGAGGAAACATAAAGGCGAGGTTGGGAGGGCGATCGCCCGTTTTCCAAGTTGCAAGTTTACATAGCACGACATGCTGAGGTGAAACTCAACCGAATTTTTGAAAGCCCCACAGCGCAGGGCTTTCAAAAATGTGGCCTGTCCTAATCCCAATGCGTTGGGCTAGAAAAAAACAGAGAGGTTTAGGGACCGAAAATTCCAGATTGTTTTTCTATGGATTTTCAGCCAAACAAAAGCGACAATTCCCGCAGCAAAGTCGGGAATCCCAATTATCGTCAAAGCATCAATGGCAAAAGGGCTGTTCTAGCTCGCCTGCGGTCGACGCGGGTTGGTGACAACTAGCTGAAAGTCCCACTTTGGCAAGGATTCTATTTTCCCGGCCATCCGTCGCAGATCTTCAGATCCATTGAGCGTTAGGTTTTCGCGGGTGCGAACCTCAATGGCAATAACTTTGTCTTCCCCTTTTGCAACCAAGTCGAGCGGACACTGTGCCAACTCTGTCGGTAGATCTTCTGATGCAGGGTAGATTGTGACATCAAAACCCTGCTGACGGTACTCTCTCGCCAGTTGCAAAACACGTCGGTGCTCTAAGGGCGTTTGATGTTTGCGGTAACTCATAATTAGGAACTAGAAAATTAAGTGATTCGACCAAGAACTTTAATTTAGCTCAGACGGATCTGGAGCAACTTCGATCTTAACATGGAGAAATTCTGCACCCGCACAGAACCCTTCTGCCAAGGCAGAAGACATCCCCTTGACACGGAATGAGCGGTTGAGGTTGCGACGGCGACTCATAAAATCTGTGATTTGATAGTCATCTACATAAACAACCCCATTCAGAGCATCCCGGACAGGTTTCACAATATTGTCACTGTCAGGGACGCCTTCTTCTCCATGGGGCGCATCGTAATAGTGCGTAATGGTAACTTGCATTGAGTCGCCTAGCGGATTGGAGTGGGGCCAGTGGTTTTCCGCAACATGGCGTACCTTCGCCTTCCAATCTCGGAGGCGCTGTTTGTCCTTAGTCTGGTGAGAGACTGGCTTGCCGATGATGATGAATTCAAAGGGGAGCACGGCTGCACAGAGGAGTGAGAGGTTGACAGAGGGCGGGAAGATGCACGAGGCGAAGAATGTTACGGATGTCAGTGTTTGAAGATTTGGAGTGGATTTGGGTGGGACATCCCAAAATCAGGATCATTGAGAGGATTGTTACAAGGCAAAAGGCTAGAGGGTGAAAGGCGATCGCTCCGACCAGGTTTATTCCAACAAATTTATTCCGACAATCGATAGTTCATACAGTCGCGGCTTATGTAGGTTCAATGCATATATTTTGTAATTTGTCTTCCTTCAATAGTAGATCTGTCCTAGGCTTATTGGGGTTGACGAAATCTCACCCTGAAAATGTTGCCGGATCTTGAGAAATAGTGCTGATCGCACACCCTTTTCATCACAATTGCCTACAGGATATTCTTCAAAGGCAGGGTAACGGAATCCGGTGCTTACGCGCAATCGGATACCTCCCCCCATCGGTACGGAAATTAGGTGCTATACTCGCTAGGTACCCGAGGGCATGTAGCTCAGTGGATAGAGCATCAGATTCCGGTTCTGAGGGTCGGGGGTTCGAATCCCTCCATGCTCGTACAGCATTAAGGTAGATGAGTCTAAAGTGAGTCTAAGTTGACCTCATCAACTTTGCAGTCCTTGCTGCTTAGGCAGATATGAATAGCAAGGCAAGTATTCTAGTATTTTGGGTTTCTCCGGTTGGATTTGCCAGGCGATTGCTATGGCATCGGCGAAGGGGGCGATCGCGATTTGGACTGGTTTGATGGCGATCATTGCATCACCGCGATCGCGCTCTCAATGTTTGTAGAATGAATCAGTGCAGCTAACTGCGTGAGGTGACTATGGTTCAATCACCCAACAAACCACCCACCACAGAGCAATATTTCATCCACTCAGCAATTAACTGGGAAGAATTCAAGACTATTCAAAACGTCTTAGCTCCTCAAGGCGTTAGAGTGTCTTATCTTCAAGGCGAGGTAGAGCTATTGACCGTATCAGACCTCCATGGCCTCATTGCCGGTAATTTAGGCTATTTACTGGAAATGTACATGTTGGAACAGCTCATTCGTTTTGTTGGACTAGAAGATTTCAGTATTGAGATACCTGCTACGGCCAGCGCCCAGGCCAACAAAGCTTACTGCTTTGAAAAACGGAAATCGATTCCAGACCTCGCTGTTGAAGTTGTGATTACAGGCGAACGAGCAACCAAACTGAAGCGCTACGCAGCGCTTCATGTCCCCGAAGTTTGGTTCTGGATTGATAGTGAAATCCATGTGTACCGTCTGGATGAGGAAACGAATGAGTATGGCCAAACTCTCCGCAGTGGTTGGCTTCCTGATCTAGACCTGCAAAGACTGGCGATCGCCTCTACTCAAGAATTCAGAGCTGATGCTATTCAAGCCTTTATGCAGAGAGCCTAGGTAGACCGTATGGGAAGCGATCGCTGGATCGTGATAAAGCTTTGAGATGCGTGGACATTGCTGGAAAAAATTACCTTACATGGCTTTTCAATTGCCTTCTCCCTCATTTGCATCTAATTCACGAAAGGATTGAATCAGCGACTCATTGCGGATGGGAATGACGCGCCACACTTGGATGTCGGTGTGGATAAAGCCCAACGGTTGGCTATAAAGTAGCTCTGCATCGAAGCCATACTGTCGGCGGATCGTCTGAACAATCGAGCGGGTATAAACCTCCAGATCGTAAACAAAGATGTTTTCCCGTTCAGGAATCGGCAGGCGGGTAATGGTTTTGCCATCTGTGAGTTGCAGCAGGGCATCGTCGCGCAGCCTTGTGCTGAGAGAGGCCAAACGGATGGTTCCATGTCCCAAAATAGCAGGCGATGGCGAATCGTTAATCAGCGCTAATACTTCCGTATCGTAGTAGTTGCTGTATTTGCTCCACCACACCGAAGCTTGGCTGATTTGCAGACAGGAAAGGCAACTGAGGGTGAGAAGGAAGGCGATCGCTCCCCGCCAAACAACCGGTTGATATTTCCAGGTTGTTTTGCCAAATAGCTTTGCGGCAAAGACGGCAACAATCGCTAACTGAATACCTAGAAACGATGGCAGGATATAGCGAGGAATGGTAGAACGGACGCCCCCTTCAACCAAGTCGGCGATCGCCAGAAATAGTGTTGAGAAAACCGACAACGTGATGACAAAGAGCCAGACATTCCGTGGGGTTTTTCGAATCAAATAATAGCAGGAGTATCCAACCAGAAAGAATAGCCCTAAGGCTAGATAGAGGAGTGGATTTGTCAGACTAAAAACAAGATCATAGTTCTGTGAATCACCCACATAAAAATCAGCAAAAATGCGGCTGAGATTCAGCAGCCAGCGACCGATTAAGCCTGAGAAGGATAGTTCGGTATCGCCACGCCAGCCAGAAATGGCTTCGAGATCCGTGAGAATAACATAGAGCCAGGGCGCATAAACTAGCACACTAAACAGACTTGCAAGGCTGTAGGAAATTATATGTTTGACGCTGAAAGGTTTTTGAAATAATACATAGATGCCATGCCCGACCATGACAAATAGAAAGAAGGGTTGAGTGTATAAACCTATGACACAAAGGGCTGTATAAAGGCACCAGTTTAGAAGTAATGGATAGAGATTTTTCTGCCGTGTTACGCGTAGGAGTAGAGCACTGGCGACTAAGGTAGCAACGGTCAACAAACTATATTGACGGGCTTCTTGGGCATAGAGGAGATGAATCGGAGAAATTCCAATTAGGGCTGTGCCCAACCAAGCCGCTTGAGGTGATTGAAACAGTTCTAGACAGAGCCAAAATGTCGCTGGAAATGCTAACAAACTGATAGCCACGGAGAGCGATCGCATGCCCAAAGCAACAGGCAGTTGGGTGAGTTGCACCCAAAAGCGGGAGAGCAAAAAATAAAGAGGAGAATTTTGGGGCTCTTCGTCGGCAACGGAGCCAAGGGTATCTTCCCAGGTCGTATCGGAATCAATGGATTGGTAGTCTAGTATCTCCTCAGTATTCAGCCCTAAAGAGAGGATAAGATCCCGCCGTACATCGCCGCGTTCGTAGCCAGAAACTGCGATCGCCGTATAGGTTTCATCATGCCAAAACACCTTTTTTTCTAAGTTATAAAACCGAAAAAACAGACCCAGTAAAATGACCACCAGGCAGAGAATTTGGAAGGCATGTTTAGGAAAATAGGTGAGCCGGGCGGGCGGGGGCGAAGATCGCTGCATGGCTAGAATCTACCGGAGGGCGGACGATACGGATTAGGATAGGCTGATTTGGGCGCAAATGACATAGCGCATGTTGATGAATTCAGTGTGGGTCCAATCAATCTTTGCAGTGATGCGTTGTTTGTGAGCCCTAGTGTTTGTTCAGGATAGAAATCCCGTACATCTCATCAATGAACGGGGTAGCTTTTCCCACTGGCGGCAGGGAGTTCCAGGCTCATGGAAAGGACATAGAGCGACGGGTGCCAGGGAATGCGCAGGCGACCCCCGTCTTCCCGAAATCCAGCTCGACGGTAGAGGGCGATCGCCGTTGCATTGCTCTCGGTGACCCGCAGGCGCAAGCGGGTTTTCTTCTGTGCATGCGCCCACCGCAGGAGGGTGTCGAGTAAGGCGGATGCGATGCCCTGCCCGCGTTGATTTTTCTGAACCCACAAGCTGGTCACCCAGGTGAGGTTTGAGTCCTGGCGATCGCGGATACCCCCGATCATGCCGACAGCGATGCCCGCTTTCTCGGCAAGTAAATGGATCTGCTGCGCATCTTCGGTGAGCGATCGCACCGTTTGCTGCCATTCATCGTTGGAGCGAGCCTGGGCGTCTTCGAGGGTTTCGCGGAAGGCCGTTGGGGCGTCTGCTAACGCTTGGAGCTGTAGGTCGCGAAAGAGAGCAACTTCGTTAGGGCGTAGGCGGCGGATCGGCATGGAGCGAAGGGGGACGTGAACAATGAAGAATGGGAGGCAGATGAACGCGGATCGACGCAGATCGATAGAAGGGCAAGGGCGATCGTCTCCATGACTGTGGCGGTTGCAATCCTCTCAAGATTTCAGGCTGGATGCACGAATGACTCAAGCGGCTTCTTCGTCTGCTCAATTGCCGAAGCCGTCGTTCGCTTGAATATGCTCGACAATACCTTGGATCACGCTTTTGACGGCGGGTTCGCTAGCGGTATGGTCAATCGTGACGGTGATGACATAGCGCTCACCATTAATATTGACGCCGACCGTAGTGCCCAGCACTTTAGAATTTTGCCCGGTCTTTTCGCCAATCCAGACGGCAGGGAGCTTAACGGCTTCGTAGCCCAGATCCCAGTCATACTGGTTGACCAAACCTTCCAGGATCAGCTCATCGCCGGGATGTTCCTGGTTGTAAATCCCCACCATCATGTCAGTGAGTTCGTCGGAGGTGATGTAGTTGGGCGGATTGCCCAGATTGGATGGATAGGTGCGCTGCCCGACCAATTTGGTGCGCACTTGGGTGCCCGTATAGCCGCGATCGCGCAACATCTGGTTGATATAATCATGACCCAGATAATCGATGAGCTGGTTGGTGGCGATATTGCCGCTGAGGCTAATCATGTCAAGCATGATTTTTCTGAGGGAATACTCCTGCCCGACCCAAATCTTTCCAGCATCTTCGGTCCAGTTGCCCCGTGTCACCAGGATTTCTGTGTCTGGGTCGATGTTTTCTTCCGTCAGCTTTTGCATCAGGGCGATCGCGACGGGAACTTTAATCAGGCTGGCGGGGCTGGCGGGTTGTTCGGCTCCCCGTAAGCGGCGGCATTCGCGCTCCAGGGTGCACACGGTAATGCGGACGCGACTTTCCATCCCTGTTTGCTCGGCAATGGGCAGCAGAAAGTCGGAGCGGGCGGTGTCATAGCGGTAGGCGGCGATCGCCAGATTCGGCTCATATTCCGCAATTTTGTCTGCCGCCTGTTCCGCTAAGAGGGATTCTTCAGGAATGGCCTCCAGCGAATCGATTGCTGTTTTCCAGAGGGTGTAGGCTTCTTCGAGGTTTTCATCATCCGCATCTGCCGCAGGTTTGCCCAATTGTGCCGCTTGCCCCCCGGCTCGGAGAGCCGCATCCCATTGTTCCTTTGCCGTTTCTTCGATATGAATGCGAATGTCGACGGCTTGCAAGCTCTCCAGGAGATCTGTTGGTGCGGTGGCAATGCCCGTCCGAGAGGAAATCAGCACAGGAGGGCGATCGGCTAGCTCGGCCTGGAGGCGATCGCGAATTTCGTAGAGGTCGTCCAACGATTCAACCTCTGGCAGCGCAACCACTTCAGAGTGGGGCGTTTCCAACACTGGAGCGAGTGCCGGAGTGCGCCAGACAGCCGCCGCCCCCCAGATGCCAACGGTTGCGACCGGGGCAATCAATAGATACCACCACAAACCACGCATTCACTACCTCACCCACCCCACAGGGGAATTACACTGGCGCAATCACCTTAGATTTAATCACTATTTCCGAAAAGCGGACGTTCAACCGTCTGGGAAATTACAATCTAGGCCATTTTCTGGAATCCAGAGCAAATGTCCAGAAAATCGACGCCTACCCAACCCGGTTGAAGCATCCAACGATCGTCAGGTCTTACGGCTATTTAACCGGATTGGATATAAATAGGACTGATGCATTTTGTTGAGGGTGTGGTCGCGCCGCGGCTACACCCTCAACGAATTCAATCAGGATGACGCAAGTTTTGCGTAAGTCCTGATAAATTGATATCGGGTTTTTTCTAGGTTTGTTTTTGCAAAACACTGGAATGTTATCGATGTTCCAGACTAAAGGGTGGAACCGACCAACCAAAAACCTAATCTGAACAACCCAAGGGGGCGTTCGGATTCCGAAAACTCTAGAGCGTTTTTAGATCGGCACGCAGCGTGTATCTGAATGGCTTGCCAAGGAGCGGGGAGGTCAAAAACTTGCTAGGGTTTTCCAATAGGCATTGACTACCAACTTTACAGAAATCTGCTGGAGAAGTTTCCAATGGCGTCTATCCGGGAGTTGCATAAACAACTCATTCAAAAAGAGCGAACCGCCGTCGAACTGGCTGAATCTACGCTCGAATCGCTGCAGGCGCTAGAACCAAAACTGCATAGCTTTTTGAGCGTAACGGCTGACCAGGCGCTAGAGCAGGCGCGTCAGGTAGATGCAAAAATTGCAGCAGGAGAGGCGATCGGCATGCTGGCGGGGATTCCCATCGGCATCAAAGACAATATGTGTACCCAGGGAATTCGCACCACCTGTGGGTCTCGCATCTTGCAGAACTTTGTGCCGCCCTACGAGTCTACGGTGACGCAACGGTTGAAGGCGGCGGGGGCGGTGATGGTTGGCAAGACCAACCTCGATGAATTTGCGATGGGCAGCTCCACCGAAAACTCAGCGTATCAAGTGACAGCAAACCCCTGGGATCTAGAGCGCGTGCCGGGGGGATCATCGGGGGGATCGGCGGCGGCGGTAGCGGCAGGCCAATGCCCGATCGCCCTTGGCTCCGACACGGGGGGCTCGATTCGCCAACCGGCCTCATTCTGTGGCGTCGTTGGCATGAAGCCCACCTATGGCTTGGTTTCCCGCTATGGTTTGGTGGCCTATGCGTCGTCTCTGGATCAGATTGGGCCCTTTGGGCGCACGGTGGAGGATGCTGCGATTTTGTTGGGGGCGATCGCCGGATATGATCCCAAAGACTCCACCAGTCTCAAGGTTGATATTCCAGACTATGCGTCGTCCTTGCGCCCCGACTTCAAACCCCGTAGCAAGCTGCGCATTGGCATCATCAAGGAAACCTTTGGGCAAGGGTTGGATGCGGTGGTCGAGTCAGCGGTGACCAAAGCGGTTGAGGTGCTGCAATCACTAGGGGCAGAAATTCAGGTGATCTCCTGTCCACAGTTCCGCTATGGTCTGCCGACCTACTACATCATTGCGCCGTCGGAGGCGTCGGCCAACCTGGCACGGTACGACGGGGTAAAGTACGGCTACCGCGTGGAGGAGGCCGATAACCTGCTAACGATGTATGCAAAAACGCGCGCCCAAGGCTTTGGAGCCGAGGTAAAGCGCCGCATCATGATCGGCACCTATGCGCTCTCGGCGGGCTACTACGATGCCTACTATCTCAAAGCACAAAAAGTTCGCACCCTGATCAAGCGAGACTTCGAATCGGCCTTCCAGCAAGTGGATGTGCTGATCTGTCCGACCTCGCCAACAACGGCCTTTAAGGCGGGCGAAAAGACGGACGATCCCTTGAGCATGTACCTGTCTGACCTGATGACTATTCCAGTGAACCTGGCGGGCTTGCCAGCCCTCAGCATTCCCTGTGGCTTTGATGAGCAAGGGCTACCCATTGGGATGCAGATGATTGGCAATGTCTTGAAGGAGGATGTACTGCTTAGCGTGGCCTATGCCTACGAGCAGGCAACGCCTTGGCATACCCGCACTCCAACGATTTGAAAGGCTTGAAATGACAAGAGTAGCGAGGACTCGAAGGCCTCGCTACTCTTTAGAGCTCAGCGTTGTGTTCAAAAAAAACCACCCATTCTTAGAATGAGTGGCTTGGATGAATCAAGAGGAAAATGCCTGACGCTTGGCTAATTCTTTAACGCCAGGACGCGAGTCAGCAGAGGGGGAGACCTTAGCCGATATAAGCTGCTTCGGCAGTCAGTTTTTGCAGCAAGGCTTCGTCACCCTTGGCGCGGGCAATATCCATACGCCGTTGCAGGTTTTCGCGAAGATTGCTGCGGTGGGTTTGGGCGATTTGTTGGCGAACCTGAGATCGTCTCACCATAGGTTTGATACTGAATTAAGTATGAAAGCGTACCAGTTTAAGCTAGCACCGATTTTTGGAAAACTGTAGCGATCGCTACAAAAAGTAATTTTTCACCCAGCAAGTTGAGAGGAGCGGTTCAGAACTCGATCCCTGCTTGCGCCTTGACGCCCTGCTCCCGAAACGGATGCTTGACCAGGGTCATTTCTGTCACCAGATCCGCTTGCTCAATCAGTTCCGCAGGTGCGCCCCGTCCAGTCAGGATCACATGGGTCATCGGTGGCTTGTGCGCTAACCCGGCCAGGACCTCCTCAGCGGTCAGGTAGCCCAGCTTCAGGGCAATGTTGATTTCGTCGAGTAGCACCAACCGATAGTCGGGGTTCTGAAACAGGGCGATCGCCCGCGCCCAGGCTTCTTTGGCTTTTTGAATATCCCGCTCTCGATCCTGCGTCTCCCAGGTGAACCCTTCTCCCATGGCGTAGAACTCAAGCTGCGGCGGTTGCCCATTCTGCGCTTGCGTCCAGGGCGAAAGCGCCGCCTTTTCGGCAGGTTCCCACGCTCCCTTGATGAACTGCACGATCGCCACCCGATAGCCATGCCCGAGCGATCGCAACACGATGCCCAACGCCGCCGTCGTTTTCCCCTTACCATTGCCCGTGTTGACAATGATCAGCCCTTTCTCCAGCGTACGCTCCGCCAACCGCTGCTGCTGCACCTCCTTGCGCCGCTGCATCTTCTGCCGATAGCGCGCATCACTGGTCGTCGCCGTCGCCTCTTCATTCAACTGCTGGGCTTCCTGATCCACATTCACCCCAGAATTCTCATGGGTCATCCTACATCCTCGTCACTACGACATTCCTATCAGCCTAACGGAAACCCCTTGAGGATTTTAGGCGTTTGATTTCGGGCGTCAACTTGTGGCCGTCAGCCCACGCCATCAACAACCTCTGCCCATCCCCTCATCTCCCCATCCC
>JADEXA010000022.1 GCA_015207365.1 Vacuolonema iberomarrocanum LEGE 07170
AGGTGGGGTCAGATACCGAGAGGGGCAAGGTGACTGTATCGGTGGGCTCGGTGTTCAGCACTACGGTGAAGGTGGTTGTCCCTGCCGCTTCCTCCACGTCTAAGGTCAAGGGCTCAATGGTGAAGCCGGGGCCATCTCCGTCATCGTCGTCCAGAACCGTCACACTCACATCATCCGGGTTGGCATTGGGCCCGTCGTAGTTTGCATCAAGGCTGATGGGGTTACTGGTCACGATAGCGATGTCTTGGTCACCATCGCTGGTGTTGTTGTCGATACTCGTTATGGTGACCGTTTGTGGCGTATCCCAGTTCGTCGCATCAAAGGTGAGCGATTCAATGTCTATCTCTGCCAGCTCAGGGTCTGAAACCGAGAGGGGCAAGGTGACCGTATCGGTTGGCTGGGTGTTGAGTACTACTGTAAAGGTGGCAATACCATCTACTTCACTGATTTCCAGGGTGGTGGGGTCGATGGTAAAGCCGGGAACCTCAATATCGTCGTCAGTGACGGTGACATTAACATCGTCGGGGTTGGCAGCAGGGCCGCTGTAGTTAACATCGGTGCTGGTCGGATCCCCGGTCACGATGTCGATTTCAACATCACCTTCACCGATGTCATTGTCCGTCCCTGTTATTGTCACTATCTGGGGCACATCCCAGTTTGTCGCATCAAACGTCAGCTCAGTCACATCTAGCTCGGCGGCCGTGGGATCTGATACCTCCAGGGGCAATGTGACGGCATCCGTTGGCTCGGTGTTCAGCACCACCGTAAAGGTCGCCGTGCCGGCCGCTTCACTTACTTCCAAAATGAGGGGTTCAATTGTGAAACCCGCTTCTGGGACATCATCATCAATGATGGTGACGTTGACATCAGCCGGGTTAGCATCGGGGCTGTTGTAGTCAGGGTCAACAGTGCTAGTGGGATCTCCGGTCACGATGGAAATCGTCTGATCTCCATCGCTGATGTTGTTATTCACACTCGTTACAGTAACGGTTTGGGGCTGATCCCAGTTCGTTTCGTTAAAGATAAGGGTGGGCGAGCTGATAATCGCTCTATCGGGATCCGATGATGCTAGAGGTAAGCGCACCTCGCCAGCGGGTTGAGTATTCAGTACCACCGTAAAGTCTGCGGTACCCCCTGCTTCCTCAATTTCGAGCGTAGCGGGGACAATTGTGAAGCCGGGGCCTTCCTCATCATCATCGTCGGTGACGGTGACGGTGATATCGCTCGGGTTGGCATCCGGGCCGCTGTAGCCATCGTCAGTGCTAACGGGGTCGCCTGTCACGATCTCGATAGTGACATCACCCTCGGCAATGTCATTATCTGTCCCTGTTATTGTCACCGTCTGCGGCTCATCCCAGTTCGTCGCATTAAACGTCAGCTCGGTCAAATCCAACTCTGCGGCTGAGGGGTCAGATACAGAGAGCGGCAAGACAACGTCATCAATGGGTTGGCTGTTGAGCACCACCGTGAAGGTTGCAGTGCCATCGGCTTCGCTGACTTCCAGAGTGAGCGGTTCGATGATAATTCTTGGGGCACCTGCAACGTCATCATCGGTAATGGTGAAGGTGGTTGTGTTCTGGGTGCCAATCGTGGCATTGCCGACAGCGGCTACTTCCAGGATGATAGTTTCATCTTCTTCCTCCTCGAAATCGTCAATGATGGGTAGAGCGACGATTGCGGAGGTTTCACCTTCAGCGAACGTAACGGAGAGCGGGAAGCTGGTGTCGGTATAGTCTGTGCCACCGCCCGTCGCAGTCCCTCCAAAAACGATGCTCACTTCTACCTCTGACACCCCTTCACCACTATCGCGGGTGAGGGTGATAACCTGGCTTGTACCGATCGCTTCATCGTCAACGAACGTCGCCTCAGAAAACTCTATTGTGGGTGCAGGGGGTAAATTTGATTCTGTAACGGTGCCAAAGATATCATCGTTATTCTGATCCTCTCCAATCCCATTAGGATCGGCAACTCCCGACGCATCAGCCGCCAAGTTGCTATCAAAGGTGACATTTCTGGCTGTCACTGTCGGTAGGGTCGTGGGCATCCCCTCATTGTTGCCATTGGGGTTGGTCGTCGATTGCAGCGCAAAGACAGCGCCGCCCAGGCCAAGCCCTCTATTTTCTCCGGTGGTGCTGGTGGCCAAGTTGTTGGAGAAGGTGCTGTCAACAATGTTGAGGGTACCACTGCGGATAAAAACAGCACCGCCCATGCCCGCACCAGCACCGCCGCTAAAGTCGGTGCCAGTACCGGTGCCGCCGCCATAGCCGCCATCGCCAGTGCCCGTGGAGCCATAGCCACCTCCAGCACCAAAGCCACCATCCCCACCGAAGCCATCACTAAAGCCGCCACCGGCACCAAAGCCGCCATCACCGCCGTTGTTGAGGCCCGATCCGCCACCACCACCGAAGCCGCCATCACCACCGTCGCCGATACTACTACCACCACCACCACCGCCGAAGCCACCATCCTCGCCGTTGCCGATAGTGGTACCGCTACCGCCGAAGCCGCCATAGTTGCCATCGCCACCGTAGGCCCCATCATCTCCGGTACTGCTGGCGAATAGACCGCCGCCGCCCGCACCGTCGCCACTTCCCAAAAGACCGCTACCGCCATCACCATTACCCGCAAGAACTCTGCCTCCCTGGGCAATGTTGTCGGAGAAGGTGACCTGGTTGAGGGTAACCGTGCCATCGTAGACGAAGAGACCCCCTCCCATGCCCGCACCCGCACCACCTCTGTAGCTGCTACCCCCCTCAGCGATACCTTCGGTAACCGTGAGATCGCTCAACGTGACGGTACCTGACAGGACGAAGAAGGGACGGAAGCCTGTGCCGTCGTTATCAACGTCGCCATCTACCGTATTGCCGTTACCGATGATATCGATGTTGCTATTGATTAGGGCTCTCATCGGCCCAGTGATGTTGACATCGGTCTCGAGGGTGATGGTGTCGTTTTCATCGCCACCCTGATTGGCCTCGCGAATAGCCCAACTAAGGGTATTTGCAATAGTTGCACTGCCATCATCGTTGGCAACGGTCACGTTGAAATTAGCCATGGTAGTTTTCCCTTAAGAACATCTAAAACGGGTCAAGATCTGAGCCATGTTGAGGCACGACAGATCTCAACGTTTAACTAAAAGGTGGTCGCTCTTTACAGTCCGGGATAGAAGGTTTCATAGAACCAGGAGAACTGTTGTTGGAGCTGTTGCTGAATCCGTTGAGGAATCGTGTAAGTGCGTGGTGGTTGAATAGAGGTGTGGGTGCCGTGGGTGTACTTAAAGCGGTAGTAGCTATCGCTTTCATGCGGCTTTACACTAAGCGCCTGGGGATCGAACTTTGCAGGAGGTAGGTCTAGCCACCCATAGATGCCCTGAATCACGGTTACGGGGTCTTGCATCAAATGCTCGAACACCACGTAGTAAATAAGGTGCTGCTGTAGCTGGGTATCCAGGTCTTGCAGCGCTTCGATAGACCGCAGGGGGCTACCAATTACCCCTTGGTCATTGAATAACTTGTCGGCTCGGCCATAGCGAGAGAAATTCGCTAGATGGTCGGGAAAATCGAGCAGGATAGTTTTCTGGTGTTGGGCTTCGATGGAGCCATAGATTTGCCCCAGTTCCCGTACACATACCAACATCCGTACATTCGGGTCGAGATGATGCACGGTTTCGATGTGGTGCAGCCATCCTCGATTTTTGTCAACGACCCAAGGTTTTTCGGTTTCGGCAAACCAGCCATCAACGAACCCGCTGAAGGCATTGACCAGTCGCTGGTAGACCAATGGGAAATCCACATCCAATTGGGCGCGAAAAAAATCGCTGTCACTAAGATGCTGCCGCAACCCCGTAAGGGTTTGGCAGAGGGGAGAACTGTGACCAATGCTGTAGATGTCGGGGTGGTGCCCCAGCAATTGGCAAAGGAGGGTAGAACCTGCTCGCGGTAACCCTGTTACGCAAAGGAGATGTTTTTGAAACATCACAGTAGAGGATGTACGTTCGTTAGGTCTGTGCAGCCCAAAGCAGAACCTGCTGCGTGGAACCGGAACACCTTACTTTCGAGTCAAAGGAACTGTTATTTCATCCGCTGAGATTTCAGGGAACTAATTTAAGGGAACGAAATCTGAGGGAACAAACTTTAAGGGAATGAGCGACAGATAGACCTTTAAGGCTTTTCAGATGGTTATCTCAGTTGGGATTGAAAGTACTTGAAACAATCCTGGGTCGCGCGCCTTACTCAAAATACACGCTTTTATTTATCCTTGGTGCCTAAAAATAAGTCTGTGCTGTTTCGAACGAGCGATCGCCCACAGTTATAACCCTTACTTAAGGTTTGGGAACAACAATTTAGTCTTAGTCAATGATGGCCAAGCCATGTTGGGTATCGATGGGCAAGCCATGAACGAGCAAATTTTTACCAACTATCGGCTGCAATTACTGAATCAAGAAATTCTGGGCACCCTGGTTGTACGGAATGGGGCGATCGCCGATATCCAGCCTGGCGTGGTGGCTCAGGGGCAGAACGGCGATGGCGATTATCTGCTGCCGGGGCTGGTGGAATTGCATACGGATAACCTGGAACAGCGTCTCTCACCCCGACCAAAGGTGCACTGGTCGTTGGAAGTGGCGGCGAGCTACCACGATCGCGACTTGGCGGCGGCAGGGATTACGACGGTATGCGATGCCGTTGCGATCGGCGACATCACCCCAACCTCCATGCGCATGACCCAGGTTGCACCGATGATTGATGCGATTCATCGAGGGCAGACAATAGGGCGATTTACGGTGGAGCATCGCCTGCATCTACGGTGCGAGCTGGGCTATGAGAAAACCGCTGAGGTGACCGACACCTACGCCGACCATCCACTTCTCGCGCTAATTTCCCTGATGGATCATACGCCAGGGCAACGCCAGTATGCCCAGCTCGAGACGTACAAGGACTACTACAGGGGCAAGTACGGTGTCGGGCAAGCGGAACTGGATGACTTTATTCGCGATCGCCGCACCGACCAACAACAATTCGCCCAGAAAAATCGCCAGCAGCTCGTGCAACTCAGCCACGACCGGGGCATTACCCTGGCCAGCCATGATGACGCCACCGTTGCCCATGTGCAGGAGGCGATCGCCGATGGTGCCACGATTGCCGAATTTCCGACAACCCTGGATGCGGCCAAAGAAGCTCACCGCTATGGCTTGAACGTTGTAATGGGTGCCCCCAATTTGGTGTTGGGCGGGTCGCATTCTGGGAATGTATCGGCCAGGGAATTGGTCGAATTGGGGTTGGTGGATATTATCTCCTCAGACTACGTCCCCCAAAGCCTGCTGTATGCCATGTATCTGATGGCCCGCATTGCAGACATTCCACTGTATGAAGCCGTGAAGCCTTTTACGATCAACCCGGCAACGGTGATTGGGTTGGCGCATGATCGCGGCAGCCTGGAAGTCGGGAAACAGGCAGATTTGCTGCTGGTTCACGATGATGGGGTGGTGCCTCGACCCACTGCTGTCATTCGACAGGGGCAGCGGATTGCGTGAGTAATTTTTCTTCCTGTCATGCTCGATATGGCGAATCTGAATGGCGAATCTAACGACCCAATTCATTCTCTACGCTTGCCCTGAAGGTTTACTGGGAGAACAGATCAAAGCCTATTTGGCGCGATCGGTAGCGGCCTGTGGTGCGAATGCAGCCCATCAATACATGCCCCACTGCACTCTGACGGGCTTCTTTGAGGATGTTGTCGATCAGGCTACGGCCTATGGTGATCTACTCGATCGCCTCTTGACCGCTGCACTCCCATCCTGCTCGCACCCCGTAATCACCCTCTCGGCGCTGATATTTCGGCAAAACTGGCATGGACTAGAGGTAGAATCCCCCTGGCTGCGCCAGCTTGCCCTGCAATTTCGCGATCGCGCTGAGTCACCGACCCGGCGATCGCCCATTCGTCCCAAAAGTTGGCTGCATCTGAGCCTGGCCTACGACTTTTCTCCAGACCATGATGCGCACCTGCGGCAGTTGGCGGAGGCCGATGTGAATCCAGACAGCCCCGTCACCTGGAGCCTCCGGTTTTACGAACGCCGCCCCGGCAACCAGTGGATTTGTCATCGCAACTGGCCTTTACCCTCGCCTTCCATCGCACCATGAAACCAAATCAGCCGACCTGGCAAACGTTGATTGATACCCTGCGCGATCGCGGCCATGCCCAGTATGACTCTGAAGCGGTGAGTCAGCTTGACCATGCGCTGCAATGCGCCACACTAGCGGAACAGCATGGCAGCAGTCCGGCGTTGATTAGTGCTTGTCTCCTCCACGACATCGGCCATCTGCTGCATGGCCTGGGAGACGATACAACGCTCCGAGGAATCGACGATCGCCATGAATATCGCGCCATCCCAGCCTTACGCAACCTCTTCCCACCCGCTGTGACCGAGCCGATTCGGATGCATGTGGAAGCCAAACGCTACCTCTGTGCCGTAGACGAGGCATATTGGCAGGGGTTGTCTACCGCCTCTAAACGCAGCCTCGAACTCCAAGGCGGTATTTTCACCCCGGAAGCGGCTGCTATGTTTATCGCAAAGCCCTATGCCCAGAATGCCGTCCGCCTGCGCCAATGGGATGATAGAGCAAAAGTTCCCGATGCCCGCACACCAGCGTTAGACCACTTTGCCTTATACTTGGCAAGATGTTAAAACTGACGCTGCAAATGACGCGATACTCTATCCAACGTGAGTTCGAGATCAGGCCCTAGCGACTAAAGTCGCGGCTACTAGAGCAAAGTCCGCCGTTGCGGACTACGAAAATTTGTCGTTTGATAACCCGCGCAGGCGCGCGATAGCGGGGTTTCGTTCCGCTAGTCGCGGTTTCAACCGCCAGGTTTTCTTATTCCGAACTCAGGTTATCCAGCCTCGTTGTCATTCCTTAAGCGCTCTAACTCTTCATCAATGCTTCTGGTTGCTGGGTTTGATCGGGCAGAACCGCTACGAGACGAACCAGGACGATAGGATGACCGTCCAGTATCTTTTCCTGTTAATCGGAGATAACCAAAGTACATCACACCCAATAGGCCCAAGAGCAACAACACCAAGACCTGAAAGGGCACATAAGAAAAGACCAGGAAGCGAATTTTGCTCAAAAACCAAGCAATACCCAGGTATCCAACGCCGACCAAAGCAATCCCTTGGATGGCTCGAAATGCAGGAACCTGATCAAGCGGGAGGCGCTGTTTTGTGACCCAAAAGGAGACCCCGACGTAGTAGCAGGGCGCCAGCAGCAGCAAAATATCCGCTTCTTGAATCACCCTGGCCCAGCCGCCATCGCTACTGGCGTAGAGCAGGTACCCAATGGCCATGAGTAAGCTCAAGCAGGCCATCCCAAGATTAAAGCTCAGAATAAAGGGTTCTTCCCGCTGCCCTGGAATCGCTACACAGATGCCTAAAGCCAACCAGGGCGCGAAGAAAAGCAGCAAAAGCACGGCAGTCTTGTTGGTGACAAACCAATCGAACAGCGTTTGCAGCGTCATTATGTTCTCTTGCAGTAGAGGATATTCATAAACTACCCACGCCAAATGTACTTTTCCGCAATCCTGAGTTATGTGTTGGAACCACCTTAGCGGTCTGAGGGGTCTTTCCAGCAGTCTTCTAACTGCTGCCGTACAACCTCTAGGGGCATGGCTTCTGTATCGAGAGTCTCGGCTTTTTGATGGCTTTGAGGTGGGGCGGTGGGGCGGGATATAGCCGTATGAGAGCCGTTCATGGAGTAATAGCTATCAAGCCATTGCCGAACCTCCTTTTCACTAGAAAACCAATAGGTCTGCCTGGAATAGGGGTCATAAACCTTCCAGGTGGGCTGGCCCTCGCGGTTGCGATGCTGGCTGATGACAGGCTCCTGGGGCGAGACGAGCCATCGCAGTAAACCAGACCCGACCTTTGCAAGGCCTGCTTTTATAAGGTGCCAGCCAGAATTCGAAGTGTTTCTCCGGCTGGATAAGCGTTCAACACGAGATGTCATTGCTTGAGCCTCCGACGAATGGAGCGACTGCATTGAAACAGTCAATACTGGTTATGCTATAAAAAAGCTTAAATCTTGATAAATCAGTGTTCAAGGCACTTCCTTCGATTTTGAGTATTGATGTTTTCGATGGGTAGCCACTATGGATGTTGATCAACTGATTGCATTTGAACAGGTCGTCAGGGAAGGGAGCTTCAGCAAAGCCGCCTGGTCCTTGGGCATTGCGCAACCCACCATTAGCGCCCGCATTCAAGGGCTCGAAAAAGAAGTGGGGGGAGCCTTGTTCAAGCGGGGGCGGAAGATTGTGTTGACGGAGCTGGGCAATACGTTCTTGCCCTATGTTCAGCAGATCTTAAGCTCGCTACAGGATGGGATGGAGGCCGCTCGACTGGTTCATGAGGGCGATCGCGGGCGTTTGTCAATCGGCATCTTGCGATCGCTCGCTGGCAGCTTCATCAGTCCAGCCCTGGCAACGTTTCATCAGCACTATCCCGATGTTGAGTACTACATCCAGGAAAACGACCACTGGAGCCTGGTGAAGCGGTTGTGTGACGGCGTCATAGAGCTGGCCTTTATTTGTTGGCCCTGCATCGATCCGATTATTGCGGACATGACACCCGTCCTATCCATTCGCGAACCCATTGTCTTCGCGGTTCCCAGCACCAGCCCCTTGGCAAAACGCGACGCTGTCAGCCAAACCGAACTGCTGTCCTATGCCAATCCGTTGTTGCTGCTCCGTTGGTGGCAGGTCACCCCAATGGCCATCACGCGCCTGGTGAGTCAGGCCAAAAGTGTGGCCAGTGTGCCGATGGATACGGGGCGATTTCTGCTGAAAAATGGCATCGGCATGGGCTTTTTCACGGAAGCCACAATTCTGCCAGATATTGAGGCAGGGCAGGTCGTGAGCTTACCTGTCCCGGATTTTCCGCCCACGGTGCGAGAGATTGCGTTAGTTCACCTGACGCGCCAAACCACCCTTTCGACCGCTGCCACCAACTTTATTCGGCTGATGAAGGAGCAGGTGCAGCAACCATGAGTTGCCAACGACATAGGCTGGAGCGATGTAGGGTGCTGTTAGGCGTAGCCGTAACACACCATCCGTGGGATGCAATCACTTATCCCAAGCGGCTGAAACAACTTCCTCCGCCAGCCCAAAAGAAAGAGTCATGCCTGCACCACTGAGCGCATTCACGATCGTGACACCGGGTTCTGGATGAACGATGAATTCGGTTTTGCCCGGTAGCTTGGCATAGACGCCGTTCCAGGTTTCGGCGATGTGGAAGTCGGGAACCTGTGCGAAGCCCTTGAGGTAACCCAGCACATAGTCGTTGATCTGGGCATTGTCGAATGGTTCGGGGTTGAGGCCATACTCGTGGGAATCGCCGATGACCAGTTCGCCCAGGGCATTTTGCGACACCATGACATGGATGCCCCATTGCGGGAAGTGAGGGGTTTCTTCCTCGATACGGGTTTTCAGCACACCCAGGGAAGGGCAAGTGGCAAAGGCGGCATAGTGGGTGAGGGTGAGACCTGCGCATAGCGCCGGGCCAATGGAGAAGCTGTTAGGCTGAGGGGCGGTGCGCATCATTTGCAGCTTGACCTTGGTTAGGTTGCTCGCCGCATACACTTGCGGGTACAGGGTTTCAAAATCTGAGCCGCTGCAAACAAAGATGCGATCGGCGCTCCAGGGTTGACCACCCGCTATCAACTGGGGAGCCTGAATCTCCGTGACGACATGGCCAAACTTGAAGGTCACGCCGTAGGTGGTTTGTAAGAAGCCGGGTAATTTTTGGATGGCTTCTCTGGGGTCGACGATGATTTCGGTGGAACTCCACAAGGCACCCAACAGGCCATCGGTGACGATCGCCCTACTTTTAGCTGCCGCTTCTTGGGGCGAGAGGAGTTTGACGGTGTCACTTTGGCGGAGGGCAACAAACTCCTCCAAAACCGCCAATTCATCCTCCCGATAGGCCAGGTGTAGAGACCCACAGGGGTTTGTGTGAAAGCCCGCTTGAGGCGCAATGTCTTGCCAGAGCGATCGCGCCTTCATGGCTCGCTCCAACAGCAATCCTGTGGGCTGACCAATAGGCCAGATCATGCCAAAGTTGCGAATCGATGCACCGACGGCGTAGGGATTGCGCTCAAACACAACGACACGCTGCCCCCGTTTGGCCGCCGCCAGCGCATGGGCTAAACCCACAATTCCAGCACCCACGATCGCCACATCGAAATGCTGCACAGCCATGAGACTCACTCCTGATGAATGGATAAAGATGAAAAGCACCGAGCGTTTCCTCTCAAACGCCCGGTGCCGAAAAGCGCTACAAATTAGCCAGCCGACCATTAAGCTCTGCGAGGGAATCGAGGAGGCCATGATTGGGGTGCATTTCTAGCTCGGCACGGCTGTGGCTGCCGTTGGTCACGCCCAGGGCGTAGCGGCAGTGGGCGTTGATCCCTGCGGCTAGATCAGACGGCGTATCCCCGATCGCCACTACCGCTTGCGGGTCTTTAATCCCCAGCTTGTACATGGCTTTTTGAATCATGTAGGGAGCCGGACGCCCGTCGCTGTTGTAGATTTCAGACGGGGTGACCGACACTTGGATGGGGGTATCGGGAGTGCCAACATAATCGGCATTCAGTCCTTCATCCCAACCCAGGCGATGCAGAATAATGTCGGTTACTTTGCGGTAAAAGCCCGTATTCAGGGCGATCGCAATTCCCTGAGCCTTGAGCCATGCAAAGGTTTCTAAACAGGCTTCCGTTGGTTCAACGGGTTGGGTGCGGTAGTGGGTTTCGAGGCGATCGCAAAACTGCTGAAACGAGGTTGCGACCTTGGTCTCATACTCGGGATGATTGGCGCCAAGCTGCGCTTGCCATAGGGTTTCAAACACGCGCCGCTTTGACCACCCCATCATGCTATTCACCTGCTCCGTATTGGCAACCAGTCCCGTTGCTGCCGCCGTTGCCATGAAGCAAGCCTGAACCTCTCCGCTATCCTTGACGGTTGTGCCCGCCATATCAAACACGACTAGCTGAATTGTGCCCATAGGTTTTCCTGCAACGACACCGCGATTGCTTTTCCATACTCTCCACTCCGATCTAGATGTCTAGACACCTGGGCAAAGAATATCGAAACTCAACATAATTAGCAAGAAGCCCCCCACGATTAGCTGACCGCTTATGTTTCAGTCCGCCTTACCGATTTATGTTCAGATAGCAAATGACCTGAGGCGCAAAATTCAGCAGGGGGTTTATCAGGTTGGCGACAAGCTACCTAGCCAAAAGGAGCTAGGGTCTTCTTTCGGCGTCAACCGCCACACCATCCGCCAAGCCTTTGATCTGCTGAAGGATGAGGGGTTGCTGCGGGTCGATCGCGGGCTAGGGGCGTTTATCGCTGATGCCCCCATTCAATACCCGATCGGTAAGCGGGTACGCTACAACGAATCCTTGCAGGCACAGGGACACACCAGTCGCTATCAGTTTCTGCGCGCCTTTGAGACGGTTGCTGACGGCAAAGTGGCTCAGCGCCTGGAGATTGCACTGGGGGAGGCGATCGCCCAGGTCGATCTGGTAGGGCTGGTGGATGATCGCCCCCTAATCGTTAGCACCAGCTACTTCCCGCTACAGCGTTTCCCTGACTTGTTAACCCATATTCCCCATACCCAATCCATTTCCCAACTTCTGCGCAACCAATACGACTGCGACCATGTACGGCGATGCACCTATGTCTCAATTCGGGCGGTGCGCTCTCAAGATGCCAAGCTGTTGCAGATTCCCCTCAACCAATCGATTTTGCTAGTGCAGGCAGTCAACGCCGATCAGCATGGTCGGCTGATTGAGTACACCGTGACGCGCTTCCGGGGGGATGGGGTGGAACTGATGTTTGACTACTAGGGGCGATCGCTGTCTGCCAGATTAGCTAAGGGAAAGGGAGGTTTCTTCTCCTTCCTTTGGTGAAACTTTAACCCACCAGACGCCCAAGCTTAACGCTTGGTTAACCCGTGGCTTTTGAGAGGTAGCGTACTCTGTTGACGAGTCTAGCTGTCTAGACAGGTAGGTGTCGCAGGCGTCTTTATCTCCCAGGGTGCACTGTGTGCAGGTTCGCTGTTAGCCCTCAAGCGAGGACATGCTCATGACAACGAAGGTATTGCTGATCCTCTTAGATGGCTTGCGCTGGGATGTGGCGCAGACGTCGATGGGATACCTGGCACATCTACTGGAAGTGCGTCAGGCCAGCCTCTACAAGGTTCAAGCCGAGTTGCCGACCCTATCCCGTCCGCTGTATGAGGTGTTGCTTACAGGTACACCCGTTGCGGTAAACGCTATCGGAGCCAACGACGTAGTGCGACTGTCGCATCAGCGGAGTATGTTTCATCTCGCCACAGCGGCGGGACTGACGACGGCTGCTGCCGCCTATTCCTGGTTTAGCGAACTGTATAACGGGGTGCCCTTTGAACCCTGGCGCGATCGCGACCAGCACCAGTCCGACCTGCCGATTCAGCATGGTCGCTTCTACTGGCAAGATAGCTACCCCGACTCACACCTGTTTGCCGATGCCGAGATGCTGCGACAGGCGCATCACCCCGACTTTATGCTGGTGCATCCCATGGGGATCGACGATGCGGGTCACCGCTATGGATCCGACACGCCGGAGTATCGCGGCAGCGCTCTGGCCACCGACAGCCTTCTTTCTCACTATGTGCCCCGCTGGCGAGAAGCGGGTTACACCCTCTTGATTACCGCCGACCACGGGATGAATGCCGATGGTCAGCATGGTGGCGTGCTGCCTGATGTGCGAGAGGTGCCGTTGTTCTGTATCGGTGATGCGTTTGTGCCAGGAACCTATCGGGAGGGGTTGTCGCAACTGGCGATCGCCCCATTAATGTGTCGCCTCCTCGCGTTGCCACTGGCAGATGCGATGCAGGCGCTTCCTATACCGGGATATGAACCCCAGGGTGAGAATGCTGTCGTCTTTCCCGCCCAGGTTGACCCTTCAACTCCTCTGACTGTTTCTGAAGTCTCTATTTCATAACGCTCTATATTCATTCACGATTCACGAAGGAAGGCGATCGATGAAGTCACTTGTTCGGACTCAAAACGTCATTGCTACGCTTCTGGCCTCATCTCTGACGATCATCAGTTGCAGCCCAACTGAGACGACCAGTTCGGGTGAAACAACCACAGCGGGGGGTAGCGAGAGTAGCTGCCCTGCTGTGACAGTGGCCGATGCCCAGGGCGTCGATGCTGGGAAATATCCACAACAGTACGACCTGACGGAATACCAAGACGCGGCGGGTTGCGAAATGACCTTCTCCGCCAACCCAGAGATTGAAACCTTCAACGGCCAAATCGATGGAAACGCCGAGCTACCACCCCTGGAAGAGCGCCTACCAGCGGAGCCCCTGGTCGTTGTGCCCTACGAAGAGATTGGTAACCATGGCGGTGTGCTGACAGGTCTCTCGAAAGCAACAGAGTCAGGCACCTCAGATCTGCTGTCAGTGCGCCATGTGAACTTGTTCCGCTATTCCGATGACTTGCAAACCATTGTTCCTAACATCGCCCGCGACTTTGAATGGAATGACGACTACACGGTGCTGACGGTGTACCTGCGCGAAGGGCACAAGTGGTCGAATGGCGAACCCTTCACTGCCGAAGATGTGGCCTTCTGGCACAACGATGTGTTGGGTAATGACACCCTCTACAGCGAAGGTATCCCCGATCGCTTCTTGATTGGGGGCGAACCGATGCAGGTGGAAGCGGTGGATGAAACCACCGTCGTCTTCACCCTACCCCAGGCCAAACCCGGTTTGGTGGCCCTGTTTGCCATCGACTATGCCCAACCTTTCCTACCCATGCACTTCTTGGGGCAATATCACCCCGATGTGAATCCCGATGCTGAGACTAATGCCACGGAAGCAGGGTTTGCGAGCTGGGATGAAGCTTTCAACTTCTACTACGGCAGCAGCGACTGGAAAGATGTTCCCTCCCCGCTGCTGAAGGATGCCGCTAAGGCGGAGAGCTTGGATCGTGCGGTCATGCCCACCCTGGAATCCCACATCTTGATCTCCGACACGGCGGAAGGTCGGCAATTGGTAGCTAATCCCTACTTCCATCAAGTCGATACCACCGGACAGCAATTGCCCTACATCAGCGAGATCGATGAACTCTACGTACCTGAGACGGAAGTTCAAAACCTGAAGCTTTCCAATGGTGAGGTCGTCTACAAGTCGCAGGCGGTGTTTGGGGAAGACTTGCCTGTGCTGCAACAGAATGAAGCCGAGGGCGACTACACCGTGGATGCGGTGCCTACCGTGGGTGAGTCCATGGTGGCCTACTCCTTCAATGTGAATCATAAGGACGAAGGCTTGCGCGAAATCTTTGGTGACCTGCGCTTCCGAGAGGCTGCGAGTCAGGCGCTCAACCGCGAAGAGATTAACGAGCTGGTGTACTTCGGACTCGGCACACCCGCGCAATACACCGCGTTTGACCCCAACACGGTTGATTTTGTCACCGACGAGCAGCGTAATTATCTGGCGGATTACAACCCCGACCGCGCCAATGAGTTGCTGGATGAGATGGGTCTGGTGGATGCCAATGGGGATGGAACGCGCGATCGCCTCGATGGTAGCCCGCTGGTCATCAACCTGCAATTTGCCAGTCAGGGTGGACCAGTCAAACTGCACGAACTCTTTGCCCAGTACCTCGATGACGTGGGGCTAAACGTACAGTTGAGAGAAGTGACGTCGGATGAATATCGCGCGAGTCAGGCGGCCAACGACCTGGATGTCATGACCTGGACGAAGGCGTATACGTCTGCCTTCGTGGCCGGTTCCCGTGAGCCCCTGATTCCTCCCTTCGGCGACTACTTTAGCCTCACCAATGGCCACCTGTGGGCGAAGTACATTGAGACGGATGGAGCTGAAGGTTTGGAACCCCCTGCCTGGGTAACGGAGCTAGATGCGAAGTCCACGGAGTACCAAACCTACACCCTGGGCACTCCAGAATCTAGTGAGCTGGGTCGGGAAATTGTGGATTTGGTTCAGTCCGATCTGATGTTCATTGGCACCGTGGGTAACCCTGCTGAGCCGGTGTACCACCGCAACGACCTGGTCAACTTTCCTACCTTTACGGCGAAGTCCTACGACTACTACTGGGCCTATCCGTATCGTCCAACTCAGTGGTTCTTGCGATAACGACTCCAGAAGCGCTAGAGCGGCTACTGGGTTTCTAGTGGCCTGTTGGTTTACTCCAGTTCTGAGATGGTTTCTTCCTTGGAGTCCCTTGGTTTGATCCCCCCCTGGCCCCCCTTAATAAGGGGGGAATGACCGCAAAGTCTCCTGGAAGATCCCCCCTGGCCCCCCGTAATAAGGGGGGAATGACCGCAAAGTCCCCTGGAAGATCCCCCCTAACCCCCCTTAATAAGGGGGGAATGACCGCAAAGCCTCTCTTTGTAAAGGGAGGAAAGTGACCTCAAAGTCCCCCTTAATAAGGGGGATTTAGGGGGATCCGACAAGGGCTCCACGGATCAACCGCAACCTATTCACCCAGTAGCCAGAGGCGAGGTATTAGAAAACCAATCTCTCAAGATCGCCCCAAATTTGATTAACCTCTGATTGACCTCGCTCCTCTTCGCGATCGCCCCCTTGCATTTGTCCCGCACCCCCTGCGAGCCATGATTCTATCCACTGCCTCCTCTAGCCAAGCGAACGCGGCCTTCTGGCGGTTCTTGGCGACCCGCCTGCTGGTGTCTCTGCTGACCCTGCTGGCGGTTTCCTTCATGATTTACGGCTTGATCGAGCTGATGCCCGGCGACTATGCCGAGCGCGAGCTGTTTCGCAAATACTCTGGCACAGGCGTCACCATCACCCAGGCCGAAATTGACCGCGTGCGAGCCGACCTGGGGTTGGATCGACCCTTTTTGGTGCGCTACGGCGAGTGGCTGTGGAACGTCGTCACCCGCCTTGATTTCGGCCCCGCTTTTCGGGTGGAAACCTCGGTCAATGCCCTGATTGGAGACAAGTTCTTCTACACCTTTGTGTTGGTGGTCGGGGCGATGCTGATTTCCTATATCGTGGCGATTCCCGTGGGTATTTGGGTGGCCTCTCGCAAGTCCGGAATCGGCGATGGGGTTGTGACGCTGTTGTCCTACTTGGGATTAGCGTTGCCGAATTTTGCGATCGCCCTCGTTCTGCTGATGCTCAATGCCTTCGTCTTCGACCTGGATGTCACCGGGTTGGTGTCCCAAGAATTTCGCGATGCGCCCTGGTCAATGGCCAAGTTTCTGGACTTTCTGGGACATGCCTACATTCCCCTGTTGGTACTGGGCTGGTCAACCACTGCGTTTCAACTCCAAACCATGCGGGGGCTGATGAAAGACGAGATGGGCAAGCTCTACGTCACAGCAGCGCAAGCCCGGGGCTTCTCCGGTTGGCCCATGTTGATTAAGTATCCCGCCCGCCATGCGGTGATGCCCATTGTTTCGACGATCGGCTTTGACTTTTCCCGCTCCTTCAATGAACTGCCCATCGTGGCCTCAATTTTGGTGTTGGGGGAACTGGGGCAGGAGCTGCTACTGGCGTTTCTGGATGCTGACCAGAACACCGCAGCGGGAATTTTGGTGTGCATTACCAGCGTCATCATTGCCGCCAATTTCCTCTCGGATTTGTTGGTTGCAGCGCTAGACCCCCGTGTACGCATGAGAGGAGGACGCTAAGCCATGACCGACATGACCATGACCCATTCGGCGCAACCCAAAGCGCGTCAAGAAAATTACTATACCGCTTCCCAATGGCAATTGTTTTGGTCGCGGTTTAAGCGCAACCGTTTGGCGGCGTTGGGCGGTGCCGTGCTCAGCCTGTTTATCTTTATTGCGCTGTTTGCCGAATTTCTCGCGCCCTACTCTGGCCAGGCGGATACGCGGAACCCCGACTATACGGCGGGACCACCCCAACTCATCCGGTTTTGCGACAGTGCCGGGTGTCAGCTCTGGCCGTTTGTCCATGACATGACTAGTAGCTACAGCGTGCTCGAAAAGAGCTATCAGGTGGAGGTGCTGGAAGAAAATGGTCAGCCCCTGCGGCGTCCCCTACAGTTCTTCTATCCCGCTGGGGAGTACAAGCTGCTGGGGTTGATTCCGAGCGATCGCCATCTCTTCGGCGTGGAACAAGGCTTCGTCCATCTCTTTGGCACCGATTCCAACGGCCTGGATTTGTTCAGCCGTGTCATGTATGCCACCCGCACATCTCTCTCGATCGCCTTTCTGGGCGTTATGCTCTCCTTCATCCTCAGCCTTTTCTTTGGCGGTGTTGCGGGATATATCGGCGGGTGGGTTGATACGGCCATTCAAGCGTTTACCGATCTGGTGCGCGTAATTCCGCCGATTCCCCTCTATATGGCACTGACGGCCATGTTTCCCCGCGACTGGTCGAACACGCAGGTGTACTTCGCTATGACCCTGGTGCTGGGGCTGGTGAATTGGCCCACCCTGGCGCGGCGCATCCGCTCCTACCTGCTGGCGTCCCGAGAGGAAGAGTATGTGCAGGCAGCGCGATTGGCCGGAGCCAGTGGTTGGCGCATCGTTGTTCGGCACCTGCTACCGGGATTTGCCAGCTACATCATCGTGGAGCTGGTGATCAACTTTCCCTACCGCATTCTGGATGAAACGGCGCTGTCTATCGTCGGGCTGGGGCTGCGGCGACCCACCATGTCCTGGGGCGTGCTGTTGCAGGAAATGACCACCGTACAAGCGATTCAGCTCACCCCTTGGTTTTTCATTCCGCTCATTTTCTTTGTGGTGGCGGTGCTGTCGTTCACGCTACTGGGCGATGGTCTGCGTGACGCCGCCGACCCCTACTCTGGCATTCGACGATAGGAGGCACCGATGGCGACCGATCCTTTGCTGACTGTATCCAACCTGTCTGTTCGCTTTCACACCGATGAAGGGCTAGTCACGGCGGTAGACGACCTCTCTTTTGCCCTGCAACCTGGCCAAACCTTGGGCATTGTTGGGGAATCGGGGTCGGGTAAGTCAGTGTCCACGAAGGCACTGATGCGGCTACTGCCCGACTATGCCGAACTGGACGCCAATTCCCACATCGTTTACCAGACCAAAAAAGGAGCGTATGTGGACATCGCCCGACTCGATGCCCGCAGCAAGGCGCTGAAGCAGGTGCGGGGTGGTGAGATTGCCATGATTTTCCAGGAACCCTCGGCGGCGTTTTCTCCCCTCTACACCATCGGCAATCAGATGATTGAGGGCATTCGGCTGCACCGGGATGTGAGCCGCGATCAGGCGCGCAAGCTGGCGATCGAAATGCTCGATCGCGTCGGCATGACCAACCCTGAACTGCGGGTCGATCAATATGCCTTCCAACTGTCTGGCGGTATGCGTCAGCGCGCCATGATCGCCTCGGCTTTGGTGATGCGACCCGCCGTCCTCATTGCCGATGAACCTACGACCGCTCTGGACGTGACCATTCAGGCGCAGATTTTGGACTTGCTCAAGGAACTGCAGCAAGACTTCGGCATGGCCATCATCTTCATTTCCCATGACCTGGCGGTGATCTCCCAAATTGCCGACGACGTTTTGGTCATGTACCTGGGCAAAGAGATGGAAACGGGGCCAGTGCGGCGCATCATCCGTCATCCGCAGCATCCTTACACTCAGGGTTTGATTAACGCTATTCCTCGATTGGAAGAGCTGGATCGCCCCCTGTTGCCGATTCCGGGCGACATTCCCAGTCCGCTGGAACGCCCCACGGGTTGCGTGTTCCACACTCGCTGTCCCCATGCGGCGGATCATCCCCGGTGCCATACCGACGTGCCCATCCCCGCACAAACCCAGCCCGATCACCTGGCGGCATGTCATCTGCTGACCGAAAAAGTTCTGGAGGAAACCGTATGACTAGCCCCATCGTTTCTGTTCGCGACTTGCAGGTTCACTACCCCATCGGTGGCGGCTTTATGAAGGGCAAACCCCAAACCGTGCGGGCGGTGGATGGGGTCAGCTTCGAGATCTACCCAGGGCAGATCTTTGGCTTGGTGGGCGAATCCGGCTCGGGCAAAACCACCGTTGGTCGTGCCATCTTGAAAGCCGCTCCCATTACCCACGGCGAGGTAACTCTGCGCGTGGCGGATACCGCCCTGCATGTGGATCAGCTCCGGGGCGATGGCCTCAAAGCCCTGCGCCGCCATGCTCAGATGATTTTTCAAGACCCCTATGCCTCCCTATCGCCTCGCATGACCGTACGCGACATCATCGCCGAGCCGCTGGAGGCGATGAAACTCACCCGCAACCGCGAGGAAACCGATCGCCGGGTTCGGGAAGTGGCCGAAAAATGCCGCCTCAACCTCGAACACCTGCGTCGCTTTCCCCATGCCTTCTCCGGCGGGCAACGTCAGCGGATTGCGATCGCCCGCGCCCTCGTCTCCAATCCCAGCTTCTTGGTCGCCGACGAAGCGGTCGCCGCCTTGGATGTGTCCATTCAGGCCAATATCCTCAACTTGCTCAAATCTCTACAACAGGACATGAACCTGGCCTTCATGTTCATTAGCCATGACCTCTCCGTGGTGGCGCACTTCTGCGATGTAGTCGCGGTGATGTACCTCGGCGAAATCGTCGAAATTGCCCCAACCCACAAACTGTTCTCGCAACCCGCCCATCCCTACACCCAAGCGCTGCTATCTGCCATTCCGCCCCTCGACCCCGATGCCAAACGCGATCGCGTGCAGCTCTCTGGGGAAATTCCCTCACCTATCACACCGCCTACGGGCTGTCGCTTCCACACCCGCTGCCCTGTCGCTCAACCTGCCTGCCAAACCATCAAACCCGAATGGACGCAGATCAGCGGCGACCACGGCGTCGCCTGCCACTTGGTGGCAGATCATGTAGACAGCACTGTTCCGGAACATCTCCAAGAACAGAAAAAACACGCGATGCCAGAGTGCTAAGGCATTTACCTGAGTACAGGACACAAAATCAAGGGTTTTCTGGATTTTGTCCTGTACTCAGGGCATTTCCATACAAGGAATGACAGGTAGGGGGAGATTTTGTTGAGAGGCCGGGGACAAATCGTTAACTGAAGGCCCACCCCGCCCCGCAAACCTGGCGAACCCTTTGCTAGAACTCAGCGCCTGTTGTGTTCCGCAAAATCCGGGCTACGCTAAGAGCGGGTTGATCGCAACGGAATCAAGAGAACCATGTCACCGCCTCCCTTTACCCCTGAGCAAGTTTTGGAGTGTGCCCGTACCATTCGCTCCTTTCTACCCGAATTGCTTCCCGTCGATAGGGTGGAGTCCATGGATCGGCAGTTGGCCAACCTATTAGCGCAGGCGAAAGCAGGGGAAACTGTGGGAGCCTCGATTTTGGAGGAGTTGAAGAGTCACCCGGCTACACGGGATTGGGCAGCAGAATTCCTGAGCCCCCAGATTATGACCAAAGGGCCGGGAGACTCTCAGTTACCAGGACGCATTGACGCCATTGCTGCACCCCGTTATATATGCCCCGAGGGCGACTATGTTTGGCATCGGCGATCTGTGGGCATGGCTATTCCCTCTTGCCCCACGCACCCAGAGTTGGGGCCATTGGTTCCCGCAGATTAGCTATCTCCTCCGTGAGATACTGGGCGGGTTGAGGGTGGTGCAGACATGCCAACCAAACTACTAGAAGGATTTGGCGCAAAGCTGGTAGATCAGTGGGGAGCCAACCTGTTGACTCCGGCTTTTGTGTTTTGGTTGGGGGGATTGTTGGCCTGGGGCGATCGCCAAAATTGGGACTGGTCTGATCTAACCGCCTTCATCAATGGTTTAGAAGAGCCTATCCAGATTGCAGTCCTCTTCATTGTGCTTTTGGTCATTATCGCCAGCGGCTTTGTCATCCAACGGTTTGACCTGGCAGTGCTGCGCCTTTTTGAAGGGTACTGGCCACCGTTCCTCACGCCTGTGCGCCGCTGGTTTTTGCGCCGTCAGCACGCCCGGTTCGATCGCCTCGATCGCCGTTGGCAAACCCTCATCCATCAGAAATATCAGACAGCACTCACCCCCCGCGCTCTCGAAGACCTGGCTGCCCTTGAGGAAGAATTGCGGCAGTTTCCCAGCGATCGCGATCGTCTCATGCCTACCCGCCTGGGCAACCTGCTCCGCGCTGCCGAAAGCCGCCCCGGAGAAAAGTATGGCCTCGATGCCATTATCTGCTGGCCACGCCTCTGGCTTCTTCTCCCCGACAAGGTAAAGCAAGAACTACAAACCGCCCGCGCTGACCTGAATACCGCTGCCCGCCTCTGGTTATGGGGTGTATTGTTCATCCTGTGGGTGTTTATGGGAGCCTGGTGGCCCGTTCTAGTGGGAGGCAGCGTCGCTGTGTTTTCCTATAACTGGATGCTGCAAGCGGCGGAAATCTACGGCAGTTTGTTGGAATCTGCGTTTGATCTGCACCGAATGGCGCTCTACGCAGCTTTGCACTTCCCTCTGCCCACGCATCCTGCTGAAGAACAGGTGATGGGAAAGGCTGTGACGGAATATCTGTGGCGGGGAAGCGATCGCCCCCAACCCGAATTTCGTTATCCCAAATAAGAGGCTGGGTCAGGTTTCGTTTCCATCTACGTCATCTGCAATTCACTATTATCTGCATTCACTATGACTGTTGACCCTTTATCTATTGACCACTCTGTTGAGTCTATTGACCCTTCTGGTGACTATCCCCGCGACCTGATTGGCTATGGTCGCTACACTCCCGACCCCCAATGGCCTGACGCTGCTCGCATTGCGGTTCAGTTCGTCATCAACTACGAAGAAGGTGGCGAAAACTGCATTCTCCATGGTGACCCCGCGTCTGAAGCATTCCTGTCTGAAACGGTGGGCGCAGAACCCCTAAAGGGAGTGCGCAATATCAATATGGAATCGATGTACGAGTATGGCAGTCGGGCAGGCTTCTGGCGGTTGCATCGGCTGTTCACCCAGCGGCAGTTGCCCGTGACGGTCTATGCGGTGGCGATGGCGATGGATCGCAACCCCGACGCTGTTGCTGCGATGGTTGAAGCGGATTGGGAAATCGCTAGCCATGGCTATCGCTGGATTGACTATCAATATGCGGGAGAAGATCTGGAACGGCAGCATATTCAGCAGGCGATCGCCATCCATACCCGTGTGGCGGGCAGTCGTCCCCTCGGGTTCTACCAGGGACGTGTGAGTCCCAATACGCGACGTTTGGTGATTGAGGAAGGGGGCTTTCTCTACGATGCCGACAGCTATTCCGATGACCTGCCCTACTGGGTACCGGGCAAGGGCAAGCCTCATCTCGTCATTCCCTACACCTTAGACAACAACGACATGCGGTTTGCTACCTATGCAGGGTTCAATTCGGGCGACCAGTTTTTCGCCTATCTCCGCGATGCGTTTGATACGCTCTACGCGGAAGGGGCAAACGCGCCCAAGATGATGAGCGTCGGGTTGCATTGTCGGTTGACGGGGCGTCCGGGGCGGACGGCAGCGTTGGCTCGGTTCCTCGACCATATGCAGCAGCATGACCGGGTATGGGTCTGTCGGCGGATCGATATTGCTCGCCACTGGCACGCCATCCACGCGCCCCAGTAAGATCAAATCCGATTGAAGAACCCAACTATCGTTTGTGGCCGCAGCTTTGCAGCGGCCACAAACGATAGTTGGGGCTTACGGCTATTGAACCAGATGTGATATGGGGTACTGTCTGGATTGAACGGGTGACGATTGTTGCCTGTATAGCGCTATGCGCGTTAGTTAAGTACGGTTGTGTGGGGCGCGGCGCGCCCCACACAACCGTTGCTGTACTTAATGCGGTTGCACACCGCTATATCTTGACTGAAAGGATGAGGATGCTTGTGAGTGTGAGTGTCATGCTAAATCTAGTGCTCGGTGGGCAATTCCCACACTACTGGTGGAGTCAGATGGGGAAGGGGGGTGATCTTGTGGTGTAATTTGAATACCAAGGTCAGGGGCAGGGGGGCGAGGAAACCCTAGAATGGGAAAGTATGTGTTGTCTTTGGCAGATATATCCGGGTTAGGTAACTTATGTCGGTTTTCGCGGCGATCGCAGTTTTAGGTTTACTGGTAGCGGTTCACGAGTTGGGGCACTTTCTAGCGGCTCGGTTGCAGGGCATCCATGTCAATCGCTTTTCCATTGGCTTTGGCCCAGTAGTGTTGAAGTACCAGGGAGCCGAAACGGAATATGCCCTACGAGCCTTCCCGCTGGGTGGGTTTGTTGGGTTTCCCGATGATGATCCAGACAGCAACATCCCAGCCAACGACCCAGACTTGATGCAAAATCGCCCCATTATGGATCGGGCGATCGTGATTAGTGCTGGGGTGATTGCGAACTTGATTTTTGCCTATCTCGTATTTGTCACGCAGGCAGGCGTTATCGGGATTCAAGAAATTAATCTAGAGCCAGGGGTAGCGGTTCCCCAGGTGATCGCTGCCGATGCACCCGCAGCACAGGCTGGATTACAGAACGGTGACGTGGTAATCGCCGTGAATGGACAAACCCTAGGGACGGGGGAACCTGCTGAGCGGGTGTTTATGGATGCAATTCAATCCAGCCCCAATCAATCTATCGATCTCCAAGTGAATCGGGATGGTACCGCAATCGATCTGCAAGTGACCCCCCGCATCGAAGACGATGGCACAGCGCGCATTGGCGCATTGCTGGCTCCCAATGGCTCTGTGGATTTTCGTCGCCCCAATGGAGTCGGCGAAATCTTTAGCAACGCCGCCCGAGATTTCCAGAGGATGTTCCTGCGCATCGTGGGAGGATTCGTGACGCTGATCACCAACTTCTCATCGGTTGCAGGTCAGGTCGCAGGCCCTGTCAAGATTGTGGAGCAGGGCGCTAGCCTTGCGTCTGACAATATTGGCTACTTGTTCCCCTTCACTGCTTTGATCAGCATCAACCTAGCGATTATCAATATTCTGCCGCTCCCGGCTTTGGATGGGGGGCAGTTAGCATTTCTGTTAATTGAGGCAGCACGGGGTAAGCCCTTGCCTACCCGCTTTCAGGAAAATGTCATGCAGACAGGTCTGATGGTGCTACTGGGGCTGGGTATTTTCTTGATTGTGCGCGATACAACGCAGCTGGATGCGGTGCAGCGGCTATTCCAGCAGTAGGAGGCGATCGCCCATGCCCCGCGTTTCCAAAAAGCAGCAGCGTGCCCAGGAAGTGTTGGCACGCTTGAAGCACCTGTATCCCGATGCCACTTGCTCTCTGGACTATCAATCTCCGGTGCAGTTGCTAGTGGCGACTATTCTTTCCGCCCAATGCACCGATGAGCGAGTCAACATGGTGACGCCCAAGCTGTTTCGCCAGTTTCCCGATGCCAAAGCAATGGCAGGTGCAGAGGTGAGCGAGATCGAAACGCTGGTGAAATCCACAGGGTTCTACCGTAATAAGGCGAAGAACATCCAGGGCGCGTGCCACAAAATCATGATGGATTTCGGCGGCGAGGTGCCAGCCACCATGGAGGAACTGCTGACTTTGCCAGGAGTTGCCCGCAAAACGGCGAATGTGGTGCTTGCCCACGCCTTTGGCATCAACGCTGGCGTCACCGTCGATACCCATGTGAAGCGGCTGAGCGGTCGCCTGGGGTTTACCAAACAAACCGATCCGAAGAAGATTGAGCAGGATTTAATGAAACTGCTGCCCCAGCCCGAATGGGAGAACTGGTCGATTCGGTTGATTTACCACGGACGTGCCGTATGCAATGCCCGCAATCCGGCGTGCGATCGCTGCGACCTCGCCGACCTCTGCCCCTCTGCCGACCTCACCAAAATCCCTGTCAATACCCCGTCAAAAGCTGGATAGCATGGGATATCAGTCCAAATCTGGTTGAAGAACCTATAGCGGTGTGCAACCGCATTAAGCACAGCAACGGTTGTGTGGGGCGTGGCGCGCGCCCCACACAACCATACTTAACTAACGCGCATAGCGCAGTAACTATCGTTTGTGCCCGCTGCTGTGAGCGGGCACAAACGATAGTTAGGTTTTACGGCTATTTAACCGGATTCGATATTACTGGTTCTAACGCCAACTGATTTTTTGCACAGCGCGCTGGGAATGGGCTAACACCACCTCCGGCTCGTCGCGGGTGAGTAGTAAATCACAGTGATGCACTTTCTCAAGCTTCTTAAGATGGATTGGGCTAACCTGTCCTGTCTCCTCGATGCGATAGAACTTGAAACCCATTTTCCGCAGGCCAGCCATTTCCTTGGCGGGTTCATGCCCGCAACTCCGCATCTGGTGTGGACTGTACTCCATCACGATCTTGATGGCCTCGTTTTCTTTGAGAAGGGTCTGCATTCCCCGAAAAACCTTTGGCTCTGCCCCTTCCACATCAATTTTCATTACATCGATCTTGCGCGTTCCGGCCGTCAGGAACTCGTCCAGTGCCACGGCGCGCACCATAATTTCTTTCACTTCTTCGTCTAGCTTTTTGAGTTGGTGCGGCTTCACTGTGCCTAAAGTACTGCCACCCAGGTAGCGGCCGAAAATGCGGAAGGTGAGTTCGCCTGTGGCATCGCTGACGGCCATATTGTGCAGCTTGACGCGATCAATATAGCCATTGGTCAGTAAGCTATCGAAGGCCAGTCGGGTGAGATCGGGATTGGCCTCAAATGCAATGACTCTGCCTTTTTCGCCCACTTTCTGAGCCAAAAGCAGGGTAAACCAGCCGACATTACTGCCCACTTCCACCACGCGCATCCCCGGTTCTACCCAGGACAGCAGTTGAGCCGTGATCCAGGGTTCCCACAGCCCATCCATGATGATGTGGGGGGCAAGGCTCACATCGCGCGTATCGAGAAAAATCTTGTGCCCAAAGCGGGTCTTCGTCAGATAGCGATGGTCTCCTAGATAGGCTCCAGCAGGATGCGATCGCTCCTTCGTTATCGGCTGCCCCGATCGCTCCAACCAGCTCTTTACGAGCTGCGCCAATTGCTCTTGCAGATTTCGCAAACCCTTCGCTCCGTCCTATCTGGTTCATCGCATTGGCAGAATAGCACCCCTTGACCTGACTTCCATGATCTTGGAAATGCTGTCGCGCCGATTGCGTAAACCGCCGATCTGTCGTTCCATATCTTACCTTAGAGCCTGTTTGAAAAGGTTCGGTAAGGTGGTGGATTTCTCGCGGGTGCCGCCCAGGGACAATCAACAGGTAAACCACATTGATTCGATTCCCCTTTGCTCCATAAGATAAGGAATAGGGGATATATCCCAGTCTGTCTCAACCGCTTCGGTTGCCGTCCAACCGCTTCGATGACTTGTTCAAGCGTTGCGATTGTCTTCAACTGTCCCGGTTACTATTCACTCATCGCATAGATTCCTCATGATTAATCGTCCGTCCAATGCTACAAACCCCGCTGTCTTGCGGATTTTGGATGCTAACTTTGACCGCGCCCGTGAAGGCATTCGCATCATCGAAGAGTGGTGTCGCTTTGGGCTCAATCATGGAGACTTTGCAGCCGAGTGCAAAAGTATTCGACAGGAATTGGGGCGCTGGCAAAGCCCAGACATTCGCGCCTTTCGCGATACCCCTGGTGATCCGGGAACCGAATTGAGTCATCCCCAGGAAGAAGCCCGCGCGAGTGTGACCCAGGTGTTGACCGCTAACTTCTGCCGCACCCAAGAAGCGCTGCGGGTGCTGGAGGAATATGCCAAGATCGAACATACTGAGATGGCGATCGCCTGCAAACACCTGCGCTACCGGGTCTACACCCTGGAAACAAACCTCAGTGGGCACCAACGCTTCCAAAAGCTGCAAAAAGCGCAACTCTATCTTGTCACCAGTTCTACCGAGAACCTATTTGCCACCGTTGAAGCGGCACTCCAGGGAGGACTACCGTTGGTGCAATATCGTGAGAAAGCTGCCGATGACCTCACGCGCTTGCACCGTGCTAAGCAATTGTGCGAACTGTGCCACCAGTACGATGCGCTGTTTATTGTGAATGATCGGGTTGATATTGCAGTAGCAGCAGATGCTGATGGTGTTCACCTGGGGCAAGAGGATTTACCCGTGGCGATCGCCCGCAACATCCTAGGGGCGCACCGAATTGTTGGGCGATCGACCACCAATCCCGAAGAAATGGGTCGCGCTCTAGCAGAAGGAGCAGACTATATCGGCGTGGGGCCTGTTTACGAAACGCCGACTAAAGCTGACAAGGCGGCCGCTGGCCTGGACTATGTTCGCTATGCGGCTGAACAAGCTCCTATCCCCTGGTTTGCCATCGGCGGCATTGGCACTGAGACGGTTCACGATGTCCTGAACGCTGGAGCTCAGCGAATATCCGTCGTTCGTGCCATCATGCAAGCCCCCGATCCAACCCTGGCGACCCAATTCTTTCAGGCACAGCTAACGCGATCGCACCTCCATCCTTAGGTACTGATTGCCCTCTGTATCGCTGTTGCTCTGTCTCTTTCCTATCGAACTCCTCATCCACCATGACCTCCACCCCTGCGATTACCCTCCAAGTCAACGGCGAACCTAAAGAATGTCCGCCGGGTACCCGCCTGCCTCAGTTCTTACAGCAACTGGGCATGAACCCACGACTGGTCGCCGTAGAATACAACGGAGAAATTTTGCATCGACAATTTTGGGATGAAACCGAACTTCAGAGAGGCGATCGCCTCGAAGTTGTCACTATTGTGGGAGGCGGCTAGGAGCGATTGACGCTATTCTCACAGCAGTACGGTTTTCCCACCCCAGAGCGGCGGGAGTTATCCATGTCCTTAACTTTTGTAAAACGGTACATTAATAAACAGATTCGAATGAAATGGGCGGTTTTTATGCGTAACAAACGATTCGGTTGGATTCGATCCTGGCTGAAGCCCTTGCTCATTTTTACCCTCGTCTTTTCGCTGGTGCTGGGACAGGCAGGGGATGCAATGGCAGCAATGCGAGGCGGTGGACGCATTGGTGGCGGCAGCTTCCGTGCGCCTTCTCGCACCTACGCCCCTAGTCGTCCTTACACCTCTCCGAGGGGTGGCGTGTATCCGGGCGGTGGCTTTGGCTTTCCCTTCCTGATTCCGCTGTTTGGCTTTGGGGGTGGCTTTGGTGGCTTATTCACGCTCCTCATCTTCTTCTCCATCGCCAACTTCTTGGTGCGGTCCTTGCGTAGCGGCGGTTCGTCTGATGAGGTGGGTGGCTACAGCACTCCATCCGTCACCATCAGCAAATTGCAGGTGGGCTTACTGGCCGATGCGCGATCACTCCAGGCCGATCTGAACCGATTGGCTCAGACGGCTGACACCGGAAGTTCTGCAGGGTTGGCAAAAGTGTTGCAAGAAACGACGTTGGCCATCAGCCGTCACCCTGAATATTGGGTTTATGGCGGGTCGAGTGGTAATAAGTCGCGACTAGAAATGGCTGAGGCCGAGTTCAACCGTTTGGCATTGACTGAGCGCAGCAAGTTTAGTGGCGAAACGCTGTCCAACGTCAACAATCAGATTCAACAAGCGCCGATCGACGTGTCGACATCCGACGAGCAAGCCGCTCTAGCGCAAGCCCCTGGCGAGTACATTGTTGTAACGCTGGTGGTGGCTTCTCAAGGAGCGTTACAATTGCCCAAAATTGACAGTAGCGAAGATCTGCGAAAGGCACTGACCACGCTAGGAGCTGTTTCTAGCGATCGCCTACTCGCTCTAGAAGTGCTCTGGAGTCCTCAAATAGAGGGTGACACCCTCTCGGCAGAAGAGGTGGTCGCAGAGTACCCTGATCTTAGACTGGTATAGCCCAGTGCTGATTGAGCTAAAAACCATTTGCAGACAGGTTTTTCTGCTCCAGTACTGACTATCGATAGTGGGATATTAAAGGGGGGCAAGCGCCCCCCTTTTTTTGGCCGTTTGAGACCCGATGCCATTGAAAGGCGGCATTGTACGTTAATACCAATTCAACGAAAACCAAAACCAAAACCAGATAATTTTTTGAAAGCCGCGCAGTGCGCGGCTTTCAAAAAATTATCTGTAGTGGATTCTTAGCGAATTGGTATAAGCAGGTTCGACGGTTTCAATCCTCTGGCTTCTGAACTGATTCAAAGCTGTGAGCGATCGCCCTCGACAACGCATGGTGGAGGCATCAATTTTTCAAAGTGTAAAAGCTAATACTTTCTCAATATCTTCTGCCTGCTACAAACTCTAGTAACTGATTGTTGAACAGTTAGTTATAGCCAGTGACTAGATGTCTTTTAGTGCATTTAGGCTTTGGGCGTTTAGCTATTTTGTGAATGGTTTGTCGTTCTATCAATTGAATAAAAAGAGGTTCCTAGGGTTCCGGCTTGTCACGAAGTGTCTGGTCCGAGAGGAGCCGATCGGTTTTCTCAGGTGCAGGTTTGCCCTATATAAAACTGATTACACGGAAGGATAAAAGCCTGGGAGAACAGTGACGAGCTGACCTCCTGGGCTTTTCTAATTTGACGCATTTCTATCTTGGCACTATTTCTATCTTGTTCTATCTTGGCAAAAATCTAAGCGCACAAAATCAGCGCATCGATTACATCTCCAACAAGCTGTGAATGAAGGTGACTCATGGTTTTCGGTGATTCAAACTTCTCAGATGTGCCAACTCAGATGCTGACAGGCGTCTACATCGCAGAAAAGAACTTTTCATGGGCGATCGCTCCCATTTCCATCATCAAAATTCTCATGCACATAGCTTGACTGACTCGCGTTATCCATCGTCCCAGTGGTTTATCAATTAGGAGTAACCCTTAATGACAGAAAAAATCTTATTTTGGGGAATTGTAATTTTCCTCTTTATAACCCTTGGCATTGGTGTCTTAGCCTCCAAGAAGATCAAGGGCGACAGCGTCAACTATCTGGTGGCGGGTCGGGGGTTGGTGCTGCCCCTGGCGGCGGCGACCCTGATGGCCCAGTCCGTCGATTCCAATGCCACCCTTGGCAATACGGATCTAACCTCTAACTTTGGCTTTTGGGCCGGGGCTTCCCTACCCGTCGGGCTGGCGCTCTGCCTATTCTTGGCAGGAGTCTTTTTCGCCAAACCTCTGAATCGGATGAAACTGATCACCCTACCCGATTTCTATCGGGTGAAGTATGGCCGCACCGTCGAAGTCATTGCCTCTCTCCTGATGGTCTTGAGTTTTGCATTTTTGCTGGCGGGTAATCTGGTTGCTGGCGGCGTTTTGTTTGAAACGTTTCTAGGGACAAGCTACACGGGCGGCGTGATGATGCTGGCCATCATTGTCTTTATCTACACCGTGATGGGGGGCTTGTTTGCGGTTGCTTATACAGATGTGGTGCAGGTCGCCGTGGCGCTCATCGGCTCGTTGATTCTCATTGGTTTCGTTGGCGTAAACTTTGGGCTGTCGATGCCGCCTGAAGTGGGACCCTTTGCCTTTGACCAGCTCACCCAACCCGCATCAGGGGCGGTGATCAACTGGGCCACGATTCTGGCACTAGGCTTTGGGAATCTGGCCGCGATCGACTTCATGGCTCGCATCTTTGCGGCAGAAACCCCTGAAACGGCTCAGCGTGCTTGTTTGTTTGCCAGTGGGGGTACCTTACTCGTGGGCATTCCCTTCTCGATCATTGCCCTGTCCGCTGGTAGCATTCTGGAAAGCGTGGGGGCTCCGACCGATGGCGCAGTATTGCTTGGGCTGATCCAAAACGTGATTCCTCCAGTGTTGGGGCTGATTATCTTGGCGGCTATCATCTCTGCGTCCCTTTCTACAGGTGATGGGGCAATTTTGGGGACTTCCTCTGTGCTGGCACATAATGTCCTTGGGATTCGCCATGATGCCATGCATGGGCCGGGTGGCGACAAACTCCTCAACCTGACTCGGGTAATGGCGATCGTCATTACAGCGTTGGGTATCTTTTTTGCGTTGCGGGTTCCCGAAACTGGAATTTTGCTGGTGCTAGCCTTCGACATGATGATGGCAGGCGTCGTCGTACCCCTGGCGGGTGGCTTGTTCTGGCCAAAGGCGAACCGCTATGGTGCATTGGCTTGCATCATCACAGGCTCCCTCCTCCGTTTGCTGTTGTTTGTACTGATGCCGACGGCGTTTGGTGCCGACAATACGCTGCTCTACATCCCTAATCCCGTTTTCACACCCGACTTTGACGGCTTCCCGACGCTCATCAGCCCGCTCGTGGGTCTGGTCGTGTTTGTTGTGGTGTCGCTCATGACTCAAGGGCGCGATCGCCCCCGCCCTCTGGTGACTGATGCTGGAGCGGAAGCAGAGTCCCTTATCCGACGCTAGCGCTCTGTCAAAACTAATTTTGTGGGGAAATTCCTACGGAATTTCCCCACAAAACCAAAACTGATACGGCGCTAGGCGCTTTGATGCGAGTCAAGGCGGGTGTTGACACACCCACCTTGACCTATTTTTATGCGTCTTCTTATACCTATAGCGGTGTGCAACCGCATTAAGCACAGCAACGGTTGTGTGGGGCGCGGCGCGCCCCACACAACCGTACTTAACTAACGCGCATAGCGCTATATTTAACGAAAACCAAAACTAGACAATTTTTTGAAAGCCGCGCAGTGCACGACTTTCAAAAAATGGGTTTGCAGAATCCAAGGATGATTTTTTCTGAGGAGGGGCGCGGTGCGCCCCTCCTCAGAAAAAATCATCCCCTCAATCAGCAATGCGCAAAAAATTGTCTGGTTTGGATTCTTAGCGAATTGGTATTACACGTCCGTAGGATGCTCGGTCATGCGGTTGTGCATATCGCGTGCAAAGCTTTGGTAAGCAAGGCGATCGCCCAACTCTGTCAAACGGACACTCACTTCAACGGGAATAACATTACCGTCTTTGCGCCGCAAAGAATGGGTAAAAATGGCACTACCGTTTCGTTCGAGCTGCGGAATGACAGCTTTTTCGAAGTAGATGGCTGAATCTGGGGGCTCAATATCTTCCAGCGCCATTTGACATAGCTCTTTGCGCGTATAGCGTAGGCGTCGAGCCGCTTTGAGATTAGCATCAAGGATACGATGGCTTTCGGCATCGACAATAAAAATCAAATCGTTGGCAAACTCAAACAGGTTGCGACAGCGCTTGAACGATTCTTGCAGGTCTAACTCGGATTGCTTGCGATGTGTGACGTCAATGGCATTGCCCACAACCCCAATTACCGTACCCGCATCATCACGAATTGGGCTGAGATTGTAGTCGTAGTAGCGAACAGAATTACCGCAGGATACGGCTAATTCTGTCGCGCTCATTTTTCCAAACGAAAGGACGGATCCGAACTGCGCCAGGTTGAAGTCTAAGAATTCGGGAGGAATGTTTACAGTGTGATATATCTGCCCCAATAACTCCTCTCGCGTCACCCCCCACACTCGCATTGCAAACGGACTGACATACGTAAAGTGCCCAGCGCGATCGCACACAAAAACCAGTTCTGGAATGGCAGAGAAGAGCGGATCAAAAATTTGCAACTGATACTGAATTTGGAGAGACAGTTGCTGCGGGTTGGAGGCTGCCTCTGGGTTGAGTAGTGTTGTTTGGGGTAAATGCTGAAGGGCGTTTGGCAAGGAGGGCGGCGGCAAACTCGTATCTGGGGTTGAATCCGCCACAATTTCAGGCATCTCTGTATTCGGGAGGCATGGACGATTGGTATCGAGCTTGGCTCCGAGCAGAGAGTTAAAGTCTTTCAAGGATTGCAACGCTTGCTGAATCGCTACAACAAAGTTGCTCGTGTAACCCTGCAAATAGGTCTGAGCCCGAGCCCCACCCTCCGTGGCTAATGCCTCGATGTCTTCTCTAAGGGCATCAATCTGCTTCTGAACCGATGAAATCGTAGTAGTCGCCGACATAGGCTTGGAAGCGCCGTAGACCTCGGCAACGGCTTCAATCACCAAATCCGTTTTCGTTTTGCCAGAGTGGCTGGCGCGCACTTCTAAGGTGTTGATGAGTTCTTGCGGAAACCTGAATGAAACGGTTCTGTTTGTCATAGCCTACCAGCAATGCAATTCTCCATAGTGGAACATGCGTGAAAAATGCTTTTGAACTGATGTTGCTGAATGGCAGCTAATTCCCTAAAGCCCCGAATGAGAGCTAGGGAAAACTAGCTATCGATTCGATACTTCTGGGAGAGCTAACCGAGATTTATTTACATACATGATATTCCCTCATCCCAAAGGCCACACCCTTATTCGCACTTTTCAATTGCTCTTGTTGGAGGATAAGCCAATCATCCATTTTCATCCTTTGACAATTTTTCTATGACAACTGTTCTATGAGAGCGCCTCTCTATGAAGCATCGTTATTTCGGATTGCATATCCAAGCGCATCATTGAAGGGCTTGAGGGTTGAACGCTAGCCTAACCTGCCACTGACTACCCAGAAGGTCGTAGTTTATACCTGCAACCAATAAACCTAAAAAGCGACTGACTAGCGACTGACTAAATACTGTGCTAACGTCTCGCATGGACTCGTCCTAATAACCGCGCAAGACTCAGACTGAGGGGCAAAAAGCTAAGATAATAAAAGAGATTGGAGTTTTTTGAAGAGCTAAATTGAATAATTATAACGATAGGTTTAAGTCTATACTTGTTCAAGCCTATCTAATCCCTTGTCTATACTCTAACAGTAACTTACAATTCCTCTGTAAAGAAGTATTAGGTAGCTTAGCTGAAGATTGTTAGGAATAGCTGTAGGCAGCTGCGTAAATTTTCTGAAAATCCTTGTAGAAATGCAATAAAAATTCAAGTAAATTTACTTGGTTTGACCGGTGCCATTTGTAGATGAGTCCACTTGCTCCAAAACATCGGTCTACAGCGCACTGATTCTGGGTGGATGCTCAGGGGTGATGCAGGATCCAGGTATGAATTTTTGCCGAGAAGGGGTGCGCTGCACCCCTTCTCGGCAAAAATTCATACCCTCAAACAGCAACGCCTGCTCAGATTCGATCATTCGTATGAAGCTTTGCAACGGTTTCAAGCCTTGCAACGGTTTCAAGCGCTGTGATAACCCAGCATCCGTCAATATCATCGTGGTAGGCGATCGCCTTGATCGCAATATGGCGGATCTGGCCACTTTTATGACGGAAGCGAAACACCGTACTCCCGATACCAGTGTCACAAACGCGTTGGTGGAATGGCTTCACGATAGTCACCCAATCCTCAGGGAGAATCCTTTGTACCCATATGGCTGAAACTTGCGTCATCTCCTCAGCCGTATAGCCAAATACCCGTTCGCAGCCTGCAGAAATAAAATCGGTCGCTACCTCATCATTGGGATACAGACGAAAGCGCCCAATGGAAAAATCAAGGTCATCGAGCAACTGAGTCAGAGACTTTTCAGAGCGTTGCACTAACTCTTCGAGGGTCTTGCGATCGCTAACGTCGAGCGTGACCCCATCGACCACAACATCGCCTTGCGCATCACGATAAAAGTGGGCAATATTTTTCACCCAAAGTACATCGCCATAGCGGTTGACAACGCGATATTCCAAATCCCAAGGATTTAGGGTACGGCTGTGCTCCCTCCGGTGTTCTTCGTACCATTGACGATCCTCAGGGTGAAGCTTTTGACACAATAAATAAGGGTCGTTCATGACCTGCTGAGGAGAATAGCCACTAATCTGTCGCTCGCCCTCACTGATATAGGGCAGTGAAATTTGTCCGTCCTTATGAAGAATGGCTCGATAAATTGCGCCCGGCACATTGGTCGCAATGCTTTCAATTTGTTGTTGCTGCTCCCATAGAGTCGCCTCGGATGCCTTTCGCTCAGTAATGTCGCGCACAAAGCTTTGAATACAAAGTTTCTCCTCATATTCAATGAGTTTTGCGCTAATTTCCACCGGAAAGGCTGTTCCATTCTTCCGGCGATAGGAGTCTTCGTACATCACATCGGCGTCAATTTCCATTCGCCGGATGAGGTTTTGCCAACGCTCAGCATCTGGTGTTGCTTCAATGTCATGAATGGAGCGCTGGAGAAGATCTTGCCGCGTGTAACCGAGTTTACGAGCAGCCGCCCAGTTTGCATCCAAAATGCGATAGCTGGAGGCATCGAGAATCAAAATAATATCGCTAGCAGCCTCAAATAGCGTTCGATACTTGGCTTCAGACGCTTGTAGTGCAACTTCTGCCTGTTTTCGCTGGGTCACATCCTTCGCAATGAATACAGCGGCTTCGATAACGCCATGAGAGCTATTGATAGGACTAAAGGTATACTCATAGTCCTTGACCGTGTTCTGATAAAACCTCGACAACCGAATCTCACCAATGGTGGGATGACCACTGGCAAAAATTTCACGATGATCGGCGCTGAGTTGCTGAATCACCTCTGGGGGTAAAGCGGTACTGCTCAGTGCCTGGCCGAGGAGTTGATCTCGACTGCTACCAAACGCTCGCGCCGTAATTTCGTTCAGATAAGTGAAGCGGCCTTCTCGGTCTTGAACAAAAACCAAATCCAGGGAGGCGAGCAAGACCTGGTCGATACTCTGGATCATTAACTGCTCCTATGCTGACGCTTAAAGCAGTGGTTGTGGCCTAAGCCGTTCGCGTATGTCTTCTTCATGTTCTCCTGAGGGGGCATCAGAGAATAATGAAATGTTATCGCAAGAAACCTGGGCATCGACACTCACCCAAACACCATATCTGCGTGGTGATGCTGTGATAATGCCTGACCATCCCTCGTTGTTCAGGCTCCAGCCGAGTGCAAATGCTTCACCGCGCTCTCCTACACTAAAATATCTCACGAGCTTTAAGAGTTGATGATTGAGCACTAAACCTTCGTAGAGCCTACCATCATTGTGAAAAACAAAAGTTTTAACGATCGCTTCATCCAAGAGAATTGGGGCCATGAAGACACCTACGGATTGCATTGCGTGTATTTCACCCCAAGAATAGCTAACTTTTTCTTAGAACACAAAGATCTTCTTGAAAAATTTCCTAACTCGATATATTGACTATTCTTATGTTGCAAGAAGACTAAGGAGTGATCCTCAACTGATCGTTAGATTTACTGGGAAGTAGCTCTATTAAACGGTTTGGAATGATCAATCATCTGAAATGAAATTCTGATAGCCAGGTTATAGACACTCCATGTCTATTTATCTGTAAGTATTGAGTTGATTAGTGTGAGCGATATCAAATAACGTAGTCGACTTTACAGTCTTATTAATGGAGGGTTTAATTTGTTGCGAACCTATCTTTCCTCTGCGATATGAAAAGTTTGGTGTTGAGTTGAACTAAAAACATCGAGCTTTGCAGCCTGTTATACATGGTTAAATAAAGCATTTAGATTTGAGTTGGTATATAAGCTTTGATCTTTTCTAAGATTCCTATAAAACCAGACTAAAACCTATTGTTTACACATCTTCTAGGGTTCGAAATCCAAGTAACCAAAGCATTCTTCTCTCAATTTTGATTTGATAATCAATGTAGAGTTCACCCTGCTCTTTAAGAGTTTTGTATGTGAGTACTAGCTTTTCGAGCTGATTTATAGTTTCTGTGATGGGTTCATCATCGAGATACAAACTTTCGATGACTTCATTTAAATCTGCCAGTTCATGGGCTTTTAATCCGGCATTCTTAGCTACGATAAATCTCAGTTGTCCACGATACTTGTACAAAGTCTTGCGCAAACAATAAATTGCGCTAATCGATAATTTTTTATTCATTATCCAGCAAGAAATATGAGACCTTTGAGCCTCTAAAAACCGCTTAAATTCAAAAAGTTTTCAGCTTGCTGTGACTAGAAAGAATAGAACTGCAAAAAATCTTCTTTCCCATGGTTATATTGCAAGCGAGCACTCGTTTGAATGCAAGCAGATAGTGCAACGGAAACCATCGTCACCATGGGCGATCGCACAAGTTGATAAGATACAAGTTGATAAGATAAATGGACGAGGTGGGCCAAATGAAGCGAATAGGTAGACCCTGAAAGCTGAACAGTAGACGGAGAGGGTATCTGAGAAAAATACTCAATGAACGAACGCCCAAGTGTCTAAGCTGGATGCAATACAGATAATACGATTCTATATCTGCAAAAACGCTATCTCATCCTCTGAGTCAATATTCATGGAAATTTCACAATTGCGGATGTTGAGCGCTATTGTCTGTGGCTAAGTAGTACCCAGAACGCGGCTGTTACATCTGTGTTAGAAACACTGCGGGGAAAAAGGGGGCGTGATAGGGTGACGGGGTATTTAAGGAACGTGCGATCGCCCCAAAAGGAAGAACTGCAATGGACGTGAAAGCTGCCGTAGCGCTGGAAGCTGGGAAGCCCCTGAGTATCGAAACGATTCAGCTAGACGGCCCAAGAGCTGGGGAAGTACTGGTAGAAATCAAAGCCACAGGCATTTGCCATACCGATGCCTACACCCTGTCTGGAGCCGATCCAGAAGGCTTGTTCCCCGCTGTCCTGGGGCACGAGGGCGCAGGGATTGTTGTAGACGTAGGGCCTGACGTCAAAAGCCTGAAACCAGGCGACCATGTGATTCCTCTCTATGTTCCTGAATGTCGTAACTGCGAGTATTGCCTCAGCGGCAAGACCAACCTCTGCCAAGCCATCCGATTGACCCAAGGTAAAGGATTGATGCCCGATGGCAGTAGTCGCTTTTCGTTGGATGGGCAGAAGCTGTTTCACTACATGGGTACGTCAACCTTTGCGAACTACACCGTTGTGCCCGAAATCGCACTGGCCAAGATTCGTGAAGATGCCCCCTTCGAGAAGGTTTGCTATATCGGCTGTGGCGTAACGACGGGCATTGGCGCGGTAATCAACACGGCAAAAGTGGAACCTGGCTCGAATGTGATTGTGTTTGGTTTGGGTGGCATTGGGCTGAATGTGATTCAGGCTTGCCGCATGGTGGGAGCCAATATGATTGTAGGGGTGGATCTCAACTCCAAGAAGCAGGCGATCGCCGAAACGTTTGGTATGACTCACTTCGTCAACCCTAAAGACGTAGACGGGGATCTGGTTCCCTATCTCGTGGAGTTGACCAAAGGTGGAGCCGACTACACCTTTGAATGCATCGGTAACGTCAAGGTCATGCGTCAGGCATTGGAATCCTGCCATAAAGGGTGGGGCGAGAGCATCATCATCGGTGTGGCCGGTGCTGGTCAAGAAATCAGCACCCGTCCGTTCCAGCTAGTGACGGGGCGTGTTTGGCGAGGCACGGCCTTCGGCGGCGCGAAGGGGCGCACCGATGTCCCCACAATCGTGGATTGGTACATGGATGGCAAAATTAATATTGACGATCTGATTACCCATGTGATGCCGCTAGATCAGATTAACCATGCCTTCGACTTGATGCATGAAGGGGAATCCATCCGCTCTGTTGTGACATTCTGAATCATCCTTTGCTATGAGTTCTGACCTGACTGTGCTCAATACCCACCAGTGTTTTGGTGGAAAATTGGGCTTTTACCAGCATGAGTCGTCTGCCTGCAATAGCTCCATGCGATTTGCGGTCTATCAACCACCCCAGACGAATGACCAGCCCTTGCCCGTGCTCTACTTCCTCTCGGGGCTGACCTGCACCGAAGAAAACTTCATGGTGAAAGCCGGGGCACAACGCTATGCTGCCGAACAAGGGCTGATCCTGGTTGCCCCCGACACCAGCCCTCGCAATACAGGGACGCCTGGGGAAGATGACGACTGGGATTTTGGTACCGGGGCGGGCTTTTACCTCAACGCTACGGAGAAACCCTGGAGCCAGCATTATCGGATGTATGACTATGTCGTCGAAGAACTGCCCCAAGTGATGGCGGCAAATTTTGCTGTGAAGAGCGATCGCCAAGGTATCTTTGGCCATTCGATGGGTGGCCATGGCGCATTGATCTGCGCGTTAAGGAATCCCGATCGCTACCTTTCCCTCTCTGCCTATGCGCCCATCGCTGCCCCGACCCAGTGCCCTTGGGGGCAAACATCCTTCAGCCGCTACCTGGGTTCTGACACCTCAACCTGGACGGCCTATGATGCCACGGAGCTAATGCTGGCGAACAGCGGGTGGAAGAGCGATCGCTCCATTCTCATTGACCAGGGCGATGCCGATACCTTCTTGCACCAACAGCAACTCCTCCCCGAAACGTTTGAAGCCGCCTGCCAGCAAGTGGGACAACCCCTCACCCTCCGCATGCAACCGGGCTATGACCATGGCTACTACTTCATCGCCACGTTCGTAGAAGACCATATTCGCCACCATGCCGCTGTCCTTTGCCACTAGCCCTTTGGCCACAACAGGTCTGTAGATCCCCAAATCGAGGCTGTAGAACCCGGCATCAAAGCTTCCTTGAGCGATCCCCCATCTCTTGCTGCACCGAGGGATGAAGAAGCACCTTCCAGACTGCAGCATACGGGTGAACGGCTTGGACTGGCTGGCGATCGCGGACGAGCGATCGCCCCTCATTCGCCCATTGAAAAATCGAGCCTTCCAGGTTCATGGCTTGTGAAAAACCTGCGTCTTGAAGCTGCTGCACAAACTGGGCAGAACGATAGCCGACCGAGCAGTAGGCGACAATCGGTGTATTCGTTTCGATGGGTAGATGGCGGACGGCATCTAGGGTGGGAGCATGATGGGCGTTGGGTAAGTGACTGACGGCAAACTCCTCGGCATCTCGCACATCCAGCAACACAGGCGGATTGGGTTGTGTCAGCCAGGTTGCCAGAGCCTCTGTAGAAATGAAGCGGATGCCCAGAAAACGCCACCGCACGAGCCGTCGGATAATCTTCCAGGCAAGGGATCGAGCCATAGCTTTACTCAGGAAACCATCCCATGTGAAGACTGGGAAGCTCATTAGGGCGATCGATGGTAAGGAGCATGTCGTCGGAGCCATAGCTATAGTCATGCTAGCTACCAGCTCCATAGATGACTGTTTCCAGCCGCTCAAAGTCTGTAGACTAAGGACGAGTTGATAGAAGAGAACGCAAGATTTCCATTTACAACTAGGCGACTGGCTTATTGTGGATACTGAGATATCCGACTCGTCCCCAACGACACTCTAGATCACTTTAGGAAGCGATCGCCTCAATCTGAGGAAGACATACAGTGTTTCGAGGAAAATGTTGTCTTGGGGAAATCTGAACTTGTCCGTTCAGCCGTGAAAGAGGGATGCATTGCCAACCTTGTAGGAGCCGTATGGTGGATTTTGCGCTGTGGGATGAGTTGCTACACACCTATGTCGATGAAGCAGGCAGAGTCGCCTATGATCGCTGGCAACAGGAAGCGATCGCAGCGCTAGATGATTGGTTGGAATCCCTGCGCGGGACAGCACTGAGCAAATTTCCAGGAGATGAGCAGTTGGCGTTGTTGATCAATGTCTACAATGCGCTGACCATTCGGCAAGTGTTGGATCATTACCCTATCGACTCGGTGTTTCCAAAAGTCTGGGGTGTACCAAATCTATGGTCATTCTGGCGCTTTTTCACGCGATCGCTCTACGCCCTAGAAGAAGAACCCCTCAGCCTCAACCAGATTGAACATGGGATCTTGCGCCGTTGGTTTCGAGAACCGCGCATTCACTTTGCGCTGGTTTGTGCCTCTTTGGGTTGCCCACAGCTCCGCAGCGAAGCCTATTGGGGCGATCGCGTCAAAACTCAACTGGAGGAAGATGCTCAGCGCTTTATCCACAACCCCAACAAGGTTCATTATGTTGGTGAAACCGACACGCTATATTGCAGCAAGATTTTCCGCTGGTATGGTCGCGATTTTCTTCAAGTTTCTGAATCTATTCCGGCCTATATCGGCCAATATTTACCCGAGGTTCGTGCAGCAGAGTCGTTGACGATCCGCTATCTCCCTTACGACTGGAGCCTGAATCAACGCACCTCTTCATAGAAGCGCTTTAAAGTTTTTGAGGATACCCCCAAACCCCAGAGAAAGCCCACCGTTGCATAAATCAAGTTGGATTTAAGGGCACCCCATTTAGCAACACGGCGATCGCACGACTGCACGACGCGATTCACCTGTCGGATCTCTCCAAAGCGACAGAGCTTAAGGCATAGATCCGCCTCCTCCATAATTTCCAACGTCGGATCAAAGCCTCCACAGCGCAGAAAATCATCGCGTCGACAAAACATCACCTGATCGCCAAACAGCAGACGCAAGCCGTTGCGAAAGAATAGATGGGGACGGAAGAGTAGCGGAGCATAATAGGTTTTCAGGACGTTGTGGAAACTGGTACTCCAGCGGGTGGTTTGGTGCCCTGTCATTAGGGAAATAAAGCCCCCACAGGCAATCGTCGGGTTAGTCAGGGTCTTCTCGATAACTGCCATGCCATCATCGGGAACCAGCGTATCGGCATGTAAGAAGCAGAGAATCGACCCAGTCGCCTTTGCCGCTCCCAGGTTCATCTGGCTAGAGCGGCGGGCTTGGGGAGCCTGTAGAAGGGTGACGGGAAACTGAGTGGCGATCGCCTGGGTGCCATCGGTACTGCCGCCATCAACGATCAAAATTTCCTGGGGTGCTGGGTGCAAGATGTTGAGGCAGCGCAAGGTGCGTTCCAGGCATTGCGCCTCGTTCAGCGTGGGAATGATAATTGAGACCGTCATCCTTCTCCAAATTCTATGCAGCGTAACAATCTCGCGTTTTATGACCAACAAGCGGCACAGTGGTGGGATGAAGCCGCTACGGTCTATCCCCTCCGCCGCCTTAATCCTCTACGTTTCCAGTACTTTGATCGTTACATATCCACATGGAATGGACTATCAGTGCTGGACGTGGGTTGTGGGGGTGGCTATACCTGTGAGTTTTTGACCCAACGTGGCGCAAAGGTTTGGGGAATCGACCAGTCGGCAGCTTGTATCCAGACCGCACAGACTCACGCAACGGCAGAAGGGCTAGCGATCGCCTACAAGCAGGGACTAGCTGAACAACTCCCATTTGAGTCAGGGCAATTTGATGTCGTGGTCTGCGTCGATGTGCTGGAGCATGTGGAGAATCCGAAGCAGGCGATCGCCGAGATCAGCCGCGTCCTGAAGCCGGGCGGGTGCTTCTGCTTCGACACCATCAACCGCACTTGGCAATCCCGTCTGGTGATGATCACCCTATTGGAAGATCTGCTGCGAGAGATCCCACGTGGCATTCACGATTGGCGGAAGTTCGTCACTCCGGACGAGGTGCAGGGGCATATGGCATCGGCGGGATTGGAGGCGATCGCCATTAATGGCTTCAATCTCTTCGGTAGCACCGTCGGCGAAAAATTTGAGGCATTGCGCCACTACTGGCGTACAGGAGAATTTCGCGTACGGTTCGATGCGGACACTTCCATCATGTTCATTGGTTTGGGGCAGAAGCGTTTGGAGTAATGGGAACGCAGATGAACGCGGATGGACGCAGATAGAAGACAACGCACCTTGCTATCGAGTCTTTCAGGCTTCGCTGGGGTTAATTTGCATCATCTGCCAAGTGACATAGGTCCCAATGGGGCTCCAGAGTAAATAGGGAATGAGCAGATAGCCAGCGGGCTTGGAGATGGGGAAGACAAAAAAGGCGAGGGCGATCGCAATCACTAACCCAGATGCACCAATCCAGAACCCAACCCGCAAACGCCGAGTCATCAGCATGGCCGGAGTATAAGCCAGCGTAATCAGCTCCAGCACAAGGTAACCCGCCATCAGCCGCCAGATAGTAGCGGTGCCGGGAGCCATGTTCCAGACCAGGCTGGCCGAAATAGCGCCACAGGTGAAAATCATCGTCCAGATGAAGGGGATGGCCCATTCAAACGTGAGCCAGTCGGGGCGCTCCAGTCGACGAAACCACTGGGCACCCGTTCGATCAACGAGACTGCCGATCAGCAAGGCTAGACCAAAAGCAACGCCGCCGATCACGAGCCAAGACGGGATCATAATTACCTCCTCATGCAACATTGCCAGGACTCCTACAAGACTTGCGTAGGTCTAAGTGCGAAAATCACGACACATCCTGGCGGCATCATAGAATATCGCCCATCAAAAAAGCCTCCACTTGTCGGTGGAGGCTTTGATTGAACCCAACAATTCCCTTACAGAGCGTTACCGCGAGGCAGTACCTCTTCGGGGAATTCAAAGTTTTCGTGAGGCTGATCCTGAGGTGCCATCCAAGCTCGGATGCCCTCGTTCAGCAGAATGTTCTTCGTGTAGAACGTCTCAAATTCGGGGTCTTCCGCTGCTCGGATTTCCTGCGATACGAAGTCATACGCCCGCAGGTTCAAGCCCAAGCCAACCACACCAATCGCACTCATCCACAGACCGGTGACCGGCACAAACAGCATGAAGAAGTGCAACCAACGCTTGTTGGAAAATGCAATCCCGAAAATCTGCGACCAGAAACGGTTCGCGGTCACCATCGAGTAGGTCTCTTCCGATTGGGTCGGGTTGAACGCTCGGAAGGTATTCGCGTTGTCGTCATCTTGGAACAAGGTGTTCTCCACCGTTGCCCCGTGAATGGCACACAACAGCGCTCCACCCAGAATGCCCGCAACTCCCATCATGTGGAAGGGATTCAGCGTCCAGTTGTGGAAGCCCTGGAAGAACAGCAAGAAGCGGAAAATCGCCGCCACACCGAAGCTAGGCGCAAAAAACCAGCCCGACTGCCCCAAGGGGTAAAGCAAAAATACCGCCACAAATACCGCAATCGGGCCACTGAAGGCGATCGCGTTGTAAGGACGAATCCCCACCAGCCGAGAAATCTCAAACTGACGGAGCATAAAGCCAATCAGACCAAAGGCACCGTGCAGTGCCACGAAGATCCACAGACCGCCCAGTTGGCACCAGCGGGTGAAGTCCCACTGCGCTTCAGGCCCCCACAAGAACAGCAGGGAATGCCCCAAGCTGTTGGGCGGGGTGGATACCGCGACGGTCAAGAAGTTGCACCCTTCCAGGTAGGAAGAGGCCAGACCGTGGGTATACCAGGAGGTCACAAACGTCGTGCCGGTGAGCCAGCCACCCAGTGCCAGGTAGGCACAAGGGAACAGCAAGATACCCGACCAGCCAACGAAGACAAATCGGTCACGCTTGAGCCAGTCATCGAGGACGTCAAACCATCCCCGCTGCTCTTGCGCCCGTCCCATTGCTATGGTCATAGCGCGGTTCTCCAAATCGACAACAATTAAATGAACGGGAAATTAAAAAACAATGAGTTCATCGTTCACAACCTGCGCCATAGCAAAGTTCGTAACCTTGTGATGCAGAAAATGACAATGTGAACGATAAGGTTTACTTTTCTTTACCGTTTTATCATTATACCGATCTCCCCTGGGTTGACCAGCCCGTTCCTCTATCAATAATGAAATGACGCTGCATACTCCCAGCTCGCATGGGTCGTTTTTCGTTGTTGAACTAACGTTGGACAGAGGAATCCGGTCTTGTGATCGTTTTCTAGTTTACAAGTCACCCTCTTTAGAAGAATTCACTCGCTATGGAATAGTGGATCGGCAACCATGCTTGATCAGAAGCGCTGAGTGGCTGATTTGATGGGCGATCGCAGCTCCTCTCCACCCAATTCTGAGAAAACAGACTGTTCTCGGTAAAGTTCTCTCATTTGCCCCGGCTCGCAATAACATTTGAGATACTGGTAATTAGTTCACACTAAAAGTTCACTAGGACAGGGGATCGCTCATCCATGTTCATGATTGATATCGTTCTCAAAAATACGCCGTCTATTCTCTCTGTACAACGCAAGGAAGCAGAGGGTGCTGATGAGGTGTACAAGCAAGTCACCGAGGCGCTAAAAGCTGGCAGCCCAGCCCTTCTAGAGTTGACCTGTGAAAAGGAAGTCGGTAAGCGCTTTATGTTCCAGGTGAGCGAAGTGCTGGCCGTACAAGTCACAGACAAGTCGAGTGCCGGTAGCACATCCGGTCGTCCGCCAGGGTTCTTTGCCCTGACCGCTACTGCTGAGTAGAGCAGGAGCTATGACGTCACAAGCGATCGCCACTCAAAACCTTTCCTTTGGTTGGACAGCGGAGACGCCTGTCCTCAAATCCTGTTCGCTAGAGGTGCCCCATGGCGAGTTTTGGATGCTGCTGGGCACCAATGGCAGCGGTAAATCGACCTTGCTTAAGCTGCTGGGGGGGCTATTAACCCCCCAGGCTGGCACGCTCGAAATCATCCAGCCCTTTGGGTTTGTGTTTCAGAACCCCGATCACCAACTGGTCATGCCCACTGTTGCCACGGATGTGGCCTTTGGGCTGGCCTACGATAACCTCTCCACACTGGAAATCCGGCATCGAGTGTTTGAAGCGTTGGCTGCTGTAAATCTCAACCATCTCCAGCGCCGTCCCATCTATGCCCTGAGTGGCGGGCAAAAGCAGCGGGTGGCGATCGCTGGGGCCCTGGCACGCCATTGTGAGGTCTTACTCCTCGACGAACCCACCGCCCTTCTCGACCCCGATAGCCAAATCGACTTGGTGCAGCAAGTCCAACGCCTGGTCAAAGAGCGTGGTCTGACAGCGCTCTGGGTGACACACCGATTGCGCGAACTCGACTTTTGTGACGGAGCGTTCTTGCTCGACCAGGGCTACGTCGTTGATCAGGGGGATCCGGAGCGCCTGAAGCGACGACTGATGCAGCTTCAAGGCAATGTAGCGTAAGAATCGTTCAAACGCTATCAAAGTCAACCCCCGATATTTTTTGAAATCCTTGCAGTACAAGGATTTCAAAAAATATCAGAAGCCTGTTCTGAACGAATTGGTCGAACGGGACTTTATCAAACCCTGCACTTCCAATCTTTTTTATTTGTTTAGATTTCATTTACATAACGCAATAAAACGCGGCATCATAGAGAAATAGGAATTGCTCATCCACTTTGGCCTATCCCTCCCATGCCACGGAAGAAACCCCCATCCCTCTTATTAGTGGATGGCTACAACATTATTGGCAGTTGGGCTGATCTGATCCAACTCAAAGACGCCGTCAGCTTAGAAGCTGCGCGGCGGCAGTTGATTGAGGATCTGCTGGGCTTCAGTGCTTCGCGCAACTACCGCACGGAGGTCGTCTTCGATGCTCACTATCAGCGGCGACCGTCGGCTCGTGAAACCCTGACGTCTTACTTCACGGTGGCCTATACCGACTATTTGCAAACCGCCGATACTTACATTGAGGCGCGCTGTGCGCGGCTCCGCCCGGAGATGCATCGACAACATGTGATTGTTGCCACCTCCGATCGCAGCCATCAGCAAACTGTTCTGGGCTTTGGTGCCAGTTGGTTGTCTGCCCAGCAACTGCAAACAGAAGTGACGCTCGCCGCGACGCAGATGCAACGACAGCGCCAGAAAAGCGCGCCTTCATCGGGGCGATTTCTATTCAAACGCCTGGATCCATCTGCCCAGAAGAAGCTTTCGGATATGCGTCTGGGACTTGACGATCCAGCCGCGCCGAAAAAATCGACAATTTCTAAATCAAACCTTGCCAAAGGGGAACATTTCTAGATAGTATGAGATTCGCATTCCTCCGTAGCTCAGCGGTAGAGCGGTCGGCTGTTAACCGATTGGTCGCTGGTTCGAATCCAGCCGGGGGAGTTTAACTGAAGGCTGAAACGCTGTAATCTAAGGCGTTGTATTTCTCATATACAGCTTCAGGCCTATTGGTTCTGCCAACATCAATAGCAGTTCTATGAAAACCAAAACCCGATCCTTGTTTGAACCCCTAGCCTGCTGCGTTTCAAACAAAAATCGGGCTTGGGTCTTCGTGAATTGGTACAAATTTGCATGGACTGAGAAATTGACGGTTGTCGCTGAGAAGAATCACTGTCCCAGGTATTTGTGACAATTTGATGAGGGGCGGCGATCGCACGTTACCCCCTGTACATCGAGTACCTTCTGCTTACAAAATGATGGCATATCACCGAAAAGGCTAGATCGTGTTTGGGCGTGAGCGAGGTTGGCATTGAAGACAGGTTTAGACAGATCCCAGGGGTCGGGACAGATGGGGTGGTTATGGCTCTGGATCGCACTGGGTTTGATTCTGCGATTTACCTGCCTAACCGGAAAAGCCGTCTGGACTGATGAATTTGCGACCCTGGTCTTTAGTCTGGGCAACAGCTTTCGTACCGTCCCGGTGGATCAGGTCATTCCCCTCGCAGACCTGCTGGCTCCACTGCAACCTTTACCCGGGGCTACGGCTCAAGCTGTAGTGCAGCATTTGACCAGCGAGAGCAACCACCCCCCCCTCTACTTCCTGCTGAATTTTTGGTGGCTACAACTGTTTCCGACCCGTCCCGATGGCTTGGCTTCCATTTGGGCGGTGCGATCGCTGGCTGCTCTGTTTGGGGTGCTGTCCATTCCGGCGATGTTTGGTCTGAGTTGGCTAACGTTTCGCTCCTGGCGCATTGCCCATCTCGCTGCGGCACTCACGGCCGTTTCCCCCTTTGGTGTTTATCTAGCTCAGGAGGCTCGACACTATACCCTGCCGATTCTCTGGGTTATTGCTTCCCTCGCCTGTTTGATGGTGGTGGTGCAAAAGCTAGGGCAGGGTAGTCCGCCACCCTGGTGGGTTTGCTGGCTTTGGATTGCTGTTAATGGTTTGGGGATGGCCACCCACTATTTCATGGGGATTGCTCTAGTCGCGGAAGGAGCTGTCATTCTCGCAACGGCAATCTGGCAACGACGACGGGATGGGCACCTCAAGCCAACGCTTTGGTTACGGGTTGGGGTGGCGATCGCCGGAACCCTGGCTAGCATCCTGATTTGGATTCCCGTCGTGCAGAATGTTGAAGGCAGTGAACTTACAGAGTGGATTTCTCGCCCTAGACAAGGATTACTGGACTGGATCTTGCCCATCGGGCGGTTGTTCACCAGCTGGATGACGATGCTGTATGTCTTGCCTGTGCAAGCGGATCAATTGTGGCTGGCCATCCTTTCGGGAACCGTTGGCTTAATGCTCTTTGGGTGGACGGCCATTCATCTCCATCGCGGCTGGCAAAGGGCTCAACATGTGCATGACCTGATGGCCATGAGGGTCATGATCGGGTTTGTGGTGGGGGCGATCGCCGTCATGCTGGTCATCACCTACGGGCTGAACTATGACCTCACCCTTGCCTTTCGTTATGCCTTTATCTACTATCCGGCAGTATTACTACTGATAGCTGCAGCCTTGTCTGCCTACTCGCCGAACGCATTCAAAACCGCGCTCCCCGTCTCCTCTCCGTCATTTTGGGGAAGGCTCAGAGGGTGGCTGATTCGACCCTCGCGGCACCACTTTGTTGTCCTCGTCTTGACAATGAGCCTGGTCAGTTCGCTTTTGGTCGTTTTTAACCTGGGCTTTTTGAAAACTCACCAGCCCGACCAGGTGGTGTATTGGATGGAAGACGATGCGAGCGATCGCACCTTAGTTGCCATGACTCACCGTACCCACGCCCAAACAGGACGATTGATGGGAATCGGGTTGGAGTGGCGGCGTGTCTTACCAGATGTGGCAGAGCCAGAGGTACTGCTGGCGCATCAACCGCCCGGCGAGCCCAATCAAGCGCTCGTTACATTGGAGGCGGCGATCGCCAATTACCCCCGTCCCTTTGACCTGTGGATGGTCAGTTTTCGCCCCGTTTCGGATGAGCTGCGTAGAGATATGCTCGATCGGCAGAACTGCGAGGGGGATACCAAGCGCCGCCGCGCTGAAGGATACAGCTTCCGCCGCTATAAGTGTTCTGCTCTTGAAAACGCTGCTTCCAACAATGCTTAACTATTGCTTGAAGGTTCGCCGTTGAATATCAAGGTAGTTCAAGGCCTTATAGCGCTGTGCGCGTTAGGTAAGTATGGTTGTGTGTGGGCGCGACGCGCCCACACACAACCATTTCTGTACTTGATGCGGTTGCACACCGCTATATATCAAATCCGGGTCAATAGACGTAAAACCCAACTATCATTTGTGCCGCTGCAAAAAGTGGTCACAAACGATAGTTGAGTTCTTCAACCGGATTTGATATGCGCTACGCGCTCAGGTAGAACCAAATCATTTCTTGGAAGCCCTGCGGCGCGGGGCTTCCAAGAAATGATTTGTCTTAATCTCAATGCGTAAAGCTATATTATCCCCCTTTCATCACGCTAGGCAGATGAAAGAGGGATAATCAGATTTTTTGGGATCCTGGCGACGAAGAGATTCTTTAAAGGAATATATGAAATCCTAACAAATTAGCATTCAGCACCTTTCCTGCCACACTAGCCGCACTGCCTAAAAAAGCACAGAGGGTTAACCCTGTGCTTTGATGGAAGGGCGAGGAGCGTTCTGCAACCAAAGGTTGTAGAGACTTGCTTCCGTCGGTGGCGTTAGGTTGACCAAAAACACACCTTCGGTAGATTGCGGGTTAGAGGTCAGCCAGGTTCCACGCAGGCTGATTTCTAGAAACTCCTTGTCACAAGCAGAGAGGGCGATCGCGTCTTGATCGTCCCAATGCGCCAGCCGGTACAATTCGCGCCAGCAGCGATCGTTTGCTCGCAACATAATCGAGGCATGACACCGCTCTAGACTGATTGGCTGCCCGGCTTTTAGCATCAGCGTCAGGCGAGGCGGCAGCCACTGCTCCAGGGAATCGGGCAAGTGCTCCAGAAAATATCCAGTGTCGGTGAACGTAAATTTCAGCATAGCCGCCAGGACGCAAGGGTTAGCAGAGATTCGTATTTCAGCGTGAGATGAGTCAGCACAGAAGGCGAGCGCAGGTTCGTTATCAAGGCAGGCTCCGATCTATCCAACAACTCCTATGCACGCCTATGAGAGTCAACAAATGAATGCATGAGTGGATATATTTTCGGCGAGAATTGGCAATCTACCTTCCCCCAATCAGGGGAACTAAGCAGACAGTGAATCACTCACAAGGATGGAATCGCCACGCCATAACCACAGTAAATTTGCCGATCGTTTCGGACAAAAAGCACAAATAATCAAGAAAGATCAGCAATCATATCAAATCCGGCTAAATAGCCATAGAACCCAACTATCGTTTGTGCCCGCTGCGTTGCAGCGGGCACAAACGATAGTTGGGTTCTTCAACCGGATTTGATATTATCCACCACTTGATAGACCATCAATCATCAGGAAACTGCCAGCAGGCGATATGCTGCACCGATCGACTGCCACATACGCAAGTTTCTTCGGTGGACGCAATCCACTCTCGATCACATTGACGGCAATGACAGAAGATATTGGTGCGATTTGCCTCAGATAGAGACGCCCGCCACTGCGCCAGTTCGTCTGGGGTAAACAGCGATCCCTCAGGCGATCGCTTGGCAGGAGACGGTTCCATCATTTGCCTCTGCTAGTTATCTGTGCCTTCCAGCGTATAAATCTGCCCGTCGACCAGCAGGCGAGTAATGCCCTTAGCCTGGAGATAGGGGCGGGTCTTGAAAAACATTTGGCTATCCGGAATTTTGACAATCCGTTGGGCGCGGCGCATGAAGCGCTTAGCAATCCGGTGATTGTCAAATACAGGAAGCGTCCGCTCTTTCGCTTCTACTTCGGGAATCTGACCGAGGTCGGCAAAATCGCTGAGTGGGCGCGTGATCAGTTCAGCCGTGCGATCGACAACGAGGTAGCAGGTACGGGGTAGCTTCGCATCAGTTAGCGGCAAAATTTGGATGAGCTGATCCCCACGGAGATGAACGGGAACAAAATCCTCATCCCCTTCTCCAACATCTTCCTCGTCATCCAGCTCACCGTCGAAGTCTTCGTCATCATCCAAATCGTCATCTAACTCTTCGTCGCTATCCTCGTCATCCAAATCTTCCTCGTCTTCGCTGTCATCAAGGTCGGGATAGCGCAAATCCTGCTGAATTTCCTTTTCTAGCTCTTCCAATTCTGCCAGCACCGGACTGACGTCTGGCTCATCCTGGGTTGCCGCTGACTTCCGACGGCGCGATCGCCGCGCTTGTCGTTCCTCAGTAGCCTCCTCGTCCGGCTCTTCTTCTGGTTCCGACACATCAGGCTGAGGCGGAGGGACATCGCCTTCTACCAGCGACGCTGCAATGTCGTCCAGCTCTTCAACGGGCGTTTTGGCCGCCGCTTTTGCTGTGTCGGTGGTACGAGACGGCTTTGCTTTTGGAGAGGATTTACGTTTAGCGGTGCTAGCGCCATTAGTCGATGGTTCCGTTACCGTATCACTCGCAGCCTTACCAGCGTTGATCCCAGAACTGGATGCTTTGCTGGCTGCCCGCTTCTGTTGTACCAACTCGTCATATTCCTCAGCAGGAAGCCCCTGCCGGAGAATCCGACCGATTGTTGATGTGCTCACGCCAAACCGACTCGCCAACGACGTGCTCGTCTCGGCGGTTTCTCGATACAACGCTAAGATATCTTGCTTGTCTGCCTCGGATAATTTTTGAGGAGCCATGCGCCCCACACCTCTCGGACATGAAAATCTGTCAACCCAAGTTAGCCTACGCAAGCGACGAAACGCACCTGCGAATGCATCATCTTACCTAGCCTGATCAATCCTAGCGCACAACCTGCCTAGCTACGTCGCCGACTGCCTCGACGAGAGCGGCTAGATAGGTCATATTCCAATGCTGCCCCCATCACAAAGAGGCATGCACTAAATACCCAAAAAACTTCGGGCAAAGCTCCAGTCTGATACTCCTCAATGTAGGTTGTTGCCCAGAGGAACCAAGTGTCAGCGATGTAGAAGCTAAACGCTGCCGCCCCAATGAAACGCCAGGACTGAGAGAATCGTCCACCCCAAAACGCAATGAGCAAGGAACTGGCGGCCATCAGCAGCAAAATATCGCCCACAACATAGGCAATACCAATGGCTTCACCGAAGGGCTCTAGTTGTTCATTTAACGCAAAGGCCCAACCCGGAATTGCCTCCTCTTCGGCGGTAGTGCCACCCTCTGTTTCAGGCTCCATGGGTTCATCGGCTGGGGTAAGCGTCGCATCGGCCGGAGTAGCAGCATCAGCCGGAACAGGCGCATCGGCTGGGGTTGCAGGGATAGCCTCTATGGGCACTGCATTTTCAGGAACGGCATTGGGATCAATGTCAGGCGCAGGTTCGGCAGGAGGAATCGCGGGTTCGGCGGGAGGCTCTGCTACGGGTGCTTCCTGCACGACCTCTTGGGCGATCGCCGCTTGCCCGACAAACCCAACCTCAGTGCTTGTCCCAAACTCAGTATAGATAGCAAAAGAGAGGACAGTGCCCGCCACCCCAACACCCAGCACGGCTAGCCACTGGAAAGGGCTAAGGTTAAGCTTGCGTGATGTAATGGCCAGCATCATCCCAAAGCCCACCAGAACATACATCAGCAAGTAAAAGAAGTCCGCAGGAGATACATCCGGCTCTTTTCTCCAAACAATTTCCCACCAAAAGAGAATGAGATTACCAAAGAAATAAGAGAGCATTCCTAGCCCCAGCAATAGCCAGACAACGCGACCGCTCACGATTTGTTGGCTTCGCCAATTACGGAAGCAAAACAAGGTCGCAGCCAGGAACGCAAAGCTTTCTAAAACATAGGTGATAATGGAATACCATTCAGGACGTCCCTGACCAGGCAGCGGGACGCTGAATAAGAGAAAGAAGAGCAACGAGACAACTGCCCAAGTAATCGTGATGACTAGAATCACCTGGGTGGAGAGAAACGCTGACGTTTTCTTGTTCACAACTCGGCTCCTTCAACGCAGAGGCAGCAGCACGACAGAAAATGGGGGCAAACCATCCAGACCATTTTTCAAGCACAGCGGACATGCCGGACGCCGAATCCGACAAACGCTGTCAATCAACGTTATCTCATAACCTAAAAGACGAGTGCAGGATTTGACAAACTTTTGCACCCCGCTCTGCCTCAACTCCAGCTTTGTCCCGTCGGTGATTTGTTTAACCAACTCATGAACTTCTGCCGATCATCTGCAGACATGTCTTGGAGGGCATCAAGAACACGACTCGTAAAGTTAGCATTCCCAAAATGTTGCTTACCGAGTCGATAGAGTTCCTGGAGTAAGGTATTGATGTGGTGTTCCTGCCAAGGTGGGGTATGGGAAGAAACCAGGGGATCTACCGTCAATAATTGATCAACGGCTTCCGGAGTATCGGCTTGGGGGAAGCGCCATTGTTGAAACATGCTGACAATTTCTTTTTGAAACAGGCTCGCTTGTCGAGAACCCAGCAAGTCTTCAATATCGATGTACACAGCTTGCAATAGCAACAGACTGGCTTGAATGAACGAGAGTGCCGCCGTGCTATCGCCGCCAACATCTTTATCATCGCTACCGAGTTGCTCTAAACGCACCTTGCCCCATACGCTGAAGCGTTCTGGCTCCTCTAGCAACACACAAGCTTTGCCACGATTGTCGGTCAAATCTCGCCAAAAGGCTTTGGCATCTTCTTCTTGAGCAGCACTAAAAACACTGATCAGACGAAAATGCTGCCCCTGATATTGCAGAATCGGAACCTTCTGTTCCTTCTTTGGGTGCTGGATACTGGTAATTTCAACATCCTGCCGCTTTAAGATGAACATGACGCTGTCAAACGACTCCTTTCAGGGGCGAGGGGGACAAGCATGCGCCGAAGCATAATCTCTCAGTGGTTCAACGATCTCAGAATTGTAGGTGGCGATCGCTCTCCCCCATTCAGCTTTACTGCCCTTTCGGCTGCGAAACCCGAAAACCGAGGCTAACTTATAGTTCAGTGTATCTCGGTTTTATCAGGTAGATGCCAGAGGTTTACTCTCCCTGTCCACCAAGAACCTTGTAAGATATGAGTGATTATTAATAGTCAGACAATAGATTACCGTGCTGCTCTGTATCATTCCCATCTAAGCAAGGAATGCAACGTTTGAGTTAGCCTATCTGTGAATGTTGATTTTTGTGACAGATATATCGGTAAATGGTGCTCCAGTAGCTCAGTCGGATAGAGCAACTGCCTTCTAAGCAGTCGGTCGAAGGTTCGAGTCCTTCCTGGGGCGTTTTAAGTGAAACCATGACAGGAAAAGGATTTCAAGGACTTTTCTTGACTTTGAAAATCCTTTCCTATAAGTGCGTTTGTTCTAAGTTTTCCGTTAAACTTGAGTCACTTTTGGTCATTTTGGGCGTAAATTGGGCGTAAATTGGGCGTACCGCTACAGTTGGGTTTCCGATTATGCCTTCCTCTAGAACTCAGTCTGGCAGAGCCTCTGCTGGCACAGTACAAGTTGTTTCCTCAAATGGGCGCTTGCAACTCCGTTTCCGTTATGGCGGCAAACGTCGTACCTTCAGCCCTGGGCTTCCAGATACCCCAGATGCTCGAAGGCTCGCCGAGGGTATCGCTATCCAAATTGAGGGGGATATTCGGACTAAAAATTTTGATGATTCATTTGACAAGTACAGATTTCAGCCAAAAACTGAAACGCAAGAACAAAATGCTGAATCAGCGCAGCTCCCAGGGCTGGATCAACTATGGACAGCATTTCTTGATTACAAGCGTCCTCAGTGTTCATCTAGCACGATGTATAAACAGTATCGGGTGCAGTCCAGATACATAGATAAGTTCCCGACCTACGACCTGGAAGCTGCGTCAAGGATACGTGACCACATTTTGGAAACCATTCCTGTTGACTCAGCCAAGCGTCTTCTGGTTCGTTTGTCCGCTTGCTGTGACTGGGCTGTTGATTCCGGTAAAGTTGGCAAGAACCCCTTTAAGGGGATGCCATCGAAGATTAAGCTCCCAAAATCCTCCAGTAATGGGAAGGCAGAGATTGACGCATTCAGTGTTGATGAAAAGGAGCAAATTTTGGAAGCATTTCGCACCGATGCCTTTTGCTCAAAATTCTCTAAGTATAAGCATTCCTTCTACTACACGCTTGTATTTTTCCTATTCAATACGGGTTGTAGACCTTCTGAGGCGATCGCCCTGAAATGGAATCACATCAGCCAGGATTTCAAGGTCATCACGATCGAGCAATCTATGGTCAGAACCGAGTACGGGGGCAAGACAATCACAGATGGGCTGAAGACACAGGATCGGCGGGTTTTCCCTTGTAATGAAAAGATGCAAAATTTCCTAAAGGGACTAAAGCCTGAGGTGTGCGACCTGGATTCTTTTGTTTTCCCCAGTCAAAAGGGGCAACTCGTAGACTTGGATAATTTTCGTAATCGGTATTGGGAGCCTGTGCTAACGGGACTGCAAATCCGATACCGCAAACCCTATCAGACTCGCCATACCTTCATTACCCTGGCTCTGAAGCACGGAATGAACTGCAGAGATGTTGCAGATATTGTTGGTAATTCTCCAGAGGTTATCTATAGGCACTATGCCGGAGGAAGCCAGAATGTGACAATACCGGAATTTTAAGACTTTTAAACTCACCATCCAAATAGGTTGCAGGGTATTTCGCACTCGTTTATAACAATAGATAAGTTGGTACATTTTATCCCAAAGCAAGACTTGTGACGGGGAACCTTTCTTCACGGGAGGGTTCCCCGCTCGTTTATGTATCAAGAATCGAATCAGAGCGCACTGCGGAAAAAGCAGTGCGTTTTTTCGTGCCGAAAATTTGAGGAAGTTGTATGAGTGATCGCAATCAAAAAGTTGTCTGTAACTATACTTTTGCCAAAGTAGGTGAGATGGCAAAGATCGTAGGACTTTCCCGAAAGACCTTACAAAGAATGAGGACAAGCGGCGAGCTTCAGGAAAGAATTCACTGGATAAAATTTAATAAAACTCGTATCCTCTATAACGTTCAGTTGGTAATAGATAAACTACAAAACTCGAACGCCCCTCAGTTACATCACCGAGCAATTAATAATTACTTGATGTCTTTGCCATCATACCAATCAGAGAAAAAAGGCAGAAAACTAAGAGGATGAAAAGTCTAGAATACGAAAGTTTTTTGCCATAAGATTAAAAAATGAACACTTAACTCCAAAAATTATCTCAATCAATAATTTAGACAGATATTATTTTTGCCAGTATAGGCAGTTTTGACGGATTTTGTATATCAAAGAACCTTGTCTACAAGCCACGGATAGTTCTAAACATACATTGAGCTAGAAACTTCAGTTTATTTAGCTGGTATTTTTCTATCGCTTAATTAGTGGCTTTTTGAGGCTTTTCCTCACTCACATTTTTTACAACTCCATAGAGCAATGGCCATCTTTTTCTTGCGCCAAGGACAGTCTTCGGGCTGTCCTTTTTTGTGGTGCTTATCTAGCGGAAAGTGCCGAAGTATATCCTTTTTTCTCTCCGAGCAAGAGAGTGTTTGGAATTGCTTGGGTAAGTTTGCCAATTTCTCGGAATTGGAGGGGATCGATATGAAAGCGATCGCCTCTCTAGAAAAAAGCCCTCTCCCTGCTCGAGCGACGATTTTGGATGTAGCGATCGTAGCTTCTAAAGCTTACCCCTCCGACCTAGCAGCAGAAGTATGGGGAGGTGCAAAGTGAGCACCTTTCGATACGGCGCAAACTTCAATATCATCGGGAAAACGAACCCGCAAAACCTGAGCTATGACGGAGCTTGGAAGACAGTAGAAGGCACTTTTGCCGACCTTGCCGAACATCACAGAAAAGGGTACCCGTGGATGCCTGCACTCCTGGACGGGAATCGCAGGCGCTGGCAGAAAAACGCCAACTATGCCGAAGTCTTAGGGGCGGACGTGGATAATGATTGGACGAAGGAGGATGCGATCGCCCATCCATTTATTCATGCGTATTGTGGGCTTGGAACTGAATCGAGCAATAGCAAGCCAGAACACCATAAGTTCCGTTTGGTGTTTCGCTTGCCCCGACCTATTGGGGACTGGCGGACACTCAGAATCTGCAATCGGTACTTAATTGAGCAGTTGCCCGTTGCGGATAAAGCCTGTAAAGATGCCAACCGATTCTTCTTTGGTGGGAAGGGGCGATCGCCATTCCTACTCAACGAGAAAGCGATATTGCCCGACGATTTTATCGAGCGGGCGATCGCCTGGAACCAGAAGATTGAGGAGCAGGAGCAGCGCAAAGCAGAAGAAAAACATAAGCGCTGGCTGGAATGGAAAGAGAAAAATCCCGATGCTAGTAACGAAATTGAAGAAGCGCTCAGATTTATCTCTCCCTACACCCCAGGGGAAAACCGATATGGCGACCTGATCGCCATGATTGGCGGCATCCTGAGCGATTGTGGACCTGAGGGAGAAGCGCTGCTACAGGAGTGGGACGGTGGACGGGGGCAATGGGGCAACGGTAGGTTTGACAGAATTCTCCGAAGTGTTGCCCAGAGTCAGACAAGCCAGAAGGCTACGGTGGGAACCCTGTTCTACCTTGCAAAGCAAGAGGGATGGCAACCACCAAAGCGCAAGAGTCCAGCAACCAAACAGTTTGATTCAAACACAGAAGCCTACAATAAGCGCCAGGGAACGTTAAGAGATAGATTTCGGGCGAAGGTAGAACTGGAAAAGATTAAACGTGATTACGACGAGCGAACTCAGCGCTACTACAAACAGTTCGGACAACCACCCAAAAATCCACAGAGAAAACGGACTGAAGATCCGACAGTAAAGGATGGGGCAATTGTCCTCTACGAACATCACAATGATGGCAGACTGGAATTGCCCGTTATCCCGAGCACCGTTCCTACATTGGAGGAATGGGAAAAAAGAGGCAGACCCACACTAATTGTTGAATCGGAGGAGCGCCCATTTGTTTACAAAGAACTCATTCGACATGGGTTTCCCGTAGTTCTACTTGCTGATATTGTGGGAGGCGGCAAATCCAAGGCGACAGGTATATTTTTTGAGAACTGGGAACAGATTCAGCAATCCCTGAACGAGCCACCCCCAGCCGAACGAGAGATTACCCCCGACACGATCCCCACGCCAGAACACTGGAGAATCCAGGGCAAACCCAGCTTGCTCACTAAGGCAAGCGATCGCCCCGTGGCGATTGCATTTGCGGTGGTGCAAAATGGATGGGATCTAGAAGACGCTCAAGCGGCTATCACCTCAGACCGGAGAGAAGCACGGCAGCACCGGGAATCCAAATGGAAAACCTGGTATGCCTCTAACGATTACCGAAACCCGTCAAACGAAATGCTGGAGGCGATTCCTAAAGCGGCTTCCGGCGCTGGAGAAATCCTGGAACACAACAAACGCACACCGATGGGGAATCCCTACCACAGACGGGCTAATCCAGGGGAAACGCCGGATATTGAACCGCTATGCATTCAAGAAAATGCGTTCCAGGTAACCAGAGAAAAGGGGCACGTAATAGGTAGGGGTAAAAAATCCCCACACTGTAAAAAATGCCCTGCTTTCGATAGCTGTGCATTTCTCGCAGCTATCGAAGCATAGCAGGAAGCAACAGCACTCCGAACGGACGTGAGCAAAATTAGCGTCGCAGATGGGGAGAATGCGATTGCCTTCATCGACGAAGCCGGACGCAACATCAAGCCAAATACGACCGTCAAAGGGGCGATCGCTGGCTTCGAAAAAGAACTGGCTGCATTTGCAGCTCACGACCCTAGCCTGTTCCACAAGGTCTCACCGCTCCTTAAAAAAATTGGAGCAGGGCTAGAGCGTGCTTATCAAGAACGCAGGCACCACGGACTTGTGCACAAGGAACTGATGGCTTTTTTTCCCGATACTCAAACGCTCAATCAGATGCTTTTGGATGCCTTCTGGGGAGACTGGATAAGCGACGATGGCTCATGGGACAACAAAATCCCTACCCTACAACACCTTGCAGGACGGCTGAAGGCATCGCTCAAGCAAGACCTCGACATGATTCTGGACATGGTGGCTGAACCCGATTCTCGATACAGGGTAGTCAAAGAGAACCTGACAATTCAAATCATTCCCCGCATCATTCGGGCTATTGCTGGAGAGCAGATAGACGTTAGCATTGCTCCCGATGGCGAAATTCAATTCAAGAAAAGGAGATGTCGGATTGCCAGCCAACTGCGGAAACTCCAGACAGTGTTCTTGATGGATGCCACACCAGACCGGGCAAAACTGGCAGAAAATCTTGGTCTTCGGCAAAATTCCATCGTCCAGATAGCCTCACCCCGACCACAGTTCACCAACCTAAATCTGAAGATAGTTAGCGGGTTTGGCAAAGCAGGACGAAACCGGAATCGGTTCGTGAGGCGTCAGGGGCAAGAAGGCAGCAAGTTAGTAGAAACGCCTTATACCCTGATGCAGCGGATCCTTGCACTGGTGAAAAAGGTTAGCACTGATGCGATCGCAGCCAACCCTAATACGAAGATAGGAATACTGGACCTGAAAGAATACATTAAGCGCTATTCGGATCTTGAAATAGCTCAGGATGCTAGAGCACTGCTGACAGGCTACCACTTCTTCGATAGCCGCAACTCCAACCGCTTCAGCAACTGCAACATCCTTTTCTCGGTTGGCAGCCCTGTCGTTAATTTGGGAGAAATGCTTGCTGAATGGCATTTGCGGCATAGGCAAAGCTACACTGTCGAGGATGCACCACCAGAATTCTGGGCTGACATAAACCGCCAAACTACAGCCGAAATCATCCAGGAGATTGGCAGGAGCCGCGCTCAACACCGTCAGGATCAGGAGATTGCGCACTACGTCTTGGCTGACCTCTCAGACACGCAAATTGAGGCAATCACCCAATATTTCCCCGGCATCCAGATAGAGAGAGTTGAAGCCTACTCGATTTGCCAAGAGGCAGCACCAAAGGCAGTCCAAACTAAAAAGGGAATCTGCAAGGCATTTGCCCAAGCCATCCAGAGGGGCGAAACCCCAGTTGGAAAAAATATCGCTGAGCAGGTCGGTGTCACAAAAGGGCGTGTTTCTCAAATTCTCTCTGAGTACGGAGGTTTGAGAAAGCTACGGAAAAGTTTAATCGCATTATTAAACACTCTGAATAACAGAACTAAACTTTATCTGCTCCGCGAGGAAGACCTCGAAATGGCGCAAGCGTTTTTCCCGGCACTGTTGCAAGACCTTGAATGTGGACGATCGCCGTCTGAAGTGCTGACAGATTTTGTTTGTTTAGCCGAGTCATACGGTTCAAAACATTTCGAAGCAATGCTTTCAGCTCTTCCCGTTGATACGCTTTGTACCCTCTTAAGGGTATTTCTCTCTCTGTTGCCGCCTGATTTTCTCAGAGGTTTGTCCCCACCAATGGAGGCGATCGCATCATGACAAATTTTCAAAACTACCCTGCTTCAGAGCCAACTGCTCCATCAGTGCAGATTGGCGATCGTGTCAGTACCTGCGATACAAGGCAATAGTAGAGAAGTTTTTAGAACATGCACTCGATTGGGTGCATGTTTCCAGGAGATGCATTTTCTCAAATGGTTCTGCATTGAGGAAATTGAGATATTGCCAGATGAGCTAGAGCCAAACAGTTTGGGTGAGGAGCACACGCAAAGTTACCGCACAACGAGTGATTAGCAGCAAAAGCTCCCCTCGAATTGCCCCCATTTGGGAACAGTCCCAAACCGTTTGGATCCTGATCATTGCTGATCAGGCAAACTCTGAAAGCTTTGCATAAAACCGATCACACTCCATCCAAAACTAGTCAAATATTGATCAGGGGTATGGACATAGCAGCGAACAGATTAACCTTCAATCGACCAGCGATCGCCCTACCCAGACCTTACATTTTTGAGGACTACACTTATGACCTCCGAGCATCAGCCTTCCAAAACATTCAACAGCTCTTTTGGGAACTGTCCTATATGCCAGGGAACAGATGGAATCTTGAATATAGGCAGGGATCATTGGGGCTACTGTAGCAATCACAAGACAAGATGGTATATTGGCTCGAATCTAATGAGCTCATGGAGGTACGAGACTGAGGATGATTGGAAGGCAAATAGCCAAATTCTGCAGGAATTTACAGAAGTAGAAGATATTCCTGCAGATCCTGAATGGGAAAAGAACGTAGCTCAGATTGAAGCTCTATGGCAGGAAGATTAGCAGAACAGGAAAAGTCTCGATTTGGGCGATCGCCCTCCCTAGAATCATTTTGCTTCTCTATTCCAATACTCCGGACAAAAATTATCCCTTTGTATCGTCTGTAATCCAGAGCGCACGTTACCAGAAGTATTTAAATCAATGTCAGCCTGGGAGCTAACTTTGATTTAAATAGGTAATTGCCAGGGTGACTGCCCTGCAAGCCTTGTGGCTTCGTGGCTAAAACTGTCCAGACTGTTGCTATTCTGGACTATTGGTTAAGCGATCGCCCGTGCAGCATGACCCAAACAGTTTGGCTCTGGTACATTTCTCCTTGCCACAAGGTGAGTGGTACGACCCCAAATAATTCACTCTGAACCAGCTTACAAATCCACATGACTTTTGCGGTGTTTCTGTAGTTCAAATAACTGGTTGAGGGTTTGTTGCAATTGATTATTATTGTGGGTTTCGTATCGACAAACTCGCTCAATTGACTCGGGCAATGTCTGTTTCATCAACTCAGCCCTTTGAGCTTCTATCTCAGTCTGCTGGGTTGCAGCTTGGGTATAGGCTGCTTCGAGGTTGTCGTATTGCTTCAGAGCCGCTTGTACCGATTGCACCGTGGCAGCATAGTCGGTATAGAACTTGTCGGCATCGTATCGAAGCCAGCGTGGAATAGACGTATTCCAACGCGCAATGATGTTCCAGGCATCTTCTTCGGCGGAGCCTTCTAATTTCGCCCCTGGCGATCGCTGCCAGAAGGATTTGAACTCATGCTCACCCTCCTTGCTCCAAATGCGAGAGAAATTGCTTGCGGTGCGGTACAAGTTATAGGTTCGTGCATAGGGATGATTCGCTTCGGTTAGGCGTCGCAGGGTGGCAGCGTGAAGCGTCAGATAGTCATTTAGTTCTTGTTCCGTTGGTCGCCAAAAGCTGAACGTGCTGTTTGGATGGACAGGCAAGGCTTCGGGCAATAGTTGAGTTGGATAGTCGCGCAGGAAGACGGGCAGGCGACTGGTGAGGTCTTCTGCAAGGCAACCCAACTCTTCCTCCCAAATGACTGGAAAGGTATCAAGCCACCCTTCGCCTTCCGCTTCATCGCGTAAGTCTGCCCAGTCTTCGGGCGATCGCTCTCTGAGTGCAGCGTAATAGTCATCTCGATTTGTTTGTTGACTATTCAGCTCATATTGGAAAGAACGCAGCACATTGCGTTCTTTCACTTGGTCAGTGGTCAGTTGCTGCGGGGGTGCAGTTGGCAATGGAGCAGGGGCTGGCAACAAAGATGCGTTTTGTACCGCACTTTCAGCCGCCCAAACCCGGTATTGTTTAACCAGACAGACAGCAATTTTCAGCACAAGATTTTCTTCGAGCACCCCGACAGGTTTGTACTGCTCAACCAGGCTCTGGCGCAGTTGCTCAAAACAGCCCTGATCTTCATGCATCAACAATGGGGGCTGGACGGAACATAGACCATGCTTGACGGCATTGCGACTTGATGCGCGTTTCCCTCTGGCTGTTTTGGGGCCAGTCGATGCTGCAGCACGCTTTCTCTTCGCTTGTTCAGGAGTCATAGTGACGATTTTCCGGGAATAGGGAAAGTTCGTTTCGTAATTTTGAGGTCTTTATCTCAAGCGTACCTAAGCCATAAAAAAGTGGCTGAAACGATTGAAAAACAATGTTTATTTATTGCAAATTAGTTTGTATGTATTAACGAAAGTGTTTACTTTAGCATGGGGCAGGGGCAATTATCCCCTGCCCTATCTGACAGAGTCAGGCAAATAATTTTTTCTAGCAATAAAATATAAGCAACGATCAAAAGCTTGATCCATGCTCAATGTGGTTTTCGAATTGAGTGCAACGGTTGCTTATTGATAGCATTCTTATTAGTGCTGGGAATAATCTTGACTTCTTAAGAGCATACATTTGCCCGATCTGCCAGAGGCTTGCTCTGATAAACCTCCGAGTACAAGACAACACCAGAAAAACCTTGAATTTGGGCGGCCTAGTCGGTGTGTCACCCAAATTCAAGATTTTCAGTAAGGGTTTTATTTTTTGTTCTGAAATTGGGGGCAACCTAGTTGAGCAATTTCTCTGAATTGGATCATTGGGTGAAGCCGATTTGAGTGAAGGTATTCTGAGTAGTGCAGAAAGTTCCTGAATTCTAGCAAATACCTTGCTTTCAATAATAAAACTCTTATTAGGAAGAGTTAAACTTCCGACGAGGATATGCGAGTCTACCTTGCAGTATGTTTGCTCAAAATCGACTCAAAAAAGTCGTCTGCATCACTAAGCGGAAAATCCTTAGACAAAACATAGCCGGAAGGTGAATGACCAGCATGACTATGGGAACTACAAAGACTAGCCATGCTGGTATGGCGATGGATGTGGCGAGCAAATCCATCGTGTAAATCGAATTCGGAAATTGAGATAAGGCATCTGATACGATGCATTCAAAGGCGATTAGCACCAATCCAAGATCCATCACGAAAACGGATAGAGAAGCGAGTGACCACACTCTGTTTCCAGGCATTTTCGGCGTGCTCTACCTCTCCCCCGTTAATATCCACTTTGGATGTCCTCCATATCGGATGCTCACAACTCTAGCGCACGTTCAAATCATCGAGCATCACAAGCGCTACCTGATCAAACCCGTGGAGGAGAGGAAAAGCCTACGCTGAGCAAAGAAACCTACTTTTTTAGGAATCCTAGCTTTAAGGTGTACGGATGTAGGAAACACCTCGATAGGTCAACCCCACTGGCTGTGGTGCTTCTGTAACCATTGCGCGTTTACGCTTCAACTGATACGAAGCGCCGCGATATCGACAGTGTGAGGCCGTACCATATTCCTCCACAGGAAACTCAGAGGTTTGATAGCGATGACCACGGTAAGTAAATTCCATTGCTGTTAACTCCTTTAGTCTTTGAAAGCAAGAACTGTGAACTAAACGCTACGGACTAACCAAAAACTGCGGGTTGAACTTTCCCTATTTCTGAATTTGAGTCAGGTTTAATTTCAACATCTTCAAGATAAGAATTACAGCGCTAAAACACATCAAACAATGATCATTTTTGATGCATGAGCAATGTCATTAATGGATGTCATAGTGATGATTTGATGACTACGATCGCCATTTACACGGAGACGTTTACGTTGAACTATCCCCAGTAAAAAGACGATGGTTACTGTTTCTTGACTTCCACAGCTAAGTGGAGACTTCGCTTTTCCCTGGCGATATTTGAGACATCATGCCTACTGAAATTAGATTGGCATGCCTATTGCAGGTAAACTATCAACCCTCAGTTGCGGATCAGTTTGAAGAGTAAAAAACTGAGACGCCTGGAATGCCAAAAAGCAAGCGATAAATGCGAGAAGATAAGTCATTACATCTGTCATAGCCTCGAACTGACAATTGTCAGGTGTCTTCGCAATCGTCCTTGTCTATCTTGAAGATGTCGAATGCTAAACGAAAGCCCCCTACATTTAGCGAACGAACGAACATGCAAAAGGTCATTATTGTCGGAGCTGGCCCCGCAGGGTTGCTTTTAGCTCACTATTTGCTGGCACGGAAGCGCTATCAGGTTGAGATCTATGAGCGGCGTCCTGACCCTCAACGCGTCGAGTTGTCGAGTCAGCGTACCTTTCCGCTTTCCCTGCACATGCGGGGGCTCAATGCCATTCGCACCATCCCTGGCTTGGAAGCGGCTTTGGTTAAAGAAGGCGTCTGGTCTGGTGCTACGTTGCTGCACGGTAAGCAGGGTAAAGCTCGCCGTATTGATCGCAAGCTGCCACTCCTACTGATTGATCGAAACCAGCTGATTCGGGTACTAATCCAGCAATTGCTGAAGCATTATGGCGAGGAGGCGTTGACGATTCAGTTTGACTGTACCTGTACAGATGTCGATCCCGATCGCCGAACGGTCACGCTTCATGAGGCTGAGGGTGAGCCTTTTACAGCTAGCTTCGATTATCTGGTGGGCGCAGATGGCGTTCGTTCTCCCGTGCGCGATGCCCTTGTTGCGAGAACGGCAATGCAGTGCGAGCAAAGCACCGTTCCCGATGTTTACAAATCCCTATTTGTGCGTCGAGTGAGTCCGGATCACTCAAGCGAATTGGCGGCAGATTGCATTCACTCCTGGACGATTGGCCGGAACATGCGAGTGCTCATGGCCCCTCTGCCCGGTGATTGGCTTCATGGGGTGATGATATTTCCGCACAATAAGAATCCACTGGAAGGCTTGACCAGTGCCGATGCTGTCCGTGATTTTTTCCAGGAGAAATGCCCAGCTCTCGCACCGTTGATGATGGTAGAGGATGCAGAAGCGCTGCGGCTACGTCCCATATCTAAGATTTTGACGGTGACGTGCGATCGCATGCATGTGGGCGACCGTATCCTGCTCATCGGCGATGCGATTCATGCGGTTTCTCCCTCCGTTGGGCAGGGTTGCAATGCCTCACTTCAAGATGCGCAGGTATTTGCCCAATTACTCGATCAGTATCAAGACGACTGGAGCAGGGCGCTGCCAGAATTCACGGCTCAGCGTCTACCCGAAGCCCATGCCCTGCGAGCCTTGTCGGACTATACGTTCCCGCGATCGAAGACGATGGTGCTGGAGTTCATTTTTCGTCTCATTGTGGTTAAAAAGCTCCGACGCTGGTTCCCACAACTCGGTAAGCCATTGCCCATGGAACTCATCATGGAAACTGAACTTCCCTACACGCAGGTGCTCCACCAGACTCAAGGATGGATTGATCGGGTGCGGCAATCCATTCTGGTGCAAGGGTTAGAGCCCTCCACTCAAGCTGAGCGCATGTCCAGCTATCCAAGTTCGACATCTCCGCGACTTGGAAATGACAACGCTGCCAACTCCTGAAAATGACTGGCGCAGATTTAGACCATGTGCCGAATGTCACTCGTACTGCAACCGTTGTTGTTGATCCAAAACGAGATTGGGTTACGAAGCAACTAAGTTTGACAATCATGAAAGAGCAGAAATGATATGCCCCATTCATTGTTTAATGGACGACAGCTTCAACAATTTAGAGGAGCTGCTTTATGAGTCCGATCCAAGTTCTCATTCTGACTGCCAATCCAAGAACTCATAGTCATCCTTCTCTACAACTGGATTCAGAAGTACGAAGGATTGAAGAAGCCTTTCAACGATCGCGGTATCGCGATCGCTTTCAAATCATCACCAAACTGGCCGTTCGAACCTCAGACTTGCGACGAGCGTTACTCGATCATAGGCCGCATATTGTGCAATTCTCTGGACATGGAACTGGGGAACATGGATTGTTTCTAGAGGACGATACTGGGGAGGCACAACTCGTGGGTACAGATGCTCTGGCGAGCCTATTTGGTAGTTTTGAGGCGAGTCGGGTTGAGTGTGTTTTGCTCAATGCTTGTTACTCAGAGATGCAAGCCACGGCGATTCATCAGTTTGTCGATTGCGTGATTGGCATGAACCAGCCGATTGGTGATAAGGTCGCTGTCCAGTTTTCGGAAGGGTTCTATGATGCCCTCGGGGCCGGAAGCGACTATGAGGAGGCATATAAGATTGGCTGCAGTGCGATCGCGTTAGAAGGGAGTTCAGAGTTTTCAACGCCTGTATTGAAGCACCGACAGCGTCGCGATACGGCTCTGTCTAGAACTCAACGTGGGGGGCAGCCATCGCAGCCAGACCCTGCTTCAAATGTTGCGGCAGCCCCAACCGAGCGATCGCCTCAATCTCAATCAATTGGCAACATCACCATCAGTGGCAGCAACAATCCGTTTAATGCCATTCAAGCGATGGGAGATGTCGATGTTGACCAAAGCCATTCTCACACTCAAGTCACTGATCCTAGTTCGCGGGCGGCATTGGAAACGATTAAAGAGCTGAAGCAAGCGATCGTAGCAACCGATGCAATGGATGATACCGAAAAAGAAATGATAGCCATCCCGATACGCAAACTGGAAGCCGAATTGCAGAAATCCCAACCTGATCAGAAGATGGTAGAAAAAGCCGCTGCAACGCTAACAAAAATGTTAGATGGGGTCCCCCATCTAACAGAAACTGCAACTAAATTGGCAATGTTTACGACGAACCCTTGAGCCGGTTTCCCATGACCCAAAATCCGTCCCAGAACAGTTTAGAAGACCAGCAACCTGATCAGCAGCAGTCCCTGGGGAACGTGCAGATACAGGGTGATGGCAATGTATTCAACGCCATTCAGGGGCGGGATATTAAGGTATTGAACCTATCAGCTGGGGATGCTTTACCGGAGGAATGGTCATCGTACTTTAACACGGTCGTAAAACCTGTAGATGCCAAAGAGCAGCGGCTGCGACAAGTTTTATTGAACAAGGTCAAAAAGTACTGGATACAAGACGTTCTAGAGAAATCGCTCCATGTTAAGGCTCTAATTGAGTTAGACCTAGAAGAACATTTAGATGCGGTCCAAGATCCCTTTAACCAGCTCGGGGCATTACCAGAGGAGGCTAAACGCACGTCGCTGACAGAGCAAAACGTCGTAGAGGTATTTCAGCAGCTTGGGGACGGCTGTACGTTGCTCATTTTGGGAGAACCTGGAACAGGTAAAACCATCACGCTGCTCAGACTAGCCAAGGATCTCATTGCACATAGTGAACAGGACACGAACCGCCCGACACCAGTGGTGCTCAATCTCTCATCTTGGTCCTTGACGCAACAGTCAATTGCAGAATGGCTCGTCAGTGAGTTGAGCAGTAGGTATCAGGTTTCGAAAGAACTGGGCGAGGCATGGGTTAGGGGTCAAAAATTAGTCTTACTCCTAGATGGTCTGGATGAGGTGAAAGCAGAGTGCCGGGTTGCCTGTGCTCAAGCGTTGAATCAGTTTCTTCAAGAGCATGGTCAGACCGAAATGGTGGTGTGTTGTCGCCTGCAAGACTATCAGGCGATCGCCCAGTCTGAACCCTTACAGCTTCAGAAGGCCATCTGCATTCGGCAATTAACGCCTGAGCAAGTGGATCACTATTTAGAGATGGCGGGTGATCCGCTGAGTGCGCTGCGTATTTTGCTACAGCGGGATGAAGCTCTACAGGATTTAGCGAAGACGCCGCTGATGTTGAGCGTGATGAGTTTGGCCTATCGTGACCGATCCGTTGAGGCAATTCCGAGTAATAACTCAGCCGAAGCAAGCCGCCGTCATTTGTTGGATGCCTATGTACAACAGATGTTTCGGCGACGTGGGCGAGATAATCGTCTCTACTCTGATGCAAAAGTCCTGTATTGGTTGACCCAACTGGCCCAGCAGATGGAGCGGGAATCACAGACGATCTTTTTAATTGAACGGATGCAGCCATCTTGGCTAAAGCAGGGGATGCCGACAGTTCTTTACCAAGCGGGAACTGTGTTTAGTAGTGGCCTGCTAGGGGGCGGAGTGTTTGGCCTAGCGGGTGGGCTGAGCGGTGGGGTGAGCTGTGGTACGGATGGCCGCTTGAGCTGGAACTCGGTCGATAGTTTGGAGTGGGCTTTGGTATTGGGCATGGTGGGTGCAGCGATCGCTGTGGTCAGCGTGACAGGAGGGCAAAGGGAGATTAAGCCCGTTGAAACGTTTGAAATTTCTTGGATATCTATCGCAAAAAGTTTAGTCAGCAAACATACCTTATCCAAAGGTGTAGCGGGGGGATTGATAGGTGCGATCGGAGCAGGACTATGTGCCTGGCTAACGCATTCCTCAATTTTGAATGGTGTATTGTTAGGGCTGAGTTGGGGAGCCGCATTTGGTTTGGTTTTGGGCATCAGTCCAGCACTGGTCGGCGCAGAAATAGAGGTAAAAACGCTGCCAAATCAGGGCATTTGGCGGTCTGCACTCAATGCAAGCTGGGTCGGTTTGAGTTTTGGAATCATTGTTGCTCTACTAGGGCAGCTAGGGTTTGCGCTGATGGATTTGGATACTACCTGTAGATGGATAGGGGGAGGGTCGATCGTTTTAGGTTTTGGTGGGCTTGGCGGGCTGGTGAATGATGCAGGCAGAACCTGTATACGACATTTTAACTTGCGTTTAGCGCTGCTCAGTCGAGGCGTGATTCCCTGGAATTGTGCGCGTTTTTTGGACTGCGCCGTTGAAGATATCTTTTTGCAACGAGCGGGGGGAGCTTACTTTTTTATCCATCGAACGCTGATGGATCATTTTGCTCAGATGGAGTTGGAGTGTAAATAAATTTGTTGTAAACGCAGTTATTGAAAGACTATTTCGTTTAATAGAAAGGATTGCAATCTACCATGTCTACTACTAGTAAGCCTTATAAGATCTTCTTTTTTCGAATTGATCCCGGAAGCAAGGAAAAGACAGCCTTACAATATAAAGAGCTTTCGAAAATTAAAGATGCGATTGAGGGCTCTCTATTTGAAGTTAAGGAGTCAGACAAACATAGTCCGAGTGATATTCTTCATGAGTTGAATCAGTTTAATCCTGACATTATTCACTTTAGTGGTCACGGAACAAAGGACTATCTTGCGTTTGAAAATTATGCAAATACGGTTAAGGAAAAAGCAAAAAAAACTTGCTTTAATCTGGACGAGCTTACCGAATTCTTGGGAGGTGTATTATGGAGTGAGAAGCCCCGTATTCTTTTTTTTAACGCTTGTCTAGCTGGTCGAATTGCCGAGAACCTTTTTGAGAAGCATGCCGAAGATAATTTGCACTGCTTTATCGGAATGACTAAAGTTTTAAATCAGGATCTAGCCATAAAATTTGCGCAAACTTTCTATACATCTCTTGTAAAGGGTGACACTATTCAACATATTGTTAACTATGAATTTTTTGGCTTAATCCAAGCTCTTAAAATAGATCACGAAGATGAAGATGGATATGATCCACAGCCTCGATTATACGGAAATATTTATTATAGATTTAGAGAACTCTTTATATCGCACAAAAAAATTAAGGAGCGTGATTTAAAAGAGAAGTCGCCTTACAAAGGATTGAAGAGCTTCAATTCTAAAGACAAAGATAGTTTCTTTGGCCGAGAGCAGTTTATTATGAAACTGGTAGATGCTCTAGACAAAGTAGATTTTATTCTACTGCTAGGGGCTTCGGGTAGTGGTAAGTCTTCAATTATAAGCGCTGGGTTGATTCCTCAAGTTGAGAGGAAGAAAAACTTTTATAGTTTTGTTTTTACTCCTGGAGATAACCCATTTAGATCTTTTTATAAATCACTTCGCGATAAGTTGCCGGATACACGATTTCCTCAATTAGAGAACGGAGCAAAAAGAGAGAATGCCAATGCCTTGAAAGAGATTGTAAAGCAAAAGTCAGAGGACGAGTTCTGGCTAATTTTTATTGATCAGTTCGAAGAACTGTTTACGATAACTGAAGAAGACAAGTGTAGATATTTTATCGAAGGGATTGTCAAACTAGTTAAGACAACAGACGAACCGAGGTCATCAGTCAAGTTAGTGGCTACAATGCGGGCTGATTTTCTAGCTCGTCTCAGCCCTTATCCTAAACTGGTAGAACTTGCGGAATGCCCCTTAATTACCGAGATGCAAGTAGACGAATTGCGATTAGCAATTGAGCAGCCTGCGGCTCGTCATGGCGTGGTGTTTGAAACTGGACTGGTTGAAGAAATTATCAAGGATGTGCAGGGGCAGGCGGGCTATCTGCCGCTGCTGCAATATACCTTGAATCAACTGTGGGAGTCAGAGGTTGATGATGGCGGTATTCATGACCGAACCCTCAACATTAAGTCTTATTGGCAGTTGGGCGGCGTACGCGGAGCTCTGCAGGAGCGGGTATCGCAGATTTATGGCGAGTTATCTAAACCTGAGCAAACTGCAGCACAGCGTATCTTTCTGAAACTGGTTGGCGTTGATGGCAATATCACTACAGACTGGAGACCAGTGCGAAAGCGAGAACTGCGATCGCGCTTCACCGATCCGCTAGAGAAAGCAGTCCTGACGCAGCTTATCAATGCCAATTTGCTGGTGAGCGATGCGCCCGCAGCGGATTCAGACGCGGAGGCGACAGTCGAAATTGCCCACGAGATTTTGCTCACCGCTTGGGATAAGTTGAAAGAGTGGGTTGAGCAAAATCGAGAAAACATTGCCCTGTGGAACCGTCTGGCTGAAGATGCTAAGCACTGGAAACAGGAAAAGCTTGAAGATGAACTCTGGAAAGGCACTAAGCTGGCCCAAGCGGTTGATCTTCAAGAAAACTCTACCTTTAACAAGGTTTTCGGGAACCTTGGCAAAGACGTCACTCAGTTTATTGAAGCTAGCGTTCATTCAAGAGATCGGCAGGCGCGAGAAAAAGAAGCGCAACGCCAGCAAGAGTTGGATCAGAAAAAAATCCAGTTGGCTCAGGAAACAAAAGCCCGAAAGATGTCTCAACGCGTTACCATCGTAGCGTCTATCAGCGGGGCTGTAATGGCAGGTCTAGCCTTGCTTGCAAGTTTTCAGGTGAGGCAAATAGGAATTCAGCAAATCGAAACGTATATAGCCTTATCTGATGCGCACCTGCTTGGAAACCGGGGCTTGGAAGCCGATATTGAAAGTATTCGTGCTGCCAAACTTTTGAGCAACCCTCTTTGGCAAGTCATTATGCCTGATCAATTGAAGACGTCAGTCTTAGCGCAGTTACAGCAGGTTGCGGTTATCGGACACGAGCGCAATCAGTTTCGAGGCTATCAATCTGGGATCGATGAAGTTGCGTTCAGCCGCGATGGTACCCGACTCATCACTTTTGGACTGGATAGTACTATTAGCATTTGGGACAACGCTGGCAAACAAATGACTCGATTTCAAAGCCATCAAGGGGAGTTCTATGACTTCATACTTAGTCCCGATGGTACTCGACTCGCTACCCGTGAACCAGATGGCAGCTATCGCTTCTGGAATACGACTAACGGCACTGAGATTACTATCTTCATAGGTAACCAAGAGGAGATCAATAATGTTGTGTTCAGCCCCGGTAGTACGCGGATTGTTATCTATCGGACAGATGGTACTGTCCATCTTTTGGATGCCAATGGTAATGAGCTTTCCTTGCTTGATGGCACTCAAGGGCAGATTAAGGGTGTTATGTTCAGTCTCGATGACACCCAAATAGTCACACGTGGGGCAGACAATACCATGCGCTTGTGGGACGCCAGGGGTACTGAGCTGGCTATCCTCAAAAGCCCTCAAGGGGAGATCAAGGATGTTGCATTCAGTCCGAGTAGTACCCAACTTGCTACCCACGGAGAAGATGGTACTGTGCGCCTATGGAATACTAATGGCACCGAGGTCGCAGTCCTCGAAGGCCATCAAGAAGCAATTGAAGAAGTCCTGTTTAGCCCTACTGATACCCAACTTGCTACCCACGGAGAAGATGGTACTGTGCGCCTATGGAATACTAATGGCACCGAGGTCACAGTCCTCGAAGGCCATCAAGGAGCAATTGAAGAAGTCCTGTTCAGCCCTACTGGTACCCGACTTGCTACCCACGGAGAAGATGGTACTGTGCGCCTATGGAATACTAATGGCACCGAGGTCGCAGTCCTCGAAGGCCATCAAGGAGCAATTGAAGAAGTCCTGTTCAGCCCTACTGATACCCAACTTGCTACCCACGGAGAAGATGGTACTGTGCGCCTATGGAATACTAATGGCACCGAGGTCGCAGTCCTCGAAGGCCATCAAGGAGCAATTGAAGAAGTCCTGTTCAGCCCTACTAGTACCCGACTTGCTACCCACGGAGAAGATGGTACTGTGCGCCTATGGAATACCAGTGGCACCGAGGTCGCAGCCCTCGAAGGTCATCAAGGGGCAATCTATGATATTGCATTTAATCCTGATGGAACTCGGCTCGCCACGGGTGGAGAAGATGATACCGTGCGTTTGTGGGATATAAACGAAATCGGTCTGCCGACTCTGAAAGGCCATCAAGGGAATAGCGACACTCGCATTATAAGATCCACGTTTAGTCCTGAGGGCAATCGACTCGCTACCCTTGGAGACGATGGCACCGTCAGCCTATGGGACACCAATGGCATTGAGCTCCATACCATCGAATATCCTCAAGGAGAGCTTTTTGAAATCGAATTTAGCCCCGATGGTAAGAGACTTGCTGTTGGCGGGGAGAATGGCATCATGCGCCTGTTGGATATCAACGGTACCGAGCTGGCTACTCTCGGAGGTTCCCAAGGACGCATCTATGAAGTTGCGTTCAGCCCTGACGGTACCCAAGTCGTTACCATTGAAGTGGATGAAGCCTCCCTTGGAATCAGTAACATCGTGCGTCTATGGCATATCAATGGTACGGAACTTGCTACCTTTGAGGCTCCTGAAGGGCGTGTTAGAGACGTCGTATTCGATGCGGAAAGCATTAAGCTAGCCCTTTATGGTTCTATTACAGGAGAGGATCTTATTGCCCAGGTGTGGGATTCCAGTGACGCCAAACTTATAACCCTTGAAGGTCATCGAGGGTCTGTTTCTTCTATCAAGTTTAGTCCCGATGGTACTCAACTCGTTACTACCGGCGTAGATAACACCGCACGCCTTTGGAACACTGAGGGCACCGAACTCGCTGTCCTCGAAGGCCATCAAGGAGAGATCTATCGTGTTGCGTTCAGCCCCGACGGCACCCGCCTCGCAACTGCTGGCATTGACATGACCGTACGCCTGTGGGGTACCAGTGGTAACGAGCTGGATATCCTCAACGGTCATCGAGGGGCAGTCCTTGATGTGGAATTCAGTCCTAATCTTTCCGGACGACTTGCCACTAGCGGAAACGATGGTACTGTGCGTCTGTGGAACACCAACGGGACTGAACTGGCTAGATTGGAAAACCTTCAAGCAGTGAGCTACAACATTGTGTTTAGCCCCGATGGCACCCGCCTTGCCATTAATAAAGAGGATGGTACTGTGAATCTGTGGGCAGCTGATAGCATGGACAACCTGCTCTCAAAGCAGTGTGATTGGGTACGAGATTATCTCGAAAATAGCAACGAGGTGGAAGAACGCGATCGCCGCCTCTGCGATGGTATTGGCAACGAGACTGATAACGATGGAACCTCCACTGAGGCTCCAGATTCCTCCACGCCATCTCCTACGACGACGCCAGCAGTTCCAACAACTCCCGTGGGATTGCTCTTTAACCATGCTGCAAACCATGCTATCCAGGCATCAGAGCTCACTCAAACTGCTCAAACCACTGATTAGTGGAGCACCGTAGTCCATCATTGGCAGCAAGCCGCTGATCTTATGCAGGCTGTTCTTGAGACTGATTCACATCACTCCACTGCTCAACAAAAAGTGGGAGAGTATCAGAGAAATATGCAATATGCACAACAGCGGGCAAACGACAGTTTATAAAAAACAATGTTATCCATGAACGGTCAGGGCTTACGCAGTTTGATTGTTTCTGTTTTTTACCAAACGCATTATTCCTAATCGGTGATAAACTGTTGCCACTCAGAGCTTCTGAAGTTTTACAAGACATGGTACCAGGTAGTCTTTGCTTTACCACAACGGACATAGAAGTAAAAGAATCGTTATTTCCTCAGGTCTTTCTATGGAGGAGTTTTGATGTCTAAGGAAGCATTAGATAAATTTCTGAAGGAGCAGTTTCTCCCTGCGGGAGAAACACAAGATCGACTTAAAGCAACAGAAAGTTTTGAGGCGTTTGTGGACTTGATGGTGCGTTTGGGCCATGAGGAAAATTACAGCTTCACGGCTGAAGAAGTCAGAGCGCTCGTGCTCGACGAAATCAATCAGCAAAAAGCAACCATGGATGCTAGATCTCAAGCGTTACTCGATCAGGAAATGGCGACGAATTGGAAAGAAGGCGAGTTTGTGGAAACGGGCATCCTAAACCTTCGGGGCGATGATGTTCTGCCAGCCTATCCTTAATTTATTCATGGCAATTGATGAATACTTCACTAGCAGGCTATCTCAAGATTGTTACGCCCCATCTTTCTCCTGAGCTAGTCACTACCCAGGCAAAACAACAAATTCAAGCCTTAGCGCAGCACCTACCCATCTCCTCTGCTACCCTTATAGAATGCCGCCTCAGCGATAGCCACGCTGACGTTGATCTCCACGCCAGCTTCACGCACTTCCCCCCCACTCTCTTAAACCACTTTTTGCTGAACCCGGCTTGGCAAGCCTGTCAGACCTTTGGTCACGCCTGGATGACTCCAGCCTCTGCCTTGCACCAGTCCATTCGCAACCTTATCCTAGAATTCGACCTTCCAGAGCAGTCTGCTGAGGACTCCATAGCGGCAATCAGCCCTTCGCCCTACATCATGTTCAAGTCCGGCAGAACAGTCGAGCTACCAGAGCTAATTGAACAGGTGCTCCCTTTATTCCAGAAGTCACCCGACCCGAGCCTTGCCACCCAGCTCAACCACTGCCTCAACAGCATTCCTGAGGGAGCAGAATTAGCCAATATCGGTATCTGGCTCGCACGGCCTCACCAGGCCGTCCGGCTAACCATCAAAGACATTCGCCTAGAGCAAATATCTGCCTACCTAGAGAACATCGGCTGGCAAGACCCAAGCCAGACATTCGCCTCCTTTGCGGCAACGCTATCCCCCTTAGCAGAAGCCTTTGCCCTAGCCATTGATATCGATAGCACTGTCCATCCCAGAATTGGTCTGGAGTGCTTCGCCACTGCTCAGTTCCACGACCCAGCCCGCTGGCAGCAGTTTATCGACCACCTAGTACAAACGGACTTGTGTACCCCAGCCAAGCGAAATGCGTTGCTGGCTTGGAGTGGCTTTACCCGACGATCAGACTGTCCAGACCTGTGGCCTGCCAACCTCACCTACGGCGACCTTCTGATGGGGTTGAATGCTGTCAGCCTCTTCTGGAGGAGAATCAACCATATCAAGGTTGTTTATCAACCCGGTCAGCCCCTATCGGCGAAAGCCTACCTCGCTTTTGGTCACAGTTGGGTGAATGTCGATAATGTTGTCTTTGCAGAAACGTCATGATAGCCATGCCCAAAACCATTGATTCTCGAAGAGGAGACTACCCATGACCCACAAAGCTCCGATGAAAGATCTGATCATCCTTCTTCCTGGCATTTTGGGAAGTGTATTGCAAAAGGATGGAAAAGACCTCTGGACCGTTTCTGGGCGGGCTGTTTGGCAAATGCTGACCCAATCCGGTGAGATGGTTCGCAACCTAAAACTGGCTCAGGATGATCCGGAGGCTGAAAGCTTGGGGGATGGGGTGCAGGCTACGGCACTGATGCAAGATGCTCACTTAATCCCTGGGTTTTGGAAGATTGATGGTTATACCCAAACGGCACGGTTGATTACCGATAACTTTGAGGTGACGTTGGGTGATATTTATAACGACCCCGATGATAAGGCCGCTAACTTTTATCCGTTTCCCTACGACTGGCGACGGGACAATCGAGCCAATGCTCGAATTCTGAAAACCTTGATCGATAAGCGCCTCACGTGTTGGCGTGAGCAAAGTGGTGCTGCCGATGCCAAGGTGATTCTCCTAGCCCATAGCATGGGTGGCTTGGTCTCTCGCTATTATCTGGAAGTGTTGGAAGGCTGGCAGGATAGCCGTGCGCTGTTCACCTTTGGAACGCCCTATCGTGGTTCACTGAAAGCAGTCAACTTTTTGGCCAATGGGTACAAGAAGCTGTTTCTCGACTTAACCGATGTAATGCGATCGCTCACCTCTATCTACCAGCTCTTACCCATCTACAAAGTGATCAACATCGACGGGGCGTATCACCGGGTTGCCGAAACGGATCGGCTTCCCAATGTTGATCAACGCCGAGCCCAGGAAGCATTAGCGTTTCATCGAGAGATTGAAGCGGCTGTCGATCGCCACCGCCAAGATGAACGATATCTCCGCTCGTTTACCACGGTGCCGATTTGTGGGACGCGTCAGCCCACCCTCCAGTCGGCGACGTTGAGCGATGGTAAGCTGGTTGCCAGTGAAGCGCTACCCGATGTTCTGAAAAAGCGCCCGGATTTGGGGGAGGGAGATGGCACCGTCCCAAAGATTTCTGCGATACCCATTGAACCGCGAGAGTTCAATCACTTCTTTATTGCTGAACAGCATGGTGCCCTGCAAAATCAATCCCAAGTTCTAGAGCATCTATTGAATGTGTTGCAAATGGGTCAGTTTGAGCCAGAGCGGGTAAGAGGCGACGCTCAGGCTGCCATTAGCCTCAGTCTGGATGATCTGTATCTAACAGATGAGCGAGTGACGTTGCGTGCCCGCTTGTTCGGTGTGCCCAGTTCAGTATCTGGAACGTTGAAAGCCGAAATTGAGTCCGTTTCTGGCGATCGCCCCTCACACAATATCTATTTCACAGAGCAAGGGCAAGAGTGGGAACTCGCCATTGATGACTTGGCGGCAGGTTTATACCGCGTTACGGTCAGTGCTGAAAATACAGGCGATCAGGCTCCAACACCCGTTCATGATTTGTTTGAAGTCGTGAGAAATTAATCTGAGTAAAGGACAAAACCCAGAAACCCCTTGATTTTGTGTAGCCCAAAACTAGAGCAGGTTTTGCATCCCCTGCGGCACGGCGGATGCAAAACCTGCTCTACTGCGATCGCCCCAACGCACTAGCCACCCAGAGACGGCAAGTAATTCACCAATAATGGAAAGAGGATAATGAGGATAAGTACCACAAGCTGTAACAAGATGAAAGGGACTACCCCCCGATAGATGGTGCCCGTTGTAATGTCTGGTGGTGCGACGCCGCGCAGATAGAACAGGGCGAAGCCAAAGGGCGGCGTGAGAAAAGAAGTCTGCATGTTGGCACCAATAATGACCCCGTACCAAACCAACCCCCCAAAGCCATAAAGCTGTTCAGCGATCGGGGCAAACAACGGCACCACAATGAAGGCAATTTCAAAAAAGCTAATAAAAAAGCCCAATACAAAGATGGTCAACATACTGACCAACAAGAAGCCCGCTTGCCCCCCTGGCAACTGAACCAGGGTGTCGTAAATGAACTGATCACCTCTTAGCCCTCGAAACACCAGGCTAAAGGCGGTTGAGCCAATCAAAATGAACATCACCATGCTGGTGGTTTGCAGAGTGCGATCGCAGACGTCCCGCAAGGCTTGTCGCGAAAGCTGTCGGTTGCACAGGGCCAAAATCGTTGCGCCCACAGCCCCCATGGCTCCGGCTTCGGTAGGGGTTGCGACCCCAAAGAAAATGCTGCCAAGCACCAGCACAATGAGCAGCAGCGGTGGGATCATCACCCGCACCACCTTAGAGAGCAGCGCCAGCCCTTTAACGGCTAACAGCTCACTGGGTAGGGATGGCACCAGATCAGGCCGCGCCATTGAAATCACAACGACATGGATAATAAATACGCCAGCCATCAACAAGCCTGGAACAATGGAGCCGACGAACAAATCCCCTACAGAAATACCTAGCTGATCGGCCAAAACCACTAGGACAATGCTGGGGGGAATAATTTGCCCGAGCGTACCGGACGCGGCAATCACACCGACAGAGAGTTCTTTGTTGTAGCCATAGCGCAGCATGGTGGGCAATGAAATCAGCCCCATGGTGACGACGGATGCGGCAACCACCCCAGTTGTCGCAGCGAGCAGAGCACCGACGGTGATGACGGCGATCGCCAGTCCACCCCGAATCCGCCCAAACACCTGCCCCATCGTCTCCAGCAGGTTTTCGGCAATGCCAGACTTTTGGAGCATGGCTCCCATGAAGATGAAGTAGGGAATGGCCAGCAGCGTAAAGTTATTCATCACCCCAAAAATCCGCTGCGGCATCGCCATCATCAGCGCTGGGTTGAACACATCCAGTGCCACCCCAATCAGGCCAAATACAATAGCCACACCGCCCAACGAAAAGGCCACCGGGTAGCCTAGTGACAGCAGCACCAGCGCCCCGACAAACATGCTTGGCCCCAGCCAGTCCATTTATGACGCGCCTCCAGTGGGTTCTTGGTGTGTCGATTGGTCTGGATCGGCGGGGCGATCGCCCGTTAGCACAGCCAAATTCTTAATCGCCTCGGACAGCCCCTGGACCAACAGCACCGTAAAGCTGACCAAAATGAGAGACTTGATCGGGTAGCGCGGCAAGCCTCCGGGGTCGGGGGAGGCTTCCAAAATCCGCCACGATGCCAGCACCCACTGCCACGACAGCACAAACACCAGCCCGCTAAACGGCAGCAGAAATAGCACGGTTCCAACCAGGTCAGCGAGCGCCTTCCGCTTGCCTCGCCAGCGCGACTGAAAGACATCGACCCGCACATGCCCATTTTGGTGGAGCGTATAGGCGGCTCCCAGCAGAAACACAACGCTGAAGAGGTACCACTGCATTTCGATCAGGGCGTTTGAACTGAGGTTGCGCCCGACGGCTTGGCCGACATAACGGCCAAGCACATTCCAGCAGCCCACACCAATCATTACCAGCACGAGCCAACTCGCTAGCCGACCGATGCCAACATTGAGGCGATCGATCCAGGAGGACAAGATAAGCAACCTGTTCATGCCGTCCCCTGATTAACAAAGCGAGAGAAGCTCAGCTCATTAATGCGGTTCCAACCGTAGACATCGTCGCGAAACGTTCTCCAGGCGTCATAGATTTCCTTAAACGTGGCATCGTTGCTGGCATTCTGCTCATAAATCTCAAACGATGCCTGCTCAGCCGCTTGCAGAATCTCATCGCTGTAGGGCGTCAGCTTGACCCCTCTGTCTACCAATCGTTTGAGGGCCGCCCCATTGAGAGCATCGTATTTCGATAGCATATTCAAGTTGGCTTCAAAGGCTGCCGTCTTGATGGCTTCTTGATATTCCGTTGGCAAGCTCTCCCAGGCTTGTCGGTTGACCTGTAGTTCTAGCGTGGCACCCGGTTCCCACCAGCCAGGATAGTAGTAAAACTCTGCCGCATCGGCTAGCCCCAGCTTTTCATCGTCGTAGGGGCCGACAAACTCTGCTGCATCGATCGCATTGCGATCCAGCGCCAGAAATATTTCGCCACCGGGCAGCACCTGCACATTCACGCCCAGAGCGGCCATCACTTCACCGCCCAGACCCGGAATCCGCATCTTCAGCCCTTGCAGGTCAGCGATGGAGTTGACTTCACGATTAAACCAACCGCCCATCTGCACCCCAGTATTGCCTGCGGGGAAGTTGATGACATTAAAGTCGGCGTAGAGGTTGTGCATCGCATCGAGCCCGCCTCCGTGGTAGAACCAGGCATTTTGCTGCTGAGCGTTGAGGCCAAAGGGAACGGTGGTGCCAAAGGCGAGAGCCGGATTTTTGCCCACGTAATAGTAGCTAGCCGTGTGGCCGCATTCGACGGTTCTGGCCTGCACTGCATCGAGCACCTCTAAACCTGGAACAATTTCGCCAGCAGCATAGGGTTCAATAGTGAAGCGACCGCTGGTGAGTTCTTTGACGCGATCGCTCACAGTCTGAGCCCCACCGTAAATGGTGTCGAGCGCCTGGGGCCAGCTTGTCGCCATACGCCACGACAGGGAGGGCAGTCCAGGAGAGCCCGCGTCACTTTGGGCAGAGGTGGAAGCCGTGTTGCTCCCGCAGGCCGTAATGCCAATGGCCGTACCAGAGCCAACGGCAATGTAGTTGATCAGTTCTCGGCGTTTCATGATGTTGTACCAACATTTGGGGGTTAATTCAGTCGGATCAAGTTGGATGAATACGGGTTGAATACGGGTTACTTGCTGAAGCACGCGCTGACGCCAGCCGTATGCCGCCTAGGCACCTACAAAGCGCTAGTCGCTGGTAGGGTCGATAGAAAGTTGACATTGAAAAATTGCGGAGACCGGAATCAGCAGTCGACCCGAGTAAATTCAGACAGGATATGCTAATAGGCATCGCTCACGGGTTCGAGCTCGTAAGTCTCAGGAATGGTTTCGATCTTGAGCGCTTTCAGCTTGGCCGCACATTCGCTCGCTTCTAACAACAGATCGGGGGAGGCGACTTGTTTGTGAACGCCTGCAACGATCGTGGCGCTCAAGGTACACACCGAAGCGAGGGTGGCCGTGAAGCGCCAGCTCCCCAGAATGGGTTCGCCAGCAATAGCCGATTCTCCGGCGATGAAGGTGGCGATCGCCCCCAGAACGAGGTTCATAATGGTGTATCGCCGATCCGTCGATTTGAGTCGGCTCTTCTGAGCTTCGGCTTTCTGTAAACTGAGGTGAATCTGTTGTTTCAGTAAACGGTGTTCATCAACTGAAGCGTTAGGTAAGGTATTCCCACCAGTGGACATATCGAACCTCAAACAACACTCTCGACACAGTTAAAAATACAAGGCGAGTTCGTTCAAGGCATCGCATAATTGTCATTCCGGCAGCATGACAAATGTCATGAACAGGATCTATAGCGGTGTGCGACCGTATCAAGCACACAACCGTACTTACCCAACGCGCACAGCGCTATAAGTACAGGACACAAAATCGAACCCCGGCTAAACCCCTTGATTTTGTCCTGTACTCAGGAACAAGATATATCCCTCTTTCATCACTCTAGGCAGATGAAAGAGGGATATATCGCATCCGGTTGAAGGCCCCAAATAGCGTTGTAGCGAGTTCCTGCCAGGATAGTTAGTCTTTCTGTTCTATTTTCAGATCCTATCACCAGCGACATTATCTTTTGACTCCCCCCGTTGATTGAGGATTAGCTGCGTTTCAGTGTGGATCTGACGGGTAATGGGGTAGCGATAGGCCAACAGTAAGCTACCGATCAAGAGCACCGCTGGCACGAGCCCCATAATCCCACGAATTGTCAGGATCGCTGCTGGTGGTTGGGGCAGATTAGTGCCGTCAGCTGCTGACACAAAACCAGCCCAATCGAGACCTATACCAATAACGAAGAGGGCTATGGCTACCCCTAGCTTTTGTAGCCAAACCATAATGCCGTAGTACATTCCCTCTGATCGCTGACCACTCTGCAGATCTTGGTGATCAATCACGTCCGGGAGCATTGCCCATGGCACGATATAGGCCGCTGCTGCCCCGCTCCCGGCGAGTATCATCAGAGCACAGAACAACCCTATCTGTCCAGGCTGTAACAGTAGCGTCAGGACCTGAGCGATAACCCACAACGGAATTGCCACTAAATAAAGGTGATGTTTATCGAGCCGCTGGCCCAATGCTCCCCAAACCATGACCATGAGCAACCCAGCGACCTGTGCCAACAAGATAGTCGTTGTCACAGCGGTCTCTGTTTGTCCTAAATAGAGAATGACGAAATAAGGAACAACGCTCGCTTGGATCTGAATGGAGAGCCAGCTGCCTAAGTAAATACCGGCGACTCGCCAAAAGATAGCGTCAGATACTACACGCTTAATCTGCGGCCAAAACTCGATAGGCATTTTTATGGACTGACTTGAGGGCTGTCTGACGACCTGGTACTGCCGGTAGGTGCCACTAACGCAAAGCCCCACTGCGAGAATTACCATCGCGCCACACAGTAGCGCCAAAGCCCAATATTGCTGCTGTGGATTTGAAACACGCGCAAAGATGATTTGAGCAAGCAGCATCACCAGAATAATGCCGCCCGTTCTAAAGAATGACTGAAAGCTAATGAGCCGAGTGCGATCGCGATAGTCCTGAGTCAGCTCTGCGGCTAGTGCGTAGTAAGGGAGCCCGACCGCTGTCAGCGCCAGGTCGTATAGCATCACTATCAGACAGTAGTAGGCAAACAGAAAGATTTGATGGTTTGTAGGAGGTACCCACCACAGCAATCCGAGAAAGATGGCCAGCGGCAAAACACTCATCACTAGCCATGGATAGCGACGCCCCCAAATCGAACGAGTGCGATCGCTGAGCCACCCCACGAGGAGATCATTCACCGCATCCCAGAGTCGCCCGATGAGAATAACGGTACCCGCTAAAGCAGGCCGCAATCCCACAATATCAGTCAAAAAATATAGGAAAAAAATGGCCATTATCACATCTGGCATGACCACGGAAAAAATGCCGATGCCATAGGCAAATTGAGTGCCGAGGGGTAAGCGTTTATGGGTAGATGGCGACATGGTAATCCTGCTCTCAACTATCAACTCGAACCCATTCGCGATGAGCCAACCGACAATGACGGTGTTAGCCCGTTGCCCCTAGCGCCACCAGTACGTCTTTTTGAGCTGCCGCCAAACCTCTGATATCGGCAATGTTCATCCCTTCATAAGGTCTTTCAGGTCGGAGTAATTGCTGGGTTTGTCCGGTTTTGATGTTCCAAAGACGAATCGTATTGTCTGTGCTGCTGCTAGCCAAAATACGCCTGTCGGGCGTAAGCGCCAGTCCTCTGATCGAGGAGCCGTGGCCTCTCAGAACTTGCAAACACCGCCCAGTTTGAAAATCCCACAGTCGAATGGTAGCGTCGATGCCAGCGCTGATGAGCGTCTCGCCGTTGGGGCTGAAGAGCAAAGCCAAGATCGACTCGTCATGGCCCTGCAACGTTTGAACGAGATTGCCAGTTGAGGGGTCCCAAATCTTGATCTGCCGGTCTTCACCACCGCTGACAAGCCGTTGCCCGCTGGAATGAAATGCCAGTGTTCGCACCTTGCTGGTCGAATCAGTCATCGTTAAACGACACCGTCCTGTCTCGACATCCCACAGCTTAATCGTTTGATCATCACTGCAGCTAGCCAGCGTTTTGCCATCGGGGTTAAAAGTGACCGACCAAATCCAGTTGCTCTCGCTGTGGGCCGCGATGCATCGTAAGCATTTGCCAGTCGCTGCATCCCAAAACCGCACGGTCCCATCTCGTCCACCGCTAGCTACGCACTGACCATCTGGGCTCAAAGCAGCAGCCCAAACGCCCCCTTTGGTATGCCCTTGTAGAATATGCCTACATTGTTGGGTTTCCAGATCCCACAGCCGCACCGTTTCATCGTCGCTGCTGCTGAGCAAGGTTCGTCCATCGGGGCTAAACACGACCGACCAGATCCAGGCCCCATGCCCTTTCAAGGTGGTGATTAGCTCGCCAGTTTCGATATCCCAAAGCCGAATGATGCCGTCTAAGCTGCCGCTAGCTAGCCATTGCCCGTCAGGAGAGATGGCCAGCGCCCAGATTAAGTTTGTGTAGCCGCGCCAAGTTTTAAGGCATTTTCCTGTTTCCGCATTCCAAAGCTTCAGCATCGGGTAGGCTTCGCCCGTAGCAAGAATATTATCTTTGGGTGCGAACGCTAGAACGCGAACCCCTCGAATGTGTCCCTTTAATGTTTTCAGGGGTTGACCCGTTTGGGCATCCCATATTTTCGCTGTTTTATCAAAGCTGCCACTGGCTATCAGCCGTCCATCGGGACTGAAGGCAGTTGAATAAACCTCCTTGGTATGCCCAACCAGCGTCTCTAAACACTCACCTGTGGAAACATCCCAAAGCTTGATGGTGTTGTCTGCGCTACCACTGAGCAGCATCTCACCCTTGGGATGAAACGCGACCGATAGAACCAGATTGTCATGACCGTTGAGCACTCGACAGCATTCCCCGGTGTCGGTATTCCACAGCCGAACGGTGTTGTCATACGCACCGCTGGCGAGGAGATTTTTACTCGGATGAAACTTCAAAGACCAGATCCAGGCTCGATGGCCTTCTAGAATTCGACACTCACTCGTTTTGACATCCCACAGCTGGATGGTGTTGTTATCGCCGCCACTGGCAATAGTTTTTCCATCTGGGCTGAACGCAACTGACCAGAGAAACGTTTGTCCACCGACAAACGTTCTGAGGCACTCGCCGCTGTGAATGTCCCAAAGCTTGACGGTTTTGTCTAAACAACTACTGGCTAGCCGCGTCCCGTCTGGACTAAAGGCTACAGCAGTCACAAACATATCTTTGACATGGCCTTGCAGATATCGATGAGTCTGCCAGTCTTTGAGGTGTAGTAGCCGAATGCCGCCGATGGAGTCTCCTATAGCAAGCAGGTCTTGGCTGGGGCTAAAGGCGATCGCATGCACCCCGCCAAAATCATGGGTAAAGTTAGATCGATTAAACCAGCAGCGAGCAAAGTCAACGTAGCGTAAAGAAATGTTCTGTAGGTCAGCCTGCCAAATAGCGAGTTGCGAAAAATCGCAGTGACTAATGTCAAGGCCACCGTAGCGCATCAGATTCAATAGGTTTCCTGCAGCATAGCCTGGTAGCCCTCGATAGAGCTGCCTTAGGTGAGTCAGTAGCTGATAAAGCTGGGTTTGCAGGTCACTCTGGTTATCCAAGCCCAGCACAGGGGTTGTCTGTTCAATCACCGGACGTAGAATAATCCGAACTTGGCTCTCCCGGATGTAGTCTCTTGTATCCGCTTTGACCAGAGCGTGGCTGTTAAAGAGGTTTAGGTTCCTTGTCTGCAGTTCCTGACAGATGTGGCTGACAAAGCGATCAGTCATATACTCAATCAGAACGGGCTGGAGCGTAAAGCCACCCTCACTTTTCTCAACGGGGACGTACCGCTCTAGGCTATCAAGCGTTTCGGGCACCTGCTTTTTGGCGATCGGTAGCAGTACATCTTCTCGTAACTCTGGGATAGAGACCGCTTCTCGATTAATGGCAAGCCAGTACATCAGGTCTTTTTCGACGTCAGAGAACTGCTCAAAATGCCAATCGATTAGGTCGCGAATTCGACCAAACACGCGCAAGTCCTGCGCCAAAAAATCAGAGAGCTGACCATCAAAGCGTCTGAGAATATGTTTGGCAGCAACTTCTAACGCCAGTGGGTTGCCGCTATAGAAGGAAATCAGGTGTTCCCAATCGGCATCACTCCCATAAAAGGTTCCGTCCTGAACCCGACCAATGTCTTGAAAAATAGACCTCCCAGCCGCGATATCTAAACTCCCTAGCTCCAACGATCGCACCGACCACACCCCTTCCATAGCTTCCACATCTCGGGACTTGATACGGCTGGTGAGCAGCAAACAGCTTTTGTGCTGAGTCTCCCCAATCCTCCTAAAAAACCTTTCATAGTCTTCATATCCGGTTCGGTAGCCCCCTGCAGTCGTATCGCCTGCGGGACGATTGCTTGGATCTCCCTGCAAAATCGATTCGGCGTTATCTAAAATCAGCAAACAGCGGCGTTGCCGCAGGTAACCCAAGAGCTGTGTAATCAGCTCATCTGGTGTTGCGGCTAGTGATGTTTCCTGCTGATCAGACACAAATTCAACGAGGTTCGTCAGCAGGATCTCCAAAGGTGGAGCATTAATCAGCCGCCGCCAGATAATACAGTCAAATTCTCCTCGAATTCGACGAGCCAGCTGTAGCGACAGATCCGTCTTGCCAATGCCCCCTCTCACTAAGCGAGTTTTGCCAATACCAGCCAGCCCGACGATGGCAATTAGCTGCATACGATCCACGAGTATCCACTGCTCAAGTCTGTCTAGCTCTTGAGTACGTCCGTGCAAATTGGGCACGTCTGGGGCATCTCCCCAATCTTCTCGCATGGGTGCGGATAACTCCGGATCGGTTACATCTTTGGGATGAATGGCAAGCGCTTCGCAAAAGGCAATAAAGCTGCGATCGCGAATGGCCGTTCCTTGTAAAAAACGCTCCCAGGTTTGTGAACTGCAACCGTAGGCATATGGCCCTGATTCATGCCAATCGCCCTGGGGTTCGAGCACCTTGCTGGCCTCTACTAGCCAACGATCATCGCCAATTTTCCATCCTTTTTGGGCAATGGCTTGTTTGATCTGAGTCAAGCCCTGCTGAGACGCTTTAAGAGACGCCATATGCACACCTTTTGTAGACCAGCAACCCTCAACGATCTATCAGTTGATCAAGGATCAAACTGAGGTTAATAGGCACTATACATCTCGGCAAGAGAGATGATAAGTAACTAAAAGCATTCCTTAGATATTGACTGCAAATGAGATCGCCAATGACATCTGTCATGCATCAAAAATGACAATTATTCGATGTTCTTGAGCATGCTTTCCTTTGCTTTAAGGATTTCGGAATCGAGACTTGAACATAGAGTTTGTCAGCCAACGATGTATCGGCAAATGACTTCGACTAAATAGGAATAGAGGTATCTAAAAAACGTTATGCCTCAATTTATACTTGTCGTCACACGCTCTCTTACCTCCGTAGATTATCCAATCTGCTGATATCAACAGTCGATAAAGGGTGACTTTCCTCTGTATTCAAGTCCACGAGTATTCTTGATGGGCTTGGGTACTTTTGTGTGTCAGCGTTTTGTCAGGGTAACAATTTCTTCGAAGCCAAAGTTCTCTACCAGTTGGGTCAGATGGCTCGCCAACGCTCCATGATCGGGTGGTATTTCCTGGATTAGGTCAGTAACGGCTTGGCTATCGACGCGGGTGGCAGCCTGGTTAAGCTGCGCTATCCATTCTGAAGGCATGATCTGCAAGTCTTGAGCGGTCAAAGGCTTTGAGGCGATCGCCGAGCTGCCTCCATCTACGGAGGTTGCAGGCATGTTGGGTTCCCCATAGGTGTAGCGGACACCCAGGAACTCGGCCATCTTGGCGAAAATCGCGTCGGTGCGAAACGGTTTGCTGACACAGCCATCGCAACCTGCTTCTGCGGCCAGAGTTTGCTCCTGCTTAAAAACGCTACCCGTTAGCACAATCACGATAGGAGCCTGCTTGCCAACCGCCTTGATTCGTTTGGTAGCCTCATAGCCATCCATCACAGGCATGCGCAAATCCATCCAGATGAGGTGGGGTTGCCATTGTTGCCAGATGTCCAAGGCTTCTTGGCCATTCTGGGCTTCCCTCAGCTCAAACCCGATAGGCTTCAGCAAGTCGACTAGCAGCCGTCGGTTTTCGGGCACATCCTCGACAATCAAAATCCGATAAGTGGGCTGACCCGGCTCCAGGCCAATGATGGGACGATCAGGTTGCGATCGCACCAGTACAGCATCTTGAGTGGGTTCTGCCTGGATTGAAAACCGAAACACACTACCCTGACCCAAGTGACTAGAGGCCGTCATCTCGCCCCCCATCATCTCCGCAAACTTCCGGCTGATGGGCAACCCCAAACCTGTGCCCGCTTGGGAAAGCTGCTGAGTTTTCGCTTGCACAAACGGTTCAAACAAAGTGTCGATTTCGTCGGCGTCAATCCCCGCTCCGGTATCTTCGACCTCGAACTGTAGCATGAAAGTTGATGGCGGAATGCTAGCGTCAGTCGGCTGGTCGACTGTAGCCGTGGCGGCAGCCCGCAGACAGATATGACCTGAAGCCGTGAACTTTACGGCGTTACCGACCAGGTTGACCAGAATTTGCCGCAGCTTGCTCTCATCGGTGTGAACATACTGGGGTAGGTCAGAGGCTTGCTCCAGACGTAGATCAACACCTTTGGAATTGGCCTTAAACTGAAACATAGCGTGGATGCCTTTCAGCAAACTATGCAAGTCAAAATCGCCGGGGTTGAGGCTGATTTTTCCGGCCTCAATTTTGGACATTTCCAACACGTCATTAATCAAATCCAGCAAATGTTCGCCACTTTGGTTAATGGAGTCGAGGTAGCTCTGTTGCTGGGTGTTGAGGCTGCGATCGCGACTCATCAGCTGGGTAAAGCCCAGGATGATGTTGAGTGGGGTTCGCAGCTCGTGGCTCATATTAGATAGAAACTGGCTTTTGGCTCGGTTGGCGACCTGTGCGGCCTCCGTTGCTCGTTTTAATTCGGCTTCGGCCTGTTTGCGATCGCAAATGTCCCGAATCATAACCAGGACATCATCCGTCCCAGATGGCACAATCCGCACTTCTTCCCAAACTTGATGCCCAAGGCGCTCTAGCTGCTGCTCGTAGATCTGCACTTCGCCTGTGTCTAATGCTTGCTGGACGGCTTGTAAGCGGTGTTCCATCAACACGGGCGGCAGAAAGTCTTCTGCATTTGCTCGTTTGAGATTAGGATCTGTAAAAAATATTCCTTTACCTGGAGAAATTACGTCAAAAACAGAGTCGTGGCGATACATCCGCAGCATAAAGTCAGGAATGGCTTGAAACAGGGCTTGCTTCGTCGCCTCACTTTCACGAAGAGCGGCTTCGGCCTGCTTGCGATCGCTGATGTCTGTCACCACCTTATCCAAGCAATCCTCGGCTTTGTTCATCTGACAGGAGAACAATACCCAACAGAGACTGCCATCTTGTTTTCGAAACTGGGTTTCAAAGTTGCGGACTTTACCCGTTCGCAGCACCGTTTTGAGAACCTTCTGTCGATCCTGAATATCAGCATAAAGGTCAGTCGATTGCTTCACCCCTACCACATCGTCGAGAGCGTCGTAGCCCAGCATGGTGGCAAAGTATTGATTCGCGGCAATTACAGTGCCATCATCTAAGCGAGTTCGGAAAAGTCCCACCTGCGTGTTGTCAAAGATATGGCGCAGTTGGGTTTCGCTCTGCTGCAAGGCGGTGGTAGCAGCTCTGAGTTTAGTGATGATCGAAGCGGCAATGGTTATAACGAATACTGTGGAGATGGCATAAAGCCCCAGGCGATAGAGGTTGGCTGACCGAATGGCTCGCTGATAGGCCATGTCGTAGGTTTCGGCCAGTTCTATGCCTTGCTGGCGCGTAGGAATAGCCAATAGCGTTTCAACTAAGTTATCCGTTTCCAGGCGGTTCTCGAGGATGAGATCGGCGTGGATGAGTGGGTTGGCGAGAATCTCGTTGGCGGCATCAGAATTGCTGGCTTGGCTGCGAAGTTGCTCAAGGTTCGTTTCCACCTGAGATGTTAGCTCCTCGCTGGCCGATAGGTTGAAGAGCAAAACGGTTTGGAGCAGAGCGTCGAGTTCAGTCGCCAAGTCAGGGGGAATGTCAGGTTGCTGCGTCAGCTCAGTGACGGCGATCGGGAAATAGGCTAGGGAATTGCCCAAAATGGCATTTTTTGATTTGAATTGCTGGATTAAGCCATCTTTTTCTTGCCAGAGCTGAATGTTTTGCTGCACCTGCTCCTGTAACTCTTGGTGGGTCGCTCCCACAAAGTCAGGGGGAGTCTCCAGTACCTGATGCAACTCTCGAATCGCCGCCTGTTCGCTAATAATGGGATCGTAATAGTCCAGCAGCCCCAGCCTTAGCTGGAGCAAGTTCTGGTTAATCCGGGCATCGAGTTCTTGTAGCTGTCGGAGCGCATCAACATAGCGGTTGTGCTGGGTCAAGTTCACCGCTTGCGATTTAACCCAAAACAAAAGCAGCAACAGCACCGCGCCTGTTGGGAGGAGGTACCCGTTCAGCACCGCCATGAGCTGTTGTACTTTCGGTGATGGACGGTTTGTCATCTGATCAGCACGAGGTGGGCGACGAGGTCGGCGCTGTTGAAAGATAGACCAGACCATAGTAGGTGGCTCCTAACGACAGGAAGACTCTAGGTACAGGCTCTCTAGCCTTGCTAGGATGATCGTGTCAACGACGCATTGCCGTAAGCGTTTCCTCTTGATGCTCTCCCGTAAGGGTTTGGAGAAATTGAGCAATTTGCTGCACATGCTCTGAGGGAATCGGACGGCCAAGTTGGTATTTCACCATGATTTCGATCGCTTGCTCTAGCGTGTCGGCAGTACCATCGTGAAAATAAGGGGGTGTTACCGCTACGTTTCGCAAGCTGGGCACTCGGAAGACATAGCGATCGGCTTCATCTTGGGTCACATTAAAGCGGCCAAAGTCGGCTTCGGTCACATTCCCTCGATCCGCAAAGTAGTCACCGACAACTCCAAATTTTTGAAACATATTGCCGCCAACATTAACCCCTTGGTGACAACTGACACAACCATAAGCTTTGAATAACCCATAGCCTTCTTGCTCGGTGGGCGATAAGGCCGTCTGATCCCCCTGCAGATACCGATCAAACCGTGAGTTGGGTGTGATCAGCGCTGTTTCGTAAGCGACGATCGCATCGATCACATTCGTCCGAGTAATCCCATCCTCGTAGACCGCCGTAAAGGCTTGATGGTAGTCGGACACAGTATCCAGAGTTGAGAGCACATCTGGCCACTCACTCCCCATGACTCTGGGGTTTTGCATGAGGGCATCGGTATGCTCGACTAAGCTACTGAACTTGCCATTCCAGTTAAAGCGAAAGTTGTAGGCCACGTTAAACACCGTCGGTGTGTTGACCGCTGTCATGGCCCCATCAACCCCAGGAGAATGAGGCTGGCGATCAACGCCACCCATCTGCAGATTGTGACAACTGGCACAGGAAACCTGTCGGCTTTTCGATAAGCGAACATCGTTGAACAGCGTTTCACCTAAGGCAAATTTATCGTCAGCGACGGCGATCGCCTCCGGTAGGGGCTGAATGGGCTCGTTGACAGCATCGAATGCCGGGGTTTCTGCGGTTCTCAGCGGTAAGGTATTAGGTGACTGCACCTGTTGCCAGACCAAAGCTACCAGGATTGCAAACAGCACCAAGCCAACCAGATAGAATTGACGGAATGTTTGGCGATCGTTAAGAAAACGCCTCATAGTTGTTTTGTAGGTTCCGCATAAACTTTAAGCAGCGCTTATCAAGCGAGGGAACACTCTTTCACAACAATTCGATTGCTGCTTGCTAATACGCATGGATGTATTTTACAGACATCTTACGTTTAGCCAACAGTACGCCAGTTTACCCTCAAATGAACAGGGGAGACCTCATGAATCAAGCACCAATTGAGCCACTGCCGACGCCACGCTCTGGCGACATTTTGTTAGTCGACGACACCCTCGACAATTTGCGAGTATTGACAGCCCTGCTAAATCAGCGAGGTTATAAGGTGCGAGGGGTTGCGAAAGGTTCAGCGGCTCTAATGGGTGCAGAGGCACAGCCCCCCGACTTGATTTTGCTCGACATCAACATGCCCGAAATGAATGGTTATGAAGTTTGTCAGCGACTCAAGCAAAACCCCACAACTCAGCACATTCCTATTATTTTCATCAGTGCGCTGAATGAAGTCTTCGATAAAGTTCAAGCCTTCACTATCGGTGGTGTAGATTACATCACCAAACCGTTTCAAGTTGAGGAAGTCTTTGCCCGCATCGAAAACCAGCTCGCGATTCAACGGCTGCAAACCCAGCTCCGGCAACAGAACGAGCGCCTTCAGGCCGCTGAAGCTGGACTCAGTCGGGCTTTGGCTCAAGAGCGTTTGCTGAATGAAAAGATTGCCGAAATGACGACATTGGAAGAACGTCACCGCATCGCCCGCGATATCCATGATTCCCTCGGTCATGCGTTGGTCGCACTCAACATTCAACTCGAAGCCGCACTGACCCTATGGCACGAAGCACCTGACAAAGCCTACGAATCGTTGCAGGAATCAAAACAACTTGGGTCGGATGCCTTAGCCGCTGTCAGAACATCGGTGACTGACATGCGTTCCGATACCCTGCAAGGCGAACTGCTAGAACAAGCCCTCGAGGGACTGATCCAGGAATTTCAACAAGCGACCCAGATTACACCGAATGTCCATCTCGACTTGTCATGTCCATTTCCAAATGCGGTCAATGTTGCCGCCTATCGCATTGTGCAGGAGGGCTTCACCAACATTTGCAAACATGCTCAAGCCACCGCTGTTGACTTGACCGTGCAAACCTCTGCCACCGAATTGCAACTAACACTCACAGACAATGGCAAAGGCTTTTGTCACACCCCCGGGCAAGCCGGCTTTGGGTTAAAGGGAATGCAGGAGCGAATCACCGCTGTGGGCGGCACCCTAGACATTCAAAGCTTGCCTGACAAAGGATGCCAGCTTAAAGCTTGTTTTCCACGGTTGGTGCGATGATCGCTGAATCGCCATCCTATGTCTAGTGTCTGGGCTTGAATAGCGGACGCATGTTTTTTTCGAATTGACAACCCTCAATCGCAAACCGCAAAACTGAGGCTAGCTATCAAACTTGTTATTGGTCAAGGATAGAAAATCATAGTCTGGAGTTCTAATCGTCACTGTTACTAGAAAAGGTAGTGCCATGTGTGACATGCCATGATTCGCATACTGCTGGTGGAAGATCAGGAAATTGTTCGGCGGGGTTTGAGGCTTTTACTCAATACTCAAGCCGATATAGAAATCGTTGGCGAAGCTGGAAATGGTCAGCAGGCTATTAATCAAATAACGACTCTAGCCGCTGAGGGACAACAGCCAGACATCGTTCTGATGGACATCAAGATGCCTGTCATGGATGGTGTGGAAGCCACCCGAGCGATCGCCCAGCAGTTCCCCGATACCAAAATTGTTGTACTCACAACCTTTGAAGACAATCAGTTTGTTGCACAAGCCCTACGATATGGAGCAAAGGGCTATCTCTTAAAGGACACACCCCTAGAAGAACTCACCGATGTTATCCAGTCGATCGTCAAAGGCTATACCCAGTTTGGTCCTGGCATTTTAGAAAAAATTATTGCCAATGAATCCACTCCACCAACTCAACCCACAAAGGAACTTCCCCCAGAATTTGAGCTACTGACACCCAAGGAAAAGGAAGTGCTGCGGTTAGTGGCTCAGGGAGCAAACAACAAGGAGATTGCAGCCAGTCTGTTTTTGTCGGAAGGCACAGTGCGTAACCACATTTCTAATATCTTGGGTCGACTGAATGTGCGCGATCGCACCCAGGCAGCCATTATTGCCAATGCGTTTATGAAATACCTTGAGAACAACTCAACAACAGGATGCTCCTGAAATTTAAGTCGTTCTCCAAGAGCCAAAACGCTGATGACCATACATCTGTCAACTGATTGCAGAGAACGATTAATGTCAAAGGAAAGCACTGGTCTGTTGATTCGGTTTCCCGATGATGCTCCAGAAACTATCGAATTTCTAGATTTTCTCGACAATCAAAAACGCTCCTTCCAAGGAGTCTGGCTGCTATGACTTCTCTACAAGATCCTTTGACAGCATCATTCAAGCCAATCTGCTCAGTATAATCCGTGCTCATGCAGCGTAAATGCAAGATCAAATCAAATGATATGGAACATAGCAAGTGTGAGATGTTCCTCATCCAAACTGTTTGGGTCGTGCACGCAAAATCTGTACATCACCCAAACAGTTCGGGTGATGATCTGCAGGTACTGACTTCGACAATTTGAGTGAGCAATGTCTCACTGCACTCTTAGAGTCAGTGGAATTGGATGTGGGCGATCGCCCTCTCACACCACTTGGCCTGCCCCCAAAATTCAGTAAGTTTCCTCTCATTTGATTCGTGTGCAAATTGTAGAGTATAGATATAAATGCACACGAATCAAGTTATGAATACTTTCGTCGCAATGCTGGAAAATTTGGAAACCCTGAAGACTGAGAAACAGCAACTTGAAGATCAGGGAATGGTTTTGTTTGATTGCTGGATTGCAGAATCTAAGCCAGGTGGCACGGCACGAACGAAGAAGGCACACTACCAATTGCGGAGCCGACAACCACTGTTTGCTGGGAAGAAGTCGAAGTATCTGAAGGTCGATGAGGTCGGGGAGTATCAAGCGGCGATCGCCCGTGGTAAGGCGATTCGGCAACTGGAGAAGCAGATCGCGGCATTACAGAGACGAGTTGAGCGAATTGAGGCGATCGCTCTAGAGGCGTAAGGGCGATTGCTCATAAATACAGCTTCAGCTCTTTCTGCACTTCGGCAGCAAACTGTTTTCTCAATGGCCAGGGGAGTAGGACTTCCACCCTGGGTCGCCATGCACGCAGGCGTTGATGGACATTGGGGTCATTTTCGCGATAGATGGCGGTGTAGTAGGCATCTTTGGGCGATCGCCGCTCCAGGATTTCTAACAATGTCTTTTGGGGTGAACCGGAGAGGTTTTGCTGGATGAGGGTGCGGGCGCGGGGGTAGGAAACCGCCTTGAAGGTGTGGTGACGGATGGTGTTGCGGATGTAGCGATCGTCCCATTCTTTGTCAAACCGTAGGAGCAAAAGTTTGGTGGGTTGATAGTAGTCGAAGCCCCACGCTTCTTCCATGCGGATCGCAATTTCGTCGGGATGCGGCAGGGTGTTGGTTGCGTGTCGTTGCATCAGGGCTTGGGGAATCGATGCATCGGACCAGGCAAGGGAAGTGATTTTGAAGAGGCGATCGAGGCGGTAGTTGCGCCAATCTAGCTGTGTCGAGGGTGCATTGGGGACTTGGCCATATCCACAGAGGTAGGGGCCGCGACGAAAGTAGTAAATGCAGACCGGGTAGACCACAAGCTGTGTGGTGCTTTGGTGTCCTGCACCTTGGTAAGACAATTGGATAGGGGGGATGGGGGATTGTTGCCATAGATCCGCCAGTACATTTTGCCAATCATCGACGCGATCGAGCTTTTGTTGAGAAATGACGTAATCGACATGGACAAAGAAACGCCGATCGCCCTGAATGGTGCGGGATAGATTTTCGGCGATCGCGGCTAGATCGGGATGGGTAAGGAACGCGCTGGTTTCCGCTGCACTCAGGGATGATGTCGTTACAGGTTGAGGAATGTCGGGAAAAGTTGCGACGCGATAGAAGGATTGCCCTTGTTGGTTGAGCCAGCTAATGTTTGCCAGGATGCGCAAATCCCCATAAAGGGTGCGCCGCGTCATGGCAAAGAGTGGGGTGTTTAGCAGCGCATCCAGGTTGTCAGGTTGCTGATCATGAGCATAGAGTGATTGAGAAAAACGATGAATGTGGGACTGGACTTCGTGGCTCTGAGTTTCAGCATAGGTTTGCCAATCGGCCTGGGTAGTGGTCAAACTCGGTGCGAATAACCAAGCAGCAGTGGTCTTTTGGCAAGGACAGTGCGGATCGCTATGGTTGGGTTTCTTTTCACCTTTGGGATGGGTAGGGGAAAAGAAACCATCGCGCCAATCGGCATAGGTGAAGGGGTCGGAAAGCACGCGGGATTGTCCGGGCTCACCATAGAGGAGCTGCAGCCAAACCCAAAGACGAACGGCCTGGAGCAGGTTTTGTTTCAAAGCTCCTCGTGCTAGCCATTGCAGGAGCGGGACGGTGGGTGGGGCGTGCCAGAACGGATCGGCCATGGCATTTAGACAGAGATTAGGATTAGAACCGCAAATCAATGAAAACCAGATACTTATTGTTTGAAAGCACGGCAGTGCGGCGCTTTCAAACAATAAATGTTTTAGGAGTTTGGCAACAGGTGGGAAAGGACGTGATGCAGCAGGGCAGGAGGAACGGTTGTCGTTTGTCCGGCCAGCCAGGGACCCGCCTCTATTTCGAGCCAGGGCGTTGTCTGATGAATGGTAGTGACGGTATCGAGGGTACTGTGGATGACCGCCAGTGGTGTGAGGTGGGGCTGGCACAGGGCGTGCCACTTCTCGACCTCTTCCGGAAGGCGACTAATGACGATGTAGTGGGTGCATTGCTTGACCAGAGGAAGCTTTTCTGGCTGTGGGCTACCGCCGACATCGACCAGCAGGCAATCGACGAGGGTACGCAAGTTTTCAACAGCATCTGCGTGATAGTGGAAATAGTCGGGAATCAACTTGGCGGTTTCTTCGCGGGTATGGAGGCGCTATTCATGACTCTGCACCAGACGTTCGACCCATTTAGGTTGATTGGTTTCATAGGCCCAGTTGCCCTCACCATCCCAACTGGCGCGGTGCAGGAAGATGTTGGACTGGGGACGATGAGCCGTTAAATCCAGGCGGAGCGCATTGGATAGAACACTTTTACCACTATTGGGTGGACCACCAATCAAAATGGCGGGGCAGGGTTGTTGCGCGTGAACGATGGCCAGGGTATCGCCGACCTGGGGGGTGCTGACGCGGCTGTGAATGACGACAATTTCGCGGCTGCGGGCATCGTAGCAACCTAGCCAAGGGGCAGCATGGCAACGGTGGATGAGATAGCCGTAGAGCCAAGTGGGCGATCGCCCATACAGGATGACTTCCTGCTCCAGGTTCAGGTCAGTGGGAAGGGAGAGGGTAGGCAGGCAAGCCGGGCGTACTAGGGTTTGAGGATCGGTCAGGGTGATGGCAAGGGTTTGGAGGTTGCCCTGAGCGGAGGGCAAAGTGGTGCAAGAAAGCTGAACGGGTGGGCGGGGGTCAGTGGATAGCATCAGGAATCGTGACAATCAGGACATCGCCTTCGGCAACCTGGGGTGAGTGGGTGGCGACGACCACAGCCCCACCCGAATGAGGGACGGCATCGCCCAAACGTGGATCGAAGCAGGCGACCCAAGCAGCGGGATGGCAGGCGTGAATGAGATAACCGGACAACCAAAGGGGGAGCTTCCCCTCAATCACCACACCCTGGCTCCAGAGGATGGTGTCAGGTAAGGTCAACGATTTCAACGCTGCGGGGGTAATGATGCCCGTAGGCGTCGCAATCTTCACATGCAGGTGTTGATAGGGCAGCCCACCTTCGGTTTTGTGGGACACCAGATGAAACGCAATATCTGTCATGAGTCAGTGCCGATCGCACGAGCGTTGTCATGCGCTGAAAGAATAATCGTATTGTATCCGGCGCTTGGAAAGACAGGTTTCCAACGGGGCATAAATTAGCCACGGGAGGTTTCTCCATCTAACCTACCGATGTTTCCGGGCATTTCTTTGAGACTGACGCAAACCATGCAGCAATTTTCGCGATCGCACGGGGTTAACGCCTTCGAAGTCATTTCACGAATGCTTTGCTCAACGCCAACCCAATGAGAATAGAGGGTTTCAGGCATTTTTTCGTTAATTTGCTACACCATCAACTCCTTGTCTATGTCCTGTTCTAATGAGCACTTTGAATGATGTCTCCCCTTGTTTTGACGCCTAGATTTGAGGCGGCGCTGGTGTATGCAACGAAGCTGCACCGTCATCAGCGCCGCAAGGTAAACGCTGTGCCCTACGCTTCGCATTTGCTGGGGGTGGCGGCATTGGTACTGGAAGATGGGGGAACCGAGGAGGAGGCGATCGCCGCCCTGTTCCACGATGCTATTGAAGACCAGGGTGGCATCAAAACACTGATTGCGCTTCGCGATTGCTTTGGCGACCGGGTCGCGGCGATCGCCCTGGGCTGCACAGAACCGGCTGCTGCCGACTACGCCTCCTGGATTCGGCATAAGCAGGCATACTTGCAGCAACTTCGCAGGGCCGATCCATCGGTCCAACGGGTTGCCCTAGCCGACAAGCTGCACAATGGCTGGTCGTTGCTGCGCAATCTAGCGGAGGCGGGCGATGCCACCTGGCAAGCCTTTACGGGAAGCCCATCTGAAATCCTTTGGTTTTACCAGGAAGCGGCGAGTTGCTTTGAGACGATGAAGCCGGGATGGATGGCGACGGAGCTAACGCAGGTGGTGCAACGACTGATGGAGCAAGCTGATCTGTTGTAATCCAACCCTAGCGCTTGCCATCCAACTCGCTGAGCTGGCGGTTCAAGTCATAGATACAGGCATTGCGCTGGCCGGGGGTGGTGCTGGTGGTATCGACATAGAATTTCACGGTCCAGGAGCCGTTGCTGAAGATTCCTTCGATTTGCTCTCCCTTGAGACGGAAGCCGTTGAAGGTGGAGAGGCTGGGATTCCAGTAGTGGGTGCGGCATTGGCGGACATAGGGACTGTCGTCGGTGAGGCGTTGCAGGTGGCGCTGGATTTTGGGACGGGCATTGCCCCAGCTATGGTCGGTGAGTTTGGGCGATCGCTTCTCGCCTGCCAATGCTGGGGGCGGAAGGAGCTGATCTTGGGTCGAGCAATAGCGGTCTTTGAAGGCGGTGTGGAAGATCTCTCCGGTGGGGGATAGGGTGATGTATTCGACGCCATCCTTCTGGATGCGTTCGACTAGGGGTTCCAGGGATTCCGTCCAGTCGGCTTCAAGGTCGGTGTAGGGCAGGTGTTTGTCTGGATCGCGATCGAGCGCCATTAGCCAGCCCGTGTTAGCCAGCCACAGGTCGAAGTCGAGGCTGATGGGCATGGGGGGAAACGCAATAATCTCGCTGAACCGCTCATGTTTGTAATACACAGGAATTTGCAACGCTTGCCCCAGCAGCACCCCGATCGCAATTTGAGCTTTGTAGCCCCCGGTGGCATTGATGGCACAGTGGGGTGCGCCCCCTGCCAGGACAGCTTGGCTCATGGCTTTGACGAGGTTGCGCAGTCCGGTGGTGCGGAACACTTTGGGGTTCTGATCTTGCAACCCCTTAATGCACTTGCATTCCACAGTATGACCCCGCAGTTCGTAGTAGTGGCGCAGCAGGGTGGCGATCGCTCCCCCCTCGTCGGTATCGGAATGGCACAACACCAAGCGGGCATCGGGGGTGCAGTAGCCCCGATGGAGCAGGTCAGAGATGGAGTTGATTTCTGCGCCACAGAGCCGCGTATGGACGGGCAGGTCGGTGAGATGCAGTGCTAGGGCGTCCCAGTCGGCAGCATCGAAGGCGGTTTTGAGCGCTTGAACCAACGATGCGGTGAGGGCAGGGCGATCGCCCTCGGGTTGGCGCACTAGCCAGGAGTCGTAGCGATCGGCGGTGGGGAGGTTGCGCAGGTTGGGGTAAAAGAGGCTGGTGCCAAGGGTGCAGATGAGGGTATGGCGCATGGGAGGGCATGGAGTGTTGGGGTGATGGGCGATCGGTTATGAGGTTTAGACCCCCGATGCGGGGATTCCGACACTTGGGGGTTTTCTAACAGTAACGCGAGCTATTCGACGTGAGTTTCTAGGGGTCGGGACGCTCTCGGATGCCACAGCTATTTCTAGCAGCGTCCCGCCTCTTCTCCCAAGTAAAGTTTCCAGACGTAGATCTGCGACTTCTTTGGTATTTGTTTAGCGGGAATCGTCTGGGGAGAGAGGGGGTAAGGTCATGGCCTCAGCCACCCAATCAATAAAGGAAACACCTTGCTGCTGAGCGGTGGCGGCCAAGGAGGTCAAAATCTCCCAGGT
>JADEXA010000023.1 GCA_015207365.1 Vacuolonema iberomarrocanum LEGE 07170
GGGTGACGGGGGGTGAGGCAATGGGAGAGGGTGGGTTTGGACTTGGTAGTGGGATTCCTTCTACGGGTTGCGGTGGTTCTACGGGTTGTGGCGGTTGCGTAGGAGCGGGTGATGGGGGAGCAGAGGATTGCGGTGGAACCGGATCAGTTGTGGGTTGAGGAAGGGGAGCCGGAGCGGGCTGTGGCTGAGCTGTGGGGACAGGAAAACTACGCGCAGGTTCCTGGGGCGGCGGTGCTGCGTTGGGTTGGGTGATTTGGGGTTGGGGATTGGGTTCTACTGCTGGGGCAGTCGGCGCAACGGGTGCTGCGGTTGGTGCGACAGGGGCTGCTGCGGTGCCGATGCCGGGTTGTTCGGCCAGCTCGACCACCTCAATCGGCAACGGATTGGAAGCTTGAGGTTGGGGTTGGCGCGATCGCCACCACGACGGCACGAGTAGAAACGACCCCCCATGCAGTCCCACCGAGCCCAGCAGCAACAGCATCCAAAATATTGACGGATTCTTCCGTTCCCACGTTCGCCCGTCCCGGCTGGCAATGGAAACTCCAGCAAATGGCGACATCCGACCGTTACACCCCCAAGATTGGTTCCTTCCTTACTTTTAGCCTAGCGTGCTGGGCGATCGCATCAACCTCACCCACTCCATCAATCGTCCCCTGTTTCTCGTAGCCTTTGCGCCCGATCGAGCGATCGAGTTTGGGCTAGTCTAGAATGCCCATTTTTGCGATGTGGCCAGCTTCTTGGACGCGATTTCGAGATAACTGCGTCCTTGATGAATTGTCGATGCAGCGCAGCCATCATTCCGAGAACGCAAAAAGGAGCCTTGGTTTCGGGACTTTGGAATAGGGTTTTGGTCGTTGGGGCGATCATTCAAAAGCGCGACGGCTCAAATCAATCCTGACTCAATGAAAACCAAAATCCGATCCTGTTTTGAAACCCTAATAGCGCGAGGATTTCAAACTATGATCCGTAGCAAGTTGTTGGTGGAGGGGTATAGATTGTTGCTTAATGATGTATTTCGCTGTGCTAACGGTATCCTACAGGCATTGCAATGACGCCATTTTCTTAGCGTAAACTCGGGCGGAAATCCCTACCATGGCTCATTAAATATTGTTAGAAAATAAGCCGCCGCAACGTTAGTAAGCAGCTCACCGTTAAACGCTAAACAGCCTACGGTTTAATAAATAATGGGTTACCCGTTCAGCTTTTCCCTTCACCGTGGTTTATTACGATTTTTAGTGCACTTGATGGCTCTGCCCAGTTTAAATTTCTTTTTGTTTGTTTACCTAAGCCATTGCTCATTTTAGATAGGTTTGGATAGAGGAGTACATTGTTGCTTAACCCAGCTTATCCGCACTCAAACGGTGTTTTCGCCACTTTTTTAGTCTGGTGTTCCTTGGTCATAAGCTGTGGTTTTTGGGTGAATCTCAACACAATTGTTTACAAAGCGATCGCTCCCACAAACATTGACGACAGCGAATTTACAAACCTTCAAAAAAAGATAAATTTTGCTTATCAACAATCAAAGAAGATTCAACGTTAAGCTTATTGGATAGCTGATATATTTTGTGTTGAACCGATCAAAGCGGGGCATAAAGAAGCAGGGTAAACCGAACATAGTCGTATTGCTCTGGCAGTCCGTTCAGTCTGTCAGCTGAGTTCTAGTTGCCATTTGAACAAGCACCCTGATTCAAAGCTTCACCGATTCGTGATTAGTTTCAGACCAATGCCGATCAACATGTGAAATCTGTCTTCACATTGGTGGGTCTGCTTAATGTGTGTTGCGGCGCAATACACAGCGGTTTTTGCATGTCTATTGCAGTTCACAGGAAGGGAAACGATGTCTTATTCGCAAACAAAAACCCAGGCGGGCAGTGGGTATCAGGCTGGGGTTAAAGATTACCGCCTGACTTACTACACTCCCGACTACACACCTAAAGATACCGATATTCTTGCAGCGTTCCGGATGACTCCCCAGCCAGGGGTTCCTCCAGAGGAAGCAGGCGCAGCGGTTGCCGCAGAATCATCCACCGGAACCTGGACAACCGTGTGGACTGACCTGTTGACTGACCTCGACCGCTACAAAGGTCGTTGCTATGACCTCGAGCCGGTACGCGGTGAAGACAACCAGTACATTGCCTATATTGCTTATCCGCTAGACCTGTTTGAAGAAGGGTCTGTGACCAACATGCTTACCTCTATTGTGGGTAACGTGTTTGGTTTCAAAGCCCTGAAAGCGCTGCGATTGGAAGACCTGCGTATTCCTGTTGCTTACCTGAAGACGTTCCAGGGACCTCCCCACGGGATTACCGTTGAGCGAGACAAGTTGAACAAGTATGGTCGTCCGCTGTTGGGTTGCACCATCAAGCCGAAGCTCGGTCTGTCGGCGAAAAACTACGGTCGGGCTGTTTATGAGTGCCTGCGCGGTGGTTTGGACTTCACCAAAGACGACGAAAACATCAACTCTCAGCCGTTCCAACGGTGGCGCGATCGCTTCACCTTCGTCGCTGAAGCAATTCACAAGTCTCAGGCAGAAACCGGAGAAATCAAAGGCCACTACCTGAATTGCACCGCCGCCACAGTCGAGGAAATGCTGAAGCGGGCAGAATATGCCAAAGAGCTAGAAATGCCCATCGTCATGCATGACTTCTTGACGGCTGGTTTCACCGCCAACACAACACTATCTCACTGGTGCCGCGATAATGGCTTGCTGCTCCACATCCACCGAGCTATGCACGCGGTAATTGACCGGCAGAAGAACCACGGGATGCACTTCCGCGTTCTGGCCAAGTGCTTGCGGATGTCGGGTGGTGACCACATTCACACCGGGACGGTTGTAGGCAAACTGGAAGGTGACAAAGCGATCACCCTCGGTTTCATCGACCTGCTCCGCGAAAACTACATCGAGCGTGACCCCTCCCGTGGTGTGTACTTTACTCAGGATTGGGCGTCTATGCCGGGCGTAATGGCCGTGGCATCGGGTGGTATTCACGTTTGGCACATGCCTGCGCTGGTCGACATCTTTGGCGATGAGTCCGTGCTGCAATTTGGTGGTGGAACGCTGGGTCACCCTTGGGGGAATGCGCCAGGTGCAACCGCCAACCGGGTGGCTCTGGAAGCTTGCATCCAAGCTCGCAACGAAGGTCGTGACCTGATGCGTGAAGGTGGCGACATCATCCGTGAAGCGGCTCGCTGGTCGCCTGAATTGGCCGCTGCTTGCGAACTATGGAAGGAAATCAAGTTCGAGTTTGAAGCCGTAGATACCGTCTGAGGCTGTGGGATAGGGGATTCTGGGGTGTGGAGGGGCATTGCCGTTTCATCCCCATTCCCCTTCCCCCGTGAGGCTATGGATCTGAAACAAATCGCCAAAGATACCGCTAAAACGGTCATCAGTTACCTCACCTATCAGGCAGTGAGAACAGTGATTGCTCAATTGAGTGAAACCGATCCGCCCACGGCACTATGGCTTCAGCAATTTTCGACACGCGAACGAGTGCAAGATGGTGAAGCCTATATGCAGAGCTTGCTGCAAGAGAAGGCTGCTCTTGGCTTTCGGATTTTGACAGTGCGGGAGCATCTAGCGAACGAAATTTGCGAATTTCTACCAGAAATGGTGCAAACCGGGATTCAAGAATCGAATTTGAATCTCCGCTGTCAACAACTGGAACGCATGACCCAGGTGATGCCAGACAGTACCGATGCCACAGACACCGCTGATACGAATCGCGACGATCGCCCTGGTAATGCTTCTGCTCCCGAAACGGAGAGTGAGCCCTAGCCAGGAAACGTGACCCGCGTTGGTGTTCTTCAGCATCTTTGCCAATAGAGTGTTCGATCTGCTGTTTGCCAGCTCTTTCCAGCTCATTCTTTTCCCAAATAGTCTCAACCTGATGTTGAACTGTTTGCCCGGTCTTTTAACGTATTGAGAAACTGAGAGAAACTATGAAGACTTTACCCAAAGAGACGCGTTACGAAACCTTTTCCTATCTGCCGCCGTTGACGGATGCGCAGATCACGCGCCAGATTCAGTACATGCTGGATCAAGGCTATATTCCTTGCGTCGAGTTCAATGAAACTTCTGACCCCGAAGTCCACTACTGGACCATGTGGAAGCTGCCTCTGTTCAATGCACAGAGCCCTCAGGAAGTGCTGACAGAAGTGCAACAGTGCCGTTCGGAGTACTCGAACTGCTTCGTGCGTATTGTAGGCTTTGACAACATCCGTCAGTGCCAGGTGATGTTTTTCATCGTGCACAAGCCTAACTCTAACAACAACAACTTTAGCGGTGGCTATCGCTACTAAGCACAGGCAGGGCCTTTGGCGCAAGGTAACGCTTGCTTGAGAAGTTGAGCTGTTTTCATCTGAAAATACCTGATTGCAACCCTTCTCCCCATTCGCCCTTTCTGTTGCTGACGGAGTTCCAGTCGTCCTCAACGCGCTCATCCTGCTTGCTCAGATAGGATGAGTGCCATTAAGAGGGAAAGACGCAGAGAGATGGCTGGAACTCTTCTATTCTTGCTTTTGATTCTTGCCTTTGTTAGGGGCACTGGGTTTTCGACGAAAGTTCTTCTGATGGGAGGACTTGCGTGAGAAACTCGGTGTCTGATTCTGTATCTTGGAGTGCATGTTCGCTGACAGATTATCGTTAGAGCTTGATTCTTTCTAGATTCCCGCTTGTGCAGGAATAATATAGCGCTATGCGCGTTAGTTAAGTACGGTTGTGTGTGGCGCGCCGCGCCACACACAACCGTTGCTGTGCTTAATGCGGTTGCACACCGCTATATTTTTTGATGTAAAAGTAAAAACGCGGTAGAAGGTTTGGAATCCGAACCTTCTACCGCGTTTTTAGATAGATTGCTAGTTGCTGGCGATCGCCGGGACAGCCTGAGCAACCAACACGCCCGGTTCGCGTTGGATGGGCAATACATCCAGGGTGTCTAGTTGAGCGCAATAGACAATATCGTCATCGCAGTTAAGCCGCAAGAGGCGCTGTCCATGGCTAGCGTTGCGGAGTAAGCCCACCAGGTCATCTTTCCAGGTGAGGTAAAGGGCAACAGCGGCGATCGCCTCGTCGTTACCTGCTAGCGCTGTCACCGATACACCTAAAGACTCTGCTAAACCTTGCAGGATAGCTCCGGCACAGACGGTATCTTCGAGGGAGTAGGAGCCTTCCCAACCTGAGCCAACGATCCACAGCGTTTGAGCAGGGTTTTGAACCAGGTGCCCAACGACGGTGCTGCGATTGACCAGAGCGGCTGCGAGTACCGTTTTGGCCGATTCGATGCTTTTGAGTGCGCGGGTTCCGTTCGTTGTACTGATGAACAGGCGTCGACCGGAAACAGCGTCTGAGGTGCAGCCGAGGGGTGAGTTGCCAAAGTCAAATCCTTCGACAGCGGCTCCGCCCCGTTCCCCCGCACGAATCCGTTTTTCGGAAGGCCATTGCTCACTCACATGCTTCAGCTCATCTAGATTGCTAAAGACTTGAACCGCTTCAGCCCCAGCGGCGAGCGCGGTAGACATCGTCGTTGTGGCCCGAAGGACATCAACAGCGATCGCACAATCGGGAATTGTATGCGTCGGAATTTCTTCTGGCGTGTGATAAACAAGTACCTTCACAGGCGGATGCTCTTCCTTAACAAACTGCAATAATGTTGAGTTCTATCTTAGTACGGTGCGTTACATACGAGTGTGGGAAGACGCCCATGCACATTGCTATGCCTACTATCGAAAAACGCATAGTGTCCCTCGGCAGTGTGCCACTATTGTGGCAGAAAAGATGCAGGAAACCGGAAGGAATAAGGTAAAACAGTTCTCGAACTAAAGGCGATGAGACAGGGTTATGGCTTCTCCGCAGAGATGAACAGGCGTGTGGAGTCGAATGCACCATCCAAAAAGCAGGTTTAGTGGTATCGGTTAAAGGGGGCAGCGGCTATGAAAGGAGGGGGCAAATATCAACCGTTGTCGGACTATCTGCGCCAGAGCGGGCAGCAGGAAGTCGTTCTTTCATTGGCAGAGATTGAAAAAATTTTGGGCGATCGCCTACCTGCCTCTGCGCGTCGCCAGCGAGCCTGGTGGAGCAACCGCAGTAAAGGTGCGTTGCAGGCATCGGCATGGATGGGAGCCGATTATATGGTGAAGCGTCTGGATCTTGAAGCCGAAACGATCACCTTTCACCGACCGCCTGACCGTTATGTGGTCAAACAGGTGGATGGCGTTGTGCAGTGGGATGGGGAGCTAATTCGTTCTCTGCGGCAACATATGGATATGACCCAACAGCAGTTTGCGGATGAGTTGGGGGTACGCCAAAAAACAGTGAGCGAGTGGGAAACCGGTGTTTATCAACCGACTCGCGCGAGTTCTAAACACCTCATGCGGGTTGCTCAGGATCAGGGCTTTGTCTGGGATGTGGAAGAAGACGGGTAAGCGTGACCCCACTGCTCAATTTGTCTATTGTCACCGCCGATTGGTCAGCAGGAATTACCGAAGCTGCTGTGATGTTACGGTCATATTCTAGAGACCTCGCCGTTCCGTGCTCGGCTAAGGAAAGCATGACGTAAGCATTGGTCAAAAAAGCAGCTAACAGATCCCATTCAACAGGGGGCAAGGCGTCTAGATAATGCTCATCACTAGGGTCAGCGAGCCCCTGACGGTAGCAGAAGCCGGGGGAAGTAGTCTTCTGCCGCCAGACCTAACTCGTAACAATTCCCCTGACATTAAACATGAGGTTGGAGAAGGTGATTCAAGAACTGGAAAGTAAGAAGAAGAGTGAGAAGAAATTTGCCTTACTCTTCTAATATTTTAGGTTTGAGTGATGTGTAGACTAAGCTGCCTGAATCATCGCGTTCGATATAACTTCCTTCGTAGTTTAATACTCTGAGAATCAGCCTAATTAACAGACTGTTAATTCTCATGTGATACTTAAGTAGCTTGTCGTAGTCGTTATACTGCCCTGTGTGAACAAGTTTAGATCTAATTTCTGCAAAATCCATTTCTGGAAAAAGATCGTCATACTCTACCTGATAAAAGCCAAGTAATCTTTCTGTTTTCTCATATAGAGATGAAATTGCATTATCGTTCACCCTTGCTTCTAACTTTCGACAATAGATATCATACCTGTCAAGTGATTTTGAATCATCAGGATTTTCCTGGGCGAGAGTTTCTCTCTCATCACTAAGCATAAGAGATATCTTTTCTCTGATCTTATTTAGAAGGGTTTTGGAGATCAACCTTTCTCGATTTTTAATCTCATTCTTGCTGAATTGAGCAGTGAAGCTTTCTAAGCAAACGAACAATAATAAAATTTGTGTAGCAGTTATGCTGCTGCGAAATGATTCTACATACCAATACATTGCTGGGAAGAGCCCAGATTTTTCTACTGTTGAGAAAGTTAATCCTGATAAAACGTCTTTTAGGAACTGTGCTTGATGAGGTAGTTGTATTGGTGTGATTCCAATCTTTTTCGACTCGCCTCTTATGGTTCCTTTCCAATATTCTTGGATGAATGCTGTATCTTCTGTGTATTCAATTTCGTAAATTGAGTCTATATAGTCACCTTTGCAGAAAGATAAGAGCATCATTATTACTCCACAGCAATAACTAAAATTTACCTCTTGGACTTCTGGTTTCTTTTCTATAGTAAGTTCGGAGCTGAGAGCTAACAGTATCTCTCTGTCCCTTATTTCACCTGCTGGTTCAATATGAAAATGGATTCCTCCTGTGGGAAATTCAGATTGACCTTGACAGATATGCTTCCTGCTAAGGAGCCCATATGTAACTTTATGCTTATATATGGAAGTATCTGACTGAGCGATTTCAGAGTTCTTAATATATACCTGATGCAGTATAAGATCAGGGGCAAATGAGGTGTCACGATGAACTTTTGATATCAACGCGTATCTCTCAGAGGTCTCCCCTGAAATTTCATATGTTCCTTTGAATGGTTGAACGTACTGATTGCCCGAATGATATCCAATTTGTTCGACCCCTCTTTTGGAGTTGACTTTGTACAACACCTCATCGGGCAAATGTAAAAGTATATGGCCGCTGTCGTGAAAAGTGATTTCTACATTTTCAAGACTCACTGGGTTATTGTCTTCAGCATCCTGCTTGTTGAAAGTTCCTGTGAAACGTATGCTTTTGATCTGTTTCATAGCAGTATTAATTTGATTTGGCTTTGTTGCATGGAAAAGCGAATTAGGGAGGTAATAGAGTTTGATTACCAAACCAAACTGCTATCTGTATAAAACACCCGTACCACATCTGCAATTGGTCTGAGTATAACTTTGCCGTGGAGCAACGGAGCAGCCTCAACTTCTGAATCACAGAAGAAGTCCTCAATTAAAGGGAGGTCAGTAGAAAGAATGAAGGGAGGGATATTTCTCAAACCTAAAGTGGGTCTGAAACCTTTGCCTTAATAACGTTTACATAGGGCAGAGGTTGCGAAGCATAATCGGGTCTACTTTCCCTTAGGGTTGGGAGTAGGGAATACAGGTTTTTGGAGCAACCGTCTGGGCGATCGCCTCTGCCAAGGCAAAATCCAAAGCGGTCAAGCCTCCTGCGTCGTGCGTTGTTAGCGAAATCATGACCCGGTTGTAGGAAATCATTAGGTCGGGATGATGCCCCAGCGATTCTGCGGGTTCGACCAGGGTATTGACGAAGGCGATCGCGTCCACAAAATCGGTTAACTCGTAGGTGCAGAGCAAGGTGTCTCCCTCGCGTGACCAATCGGGGATTGCCTGGAGTTGCTGAGCGATCGCCTCCTCAGACAACCGCTCTTCTGCTGCTTGGACTATGCTAGGCGCTAGCCACACTTGTGCCATGAGTAACGCCAGAGCCAACGGGCGGCGAGCGTTACTCCAAATCCAGTGCATTCTCATGGTTTGACCTTTTGGTTCTCTGAATACCTGATTGAGCAAACCGTCAATGGACGGTCAAATCCACCCCTATAGCGACGCTGGCATTTTGCAGGCGACTTCTAAGCTGTGCGAGGCTTGATGCTTGCTTCAGGTGCAGGGTTGAGGTTTGGCTCTGCGGGGCTTTGCAACTCTGTCCATAACGAAAAGCCAATTAGGGCTAAAATCCATCCTGCAACGAAGAGCAGAACGAGATTGCCCAAGGCCCCGCGAGACTGAGAATCGGCCTCTGAGGATTGCGATCCCTCCTCATCGTCCAAGGGCTGAATTGCCGTCGGTGAGCCAACCATTTGCCCATGGGGAGGCTCGCCCTCTACAACAGGCGTTTCGATAGTCTCACGCTCATCTTGCACTTCGCCCCAATCATTGGTTGGATCTGGCTCTGCATAGTCATTTCCCCAATCCAACGGCTCATCTTCTGGTTCTAGAGAGGTTAGTTGGATATCTTCTTCCAGATCCATATCTGGAGAGGCGGTAATCTCTGAAGGAGGGTTAGGTAAGGTTTCGGGTTCCTCCAAATCGGCTGGATACGGATCGATCAGGAAATCATTCGAATCAGATTCGGACGTTGTCTGACCATCGTCAGCCTCTAAGTCAGCAGTTTCTAAGAAATCTAGGTTTTCTTCATTTGCATCATCCAGCTCAGATGATTCATCCAGTTCGGATGTCTCTAGAAAATCTAGATTCCCTTCGACTGCCAGATCGTTAATCGACGGAAAGCGAGCGCTCCCAGCTTCATCAAGGTTTAGGGGATCATCTGAAGACGATGCAAACAAATCGGAGGTCGCAAAGTCGTCGCGGCCCATTCCTTCTGTGCCAACATTGGGGTCATCTGACAACAGGGCTTCGGGAATTTCATTGCGGATCTGTTGCGCTGCATCCGCTGCGAGCAATTCGGGTGCCAGATCATCGTCTATCCCAATGTCGGTGGGTTCGGTTTCCAGCTCCCGGTATTCCAGATCCGAAAAGCCCGCACGAATGTCCTCACTAAAATCCTCATTTGGCTCAGCAGAGAAATTGACCGCTGAAGATTCTGCAGCAGCAGGTGGAGTTGCTGCTCTGGGCATAGGAGAGGTTGGCTCAGTGTCCTCCTCCAATAGCAAGTCATCCTCTAGCAGCAAATCACCTTCTAACGACAAGTCATCTTCTAGCAACAGATCACTTTCTAACGACGAGTCGTCATCGAGGGATAAATCGCCCTCTAACGACAAGTCGTCCGCTAGAAGCAGATCACCTTCTAACGACGAGTTGTCATCTGAGGATAAATCGCCCTCTAACGACAAGTCATCCGCTAGCAATAGATCACTTTCTAGCGACGAGTCATCCTCTAACGACAGGTCATCGCTCAACAACAAGTCATCCTCTAGCGACAAGTCATCGCTCAACAACAAGTCATCGTCGATCAGCAAATCATTTTCTAATGACGAGGCTTCTAATTCTTCCGACAGAGAGGCGTCGCTATTGCCAAACAGCCCTTCCAGCGAATCATCCGACTCGGAAGATGTTGCAGAAATATCCCCGATTGACAGCAAATCAGCTAATGGATCATCCTCAACCGGATCGAGCGGAATCGCATCATCATCATTTGCAGCAGGGTTTGCCCCTGCGGGCATTGGAGGCGCCGGTGGAGGCGGGACGGTGATGCGCGTAGGAGGATTCTCCTCCGCCTCTGGCGCGATAGGCGCTAACGGCCACTCATGGGTCCATGCCCGCTCGGCTTGATCCGTCTGTTTCCCAGCCACCTCAACGATGCTAATGTCATCAAGTCCTAAATTGGAGATGCCATTTTGCACAAAGGTGACCAGAACGTCACGGCTAGGTAGCTGTGGCCCTTCTAGAAGAACCTGAAGCCGACTACTATCACGCTCGACAGAAGCTGTGATGCCCTGAGGCTCAAGAGACCGATTCATGAGCGTGGCGATCGCTGTCGGGTCTCCTCTTTTTGCTTGTTCAATGAGATTTGACGATGTCATAACCATTCCGCTTGATCATGCGTTTGATCATTGTTTCGCCTGCGCTTTGCTGGGCGATATGCCCTAGCATATTTGCAGATGTCAAAAATGGTTCAAATTTCCGAGATACTTTTTATCAATTCTGTCGTGAACTCCCCGGATTGCAACTTTTTCTGGCATTTCCTATTTATTTCCCTTTTTCCACTTTTTGTAATAAATCTTTTTGTAATTACCTTTCACCCTTTCCCTTCCCTGGCTCTTAGGGGAGTCCTACCCATCGCGTTGGACGGTTACCGTTCCGGTAGGCTTGTACCCACATGTTGTCTTTTGAGTCCCCATCGCAAACGATCTCCGAACTATGAGTATTGGCTATCTCGCCCTGGTTCTCCATGCCCATCTTCCCTTTGTCCGCCATCCTGAGAGCGACTATGTGTTAGAGGAAGAGTGGCTATTTGAAGCAATTACTGAAACTTACGTACCGTTGATCCTCATGTTTGAGGGGCTCAAGCGTGATGGCGTGGATTTCAAGCTCACCATGAGTCTGACTCCACCGCTTGTCTCTATGCTAGTTGATCCGCTCCTACAAGAGCGCTACAACGACCACCTGACACAGCTCGAAGAACTGACTGAACTAGAGATCAAGCGCCATAGCCAGAACGGGCATATGCGATACCTCGCCGAGCACTACGCAAAAGAATTCAATACCGTGCGAGAGGTATGGGAACGCTACAACGGCAATCTGATCACGGCCTTCAAAGCGTTTCAAGATAGCAACAACCTGGAGATCATCACCTGTGGTGCTACCCACGGCTATTTGCCATTGATGAAAATGTATCCTCAGGCGGTATGGGCACAGATTAAGGTGGCCGTGGAGCATTATGAGCAGGTGTTCGATCGCCCACCCAATGGTATCTGGCTACCAGAATGTGCCTATTACGAAAACCTGGAGCGGATGGTGGCCGATGCTGGGCTACGCTATTTCATCATGGATGGACATGGCCTACTCTATGCGCGCCCTCGTCCACGCTTCGGCACCTATGCTCCCATCTTCACCGAAACCGGCGTGGCTGCGTTTGGGCGCGATCATGAATCGTCGCAGCAGGTCTGGTCATCGGTCGTCGGCTACCCCGGCTCACCCGAATATCGTGAGTTTTACCGCGACCTGGGTTGGGATGCGGAGTACGAATATATCAAGCCCTATGTCATGCCCAATGGGCAACGCAAGAACGTCGGCATTAAGTACCACAAGATTACGGGCAAAGGGTTGGGGCTGAGCGACAAATCGCTCTATGACCCCTACTGGGCGCGTGAGAAAGCGGCAGAACATGCGGGCAACTTTGCGTATAACCGAGAGCGTCAGGTGGAGCACTTGCATGGCATTATGCAGCGCAAACCGATTATCCTCTCGCCCTATGATGCGGAACTCTTTGGGCATTGGTGGTATGAAGGCCCCTGGTTCCTTGACTACTTATTCCGTAAAACCTGGTTTGACCAGGGAACCTATGAAATGACCCATCTGGCCGATTATCTCGCAGATAACCCGACCCAGCAGGTGTGTCGCCCATCCCAATCTAGCTGGGGCTATAAAGGCTTCCATGAATATTGGCTGAATGACACCAATGCCTGGGTCTATCCCCATTTGCATAAGGCAGCCGAGCGGATGATCGACCTGTCGCGTCAGGAACCGGCGGATGAGCTGGAATGGCGAGCCCTCAACCAGGCCGCCCGAGAGTTATTGCTGGCGCAATCCTCAGACTGGGCATTCATTATGCGGACAGGGACGATGGTGCCCTATGCCGTGCGACGGACGCGATCGCACCTGATGCGCTTCAACAAGCTCTGGGAAGATCTGGGTCAGGGTAAAGTTGATTCGGGCTGGCTCGAAAAAGTGGAGGCGATTGATAATATCTTTCCGCAGGTGAATTACCGCGTGTATCGGCCACTCTAGCCTTCACTTGCCCATGGATATGCGTAACGAAATGAGGACGCGATCGCTATATTGTTACGTTTTAATGACAACATCCTGATGTTGTTGCGGCCCAAAGATAGACGACCTGACAACTAGTTGTGTAAAAGGTCGCAATTAACTGAGGGATATACGTAGATTTGTGGTCGTTTTGTCTAGGTTGCAAATCTAACCCTGCTACGGACGGCTACAGAGGCTGCAAATGCTTGAAAAATCAAGCAAAATTAATGGTTTCCTCTGAGCAGACGGTGCTTTTCCGTACTTTAAGGTTCCAAAAAAATATTCACAGGCGCTTCTCATACATAAAGCACCTGTGAATATTTTCAGCGTCCTTGGGGGTAGGTTTTCGGTCTCAGGGAAATTAACGATACAAACAAAGAAGCGTTATCCCAGGAATTCTCACTTTTTACACATCGTCTCAGTGCGGTCACGGAGTGATCGTACTGATATGAGCATCTGTATCGGCAAGAGACCTGTGTGATAAAACCTAAGATTGTTTGCATTGTCTCCTCAAGCAGATTGTGCATCACCTGTGTAAATACGGAACTTGTCGCTCCGTAGCTCCAAGCTTTATGGACTCATTGGTGACTGCGTACGAATAAATACGGAGTAAGTTACGGAACTTGACTAATGAAAGCACTGAAAATCGTTAAAGCCCCTGTGTTCAACCCATTCCCTGTAAATATGACTATCGACCGAGTTGATCGAGGCCGAGAGGCGATCGCCATTTTTGACCCCAGTGTCGAAAATTATACGCAGCTTGCCGAGGGACTCCATCCTCACGTCACCCCCTATCTGCTCTCGCCCCATGCGGATGGAATTCGGCAACTCACCTCTATCTTTCAACAGCACACCCAGCCCCTGACGGTCTACCTCATTGCCCATGGATCGCCTGGAACCCTACATCTGGGCAATACGGAATTGAGCCTTGCGACCTTGCAGCGTTACAGCAAGGAATTAAAAACTTGGTTCCAGCCCCATTCCGAATGGTTGCTTTATGGCTGTAATGTTGCAGCTGGGGATGCGGGCGAAGAATTTCTTGCCAAGCTGCATCAAGCTACGGGGGCAGCAATTGCTGCTTCCACCCGTCCGGTTGGAAATGCCCAACGGGGTGGAACCTGGGGCTTGGATACGGTTTTGGGAGACATGGCGATCGCCCTGCCCTTTTCCGATGCTGTTGCCAATCAGTACCAGGGTGTGCTAGTTACCCCCATCGATTCCATCATTGCCGCCTCTGCAGATCCACCTGGCCCTGGTCTGACCTACGAAGCCGATGAAGTGGTGGATGTGGATGGAGATGGCGTCGTCGACACTTACACTTACAACTTCCAATCGGGTCCCCCAAATGATTTAGTCATTTCTGGGGTCACAGCGGCGGGGAGCGAATTCTCCATCGTTCAGGTTGTCGATACCGTTGAACTCAGTCGGGTTGATAACGCCAATGTCACCGGAGAGCGCGAGATTTTCTGGTACGAACGCGAGACGATTGACACGGTTAACAATACGTTGGATCTAAATCCATCCTTCGTTGGCACACTCCAGGAGGCTTTAACCAGTCAAACGGTTAATCGGGGTGCAGACAACATCTTTGCCAACGAAGGATCGGCTAATGTCAACAATATTGAGCGGGTTGACTTCGTCATTACAGATGGGATTTCGACGACCGCTGATTTGCTAGATGACATTGGCTTCTTGCTGCTAGAGCGGGGGGGCAACGACCCCCTCAACGTTGCCCCCATCACGGCGATTGATGCGGCGGGAAACCCAACAGCCTATGGGCCTTTGGTCGCCATTGAACCGGGCGACTGGGGCGGGTCGGGCATTGAGATAGAATCGGCTGTCCTTAACGATCAAGGAAATGGCGGCCAGCCCAGCCTTTCGGCTTTACCCCCAGCTCAGGAACTGTCGGGGATTTTCCTTAGCTTCGAGAGCCTTGGCGTCACAGGCGGGCAAACCTTTTTTGGGTATTCCGTTTTTCCAGAAGATGTAGGCACCGATTTGGTGGGGCTGTCGGATGCGAACCTCGCGACTCCCCAGGCAAGCGGCGCTGGCGGCTTGGATTTAGTCACAGGCAGTGCTGTTTTTAGTCGGGCTCTCCTGCAAAACAATCCGCCTGCTCTAAACCTGGATCCGTCTAACGTGACCGGCGGAGCTGATGACCGCAACTTCAACACAACCTTCACAACAGGCGGCGCTGCGGTTGAAATTACCGCCGACGATGCCACAGCCATTGATCCGGACAATGTTGGCGTTGATATTGAAACCCTAACCATCACCGTCAACACGCCGGATGGAGCCGATGAGGTTCTCAACTTTGCTGGGACGGCCCTTACGCTAACGAATGGTTCTGCCGAAACGCTAACGTTTGGTGGTACAGACTTTGATGTTGTAGTCACTGGAGCAGCAGGCAATTCCACCGTCACCATTACTAATGATGCGGGCGGCGCGATGCCCAATGTGGATCTGCGCACTCTGCTGCGATCGCTGACCTACGACAACACCAGCGCCAATCCTGATACCACCGCTCGGGTTTTCTCCTTCGTGGCTGAGGATGGCGAAGCGACGAGCAATACGGCCACTTCAACGATTTCGTTTGACACCCCAGGCAACACGGCCCCGATTCTCAACCTGGATCCGACCAATGTGACAGGCGGTCCTGATAACCGCAACTTCGATACGACCTTCACCGTGGGGGGCAATGCGGTTGAGATTACCGCCGATGATGCAACAACGGTGGATCCTGACAATAGCGGTGTTGACATTGAAACGCTGACTATCACGGCCAATACGCCGGATGGAGCCAATGATGTTCTGAGTTTTGCTGGAACCCCCATCACTTTGACCAATGGGTCTGCCGCAACGCTGACATTTGGTTCCACCGATTTTGATGTTGCTGTCACCGGAGGAGCCGATAGCGCCACGCTCACGATTACCAATGATGCGGGCGGCGCGATGTCCAATGTGGATTTGCGCACCCTGCTGCGATCGCTGACCTACGACAACACCAGCGCCAACCCTGACACCACCGCTCGGGTCTTCTCCTTCGTGACCGAAGATGGTGAGGCGAATAGCAATACGGTGACATCAACCGTTACCTTCGCCACCACAACCAACACGCCGCCCGTGCTGAACCTGGATCCGAGTAATGTCACAGGGGGGGTAGATAATCGCAACTTCGAAGCCACCTTTATCGCGGGCGGCGATGCGATTGATATTGCGGCTGAAGACGCAACCGCGGTTGACCCCAATAACAACGGCGAAGACATTGAAACGCTGGCGATTTCCGTCAATGCTCCGGATGGGCCAAACGAGATCTTAAATTTTGAAGGAACGTCCCTCGCGTTGACAGATGGGGCAACGACGACGGTGACGTTTGGTTCCACCACCTTTGATGTTTCTGTCGACGCATCGGCAGGAAATGTGACCATCAATATCGCTAGCACGACGGGCGGTGATATTCCCAATACCGACCTTCGTCGCTTGCTGCGATCGCTGTCCTATGACAACACGTCAGCCTCCCCAACGCTGGACGATCGCATTTTTACCTTTGTCGCCAATGACGGAGTGGTCGATAGTAATCTGGTGACCTCCACCATCACGGTGCAACCGACCGCTGTTGGCCCCAATCCTCCGCGAGATTGCTCGGGTGGTTTGCGGTTGGCCGGAAATGGTGCCAACAATCGTTTGGTGGGAAGTGGCCGCACGGATATTCTCCGGGGCTTTGGCGGTAGAGATGAGATGTTGGGGCTGGCCTGCCCCGATCGCCTCCTGGGTGGAGCGGGTAACGATCGCCTATTTGGCGGAGCGGCCTCCGACACGCTGGATGGCGGCTCGGGTCGCGATCGCCTCTCAGGGCAAAATGGTGACGACACCATCTTTGGCCGCAGTGGAACGGATCGCATTAATGGTGGCAGAGGCAATGACCAGCTGAATGGGCAAACCGATCGGGATTACTTGCGCGGCAAGGCTGGCTTTGACCAACTGAGAGGGGGGCAAGGCGACGATGGTATGGCCGGTGGAGCGGGTGGCGATCGCCTTTCCGGTGGTGCGGGCAATGACCAAATGTTTGGTGGCGGCGGGCGCGATCGTATGCGCGGTAATGCCCGCGGCGATCGCATGTTTGGCGGCACCGGTAACGACATCGTCTTTGGCCAGAATGGCGACGATGTGATTCGGGGCGAAGCCGGACGAGATATTCTGCAAGGGAATGCGGGGATCGATCAGATCTTCGGCGGCGATGGTAGCGATCGCCTCTTCGGCGGTGCCCTCAACGATAGCTTGAATGGCGGCATAGGGGCGGATCGCCTCTCCGGCCAGCGGGGTAACGATCGTCTCCGGGGTGGTCGGCAACGCGATCGCCTCAATGGAGGTGCGGGCAACGACTTTATCTTTGGCGGAACGGGTGCTGACCGTCTGCTGGGTAAAGGGGGGCGCGATACGCTCCGAGGCAATTCGGGTGCGGATGAGCTGCTCGGCGGCGCTGGCCGAGACCAGATGCTTGGCGGCAGTGGCAACGATGAAGTGGATGGGGGGGCTCAGTCCGACTTCCTGCGCGGAAACAGTGGAGCAGACGATCTGTTTGGGAAAGCGGGGGATGACCTCCTAGTCGGTAATCGCGGCTTCGATCGCCTCAATGGTGGTGATGGCAATGACACCCTTCAGGGGGGCGGCGCTGCCGATCGACTGATCGGGAAATCGGGTCGGGACGTGCTCCAGGGATTGGCCGGTAACGATCGCCTTGAGGGCAACAACGGCCGCGACACGCTGATTGGTGGCACCGGCAACGACGTACTGATTGGTAGAGCTGACGGCGACCAAATCCAGGGGGGCCGAGGGGCCGATCGCTTTGTCTTTGCTGGAGCCACCTTTGCCGAAACGCTGCGCGACTCGCTGGTCGCAGACCCCGATGAGATTGTGGACTTCAACCAGGCAGAGGGCGATCGCTTCTCGATCAACTTCACGGGAGCCGGGCCAAGTGCGGCCATCCCGTCGGCGCTGTTCAACGTTGGTACGATTGTTGCAGGCAATTTGGAAGCCGCTGCGACCCTGGCGTTCCGCGATCGCAATCCCAACCAGGCTGGCAACCAACGCACGACTGCGCGGCAGGCGCTGCTTTTCGATTGGCGAGACGAGACTTATCTGCTCGTCAACAACACCAATCGCAGCTTCAACCCACTACAGGATCTGGTGGTCAATGTGACGGGCATCGAACTCGGGGCTGGCGATGCTAACCGCGTTTCTCTGTCAGTGAACGATTACTTTGCGTAAGCTGATGTTGTACTGTCGGGATAGCTATAGCGCTATGCGCATTAAGCACAGCAACGGTTGTGTGGGGCGCGCCGCGCCCCACACAACCGTTGCTGTGCTTAATGCGTAATGCGGTTGCAAACCGCTATAGATGGTCTGTTGCCATCAGCTATCCCGACTCCGTTGATTTTTAGCAAGACCCTGTCTATTGCAGGTCGTGTTAGCGTTTGGATAAAGTACCAGAGAGTGAAGTCGGGACCGGATGGTCCTAAACCGCTGTTGTCATTCCCAAACCCCCGAATCTCCTTTGTAATATCAAATCCGGTTGTAGAACCCAACTAGCGTTTGCGCCCGCTGCTTTGCAGCGGGCGCAAACGCTAGTTGGGTTCTACAACCGGATTTGATATAAGTAGAAATCTCTCGGAAACCCTATCCCCCTTGACCTATGGCTTACAGAAACCAACCAAAGATCGGCAACGCATAGGTGCTTACATATTAAAATCTCGCAGCATTTTATTCATATTGTGTTTGTATATCTTAATACAAATACAAAGTTCTCCTATACCTCAAAGACGCCGTGTTCGCTGTAGCAGGATTGTGGGTAAACAAAGTAAGTATTCCTGAAAAAATATTGCCAAATGTTTCTGAGCCACGCGGTGATGCAGTGAGCGCATGACAAAAGCATTGATTGGGCATGTGCGCCCCACATCAAAACTTTGAATTTGTTTTGGCCTCCTCAAATTTGAAGTTGTCTGGATGGAGCCCCCCAAAAAATCTATCCAGCTTTCTCGTGGGATTTGCCGCGTAGCAGATCGCCTTCGAGAAGACGAAGGCTCGACAGGATTATTAGCAACTACATACAGTCACAACGGAACGCAGCCATGGAAACACTGGAATTTTCCGGGGCGTCTGCACTTGTCTCATGCGCTGATGACGAGGACAGAAACCCTGTAAGCAATACACATAAGGCGATCGCTATTCTTGATGCCAGCATTGAGGGCTATCACGACCTCATTGCAGGACTGCATTCCCATATCGTTCCGTATATTCTTGCGCCCCACGAAGATGGAATTCGAGCGCTGACCCAAATCCTTCAACAGCGCAGCCATTCCCTCAGTATTCACCTCGTGACCCATGGTTCGCCCGGAAGCTTGCGTCTGGGCAATAGCGAACTAGGCCTGGCGACGCTTCAGCACTATGCCGAAGCGTTAGGAAGCTGGTTCCAGCCCAACTCTGAACTATTCCTCTATGCCTGTAATGTTGCCGCTGGCGATGCCGGAGAAGAATTTCTTTCCAAACTGCATCAGCTGACAGGGGCGTCCATTGCCGCCTCTGCACGTCGCGTCGGAAATGCGCAGCAGGGGGGGACTTGGGCATTGGATGTTGTCGCGGGAGAGATGGCGATCGCCCTTCCGTTCACTGCGGCTACGGTGGCTCACTATCCGGGGATATTTCCCCTTGCCATCACTGGTATTAATGCTGCTTACGACGATGTACCGGACAACACCACGATCTACACAGCTAATGAAGCTGCCGAAATTGACAATCCTGGTGATGGCATTGAGAACTACACCTACAATTTCCCCGTTGGGACAGAAAACAACCTGATCATTTCAGGCTTTGACGTAGGTGCAGACAGCTTTGGTCTTGTCCAGTTGGTTGAGCAGGTTCGTATCGAACGACGCGACAATGCAGAGGTTACAGGAACTCGTGAGATTTTTTGGTACGAGCGAGAGTCGCTTGATACGACGAACAATGTGCTCGACCTCAAGCCCACTGAAATTTCCTCCCTTGAAGAGGCACTCCTGAGTCCGACGATTAACCGGGGCGCGGATAATATCTTTGCGAATCAGGGTGACACCAACGTCAACAACATTGAGCGAGTCGACTTTGTTGAGACGGGCGGTATTTCGGCCCCAGCCTCGGCTTTAGATGATATTGGTTTCCTTTTGTTGGAGCGAAGAGGAAATGATCCCATTACCGTTGCTCCCATTACCGCCATCGATGTCGATGGGACTCCAACCGCCTATGGAACATTGCAAACGTTTGCTCCAGTTGCATGGGGCAATTCTGGGTTCAATATCGAGACCGCTGTCCTGAACGATTTGGGTACGGGTAGTAATCCAGGTGTATCGGCTACGCCCGGTGCTCAGCAGATTTCAGGGATTTTTGTTAGCTTCACAGACCTGGGTATTACTGACAACCAGCGATTTTTTGGCTATTCGGTGTTCCCCGGTGATGTTGAAACGGATCTGGTTGGGCTGACGGATGCAAATACTGATACGAATTCAGGAGACGGTGGGCTCGATTTGATTGCTAGTGGAGCACTCTTCCTGAGGAATGGAGCTAATGTTCCCCCGACCCTGGACCTCGATCCATCTAACACCACTGGTGGAGCCAACAATGGTAACTTCGAGGCGACATTTAGCTCCGGCGGAGTCGATATTACCGCACCAAACGCCACAGGCTTTGATCCCGGTAATGGTGGCGCAGATATTGAAACCCTGACGATTACGGTTGATGTGTTCGACGGAGCTAGCGAAATTCTGAATATTGATGGGACACCGCTACAGCTAACGAATGGTGCCTCCACAACAGCAACCGTTGGCTCAACCACGTTTGATGTGGCTGTGGCCGTCACCGGAGGCACGGCTACGGTGACGGTGACGAATAGCGCGACCGGAGATATTTCGAACGTCGATATTCGGCAATTTTTGCGATCGCTCTCCTACAACAACACCAGCCCGACAGCGAACACCACTCCGCGTGTCTTTTCGTTTACGGCCAATGATGGAGTCGGTGATGGCAATACCGTTACCTCAACGATTTCATTCAACAACACAACACCGAGCCTCAACCTCGATCCGAATAATGGGTCTGGTGGAGCAGACGATCGCAACTTCGACACGACTTTCACGACAGGGGGTAATGCGGTTGACCTGACGGCGAACGATGCCACTGTGGTTGACCCTGACAATGGCGGAGATGACGTTGAGACGTTGACCATCAGCGTCAATACGCCGGATGGAGCCGATGAAGTGCTCAACGTTGGCGGGACACCTATCACCCTGACCAACGGAACAACCGAGACGGTGACGTTTGGCTCGACCACCTTCGATATTGCGGTTACGGGTACGGGGGGTAATGCGACTGTCACTGTTACCAATGACGCGGGGGGCACGATTCCCAATGTGGATCTGCGGACCTTGTTGCGATCGCTGACCTATGACAACAACAGCACCAATCCTGACACCAGCGATCGGGTCTTCTCCTTTGAGGTTGAAGATGGCGAGGGGTCAAGCAATACGGTGACCTCGACGGTTTCAATCGACCCACCGAGCAACACAACCTCGATTCTCAACTTGGATCCGAACAACATGTCAGGGGGCTCGGATAACCGCAACTTCGATACCACCTTCACGACGGGAGGCAGTGCGGTTGATCTGACCGCTGATGATGCTACCGCTATTGATCCTGACAATGGTGGGAATGACATCGAAACGCTAACCATTAGCGTCAATACCCCGGATGGAGCCGATGAAGTGCTCAACGTTGGCGGGACACCTATCACCCTGATCAACGGGGCAACGCAGACAGTAACATTTGGCTCGACGACCTTTGATATTGCGGTCACAGGAACGGGGGATAATGCGACCATCACCGTGACCAATGGGGCGGGGGGGACGATTCCCAATACGGACTTGCGTACCCTGTTGCGATCGCTAACCTACGACAATACCAGCACCAACCCAGACACGACCGATCGGGTCTTCACCTTTGTGACGGCGGATGGTGAGTCGACAAGCAGCCCGAGTACCTCGACGGTTTCCATCATTCCCCCGAACAACACCACCTCGGTTCTCAACTTGGATCCGAACAACGAGTCAGGTGGTCCCAACAACCGCAACTTTGAGGCAACCTTTACCACAGGGGATGGAGCGGTTGATCTGACCGCTGATGCTGCCACCGCTGTTGATCCTGACAACAATGGTGCAGACATTGAAAGGCTTTCGATTGCCGTCAATGTTCCCGATGGCCCCAACGAAATCCTCAGCTTTGGTGGCACTGACCTGACCCTCACCAATGGAGCAACGACGACTGTCACGTTTGGCTCGACCACCTTTGAGGTTGCCGTTGTTGTAAACAATGGCAATGCGACGGTGAGCATCGACAGTGCATCAGGTGGCGATATTCCCAATACCGATTTGCGGACATTGCTTCGGTCTCTGACCTATAGCAACACCAGTGCCACTCCGGATCAGACAGATCGTGTCTTTACCTTCATCGCGAACGATGGACTGGTTAACAGCAACACGGTTACGTCCACCATCTCTATAGACCGGGGGCCTGATCCATCGTCATGCAACTGTAGTTGCTCCACTGGCCTACGGTTGGCCGGAAATGGGACAGACAATGGATTGGAAGGAAGTCCGGGTCGAGATATCATCCGTGGCTTGGTGGGTGATGATGAATTGATGGGGCTGGCTTGCCCCGATCGCCTCATCGGCGCAGCCGGTAACGATCGCTTGTTTGGGGGCGGTGCTTCCGATACCCTGGACGGCAATATTGGGCGCGATTACCTTTCTGGACAAAATGGTGATGATATCCTCTTTGGCGGAGGCGAACGCGATCGCTTAAATGGCGGGCAAGGCCAAGACCAACTGCATGGAGAAGCTGGCTCAGACTTTTTACGCGGTAAAGCAGGATCCGACCAAATTCGGGGTGGTCAAGGCAAAGACGGCATGTCTGGTGGTGCCGGACGCGATCGCCTGTTTGGCGGTGCGGGCAATGATCGTATGTTTGGTGGTGGGGGCAACGACCGTATGCGCGGCAACGCACGAGCTGATCGTGTGTTTGGCGGTAGCGGTGATGATCGCATCTTTGGCCAAAACGGGCGCGATTTGCTGCGCGGTGAAGCCGGACGAGATATTATACGCGGCGGTGCAGGCAATGACTGGGCTATTGGTGGTGCCGATAATGACCGCATCTTTGGCGGTGCCCGCCACGACTTACTGATTGGGGGACGCGGCGTTGACCGTCTATCGGGGCAGCGGGGTAATGACCAACTCCGGGGCGGACGGCTAGGCGATCGCCTCAGCGGTGGCAGCGGTGATGACATTGCCGCAGGCGGTAAAGGTAACGACCGGATTCTGGGTGGCAGTGGTAGCGATACCCTGCGCGGAAACAAGGGTGCAGACCGCGTGTTCGGTAGCACAGGCCGCGATCAACTTCTGGGTGGTCGAGGGGATGACCGCATCGATGGCGGAGCCCAAAATGATGTTATCCGTGGTCATTTTGGAGCCGATGTTCTGCTCGGTAAAGGGGGATTTGACATCCTGAAAGGTGGACGGCGACGCGATCGCATTAGCGGTGGTACCGGCAAAGACCGCATGTTTGGTGGCAAGGGTAATGATCGCATCGACGGTGCATCGCAGAATGACACCGTTCGAGGCAACAAAGGCGCTGATGTGGTGTTCGGCAAAGAAGGGAGAGATTCCATCCGGGGCGATCGCGGTTTCGATCGACTGAATGGTGGCCGCGATAATGACACCCTGAATGGAGGGGGAGCCGCCGACACACTCTTTGGTAAGGCCAGACACGACAGGCTAGAAGGCGTCGCCGGAACGGATCGGCTCTATGGCAACAATGGGCGCGACACCCTGGTAGGCGGCGGCGGCAATGACTTGCTGGTCGGGGGGGCTGATGGAGACACCCTGCGGGGCGGCCAAGGTGCCGATCGCTTTGGCTTTAGCGGCGCGACATTTGCAGCCGCCTTGCAGGACTCGTTGGTTGAGGATGCGGATCGAATCCTGGACTTCGACCAGACCGAGGGCGATCGCTTTGACATCAACTTCACCCGAGGGGCAACGGCTGCTGTGCCATCAGCGCTGTTTAATGTCGGTCAGGTTGGTGGTACCAACGTACAGGCTGCTGCGACGCAGGCGTTCCGCGATCGCAACCCCAATCAGGCTGGCAATCAGCGCCTCGGTGCTCGGCAGGCTGTGTTGTTTGACTGGCGCGAGCAGAGCTACTTGCTTGTCAATAATGGCAATAGCAGCTTCAATCCGCTACAAGATCTAGTGGTCAATGTAACGGGGATCGAACTCAAAGCTGGAGATGCTAACCGCATTTCCCTGTCGGCAAACGATTACTTTGTGTAAGCCTCTACTGAACAGAGGGGATGGCTAGATGATTGCTCAACCTCAGCCATCTCCTCTTCGGTGATGTCCAGAAAATATCTGTTCAAGACTTATAGCGCTATGCGCGTTAGTTAAGTACGGTTGTGTGGGGCGCGCCGCGCCCCACACAACCGTTGCTGTGCTTAATGCGGTTGCACACCGCTGTATATCAAATCCGGCTGAAAAACCCAAGTATCGTTTGCGCCCGCTGCAACGCAGCGGGCGCAAACGATACTTGGGTTTTACGGCTATTTAACCAGACTTGAGATTATGCATGGTGTTGATGGTGTGGCCGCGGCCACACCATCAACGAATTCACGCAGAATGAAGCAAATTTTGCACAGGCCCTACTGTTGAAACCTGTTTGTCAATAGTCCAGATGAAAAGCGGGGCAAAAAACAGAAATCGATGACTTCTTGAAAATTAAAGGATTACAGTATTTTATTGATGCAGTCTTTGTATATTTTAATACATCTGCAAAGTTTTCTTGTTTCCTGCCGCAACTGTGTTCGTTACAGCGAGATTGTGGGTAAAAAAATAAGGTATTCCTGGAAATATATTGCCGAATGTTTCAAAACCATGCGGTGACGCAGTGAGCGCATGACAAAAAATATTGCTTGGGCAAGTGCGCCTCGTGTTACAACCTTAGGACTATTTGGGTTTCCCAAAAAATAGGGTTGTCAGGATGGATTTCGAAGGGAGCCCATCCTGTCTTCTCGCGGGTTTTGCCGAGCGGCAGATCGACCTCGAGAAGACCTAGGTTTCACAGGATTATTAGCAACTACATACAACTACTACAGAACGCAGAAAATGGAAACACTGGAAATTTCCGGGGCGTCTGCACTTGTCTCATGCGCTGATGACAAGGACAGAAACCCTGTAAGCGATGTACATAAGGCGATCGCTATTTTTGATACCAGCATTGAGGATTATCACGACCTGATTGCAGGGCTGCATCCCCGTATCATTCCTTATATTCTTCCGCCTCATGAAGATGGAATCCGGACGCTAACCCAAATCCTTCAACGGCATAACTATCCCCTCAGTGTCCACCTCGTGACCCATGGTGCGCCCGGAAGCCTGCGGTTGGGGAACACAGAACTGAACCTGACGACCCTTCGCCACTATGCAGAAGCTTTAGGAAGCTGGTTTCAGCCCAACTCTGAGCTGTTTCTCTATGCCTGTAATGTTGCCGCTGGCGATGCGGGGGAAGAGCTTCTTGCAAAACTACATCAACTGACAGGAGTTTCCATTGCGGCTTCTGCCCGTCGAGTCGGAAATGTGCAGCAGGGTGGTACTTGGGCATTGGATGTCGTCGCGGGAGAGATGGCGATCGCCCTTCCCTTCTCTGCGGCCACTGTCGCGAGCTATCCGGGGACATTTCCCCTCGCCATTTCTGGGATTGATGCCGCTTATGACGATGTACCCGACAATACCCTCACCTACACTGCGGATGAAGTCGCAGACATTGATGGCAGCGGAACAGAGGAAACTTACACCTACAACTTCCCGGTCGGCACACAAAACAACCTGATCATTTCCGGCTTTGAGGCCAACGCCGGGGCAGATAGCTTTGGCTTCGTCCAGTTAGTTGACCAGGTTCGTGTCGAACGCATCGACAATGCGGAGGTTACAGGAACCCGTGAGATTTTTTGGTATGAGCGAGAGGCAATCGACACGACTGGCAATGTGCTCGATCTCAGACCGTCTGATGTGTTCTCCCTGGAAGAAGCACTCCTGAGCCAGACGATTAACCGAGGTGCCGACAACGTCTTTGCCAACCAAGGTGACATCAACCTCAACAATATCGAGCGGGTCGACTTTGTTGAGAGTGGTGGTATTTCCGCCCCAGCCACGGCTCTCGATGATATTGGTTTCCTCTTGTTGGAGCGGGGTGGAAATGATCCCATTACCATTGCGCCCATTACGGCTGTTGATGTTAATGGGACTCCAACCGCCTATGGCACATTGACAACCTTTGCTGAGACAGAATGGGGCGGTTCTGGGATCAACATCGAAACCGCTGTCTTGAATGACTTGGGGACGGGCAACAATCAGCCGGGTGTCTCGGCGTTGCCGGGTGCTCAAGAGATTTCGGGGATTTTTGTTAGCTTCACAGACCTGGGGATTGGTGCTAACCAGCAGTTTTTTGGCTATTCCGTATTCCCTGGAGATGTTGCAACGGATCTGGTTGGATTGTCGGATGCAAATACCAGCACTTCCAGTGCGACAGGAGAGGGTGGGCTTGATTTGGTTGCGGGTGGGGCACTCTTCCTGAGAAGTGGAGCCAATATTCCACCCGTTCTCGACCTCGATCCATCCAACACTACGGGTGGAGCCAACAATGGGAACTTCCAGGCGACATTTACCTCCGGCGGAGTCGATATTGCCGCACCGAATGCCACAGGCTTTGATCCCGACAATGTTGGTGCAGATATTGAAACCTTGACGATCACGGTCGATGTGTTCAATGGGGCCAATGAAATTCTGGACATTGGTGGAACGCCTCTAACGCTGACGAATGGTGCGTCCACGACAGCAACCTTTGGCTCGACCACCTTTGACGTGGCTGTGTCTGTTGCCGGGGGAACGGCAACGGTAGCGGTGACAAACAGCACGCCTGGAGATATCCCGAACGTTGATATCCAGCAGTTTTTGCGATCGCTCGCTTACAACAACACCAGCGCGACACCCAATACCACCCCTCGCGTCTTTTCCTTTACGGCCAATGATGGGGTTGCTGGGAGCAATGCTGTTACCTCAACCATTTCATTTACGGGTGCGGGTGCTAACACGGCCCCGATTCTCAACCTGGATCCGAATAATGTGACAGGCGGTGCCGACAACCGCAACTTCGATACCACCTTCACAGCGGGGGGCAATGCCGTTGAGATTACCGCCGACGATGCGACAGCGGTGGATCCCGATAACAGCGGCGTAGACATCGAGACACTAACCATTGCCGTCAATACGCCGGATGGAGCCGATGAAGTTCTTAGCTTTGCTGGAACGCCCATCACCCTGACCAACGGGACGACGCAAACGGTAACGTTTGGCTCGTCCACGTTTGATATCGCGGTCACAGGTACGGTGGGTAATGCGACGGTTACCCTTACCAATAATGCTGGGGGCACGATTCCTAATGTGGATTTGCGCACCTTGTTGCGATCGCTGACCTACGACAACACCAGCGCTAATCCTGACACGACCGACCGGGTCTTCTCCTTCATTGCGGAAGACGGCGAGGCGAATAGCAATACGGTGACGTCAACCGTGACTTTCGCTACGACGACCAATACCCCGCCTGTGCTGAACCTGGATCCGGACAATGTCACAGGGGGTGTGAACAATCGCAACTTTGAAGCGACCTTTAACGCAGGGGGTGGGGCGGTTGATATTACCGCTGACGCTGCCACCGCCGTTGACCCCGACAACAGTGGTGTCGATATTGAGACACTGGCGATTTCCGTCAATGTTCCAAATGGAGCCAACGAAATCCTCAGTTTTGGTGGAACCTCGTTGGCTTTGACCAATGGGGCAACGACCACCGTTACGTTTGGCTCGACCACCTTTGAAATTGCGGTTGCCGTCAATGGTGGCAATGCGACGGTGAGCATCGACAGCTCATCGGGGGGCGACATTCCCAATACGGCTCTGCGGCGGTTGCTCCGGTCGCTGTCTTACAACAACACCAGCGCTTCTCCGGATCAGACGGATCGCGTTTTTACGTTCATCGCGAATGATGGTCTAACCAACAGCAACACGGTTATCTCCACGATCTCGGTGGAGGGTGGTACGACTCCCCCCCCAAATAGAGATTGCTCGGGTGGCCTACGGTTGGCTGGAACTGCAACGAACAACCGTTTGGAAGGAAGTGCACGCACGGATATCATTCGCGGCTTTGCCGGGAATGATGAGATGCTGGGGCTGGCCTGCCCCGATCGTCTCCTTGGCGGTGCAGGCAACGATCGCCTATTTGGGGGCGGTGCTTCCGACACCTTGGATGGCGGAGCCGGGCGCGATCGCCTCTCGGGTCAAAATGGTGCAGATATCCTATTCGGTCGGGGCGGAACGGATCGCTTGAATGGCGGGAGAGGCAACGATCAACTGAGTGGACAGGCTGGTCTAGACTACCTGCGCGGTAAAGCGGGGGCCGATCAACTCCGGGGTGGCCAAGGCGGTGATGGCATGGCCGGGGGTGCCGGACGCGATCGCCTGTTTGGCGGTGGCGGCAACGACCGCATGTTTGGTGGCTCTGGGCGCGATCGCATGCGCGGCAATGCCCGCGCCGACCGGATGTTTGGCGGCGGCGGTGCCGATCGCATGTTTGGCCAAAACGGACGCGATTTGCTGCGCGGTGAGGCGGGACGCGATATCTTGCAAGGCGGTGCAGGAAATGACCGGATGCTCGGCGGGGCGGATAATGATCGTCTGTTTGGCGGTGCCCGCAACGACGTGTTGAGTGGTGGTCAAGGCGCTGACCGGGTATTGGGGCAACGGGGCGATGACCAACTCCGGGGCGGGCAGCAGAACGATCGCCTCAGTGGTGGTAGCGGTAACGACCGCGCCGCAGGCGGTACGGGCAATGACCAGGTTCTGGGGGGTAGCGGTAGCGATACCCTCCGAGGGAACCTGGGTGCGGATCGTTTGTTTGGCGGCACGGGCAGTGACCAACTCTTTGGCGGTCGGGGCAATGACCGCATCGACGGAGGATCCCAGAACGATGTCCTGCGCGGTAATTTGGGTGCGGATGTTCTGTTTGGTCGCGGTGGATTTGACACCTTGAGAGGCGGTCAGGGCTTCGATCGCCTCAATGGCGGCGGCGGCAAAGACCGCGTGTTTGGCGGTCGGGGCAATGACCGCATCGATGGCGCATCGCAAAATGACACCCTCCGTGGGAACGTAGGTGCCGATCTGGTACTGGGTAAAGCCGGGAATGATGTCATCCAGGGCGATCGCGGCTTCGATCGGCTGAATGGCGGCGGCGGCAATGACACCCTGAATGGTGGCGGAGCCGCAGACATTCTCTCTGGTAAGGCTGGACGCGACCGGCTAGAAGGTCTCTCCGGGAATGATCAGCTCTTTGGCAACAACGGGCGCGACACCCTAGTGGGCGGTTCGGGTAATGATTTGCTGGTAGGTAAGGCCGAAGGAGATACGCTCCAGGGCGACCGCGGTGCCGATCGTTTTGCCTTTAGCGGCGCGACAGTGGCAGAAGCCTTGCGTGACTCGTTGGTTGGCGATACCGACCGAATCCTGGACTTCGACCAGACCGAGGGCGATCGCTTTGACATCAACGTCACCGGGGGGGCAACCGCTATTCCATCGGCGCTGTTTAATGTGGGTCAGGTTGCTGGCCCCAACCTGCAGGCTGCTGCAACGCGCGCGTTCCGCGATCGCAATCCCAACCGCGCAGGCAACCAGCGCCTCGGTGCTCAGCAGGCGATGTTCTTTGACTGGCGTGGGCAGAGCTACCTGCTCGTCAACAACAGCAACCGCAGCTTCAATGCCTTGCAAGACCTTGTGGTCAATGTCACAGGGATCGAACTCGGGGCTGGCGATGCCAACCGCGTTTCGCTGACGGTGAATGATTACTTTGCATAAGCAAAGGAACTGAGGTTAAGCAAAGTAACTGGGGCTGCTTCCATCGGCGAAGTAGCCCCTTAACTTTCGTCGGGCAGAATCTTTAAGCGGATCAATTGCGAGAGGTTGCTGCCCGGTTCGCCCAGTTGGAGTTCCAAAATCTCACCGGAGAGGGGTTCCAGGTGAGCAAGGAGCGATCGCAACTGAGGCGTACTGGCTCCGCTGTCGAGATACACCCGCTCAGAAAGGCTGTGGATGCGTTTCCAGGTGGTGAATAGGCGGGCAATCATTTGTTCCAGTTGAGAGGCTTGGTTTACCAAATCTGCCGTTGCGCTGAGGCACCCGACCCGGAGGGCTTCTTCTAGCGCTTGCTCCAGATCTAGCCCTTCTCGGTCGAGGGCTTGTACCTGGCTGGCCGCGTTGATGTACTTCGCCAGGAAGCGAGCCTCTGCGGTTGCCTGCTTAATCGTATCCACATCGGGACTGGCTTCCACTTCATCCCGCAATTGCTCTTGGTGTGGTTCGGGCAACTTCTCCATTTCCCGCACCAGGGGCGCGATGTAGCGGGTGGGGATGGTGTTGTTTGCTGCTTTTTCGCGAACGGTTTCGGGCAGGAGATCTGAGGTCATGGCTGTCCACTCGTCGGCCAGCTGGCGCACTTCGCGGCGGGTGATGCGATCGCCCTTATGGGCGGCATCGCTGACCATCTGCTGCACCTCGCGGGGCGACTGGGCCGTTTCGACAAAGGCCCGTTTGCTGAACTGGTTGACATCCTCTTCTTCTAACAGCCCACCCTGAACCAGTTCATCGGCGCTGTCGGCCAGCTCAATCAGATTGTAGGCATGGCTTTTGCCAATTTCACGCTCCTTCAGCCAGCGCAAAAATCCATGGCCAGTGCCTTCGCCATTGTTCTGGTGCTTCTCGCGATCGCGCACCACCCGCAGGATTCGTCCCCGCCAAATGTCGGTCTGCAGGTCGAAGCGATCGCACACCTGCCATGCCGCTTCCACTTGCCGATCGAACTCTCCCTGGGAAATGCCATCATCCTCTGGATCGGGTAACTGAAAGGTCAGTTCTGCTGCCGTTGCTCCATTCATCAAATCCGCCGCAAACGGCGCTGATCCACCCATGCCTGTCCCTTCTCCCCCATGAGAATTTCGCCTCCATTGAGGCATTAGAGTTCTCAATTATGCCATGTCTACCTCCAGGAATCCGGTAAGTAAAGAAGGCAGAACTTTTGCAAAACTTGCGTAATCCTTTCCACTGCCAAGCCACTAAAAATCCATTCTTGACAATTTCTTGAAAGCCGCGAAACGCCAGGCTTTCAAGAAATTGTCAGAGTTTAGTTTGCATCGATATTAGTACAAATTCATTGCTGTTGTACGCACGCGTGCCCACAAAATCAGCGAACTCATTCAGGAGGAGACAAGTTTTGCGTAAGTCCTGAACAAAAATTCTGAAACAGGTCAGATAGTCTGAGGGCAAATGGGGTTGAGCCAAATGCCGCTTTTGGGGCTATTATGCCTCTGACGGGATAATGTGCTGTCCCGCTACGCCTCTACTCAAACGAAACCTATGTACGAAAAAATCGTTCCCCCCAGCCAGGGTTCTCGCATTCTGTTTCAGGATGGCAAGTTGGTTGTGCCGAATGATCCGATTGTGCCCTTCATTCGAGGCGATGGGACGGGGGTAGACATTTGGCCCGCTGCCCAGCGCGTATTTGATGCGGCAGTGGAGAAGGCCTATGGGGGCGATCGCAACATCGTTTGGTTTAAGGTCTATGCCGGGGATGAGGCTTGCGACCTATATGGTACCTACCAGTATTTGCCCGAGGACACACTGAACGCTATTCGCGACTATCGGGTGGCGATCAAAGGGCCATTGACGACACCTGTAGGCGGTGGCATTCGTTCTCTCAACGTGGCGCTGCGGCAGATTTTTGAGCTCTATGCCTGTGTTCGACCCTGCAAGTATTACAACGGTACCCCTTCCCCTCACAAAAGCCCTGAAAAGCTAGATGTGATTGTCTATCGAGAGAACACCGAAGACATTTACCTGGGCATTGAGTGGGCACAGGGGACGGAAATTGCCGATCGCCTCATCAAAATTCTCAACGAAGATTTGATTCCGGCTACGCTCGAGCATGGCAAAAAGCGCATCCCGCTGGATTCTGGTATTGGCATCAAGCCCATCAGCAAGCAGGGCTCTCAGCGTTTGATTCGGCGCGCCATCCAACATGCCCTGCGGTTGCCCAAACCAAAGCAGCAGGTGACGCTGGTGCATAAGGGCAACATCATGAAGTACACCGAAGGCGCGTTTCGTGATTGGGGCTATGAGCTAGTGCGCGAGGAATTCCGCGAGGAATGCATCATTGAGCGGGAATCCTGGATTTTGAGCAACAAGGAACGGGATCCCGATATCAGCCTGGAGAACAACGCGCGGAAAATTGAACCGGGCTATGACAACCTCACTCCCGAAAAGCAAGCCGAGGTTCGAGAGGAAGTGAAAGTGGTGCTGGATGCGCTGTGGGAGTCTCACGGTAACGGCCAGTGGAAAGAGAAGGTGATGGTAAACGATCGCATCGCCGACAGCATTTTCCAGCAAATCCAAACCCGCCCCAATGAATACTCGATTCTGGCAACGATGAACCTGAATGGGGATTATCTGTCCGATGCGGCAGCGGCGATCGTCGGTGGTTTGGGGATGGGGCCAGGGGCGAATATCGGCGATGGCTGTGCTGTCTTTGAGGCAACCCATGGCACCGCACCGAAACATGCCGGACTCGATCGCATCAATCCCGGCTCCGTTATCCTCTCCGGCGTCATGATGCTGGAATACATGGGCTGGGATGAAGCCGCCGACCTCATCAAGAAGGGCATTGCCGCCGCCATTTCTAACCGTCAGGTCACCTACGACCTAGCACGGCTGATGGATCCGCCTGTCGAGCCGCCCCTCAAGTGCTCCGAGTTCGCCGAGGCGATCGTCCAACATTTCTAGTTTCAAGGTAGGCAGTGTCCACCATCGGTTCACTGTCTGAGATGTAAAGGTTTATTGACTTGCGGCGGCGAGCTCTACGGTGCGGAGTCCGAAGTGAGCCACTAGAGCTGTTCTTACCTTCGGAAATGATCGGAGGGCAATTCGATCCAACGTTGGACTACAGTGAGCATCTCGTGACCTTCTCCTAAACCGAGCTTTACGCAGAGTAAGCCGGTTGAGGTGCGCTCCAAGAGCCCCCATTGCCATACGGCCTCTGGTTCGACTCCCGCCAGTTCAGCCAGACGGTAGCAGCGCGCGAGTCCTAATTGGAGCGGATCGCCAGCGAGCAGCTCCCCGGTCCACTCCCGCATCAGGATGGCGAGGTCGTAGGCTCGCTCGACGAAGAGACCGTCGGGGTCGATGAGTTTGAAGCGGTTCGGCCGAGTGCCTGGAACGAGCAGCGTGTTCCAGGGATGGGCATCGCCATGTGCGAGTACGGCTGAGTGGAGGTCGAAACTCCGACGGCGCTCCTCTGCAAAGCGAAGCGCCGTTTCGATGACCTGGGAAGGGCAAGGGTGCCCCGAGTCACGCCAGGTCGCATTGATGAAGTCTCGAAGACTCTCCGCTTTTTCTGCACCACTTGTGTATCGATGCCCGTCGAGAGGGGCTGCCCACGCCTCGTTGAGCGTCTCGCAGATAATAGTAATCTGGGAATCGATCGGCAACTCCATGTCGGCGAGAGGGGGGCCGAGGCGTTCGAGAAGTATAGCTCCGTGTGACTCATCGACAGCGTACACCTCCGCATAGCCATGTCCTCCTGCCGCTACCAATGTTTCGACCTCACCTGCGGCCGCCTCTTGCCCCGGGGGGAACACCTTCAGTACCGCAGCTCGGCCTCCTGATGTCGTGGCTTCGACTACGAGGGCTTCCGTTCCCCCACCAAGTGTTCGGCCGATCATGAGCCCCCACATGGTCGCCAATGTTTCCAATTTGCGACCTAGTTTATTGAGCCACTCCTCACCTACTGCACCATATGCAAGCGCCTTCTTTCTTACGGACTCTGGGATGTCAATTCCATTGTGCATGATGTTATTTTTTCAGGAAGAGTAGTGACTGGCGCAAATGTGCTACATGGATAACCTCTCGGCAGTCAGTATATATGGGGCTATTACGGCGATCGCGATTAATTAACCAGAAATCAAAGCATATCTTGAGATTCAATCTGTGTTTAGAGCTTCTGGAAGTACCTGGCGACTGGCCACAGCTCGAAACCCACCTTTTCATAGGTGTAACGTGCTGAGGCATGACTTGGATTGTCTCCAGTTTCAACCATAGCCTGCGAATTTCATCCGTTTCAGCGCGAACTCTATCAGAGCACTGCCAATACCGTGACCTTGAAAGTCTGGATCGACGGCAACCATATCAAGGTGGAGTGGCTGTATGGCTCAATTTCCATTCTGGTGTGACCTTTAGAATGTGCCAAAGGACAACACTTATTGAAGTAGCGTAATATTTTCCTTTCCACTTAGTGAGACTTTTGAGCTCCTTGATCAGCAATCCAGAATAACCATATCGATATCGCCAAACCGCTCACACTACTAATCAAGAATTCATGTAACTTGAACAGATTATATGTATTGCCTAAAACATAAACCCAAATGCTGAGCGGTAAAAGTAGAAAGAGTCCTGTCCAACTGCCTGGCCGCAAGTTGCGGGTCTTCCAACTCAACCCTAAATGATCCAACGGCGGATGCGTTAGCCCTACCGCTGGCAAAATGCCACCAATGATAGGCCATCGCCAACCGATCATAGCTAAACTAATCGAAAAGATGAAAATAGGCAGATATTCAAGGAAAAGTGAGCGACTAAAAACTACTGACCGCCAGTTCGGTTTAACCTTTTGATATTCGGGTAGCCAACCTTCCTCAATCGTATGGATGATTAAAGCGAATGCTAGTAACCATATTGCTAAATCTTGAACATCCATAGTTCCTTGTTGCTCACCATTATATCGGCTTGCTCTACTTAGATTAACATTCTTCAACGACTCTCATTGGAGTATAGGTGAACCAACTATTTTCCTTACTTTGAAGACTGATCCATAGGAACGATTTTCTACGAGAAATCGTTAGTTCAGATTGTGTCTGCCTAGAGTCGTTGAAGAGTGTTAAGCTGCATAACGTTCTTAATTAACCGCCACAGATAACCTCAAGTGCTTAGTAGATAGGCTTTCAGCGACCGGTAAGTATTGGGATCGTTAAGTAGCTCGGCACGATGAAAAACCAGACTCTAAAAACCTGTGCCGCCCGCAGCGCGGGCGGCACAGGTTTTTAGGCTTTTAGGTTTAATTGCACCTGCCAACTTATACGATTAAGTGTGAAAACGAGTGCCTCCACTAAGGTGTCCAGAACTCCATCGCTCCTTCTGGCAATTTGGCCAGTAATCGATCGAAGGCTTCTTCATCTACATGTCGTCGCAAAGCTCTAGCAACGTCTCGGATTGCCGTTTCAGTTGAGAAATTATGCTCAGAACGCAATGATTTAACTTCCTCTGCCATAGCTTCAAAAGAGTCAAACGGCTTTATCGGCTCGTCGGGATCCCAATCGGTGACAAAGAGGGCTCTAAGACAGATCGGCAGTACATTGGCAAAGGCGATCGCATCTTTCGTGGAAAGACGGCGACGGAATACCTGAAACACCGCCTGGGTCATGGTGTAAGTTACATGAGTACTCCAGAGTCCTGCTATGTCCCGTGCATCCACCAAATACTGATAGAACTGATCGGAAGCACGCTGGTAGTCTGCTGGTACTGGCATATCTAGGTCTTCTCAACTCGATGATTTCTGCACATAACTTCCTCAATCCGCCGCCGCAGATAATCTCAAGCGCCTAGCAGATGGGCTTTCAGGGGTCGGCATGTATTGGGGTTGTTGTGTGGCGATCGCGACCATTTGATTGAGCAACTCATTACTCTCGTCGAATAACTAAGGGAATCAGAAACAAGAAACAGGCAAAGAGGAAAAATAAACTACCCAAAAGACTTAATACATCTCCCACTCTGATACTTGCTGCCACAAAAAAGCTCGCCGATAGGATGAATAAAACCCATCCCCAAAGCTGAAACTTCAGTTCGATCGTCTGAACGTGATTACTATGCTTTGACATTTACAAATGATCTCAAAAATTGCTCATATCCTTCTATGAACCTTTGCTTTTCACGCTTCTCTACTGAAAAATAGAGAATAAAGTATCGATTGGTGCTGAGCCAAATAGATGAATTCATCGCATCAAATTTTACTCTTGCATAAGTGACCTCTATAAAATGATTCAACGAATGAGATAAATTGGTGCAAGTATACCGTGGCCGTTACACCAAGGGTGGTAAGGACTGCGTCGGCTCCGGCAAAGGCCGCAGTTAGGGAGGGGCGGTCGGTAAGCGAGGTGACCACGGCTGCCTGTGAACCCAGAGGCACGTTTGAGATCCGTTCTGGACGAGAGCGGACGATTGCCGTGAAGCCGATGTTTTCTTCTCAGCACACGCTGAGAATACCTTGACCGAGACCGCTGGCAGTGCCGATGACGGCCACATGGCGAGGAAGTTGACGCGATCGGTGTTCGATCGGCATAGGTAGGTTATGACCTCTAGCCGCAAGCATTTGCCGATGGCAGGACTTGATGTTGCTTCACAGCCATTGCCGAAATACCAAGCTGCTCTGCAATAGCGTGGGCATCCGTCGCACCGGATTGCTTCAGCAAATGGATAATAGCCCATCTAGTGTGAGGCTCATTCTTTCTGCTGCGCTTTTTCCCAGGCGAGTTGGGATTTTTTGGGTGATTTAAGTGTCATGGTTACATTCTAAAGAGTTTTCTTTACAAAACCGTACCCGAGAAGCTAGATTGCTTTCTAAAGACTTTTCTTTATTAAGTCGGTTCGATCATTAATTACCAAGTCATAGGAAGATTACCGATGAAAAATATGTTGATCGTGGGGGCCAGTCGAGGCTTAGGGGATGCGCTCAGCCGAGGACTTCCTGAAAGCGGCGATGCCGCATGGTTGGTATCAAGGGGTAAACCACCGAGCCTCGCACAACTGGATGGTGTTAACCGTGTCTGGATTGAAGCGGACGTGTCTTCTGCGGCGGCAACGCATCAGATGGTCACAGCATTGGAGGGGCAGCGATTAGATGCGCTGATTTACAACGTGGGGATCTGGGAATCAACGGCGTTTAGTGATGACTATGACTTTGCGGCGATCGCCCCAATGGAGCATGAGCGCATCTTGCAGGTTAACCTGCTGTCGGCGATCCATTGCATTCAAGCGGTTTTACCCAATCTGAAGCAGGCAAACCACGCCAAAGTGATCCTGATTGGTTCAATTTCCGGGGTCGAGAATACAGGATCTCCAGAGGTTGCCTATGTCGCGTCTAAGTTTGGTGTGCGGGGCATTGCCCACGCGCTTCGTGAAAATCTTCGAGCCGATGGCATTGCAGTCAGTTGTATCAACCCCGGCATGATTGCGACGGAGGTTCCCTACGAAGCTGGAATCGATCAGGCATTAGCTCAGCTTAGTGGGACGCAAATCCCAGTGCATGATGTGGTGGCGATCGCTCGATGCATCTTATCTCTTTCACATGCCGCCTGTGTCAAAGAAATTATCATGCCTGCACTGGCAGACACGTGGGCCTAGGACGAAGGAGGTTGGGAAAGATGCGTCTGACCTCTTGGTGGCCTCAACTGAGTCCACAGGTTTGGGTTCTCGTAGCAGGGCGGTTTCTCTCGCAAATTGGCTCTGGAATCGTGCTGTTTTACGTCCCCATTTATTTCGTGAATCAGATGGGGTTATCACCCGCCCAGGTTGGTTTGGGCTTGAGTAGTGCAGCCATTGCGAGTGCCGTCGGTTTTTTTCTGGCAGGGGCAATGACCGATTCTCCTCTGTGGGGTCGTCGCCGCACGCTCATACTCTCCTGCATTATTTCTATACTGGCGGATGGCGTGTTTTGGTTCGCTCAAAGTTTGCCGTTACTGATTGTGGCCAACGTGTTGATGGGGTTAGGAGATAGCCTCTACTGGCCAGCATCCGGTGCGGCCATTGCGGATAATTCATCCGGTCGTCAGCGGGAAGAAGCCTATGCCGTTTCCGGGTTAGCAGATGCTCTGGGGTCAGGATTGGGCATCGTTTTAGGTGGATTGCTGATTGCAACGGCCAACTCTTACCGATTGTTATTTGTCGTGGATGGTGTCACATTTTTCGCGTTTTTAGGTGTGCTGACCATCATGATCAAAGACACCTATACTCCATCCTCTAAGAGTTCTGCTCACAGCAGCATCAAAGCATGGAGCACAGCATTACTGAATCCTATGTTTTTAGGGTTTGCAATTGCCAATATCTTGTTTACAACTTACATCAATCTGATGGAAAGTACGCTGCCCCTTTATCTCACGAACTTTGTTCAATCATCGTCGTGGATAAGTCTAACGCCAGAGACTGTCGGCGTTCTTTTTTCAGGCTATGTGCTGATAGTGGCATTGTCGCAGATGCCCACCGTTCGTGCCTTACAACGCTATCAGCGTGTGTCTATCTTGATACTATCGATGACCTTGTGGGGTATCGGTTTTCTATTGATCTGGCTAGTCGGACTGGCACCTGGATGGCAACTTATATTTATTTTGCTGGCGATCGCAACGCTGGCGATCGCGAATGTGACCTACAACCCTTTTGCTGTTGCTCTGGTCACAGAATTAGCTTCCCAGTCCTCTCTTGGCATTTACCTATCGCTCAATGCTCAATGCTGGGCAATAGGTTACTTCCTTGGCCCGCTAGTAGGTGGTTGGTCACTCGCTCAAAATGAAAGAATTGCTCATGCATTTTGGGTGATTGTATCTCTCAGTACGCTAGTTGGAATACTGATTCTAAAGCAACTCACCCGATTGCAAAGGAAGACAGTTATTTCAACGCAAGGACAACTGACTGATGATAATTCGGCTGCATCTAATCAAGCAAGTTGCAACTATGCATCGATTGCTGAGGTAAGCTACCAGGGCTGGTCATCGGCTGCTATAAACCTTGAACTCATAACTAGTGGTTTCCTTTAATCTGTTGCACCAAAGTTGTTAGCTGGTTGACAAGTGCCCCAAGTTTAGAAGAATATCCCCATCTACATATTTCTTGGCAACCATTAATGAAATATATGTTTCTAAAGATGTGTTTGAACTTTCCGCTTGCCGAAGCAGTTCTTCTTTTACTGGATTAGATAGAGCACTAATGTCTAAATTTAATGTTGTTTCTAGATTATTGAACCCTGATACTCCAGTTTCTAGAAACCTCTTTGGCATCAGATTGTAGACACTAGCTTTTCCCTCCAAAAATTGGATCAGCTTCGGATAATTGTCAAAATCACTGCGATAGTAACCAACAAACCCTGCTGATTCGCTGACGGATGCAATCCAAGGAAACAACAGCCACCAAACATTATCAAATTCATCATCACGAGATAATCGACGGCAACTCAATTGATTGTTTTTGAATGTGCTGTAAAACTCACCGGGAAGATACTGCTCACCCTCACGTGAGTGAGCAGTGAGAATTGTCCTCCACTCATACTGAATGGCTGTAACCCTACGCCCAAGAAGCTCAACAGTGTGTTTCCAAGCAGAGGTTTCCTTGAAAAGAGCATGATGTAACTTTGGTGGGTCAAAATCATACTCTTGTAATCGCGTCATGTACTTAAGAGTATCAATGACCTCTTGGGGAGCATCACATTTTATCTGACACTCAAAAGCAAATTCATAGCAGGTACTCATTGCGTTTTTTGCAAAGATTTGACGTATAGATTCAGTCTTCAATGATTTTGTCCAACTTAGAATTGAAGCTAGCCAACGGTAATCTTCAGTGGCGTGCGACTGACCTTCGGGAATATTCAATCGTTTTGCCTTCGTATCCGCCTGCAAGACATTGTTAGGTACGACAAAGATTTGTTACCACTGGACCTTGTCCCTCAACCAAGCCTACGGTGATGAGCGATCGCAATAGGTTTAGTTTAAGCCAGTTAGAGTCAAGCTTGCGTAATGGGGAGCTGAATTCGAAATGTTGTACCTTTTCCCAAAGCAGATTCACAGCTCAGATTACCTCCGTGTTTTTCAACGACTATCTGATAGCTAATGTACATACCCATGCCTGTTCCTTTACCTATGGGCTTAGTCGTAAAAAAGGGATCGAAAATGTGGCGTTGAACGTCCTGGGGTATCCCAAAGCCATTGTCAGAGATCGTTACCTCAACCCAGTTTTCCCGAATGACTGCTGTCCGAATCTGAATTTGATTGGGATGCTCTGTAATTTCGATGTGACTTCGGTGCGTGCTGGACTCTTCAAGCGCATCAATTGCATTGGCTAGAATGTTCATAAAGACCTGATTGAGGGGGCCTACATAGCAGTCGACTAGGGGTAGTTTTCCATAAGATTTGAGCACTTGAATTTCCTGGCAATCTCGCAAATCCATGAAACGATGCTGCAAAATCCGCAATGTACTATCAATTCCCTCATGAATATCAACGGCAGTTGAATTGGTCTCGTCGGTTCGAGAAAAGGTACGCAAAGAAGAGACAATTTCGCGGATACGGTTAGTTCCGATTTTCATAGATTCCAGTACTTTTGGAAGATCCTCTTGGATAAAAGTCAACTCATACTGCTTGATTTTTCTCTGAACGTCAGAGCTAGGGTTGGGGTAATGACTTTGGTAGAACCAAATCAGCTCAAGCAAGTTATTTGCATACGCTTGCACATGGGCTAAGTTGCCATGGACAAAATTGGTTGGATTGTTGATCTCATGCGCAATGCCTGCCGTAAGCTGGCCAATACTCGCCATTTTTTCATTTTGGATCAGCTGGCTTTGAGCCTGTTGAAGGTCCAGCAATGCTTGACGCAGTTCAGCCGTTTTGGCTTCTAGTTTTTGATTTGTGGCAGCAGTATTTTCTTGAAGTACCTGTAAGGCTTGATTTTTAACCATCTGAGCTTGCCATAAGCCCAAGGCGAATATAAGGGCAACAATGAGAGCTCCTGCTGCAAGGGCAATTTGATCTAAGGAGCGGAGTTGTCCATCAATCGTTGCACGCGGAACAACCAGGGCAATCGACCAGTCGACTTCTTGCAGAGGAAGATAGGTGATGTAATGCCATTGACCATCCAGTTTGAGGAGACGGTTACCCGTCTGGCGGTCAAGCATTTGCTCCAGCACCTCCACCATCTCCAGGTTTGCAGTCGCTTGAGCCCGATCCATCAAGGTCGGAGGATCGGGCTGATCTTGATTGAAGATTAAACCGGGGTTGGGATGAGCGATCGCCCGCCCTTGGGAATCAAGGACAAATACGTAACTTTCAGAATCTTGGTTGAGTGACTGAAATGTTTCTTGAATGCTGTCGATTTTAATGCCGAGAGTAAAAATACCTTCAGGCGTCTGTTCTTCCCCAATAGGAACAACAATATTGACTTTCTGAACCCCAGAAGCTCGGCTGATAATCGGTTCTGAAACAACAGTTTCTCCAGCCATTGCTGCTTGAAAATAAGGGCGATCAGTGAGATTTTTCCCTTCTACAAACCCAATTCCTGTGAAGTAGTAAGTTCCATCAGGATTGATTAAAATAGCATCATTGGCCACTGGCTGCAGACGATCAACTTCGGCATTGAGATACGCTTCCATGACCTGCCAGTCCATCGTCTGAATGAGTGGCATTTGAGCGATCGTGATTGCTTTTGTTTTATAGAACGCGAACCATTGATCAATGTGATTCGCATTCTGTTGAGTTTCAAGCAAGTTCTCTTGACGAAGCTGTTCTAAAGCCCAAAATCGTATGGTTCGATAACTTCCATATGTGACGGCTGCCAGGGTAAGCAGAAGTCCCCCCAAAATGAGCTTAGTTAGGTGCTTTTGCGAGCGGATCTGGTTGGGAATGAGTAAACCAGGCTTCTCACCTGGAAGTCGAGTTCGATGGGGGCTAGACATATTAGAAATAGAAAATAGGCTCTAGATCGCTAAGAACATTGCAATTAGTAGACTATGCAAGGAAAGGGCTTCGGGCCAGAAAGGAGCAGGACAATCCTCTCAAGCCCCATGACCTTATGCTCACATAGTTTCCTGGAAAGCACCCCCAGATGTTATGACTCAGTCATTTTTATCTGCAACTAAAATAAAGGTGTGCGATCGCACCGGACGATTGGCTGAAAATGGATACACCGTAATTCTTGCGCAACAAAGCTGAATCTACATCGTTCCACAGAGCATCTTTAATCTGCCACCAGCTTAAGACAAAGACAGTTAATGGCAAGCTTTAGCGACGGGTGATAGGTGAGGGACTCTGAAATCGGAAAAAATTGCGCTGCCACCTGTCTGTTGCAAGCTCTTGTCAGGGATTAATGGTATCAACTCTCAACCTTCATTGCTTGAGTTGCAATAAATCCCACAGATTGCCATATAGATCTTTGAATACCGCTACCGTGCCGTAGCTTTCCTCGGCAGGCTCCCGTACGAAGATCACACCTTTGCTCTTGTATGCGTTGAAATCGCGCCAAAAATCATCGGTGTGAAGAAAGAGAAAGACGCGGCCGCCTGTTTGATTGCCGATGCGTGACGACTGTTCTGCCCCAACAGCTCGTGCCAGTAACAGCTTCGATTCGCTCGACCCAGGTGGGGCGATCAGAACCCAGCGTTTGTTTTGCGCGGCAATGAACGAATCTTCGACGAGGTTAAATCCAAGTATATCGACGTAAAACTTGATTGCGTTATCGTAATCCTGGACAACTAGGGCCACGTAGCCGATTGATTGTTTCATTTGCTTCACCCTGTTGTTGGAAATAGCACGAGTCTGTGTGACGTCAACGTGCATCGAAATTCGACCCTGTATGACATCCAGCGTCAAATCTGCTGTCTAACCACCGATGGTTAGACAGCAGATTTGATGGACAATACTCAATTTTCAGGGTTTGTACAGCGAATTTGCAAAATATAGCGCTATGCGCGTTAGTTAAGTACGGTTGTGTGGGGCGCGCCGCGCCCCACACAACCGTTGCTGTGCTTAATGCGGTTGCACACCGCTATAACTCCATGATGCCAGGGCGTTATCCTGCTGTTTGGATAGTTAATATTGGAGATATCTCTCTTCTGTCACTTTTGTTCTAGGATCACTTGAAATTACGCTAATTGTCCATATCTATTGCCCGCATCTACGAATGCAAAAGCGATGTGCGGAGCTGGTAAATGTAGGCATCCACGATTGTCTTATCCTCAAGCTTCACCGTCGTGAGAACGCGCTCATAGCCTTCACCCTCAAATTCATCAAGGCGCGTCCAGTGTTCGGCTAAGTGCTTCGAGCTGAAGAGAAAACCTTTAATTTCTTCGCCATGTTTATCCAAGACGATGCCTGGGTAGCCAACGGCTGCACCCCAATCTTTTTGCAGCAATGTGCCAGTGACGGTTGCTGGCTCCCACTCTCCCGGAACATCAGCTCAAACATATTCATTAGGCCGACCTAGGGCCAGTGATCCATAAACAAAAAGTCGGTTAATCATCAATCTCCTAATGGCAATGACGATGCTTAGATCAAGCTTCATAAGTTTGCACAATTTATATACCTACTCCAATACTTGTCCCTTTTGCGAGGTTCGTAAAGCTTGTCAGCTGAGTCAGCTAGAGCTGTCGCAATGGATGCGTAAGGTGGACAGTGCTGCCCACCTTACCTTACAGCTCAGACGGTGAAGCTACGTTGTGAACATCTAGGCTGAAGTGATCCTTTCAACTAACGCCAACTAACCGTAGGTTTCTTCCGTGACTTTGCCTCGGAAGACTAGGTAGTTGTAGATGTTGTAGAACAGCATGATGGGAATGAGAACCCCGACGAAGGTGAGCATAAACACCAGCGAACTGGGGTTTGCTGCTCCTTGATAAATGGTGATTTGTGTCGGGATGATGTACGGAAAAATGATCATTCCCAGGCCGATGAAAGTTAAGAGAAAGAGCAGGATTGTCCAGACAAATGGGGCGACTTCTTCCTCTTTTTGTAAGCTGCGAAGCAGTAGGTAGATGAGCAGTACGCCCAGTAGCGGAATCAGGGCAAAGATGTAGACCTGGGGAGTGCTGAAAAGGCGATCGCGCGCTTGTTCAAAAAAGGTGGGCACGGTAATGGTAATCAACACCGCCCCGATGAGGGTGGTCCAGGCGGCTAGGCGGGCGGTGCCGTAGTGGGTCTTTTGCAACTCCCCCGTGGTTTTGAGGATGAGGTAGGTCGAGCCAATCAGCACATAGCCCTGAATCAGCGTCAACGCTACCACCACCGACTGCCAGGTGAGCCAATCCCAGGTTGTGCCAATGAAATGTCCGGCTTCATCGACCCGGATTCCTTGGATCACACTGCCCAGGGCAAACCCCTGTCCCAATGCGGCGATGAAGCTGCCTGCTCCAAAGGCGGTATTCCAAAACAGCTTGTTTTCGGCATGTTCTCGAAACTCGAAGGCGACCGCGCGGAAGATGAGTCCCAAAAGCATCAGAACTAAGGGAATGTAGAGGGCGCTGAGGATGGTGGCGTAGGCAATGGGAAACGCGCCGAATAGGGCTCCTCCCATGATGACCAGCCAGGTTTCGTTGGCATCCCACACATTGCCCAGGCTTGTCATCAGGATGCCGCGCCGCTCCTCGCTGGAGGCGGTGAGGGAGAGGATGCCCACTCCCAAATCAAAGCCATCCAGCATGACATAGAGGAAGAGAAACAGGGCGAGGAAAACGAACCAGACGGTTGGCAAAAAGTATTCAAGTGCTTCCATGAGGTATTCCTTATGACTGCGACGAAGACTGCGTCGTTTCGAGGGGGCGCTGATCGGGGCGATGCTCCACAGGCTTTACCTCAATGTTTGCTCGGGGGCCTACTTCAGGAATGGGCAGCTCCATGTTGGGGCCTTGGCGAATAATGCGGCTCCCAAAGAACAGGGCTGAAACGAACAGTAGCGAGTAGACCACCGCGAAGATGCTGAGAGACCCCAACACGTTGCTGGGGGGCAGGTTGGAGGCGGCATCTGCTGTGCGAATAGCTCCATACACTGTCCAAGGTTGCCGTCCGACGCAGCGCACAATCCATCCAGACTCCACGGCGATGTAGCCCAGGGGTGCGGCGAAAATCCAGGCACGCATCAGCCATTTCTGGTCGGCGATCGCCCCCGCTGACAACTTGCCGCGCAGCCATTGCAAGACGCTGAGGGCCATTAATCCCGCCAGGAAAAAGCCAATGGCGATCATGATGCGGAACGAGTAGTAGACCAACCCAATCATGTGGGGACGATCCTCCGGCTTCCAGGAATTCAACCCCTGCACCGGTTCCGACAGATCTTTCTTGAATTCCAGAATGTAGCCCAGGGCATTGGGAACGGAAATCTCCCAGTTGTTCTTGCCTTCCTTATCGTTGGGAATGGCCAGGGCACTCCATGAGGCAGGTTGTCCAGCGGGAATGGTTTCCCACTGGGCTTCCATAGCCGCGAGCTTGGAGGGTTGCTGGTGATAGACCTGCTCGCCGCTGAGGTGCCCAATGTAGAGTTGTAGGGGAGCCACGGCGATCGCCACAGCCAGCACAATCTTCAACGACTTAGCAAAAAACTCGGTGTGGCGCTTGTTGATGATGTACCAGGCGCTAATCCCGCCAATGACAAACAGCGAGGTTTCTAGCGTGGCGAAAAACATGTGCATCACGCTGTTGCGCATGAAGGGATTGAAAATGGCTTCTCCGTAGCTGGCGATGATGAACTTGCCATTCTCAAAGGTTCCCCCAGTAGGGGTTTGCAGCCAGGAGTTGGCGACCAAGATCCAAAAGGTCGAGAGATTCGCACCAAAGGCCACCATGATTGTTGCCAGGTAGTGAATCACGGGACTCACTCGCTCCCAACCGAATAGCATGATGCCCAAAAATCCAGCTTCTAGCATGAAGGCCATCGTGCCTTCAAAGCCCAGGACACTGCCGAAGAAATCACCGATCGCCTCCGACAACGGGGCCCAGTTGGTTCCAAATTGAAACTCCATCGGCAACCCTGTGGCGACGCCGATGCCAAAGTTCAGTAAATAAAGTTTGCTCCAAAAGCGAGCGTGAAGGTAGTACTGCGGGTTTCGGGTACGCAACCACAGTCCTTCAAGCACGACTAGGTAAATGGCCATACCCGTCGTCAGCACGGGCCATAGCATGTGAAATGTTGCTGTCAGCGCGAACTGCATCCGCGACAAAACAACAGTATTGGAAAAGACATCCATGGTTATTGTTTATCCAATAAAAATGAGACGAACGAAGCCGCCTTCTTCCTTCAGTAAGCAACGGAAAATCTCGAAAAGTAAAGTTTTTTAGCCATCTCTTAAGGTGGTGATGGCGGGTTAAGGAAAACTAGCGCGAAGGTCGCTCCCTGTCATCCATCCAGAGGTATTAAATGCTTGGTGTGGAGGAAATTGAATGCAGATGAACGCGGATGAACGGAGATAGGCTCACACCGATTCTGGATAGAGTGGAAGCGTTTAGTGAAGGGGTATGGATTTGATATAACTTATGCCCCTGCCAGCATGGGTGTGAATTCTCGAATGATGATGAAGACCGCGACGGCCAGCACGAAGTAGCCAAAGCCTTTTTCCAATTGCTTAGCTGCGACAAAGCGATTGATGTAAGCGCCCAGGATAATGCCGCTGCCTGCGGCGATGGTGAAGGACATAAGGAGATCCCACTGGATGGGAACGTTGCCCACGTAGCCTGCAAAGCCGGTGACGGATTTAAGGGCGAGGATAATGAGGGAGGTGCCAACGGCTTCCTTCATGGGCATGCCTCCCAGCAACACCAGAGCTGGAATCACCAGGAAGCCACCGCCAATGCCAACGAATCCGGTGAGCATCCCGACGCCCAGCCCTTCGGCGGCGATCGCCCACCATTGCCCGCCATGCATTTCGTCTGGCATCAGCTCGGCTTTGCTGCTGTGCCTTGACCCTTTGCGGATCATCAGCACCGAGGCAAAGACCATCATGGCGGCAAACACCCCGAGCTGCAGGATGGGTAGAACAGCATCTAGGGAAGCGACCCGTGCCCCAAGGTACGCCCCGACCATGGCTGGGGGCGCGAACAAGGCAGCGGTTCGAAGGTTGACGTTGCCGTTGCGCCAGTGAGGCAAGACCCCAATCAAACTGGCGACACCGACGATAACCAGGGTCATGGCTAATGCGGATTTTGAGGGCACACCCATGATGTAAATCAAGACTGGAGCGGCCAGAATTGAGCCGCCGCCACCGATCAGCCCAAGGCTGATGCCGATGGCAACGGCGAGGAGATGACCAAAGATAGAAATTAGCATTGGCGGGTATTGGATAATTTTTTTGGGAGCGTTGATTGTCGGTATAAATCCCTGCGGATCCCCCCTAGCCCCTTTTGAGTAAGAGCGACTGTTTATACCGATCTCGGCTATTTCCTAAACGCCTTGCCCGATCCCCCTAAATCCCCCTTAATAAGGGGGACTTTGAGTCCGGTTCCCCCCTTATTTAAGGGGGGCTGGGGGGATCAAAACCCCAAATCGAGCGAGAGAATTAGGGCTCGTGTATGAACAGCAGCTAATAAGAGGGGGGGTAGACTCAGCCCCCCTAATCAAAGGGAGCTAGGACGGATCGCACGGGTTTTGGGAGTCAGCCCCGAGGCAGAGTGCCTAGCTGAGCGAAACCGGGAGGCTGCCGCATTGTTGGTTCGCGGGAACGGCTTCCATGATCTTTTTGGGATTAGGCAGATTCAGGTTGGCCATCATTTGAATGAAGTTGTGGCGATCGCGCCCCACAAAGCGAGGGTTGAACTGCTTCTCTTCGCTAATGGTGGAAACGGTATGTCCGCGATAGTCATGGCCGGGATAGACCAGGGTGTCGTCGGGCAGGGTGAAGAGGCGCTGGGTGACGGCGTCGTACATGGCTCCGGCATCGCCGCTCTGGAAGTCGGTGCGACCACAGCCCCGAATGAATAGCGAGTCCCCCGTGAGTAGGTGCGTGCCATTGACCAAGAAGGCAGCATGGCTATCGGTGTGGCCGAGGGTGGCGATCGCCTCAATCTTCACGTTGCCCACCCAAAGAACTTCGCCATCCTGGATATAGCGATTGGCGCATTCAGCTTGAGCATTGGCGGGCACAATACCGTCGCACTCGGTCAGCTCGCGCAGCTTGCCGGTTCCGGTGATGTGGTCGGCATGGATATGGGTTTCTAGGCAATAGCGTAGGGTCAACCCCAGCTCGTTGAGCAATTTGAAATCGCGCTCGACTTGCTCCAGCACCGGATCCACCAGGGCGGCATCGCCAGTGATGGGATCGGCGATGAGATAGGTGTAGGTCCAGGTTTCTTGGTCGAACAACTGACGGAACAACATAACCTTAAAACTCCTTTTACGTGCATATACTCATTTGGTTATAAGTTTGTGAAACGTCGACCCATCTGCTGTCAATCGTTCGGGTTTAGTCGTTGGCTGAACTGTTGGCTGGGATGCCAGCGATGGACAACGGGCTTTCACAGTACCAGCGATGAACTGTGAGCCTGGGACAGGGACTCACATTCACGCTGTAGTCATGGCAAGTCGGAGAGACATCGCTGAAGAGCTTTGAGTTATCTAACGACTTTTTGATATAACCAATTAGTAATATAATCCTCTTCTTCTAAAAGTAAAGAGCGATCGCAACATAAGTTTTCATATTGGCCAGTTCAATGCGTGCTAACGCGGGTCTATTGAAAAAGCTGGCAAAACATTTGTACTGAAAACATGAACCTGCGATATGCTGCGGAGTGACGAGTCATGCAGAGCCATGCTGGATTTGATGAAACTGGCGCGGCAAATGCCAGATATTGGGCAGCACCTCAACGCGGAGGCGATCGCCATCCAGTCGCGTTTGGAGCGGGCGGAGCGGTTGTTGCGGGGGGCGCGGCAGCAGCAAACCGAGTTGCAGAACTTACAAAGCTTGTGGGGCGATCGCCTGGGGTTTAGTGCGGCTACGCCTCAGGAGCCGCTGGATACGCGCATTCCCATCACCCTTGCCCCTAATCAGCACACCGTTCTGGCAACCGATGGCTCACAAATTGCGCCCAGCCACCACGAAATTGCCTACTGCTACTTGATCAATATCGGGCGCATCGTTTTGCACTACGGACAAAATCGCCATCCGCTGCTCGACAGCCTGCCCGAAGTCTTTTATCGGGCGGAGGATTTGCATCGATCGCGGCAATGGGGCATCCGTACGGAGGAATGGATGGGGCATTGCCGCACGGCGTCTGAGGCGACAGCTCTAGCGGAGTTGGCGGAAAGCTTGTTTCCGGACAGTGGGCAGCGGGATGGGGCGGGGGAATCTGAGACGGGAGAGAAACGGCGAGGAAAAGCGCGGGGCAAATCTCAGAACGTGGATAAACGCAGACGAACGCAGATGGAGGAGACGGTTGCGGGCGCGGGGCAGGTGCCGTTGGATTTCGGACGAACGGGGACTCCGCCTGTGCTGGCGATGGTGGATGGTTCCCTCACCCACTGGTTTTTGGAGCCGCTGCCGAATGAAGCGCGCGATCGCATCCTTACGCCGATTCTGGAAGCTTGGGAGACGCTGCGGAGGTTGCGGGTGCCGTTGGTGGGCTATATCAGTGCGGCGCGGAGTGGTGAAGCGCTTAACTTTTTGCGGCTGCATACCTGTCCTAAAGAGCAACCCGATTGTCAGACGCACTGCCCGGGTCAGACGGATAATGCACCCTGCCAGGTGTTTGCGCCGCTACGGGACACGGCGCTATGGAATATCTTGCTGGAACCGGGGCAACGCAGTGCTATCTGGCGTAGTTCGGCGCGTGTGCTGGAGTGGTATGACCATCACCGCACCTATTTTTGCTATGTCAATGTAGGGGCGGAGATTGCGCGGGTGGAGTTTCCGGCTTGGGTGGCGGAGGATGCGGTGCTGCTGGATACAGCGCTGAGCCTGATGCTGGCGCAGGTGCAGAAGGGGTTTGGCTATCCGGTGGCGCTGGCGGAGGCGCATAACCAGGCGGTGGTGCGGGGGGGCGATCGCGCCCGTTTTTTTGCCCTGCTGGAGCAGCAAATGATTCGCGCGGGTTTGAAGAATATTGGCACGTCGTACAAAGAAGCCCGAAAACGAGGGAGTATCGCCTAAATCCTCCTAAAGAGGTAGGTTTTTGGATTTTCTCCATACTCCGAAAATCTTGTAGCACTGCTAGGCTAAAGCCAGAACCCCTTATCTCCCCTGCGATCGCCCATGTTTGTCAAGCTTGTTAAGACCAGTTCGCGTCAGGCCGAAATCGCGGAAGTTGTGCTGCGAAATGGTTGGGACTACATGCGCGGTTTGCTGACAGTTGGCAAAGCCGACGAGCCAAAACTACCGCCGCCTGCGGTTTTACGCAATATTCTGGTGGAATTGGGTCCCGTTTATGTCAAGTTAGGGCAACTGCTCAGCACCCGTCCAGATCTTCTGCCCACGGCCTATCTCGATGAACTTAGCAGCTTGCAATCTAATGTGCCTCCGGTTCCCTGGAGCGCAATTGAGGGGTTATTGATTCGAGAAATGGGCAAACCCATTAACGAAGCCTTTCAGGAATTTGACTCAACACCCATTGCCGCAGGTTCGATCGCTCAAACCCATCAGGCCACCATGCGAGATGGACGCACGGTGGCTGTTAAGGTGCAGCGCCCCGGTTTAGAACCCCTGGTCGATCAAGACATTGCCTTAATCAAGTTCATTGCGGGGCTGGTCGCACAGACAGATTTTGGTGAATTTTACGATATCGAATCCCTAGCGGATGAGTTTGCTCAGGCGCTTTGGGCAGAATTGAATTTCACAAAGGAGGCGCGGTCCACAGACAAACTACGCCAGAACCTCACCACAAGCCGCTGGTTTGATGCAGAACGACTGACCGTCCCCGAAATCGTTTGGCCGCTGACCTCCGAGAAGGTGTTGGTGATGGAATGGCTAGACGGGCAGCCGTTGCTGAAAGCCCAGCGCGATGAGTCTCTCGACCTGAGCCGCGATACGGAAGAACAGCGAGCACTCGCCAAAATGCTTTTGCGGGCGTTCTTTCAGCAAATTTGTCTAGATGGCTTTTTCCATGCTGACCCTCATCCCGGCAACCTGTTCTACCTCAGGGATGGCCGGGTTGCACTGTTGGACTGTGGCATGGTTGGTCGCCTGGATCCGCGCACCCAGGAGGTTTTGCTGGAAATGATTCTAGCGATTGTCAGTCTGGATGCGCGGCGATGCGCCCAACTCACCCTGGATTTGGCTCCCTCTCCCAACCCCGTCAATTTGGCGCAACTGGAAGCGGACTACGATCGCCTGTTACGCGTGTATTACAGCAGTAACCTGGCCGATCTGAACTTCAGCGAATTGTTCTATGAGGTGCTCCAAGCAGCGCGAGAAAATCACATCCGCATCCCCGGCAACTTGGGGTTGTGTGCCAAAGCGATCGCCAACCTTGAAGGCATTGCCAGTAGCCTCGACCCGGCCTTCAATTTCCCAGAGCAGGTGCGCCCGTTGATGAGCGATGTTTTCCGCCAACAGCTCCAGGGCAGCGCACCGTTGCCGATGCTCCTCCGCACCGTGCTGGATGTCAAAAACCTGACGATGCAATCACCCCGGCAGATAGAACTGTTCCTCGATCGCCTCACATCCGAGACGTTGCAGTGGAATGTCAATCTACGCGATTTCGATACGCTGGGCCGAGGCATCGATCGCGCGGCCAATCGCCTTTCCTTCAGCATCCTTGTCGGCTCACTGATCATGGGTGCCGCTATTATTTCCAGCAACACCCAACTCACTCAGGTTTACTGGGTCAGCGATTTCCTTTTTGCCACGGCCAGCTTGCTAGGTCTGTGGTTGGTCTTCAGTATTCTGCGCGCGGGGAGCCTGCGCTAGCGATCGCCCCTACCCTCACTGGCCTTAGTACAGGTTAAAAACCAGAGAACCCTTGATTTTGGGTAGCGCGGGCATTGCCCGCGCTACCCAAAATCAAGGGTTTTAGTTGGGGTTTAATTTTTTGTCCTGTACTAAGAGCACTGGCGATCGGCAAACCGCTTAAGTTAACGTTGGTGAGGATTTTCTTATCCAGCGTAAGATGCGTTAGCGTCAGCGTAACGCATCGAAGTGCCGCAGCCATACAACGATTTAACTGAATTCAATAAGCAAGGAACGGGATGGAAACACTCGAATTATTACGAGCCGGAAAATTAGCAGGAAGCCAACGGCTCAATTTGTCCTGTGGTCTCACAGAAATTCCCTCCGAAGTTTTTGAACTGGCTGAATCCCTAGAGATTCTCGACCTGTCCAGAAATCAGCTCCATTCAATTCCAGATGAGATTGCAAATTTAAAGAAACTCCGCGCTATTTTTCTCAATAATAATCAGTTTGAGCAGGTTCCAGAGGTGCTTGCTCAATGCCCAAGCCTTTCAATTATTAGTCTGCGGTCTAATAAGATTTCTCACATTAATGAAGCAACACTTTCTCCTCAACTTCGCTGGTTAATTTTGACGGATAACCAACTCGAAGCATTGCCAGTGAGCATGGGCAACTTGGGTAAATTACAAAAACTGATGCTGGCGGGAAATCAGTTGCGATCGCTCCCCGAATCGATGACAAACTGCCATAACTTGGAGCTTTTGCGTATCGCTGCCAACCAGCTTGACACCTTTCCGGAATGGCTTCTCTCGTTGCCGCGTCTATCCTGGCTAGCCTATTCTGGGAATCCGTTTTGCGACACATTTCAAGGTCGTCAGGTTGGCTCTTCCTCTGATGCCTCGTCTCTGTCTCTAGTTCCTTGGACGCATTTGGATGTGGGTGAGGTGTTGGGGCAAGGAGCATCTGGAATTATTTCAAAAGCAACCTGGAAAACTGCCCCTGAAGCTGCCCAAGATGTAGCAGTCAAAGTGTTCAAAGGTAGCCTCACTAGCGATGGGTTTCCAGCCGATGAAATGCAAGCCTGCATCACGGCGGGAAGCCATGACCACCTCATCAGCACCATTGGAAAAATCACAGATCATCCTGAACAAAAAGAGGGCTTGTTGTTTCCCTTTATTCCGCCAAGCTATGAGAAATTAGGCTATCCACCCAATCTTGATACCTGTACGCGGGATACCTATTTGCCAGACGCCGCATTTATCATTCCAACGATTTTGAAAATTGTAAAAAGTATTTCTGCGGCGGCAAATCACCTCCATGAAAAGGGCATCATGCATGGCGATCTCTATCCTCACAACATTTTGTTTGATGCTGAGGGAACGAGTTATTTAGGGGACTTTGGGGCCGCTTCTTTTTACGATCGCACGCACAAGACAATCGCTCCTGCTCTGGAACGAATGGAAGTGCGCGCCTTTGGTTGCATGCTGGAAGATCTGCTCGATCGCTGCACCTCCGGTTCCGACCCAGATGCTGTTTCGGAAGGGACAGTGAACCAGCTCCGCCAAATGCAACAGCGTTGTATGGGCATGGTTCTGGGCGATCGCCCTCTATTTACCGAGCTATCGGCAGAAATCGATGCTCTTTTATAAACAAGTGGTAGAACAGGTGGCTCCATCTCAAATCCATTGTTCGCTGATTGCGCTAGCGTAGGATTGCTGTTCAAACATAGTTTTGGTTGGATCTCATCGTGATAGCGAAGCGCTTGGTTGGGTGGTGTGGCATTGTTCTGGCGGCGACGATACCGCTGGCTGCTTGCACAGGCGGCAATTTGGAGCAGTCCCTTGCCCCCGATCCACAATTGCAGTCAGGGGAAGCCACGGACGGTCTGACAGTGACTGCCTCCTTGCCGCCTGACTTCCCCGCAGAAATTCCCCCCTATCCAGGAGCGGCATTGCAGGCAGTGACCAGTGAGGCCAGCGGAACGGAAGGCGCAACGCAGGTTGTAACACGCTGGGCGACGCGGGACAGCCAGGAAGAGGTGATGCAGTTCTACCAGGCCGCCTTTGAGCAACAGGGTTGGGAGTTGGTGTCGGAGGATGACACTCGCCTGGTAGCGCAGCAAGGCGACCTGGATGTGCAGTTTGAGTTAGTTCCTGCGGCTTCCGGTACGGATGCGGAGACGACGGAGGAGACTCCGGACGCATCTCCCGATGCTGCTCAAGATGAGGCTGAGAATACGGCGCAGGCCGAGGATGATGCGCAGCCCGAGGATGGTGCGCAGGCCGAGGATGCGGCGATCGCCGCATTCACCCTTGCCTATATCAGAGGCACCGAGGCACAGGGCGAGGATACGACGGCGACCGATCCATCTCCGACGACGGATGAACCACTGACTGATGATTGGGCGAACCGCCCATCTGCCCCTGCTTCACCAACACCAAGCCGTTCATCCCGTCCAATCGGCACCGCAGTTAGCTTTAGTGATTTGGATGACGCGCCTGCCGATTTTCAACCCTACATCACTGACCTGGCGGCTTTGGGTATCCTCAATGGCACGCAACAAGGTACGTTTCAACCCAACGAAACCGTGACCCGTCGGGCTTATGCGCGTTGGTTGCTGGAAACCAACAATCAGCTCTTTAGTGACCAACCGCAAAAACAGATTCGGCGGGCGATCGCCAGCGATTCCCCGACCTTTCAGGATGTGCCCTCCTCTGATCCAGACTTCGGCATTATCCAGGGGCTGGCCAATGCGGGGCTGATTCCCAGTCCCTTGTCGGGTAACAGCACGGTGGTGCGCTTCCGCCCCGATGCGCCCCTCACTCGCGAAGAGCTGATCCTCTGGAAAGTGCCGCTGGATACTCGCCAACCCCTGCCCGATGTCACCCTACAGGCATTGCAGGACACCTGGGGCTTTCAGGATGCCGGGCAGATTGACCCCCGAGCTCAGCGAGCCGTGTTGGCCGATTTTCAAAATGGCGATCGCTCCAACATTCGGCGGGCATTTGGGTTCACAACCCTATTTCAGCCGGACAAGACTGTCACCCGTGCAGAGGCAGCAGCGGTACTCTGGCAATTTGGCACCGAAGGCGACGGCATGACAGCTAGAGAAGCGACCAATAGCGACGCGCAACCCCAATAATGGAATAATGGCTGTTTTTGCATCGACTTCACAGCCAAGTTTTACTAAAAGAATGGAACGCCTCAAATCAGCGGCGGCAGACAAACTTCAACCCCAAACTAGCCCCTTTCAACCGTCCGCTGCATTTGAATTGTTCGGCGGCGATCGCATTTGATCCAACTTTAATTTAAATAAGTAAGTGTACAGTTTATGTTTAAGCTGTCCGTAGACGTTCAACATCCCGAATTGGCGGCGCACCGAACATCCGAGAATACTCACGACTAAATTGTGAAGGACTTTCATACCCCACCTGATAGGCAGCCTTGGACGCATTGAAGTTTTCAGCAAGCATCAGACGGCGCGCTTCGAGGAGTCTTAATTGCTTTTGGTATTGCAGCGGACTCATGGATGTCACTGCTTTGAAATGATAATGAAAAGAGGAAGCAGACATCTCCGCTTGTCTTGCGAGACTCTCAATCCGCATCGGTCGTGCTAAATCAGCCTTGAGTCGTTCAATTACCTCAGCAATCCGCTGCATATTGCTACCAGCAGTGGCAATTTGGCGAACCGCTGCACCTTGGTCGCTCATTAAAAGGTGATAGTAGAGTTCGCGTATCATTAGCGGAGCAAGGATTGCAATATCCTGGGGTCTATCCAAAAGCTTCGCTAGTCTGAGCGTGCAATCGAGTAACGGTTGATCAATCGTTCTGACAAATAAACCTCTAACCGCATTCTCCTGCTGGCGCTTAGTCGGACTCGTTTGAATCGCTAGCTCACAGAGTTGACCGGGATCTATATTCACCTTGAGACTTAGATAAGGCTTTTCAGGAGTTGCCTCCATAACAAATGCGCTCAACGGCAAATCAACTGAAGCGACAAGATATTGAGCCACACTATAAGGATAGACTTCCTCACCCAGCAAAACTTTCTTTTTACCTTGAACCAAAATGGCAAAGAAAGGGTTAAAGACACCATGTATTGCAGTGGGCACTGAAGATGCTCGCTGCAATTCCATTTGATTAATCGCAGTTTGATGAACCCCGTCTCCTTTACCGTCCGTATGACGAGTGAGCAGTGATGCTAATTCTTGGCACTGATTCGAGGTCGTAGCTTGATGGCTGGCTGGGCTGATGACTTGATCGGTCATATCGATTCATTCAATCGAATTCCACTCAGCATTATAGAGGACTCATAAAATTCTAACTTGGAGGATTAGGCAATAAACTACGAGGTCTATGTATTTATCAGTCTTGCTTCTAACACTACTGTGAATCTAGTCAGACCAATCACTTAAGAGAATGTCTATGGCTAAATATGTTGTTTTGGGAGCGACAGGGCAGACCGGCACAGCTACGGCAAATGCGCTGATAGGACATGCAACGGTGCGTGTAGCGGTGCGGAATGAAAGCAAGGGTGCTGCTTGGAGAGCGCAAGGTGCTGAAGTTGCAATTGTCGAAGATATTGCCGATGTGGATGCCTTGGCTCGTGCTTTTGAAGGTGTGACAGGTGCGTATGTTCTGAATCCGCCTGATTATGCCTCAGATAATCTGCTCACGCGGGCTGAGCAGGTGATTTCAGCCGTCGCTGAAGCGGCGCAACGAGCGCACTTGTCGAAAATTGTTGCTCTGTCCTCTATTGGAGGGCACCTCCCGCAAGGAACTGGCCACATTCTGACCGTCTACAAGATGGAAGAAAAGCTCAAAAGCTTGCCAACTAAGGTCGCGATTGGCTTCGTGCGTGCGGCAGGGTTCATGGAAAACTGGCGACCGCTTTTGCCGATTGCACAACAAACTGGGAGATTGCCCTCTTTATATGCTCCGCTAGATCGGGCTATGCCGATGGTCTCCGCGATCGACGTCGGTCAGACGTGCGCGGACATGCTGATGCAAGAGTGGCAAAACACACAGGTCTGGGAACTTCACGGTCCACACCCTTACAGCCCAAATGACGTTGCCGCCAGTTTTAGCAAAGCCCTAGAGCGCGATGTTCAAGCGGTTACTCTTCCTGAGAGTGAATGGTCTTCGTTGCTGGCACCAATGGGTTTCAATTCTGCCACCATCCATTCGTATAGTGAAATGATCCGCGCCTTCAACGATGGAACGCTGGTTTTTGAAGAAAATGGGACAAAGAGGATTCAAAGAAAAACCACGATCGACGAGATTGTCTCTTCTTGGTTGGGCGGCAGCAGTCTAAGTTAAAGCCGATGATAGCTGCCGAACCATTTGTTAGAGAGAAAGATTCTGCCTAATCGTTCCAAATAGCAAATTATGGATAGATATTTCTGCCTAATTGCCCTGTGACAGTAACAGGTGGAATTTTGTTTACCTAATGATTCAAAACATCATCTAATTGGAGCTAATTGAAGAAAGAACTGTTATGAGAAAACACATTTTGTCACTTCTCATCATTGCTTGCTTGTTGCTTTTTTTGCCCTCAATGGGGCGCACACAATCAACGACCGTAACTCAGTCAGGTACGGAATCCGCCGTTCAGGAGAACACCGCGCCGATGACGGTGATACCACTGAGCGATGCACTCGACCGGGAGTTCCGACCGCTTTATGAAACGAGGCCTGATGGCCCAAACCTCCATGTGCTAGAGGGCGATCCCCTTACTGGGTCATCCCAGACTCTGTTTCGTTACGGGCGCAACTACGCAGGAAGTGGCAACCTGCACTTCCACACCCATGACTATCGCCTCTGGCTTATCGAAGGCGTGTTGAAGCATTGGGATGCGGACGGCAACGAAGAAAGTGCGCCTATCCTCCTTCCCGGCTCATATGTATATCAACCGGCTGATCTAATTCATGCCGCCAATTGCTTAACAGAGCGGTGCATCGCCTACGTTATATTTGATGGCCCCATCGAGACAGGTTTCCCCGACGACACAAACTCACCTTCCGAGGAGCGCTGATCTAAAGATGTTCAGGCGGTTACCCCGCCTGAGAGTGAATGGTCTTCGTCGCTGGCACCAATGAGTCTCAGTTCTTCCACTGTCCACTCGTATACTTGAGATGCTCCGCGCCTTCAACGATGGAACGCTGGTCTTCGAGGAAAATGGGACAACAAGATTCAAGGAAAAACCACGATCGACAGTGTTGTCTATTTGAGGTTAAGCCGCAATAGTCTAAGTTAAAGCCGATGATAGCTGCTGAACTCTTAAATGGAGGGACAATTTCCACCTAAGATCCCCATATGGGTCAATAGGTGGAATGGTTCAGTATAAACATCCCTCCGATTCCAGGCTGAACCTGTTTAGAGTTTATTCATAATCTCTTTTCAGGTCGTCTACCCATGCAAGCAGAACCTCGCCCTAAGAAATTACTCGACCAGGTTCGGGACGCGGTTCGCTTAAAGCATTATTCCTACCGCACGGAGCAAACCTACGTGCAATGGATTCGCCGCTTCATCTTGTTTCATAACAAACGTCATCCCCAGGAGATGGGCGTTCCTGAAATTGAAGCTTTTCTTACCCATCTGGCAGTGCAAGAGCAGGTGGCGGCGCAAGAGCGGGTAGCGGCCTCCACCCAAAATCAAGCATTGAGCACCTACTCTTCTTATATCGACTATCGATACGTTTTGCAGCGACCGCTGGATGAGCGGATTGATGCCATTCGAGCCAAGCCTTCCCGTAAGCTCCAACAGTTTTGACTCCGGAAGAAGTCCGGGCTGTGATCCATCGCATGTCGGGAGTTCATCGATTGATTGTGCAATTGCTCTACGGCAGTGGCTTGCGGCTGCGGGAGGCGATGCAACTCTGCATTAAGGATTTAGATTTTCCCCAGTCTTATAGCGGTGTGCAACCGCATTCAGCACTGCAACGGTTGTGTGGGGCGCGCCGCGCCCCACACAACCGTACTTAACTAACGCGCATAGCGCTATAAATTGTCGTGCGAAACGCCAAGGGCTAGGCAAGCCGACTCACGATGTTACCCAGCCGTGTGCAGATGCCGCTTAAATAACACCGACAGCAAGTCAAACGCATTCTATAGAGCGACGCCTTCCAACGCTTCCTCCGCCTGATCATAGAGGGACTGTAGCTTTTTGATCGCCTCATCCCCCGGGGACCAATATCCCCGTCCGTGGGCTTCCAGCATTCGTCCCACGATGTTGCGGAACGCTTCGGGGTTCGCTTGGCGCAGTTTTTCCGCCATTTCGCGATCGAAGGCATAGGTCTCAGCGGCTTGGTCGTAAACCCAATCATCAGCGAAATGGGTCGTTCCAGCCCAGCCAATCATTGCTGTCATCCGCTGAGAGATTTCGTAGGCTCCCCCAGAGCCTTGAGCCGTCATTGCCTCGGCCCACTTCGGATTCAGCAGCTTGGTACGGTACTCCATCCGCAGTAGGTTCTCTAGCTTCTGAGGCGTGGTGTCTTTGGAGAAGCTTTCAACAAAGCTGGCGGTGACGCGGTGCCCCTGGCGCTGTTCGGCAGCTTGCTTCAGGGCTCCGGTGTTGGCGTAGTATTCCTGGATGTCGGTGAGGCCATATTCCACCGAATCGATTTGCTGAACGATACGGCCAGTCGTACTGAGCAAGGTGTCGAGAATTTCGGGGCGGGCTTGGCCTTTGTCGCCACGACCGTAGCTAAAGGCATTGCGATCGCGCCAGGTATCCCCCAGTTCGTTGTTGGATTCCCAGTTGCTATCGACGATGCGATCGTTCACCAGGGAGCCATAGTCTCCCGCTGGATTGGAGAACAGCCGGGCTGTTGGATTTTCCACACCCTGGGCTTTGAGGGCTAACGCATGTTTGCGAATGAAGTTCTGATCCTCCGGCTCATCGACCTCGGCGGCGCGGCGGAATAGGTCGTCTAGCAGTTCCAGGATGTTGACGAAGCTGTCGCGGAAGATGCCCGATAGGTTGCCGAGTACATCGATGCGAGGATGCCCAAGGTGCTCTAGGGGAATCAAGTCGTAGCGGACGATGCGCCCGGTGCCTTCCTTGATGGGTTCTGCACCCACCAATTCCAGTAGCGTACCGATCGCTTCGCCCTTCGTTTTAATTGTGTCCAGTCCCCAGAGCATGACGGCAATGGTTTCTGGAAATGTGCCATGTTCATCGCAGTGCTGGTCGATCAGTTTGCGAGCCACGAGGCGACCTCGCTCGTAAGCGGCAGGGGAGGGCATGCGGTAGGGGTCGAGGGCATGAATGTTGCGCCCTGTGGGCAACACCCCCGCCCCATCGCGTAGCAAATCACCACCGGGAGCCGGAGGAATATATTCGCCATTCAGACCCCGCAACAGGTTGGTGAGTTCGTCAGTGGTTTTGGCAAGGCGATCGCAAATCTCCAGCCCTTCTTCAAGTCGTTGCCTTGCCGTTTCTCGTAGGGGCGCATCGGCGTCAGTACGGTAATGGTGCAGCAGCAGATCGTCGATGATGTTCGGCCATTGGGGGCGATCGCATACGGCCAGATCCAGCTCACTCAATGCTTTTACCACTTCTGGCTTAAGCGCATCACCGAAATAAGCTTCCAAATAGCTATGGCGAGTGGCTGCGTCGGGAGCCTGCCCTAGGATATGCAGTCCCGAGGAAAACAGTCGATTTTCTAACACTTGCAGATAGTCGTATAGCGTTGCAAAGTAGGCCAATAGAGACCCTTTGCTAAACAGACGCGCCGTTTCCAGCGAGAACTCCATGCCCAGCTTGCGGGCTTCGGTGAAGGGACAGTCGGCTTCCAGTCCTGTATCGGTAATTTTTTTGCAAATAGCTTCCCGCAGCACATCATTTTTATCGGGATCTTCGCGATATTCGGCAATCAGTTCTCGCAGTGCCACTAGGTCTTTGTAGAGTCCCGCTCGACCATACGGCGGCACGTTGTGGGAAATGAGCACACCATACCCGCGCCGTTTGGCCAGGATGGACTCGGATGGGTTGTTCGCCGCGTAGATGTAGAGATGCGGCAGGTTGCCCATCAGAATGTCAGGCCAAGAGTAGCCAGTGTTGCCCAGGGGAGAACCGGGCAGCCACTCTGCGGTACCATGCATCCCAAAGTGCAGCACGGCATCGGCCTGAAAATCCTTTTGCAGCCATTGGTAGAAAGCGGTGTATTGCGGATGGGGCGTGAGGTCTCGCTCAAACATCAGTCGCATCGGATCGCCGGAAAGACCCAGCGGCGGCTGCACCCCAATCCACAGGTTGCCAAGCTGTACGCCCCCGATTAGGAAATCATCGTCGTAGGTCTTGATGCCCGTGCGGGTCAGCTCGCCCCACTGGTTTTCGACGCGAGTGGTGAGCAGGTAGCCCAGCCACTTCTCTAGCTTGCGAACGTTGACGGTCTGCTGGAGGGGAATGCTTTGGCGGGATCCATTCCCATTAGAGTGCGACACCCGGTTCTTGATGCGTGGATCGGTCTCATCTGCGTCTTTGACCCAGTCGATCAGGGTTTCGCCATCGTCAGGAAGGTCACCCACGTTATATCCTGCGGCTTGCAGCGACGTGAGCAGCTTTAATAATGACCGAGGCACGTTCAACAGTGCTGCCGTGCCTGTTGCGCCGTAGCCGGGGGGAAATCCATAGAGCACGATCGCCACTTTCCTCTCCGCTGCTGGTTTCTGCCGGAGTGCCACCCAGCGTTTTACCCGCCCAATCAACCGCTGCACCCGTTCGGGCACCAGATAAATGTCTTCTCCCACCAATCCCCCCAGCGGCACTGGGTCGATCGCCCCATCCAGCTCTGGCAGTGCGTATAGCACCACACTTTGTAGCCCTCCAACCCCCTGGCGTGTCCAGGAATGAATGTCTTGGATCAGCAGCGGCGCTGAGACGAAATAGGGCACATTCTTCGCCGTCAGAATCCGCACGGCCACTTCCGTCTGGCGTCCAGCCTCCATCGATCCGGCGGGGCCACCCACCAACGGAAAGCCAATCGTGGAGACGATCGCATCGACCTTCACCGCTTCACCCGATAGAGAGGGGGTAGCAGTTTGCCCCTGCGATCGCTGCGCTTGCTCGTAATCCGTCGTCATCCAATCCCGCACGGCCACATGTCCTTCAACGCCGTTGATGAAGATCGGCACGGGCACCAAACCCGCGTTTTCAAAGGCTCGAATTAGCTGCGGAATGTAGGGCTGTTGGGTAATGACATGTTTGCGGTAAAGCAAAATCCCAACCACTGCAGGAGGGATAGCGTTAGTTTTTTGCTCCGCTTCGCGATCAGGTTCGGCATCGGATGGCTGATGGCTTGTTTCTACCTTTCTGTTCCGATGCCACTCCAGATAAGCTCTTGGCGACTCAAAATACCCGCCATACCCTGGGTGCAACAGCCCCATGTTGGGCGCAGATACCGCTTCGGGAATGTCTCCCACAGTAAGCTCCAGGTATGTTTCCCCCAGGAACCAAAACATGGCCGCCACATTCTCCGCGCCGCCAGCGTTCCAGTAACCATAGATAATCAGCCAGTTGCGTAAATCCTGTACTTTGCCGACGGGAATATATTTGAGCAGCTTGGGGCCAACTTTGAGAAAACTCAGATAGCCCGCCAGTTTGTCTTCTTCGCGACTATTACCAAACTTGCTGAGAATGAACTGGACGGGCTTGGGCATGCCCTTGGGTTTCTCGCCGATCGCAAACTTGCCTAACTGGGTCAAAGCCATCAATTCCAGCGCCGACTCAAAGACCAGGCGGATGGGGATGGATTTCACGCGCTCCCGCAGCCAGAGCACCTGATCGTAGTCAAAGATCAGGCTGCCGAAGAAGACATCAGCGGTTTCAAGGGCTTGGGCGATCGCCTCCGGCTGTTCATTGATGTCGCGATCGCTGAAGACGTGAATCTCCAAATCGGGACAGCGCTGGATGGCTTTCTTTGCTGCCTGCCGATAGAGCCCTGCGTTGAATGTTTCAAAGCCCGCAATCAAGACAATTTTCGGCATCTGGAGAACCTCAAACCCTTACTGACAGGACTCACGCATTTTGTTGATGGTGTGGTTGCGTCGCGGCCACACCATCAACGAATTCACTCAGAATTACGCAAAACTTGCGTAGATCCTCACTTACTATCTTAGAGGCTGCTCGAAAAGCCTCGAGGTGTTGAAAATCAACGTTTCAGACCAGCCCTGGGTCTGCTTGAGCCGTCTTTTGAAACGTATCTGGATCCCCCTATCGCTAACCTATCGATAAGGTGCAATCAGAGAATTTGATGGGTTCTCCCATGTGCTGGCGTTGTTCTGCGGTCGCAACTGAACCCGCTTCAACCCGTAGCGTGAATCTCTACCTTTAGATATTTTGAACCGCTACCATTTTCTACTTTTCGAAGGATCAGGTTTGCTGGGTTGGCTCGATATTATTAGAGTGTAGGCTGCCCAGAAAAGCCGCAAGGTCTTCGTCTGACAGCTTTCTCTACAGCTATCAGATTATCCTCGGTAGCTATTACGTCAGATTATCGCTGATAGCCATTAAGAAATGCGTGTCAGGCCATTTAATTGTTCTTAATAGTTTCCCCGAAAAGATACGGCTATTTCTGCTTTCCTGAGTCGGCTACCCGACTGTTTGATGAGAAGGGAATTGATACAGTAGGAGCGTTGTCGGGATGTTGAATTCAACGGTTGAAGCGATAACCTGACAGCCCTTTCGTTGCGGAAGGTGATTGCAACAAGGAGGTCATTGATGTCAGGTTCAATCCGTGAACAGGTTTCAGAAGATCTGAAACGCGCAAAAGCAGAAGGTAGCCTTCGGGCTGACCGAATTAAAGAAATTGTAAAAGCGGCTGTGTCCCAGGCGATCGCCGAGTTAAAAGAAGGTTCGGGTGAAGTTGGAACCATTGCCCGTGATGCTGTTCAGGCTGTTTCTGATGAAGTAAAAGGCAAAAGCCAAGAGGTCGCAACTGACCTTCGCGCCTCCGTTGAAGGGGTGGTCGAAGGGATTAGTGAAAAGCGGCGTGAGACGATCGCCAAAAGTCAAGAACAAATCCAAGCGCTCGAAGTAGAAGTTATTGAGCAAGAGCGGATTCTGCAGGAAGAAGTCGAAAATGCGCTCGTAAAAATCGAGACAGATGAGCAAGCAAACGGGACTGACGATATGGATCTCAAGTCTGCTATTGCATCAATTCTGGCCAACATTCGTGATAGCGAAGCCGTTGCCAACATGCAAGTTCAATATGCCCGACTGAAAGCGAAATTAGCCGTGCTAGATGCCAACTTGGCCAATCGGTATGGCGATCGCTACGACGAAGTGAAGCATCACCTAGATTCAGCAAAAGCTTGGTATGACAACGCAAAAGCCAGCACCGAAGCGGGTGAAACGAGTGTTGTACAAGAGAAATATGCTGAATTCGAGCAGCGCTTGGGCGAACTAGGCACAGCCCTGGCCCGTAAGGAAAAGCAACTCAAAGAACGCTTAACAGAGTTGTGGAAAACCACGAGTCAACTCTAAGCCCTTAATGCGTTTGACATGCCCACAGCCTATCTGTGTGCCCGCTGTACATTTCTATGTGCCTACTGCACATCTATCTTTGGAGAGTTGTGTGGGAGTCTAGCTTCTTCCATTCTCGAAGTAAACCTTCGCATCCCCATTTCCCTTTACGTTCATTACCGAGGATACATTATGAAAACCGTACGATACCTTCTTGGCATTCTGTTTCCCCCCGCTGGTGTGTTTCTGACCTATGGCATCAGCTCAACACTCATCATCAATATCTTGCTCACTGTTTTGGGATATATTCCTGGCATTATCCATGCCGTTTGGGCCATCTCAAAATCTTACGAAAAAGCGGGTCAGAGTGTGTAAACGCTCAAGCATCATTTAGGCGTATGCTGCCGACTTTTGAATCTGTCTTAATCAAGCGCGTCCTCACATATCTGTTGTGAAACATCTTTGGTCAAAAGTGAAGAATCTTTCTCTTTAAACCACTTGCCTGAATCTTTAAAAGTTATTTGATTTTGACAGATTGCAAGATTATTGACCATCTATCTACTGTCTGGAGAAACTAACCTATGCTTGGATATCTCTTAACAACATTAATCACAGCTTTGAGTCTGCTGGTAACCGATATTCTGTTACCCGGCGTCTCTTTAGCGAATTTCCCAGCCGCGATCGTTGCTGGTGTTGCGATCGGTTTGGTAAACAGCTTTGTGAAGCCTGTTCTGTCTATTCTGTCGCTGCCCGTTACCTTCCTAACCCTGGGCTTGTTCTCGCTGGTGGTTAACGGAATCTGCTTCTCACTGGCTGCATTTTTCGTCCCTGGGTTTGCGGTGCATGGGCTTGTGGCCTTCATCGTTGGCCCCATCATTCTGTCGCTGGCTAGCACGTTGCTCAACCGCTACTTCGTAGCGAAGCAAATCCCCGGTTCTTCTGCACTACCCACTGATAAGCCTGTTGGCACCAACAGCTAATCCTTCAGTTTTGACAATCTGAATCATCTCAAATCCCTGGAATCTTTGATTCTGGGGATTTTTCATGCGTCCATCAGCAACCCAATCCTCTCTCTCTGGTCTTCCGACCCCTTCTCCAAAGCAATAAAAATGAACTCATCGCTTATTTTTAGGGTGAATGTAATGACAAATTCATCGACAGGTTGATTGAAGATCAAAGCCCCATCTCTATCGATCAAATTAATCGTCTCATCCTCTAGCGTTACTTGCGCATAGCCCTGGCTCCAGAAGGGTTCTGCCTCAGCAAATTGAGGCGCAATCACCCTCTCCCCTTGACGGTTGATATATCCCCAGCGTCCACTCTCATCTGGCATAGCGGCTAATCCTTGAGAAAAGCCTTCACGATACCCAAAATCATTCGTCCTTCTGAAAAATGTGGGTGGAATGACATAGCTTCCACTCTTATCGATAAAACCATGTCGTTCGGTCTCTGGATCTTGCACCAAGGCTAACCCGTCCTGAAAGTAGTTTACACTTTCAAACTGCGGGGGAATGACCCAGTGCCCTTCCCGATCCACGTAACCAAAACGAGACGGTTCATCTGAATTGCGAGGGGCATTGGCAACCGGCAACAGGCCCTCTTGAAACCCTCTCTCCCACCCTGCTCCAACACGATAGTCTGGCAGAGCAGCATCACCATAGTTATCAATGATATTGCCTTGAGGATCAATCATGGCTAAATGGCCGCGCCATCGCTCTGGAATGGATGCTCTTGTGTCATTCGGATGGATTCTGACCAACGCCCGATCATCAATGAATCCAGTGGCAGCAATAGGCGATTGCCTGAAATCGCAAAATAGTGGCTCAATGGCAAACCCTCCATTGGTAACATCCAAATACCCCCATGTGCCTTGTTCATACGGAGGCCCCGTCCACTCTGGAGCATTTTCATCTACAGGAGCGGCAGGGTTAGCCTCTGGCAACAATTGCACAGGAGGATGCACACAGCCTGGAATACGAACGGGTGCAAGCCCAGAACCAGTAGACAATTCTGAGATAAGCCCATAGTACGAATCGTAACCCCCGACACGATCTAAACGATCTTCCGCTGTGAGCCGTTGAAAGTTTTTATTAATCGCAGAGAATAATCCTTCTAGAGAAGGGTGTCTCACGACGGCAATGCCCTCATGAAACGAGGTTGCAAGCTGTAAATCCAGCGGCATCAACACTTCGCCATCGGGATTGATGTATCCACATCCCCTCCGAACTTCAGTTACAAGATACTGACACACAACGCTTACACCCTCATGAAAGCCACCAATTGACTCATATTGAGGTTCAATCACAAATTCTCCAGTTTGATCAATAAACCCAATCGGGCCATCAGGCTCCTGCCTCAATGGAAATCGTCCTTCAACAAACTGATACAGATTGTCAGTAAAGCCACCCACATGGTCAGCAAGAGCAACACGCTGCTCTCTTCGAAGATTAGGGGGGAAGATAAACTGACCTCGCGTATTAATAAAGCCACGATAGGTTTGGCCATCATCTGCATCAAAGGACACCAAAGCCACCCCTTCAGAGAACTTTCCCAAGACCTTAAAACAGTGAGGAATCACAAGATTCCCATCGGTATTGATCACCCCTACTTGACTCTCGTCAAAACAAGGTAAGGAAATAGAGTCAATTTCGGTTGAGTTGAGAACGTCAAACTTAACCGAGCTTAGGGTCTCGATTGTCTGACTTCCCCTTGGCTTGAGTTCTTGAGCACCTAGTGATGAAGTGTCAGACTCAGACCTGCTGTCCTTTTGAAAAACAGGAGTTAACAGGGTGTATGAGGCTACAAATGCCAGCACTAACCCGATGACTAACCAACCCACAAATTTCCGCATGATTCACATCTCAGCAGCCTATTGCGACTGCTCTCTAAACAAGGTGACGGTAAGGAAAATGTAGCCGACCCATTTTCTTACACTGAATAAATCTAAGTATAAGATCGGACAACTGAACCCATAACACACCCTCAAATTGGGAATGTATGCAGCAAGCAAAGCACTCCTAAGCATGGAATGGTCTCAGTCGATTGAAGACTCGTTCTATCAGAACTTATTTCCTGAATGTCTTCCAGGTCATGACTATGCATCCGTTGCTGTGGACTTTACAGTGAAAAGGAATGACTTGCATATTTCGTTGATGTTTTGGGTGTGACATGCCCGTAGCGTCAAGGCATTTGTCAGAGTTACGCGAGTTTTGTGTCAGTTCGGAAAAGCTGAGCTAGGGATGGCGAAAAAGGATGACATTGGAGTTAGATGCGCTGTTTGACCAAATCGAGGCATTGGTCATGTGCCACTCGCCCAGTGGTGTCGAAGCGGAAGTAGATAGCTGGCTGCTGGAGGCGTTCCAAAAGCGGGGGGTGGAATGCTGGAAGGATGAGGCCGAGAATGTCGTTGCCAAAATTCCAGGAAAGGATGCGGGACGGGCGATCGCCATCACTGGGCATAAGGACGAAATTGGGGGCATCGTCAAGGCGATGGAGCCTGATGGGCGCGTACATGTGCGGAAGCTCGGCGGCGCATTCCCTTGGGTTTATGGGGAAGGGGTGGTGGACTTATTGGGAGATGTCCGGTGCATTAGCGGCATCCTCAGCTTTGGCTCGCGCCATGTCTCCCACGAGTCGCCCCAGAAGGTTTTTCAAGATGACGTGGCCGTTCGCTGGGAAGATGCCTGGGTGGAAACGAAGCATTCCCCTGCAGAACTGGCGGACGCGGGGGTGCGACCGGGGACGCGTGTGGTGGTGGGCAAACATCGCAAGCGCCCGTTTCGCTTGAAGGACTATATCGCTAGCTACACCCTCGACAACAAAGCCTCCGTCGCGATTTTGCTGGCCTTGGCCGAAACCGTACAGCAACCGGCAATGGATACCTATCTGGTGGCATCGGCGAAGGAGGAAGTGGGGGCGATCGGGGCGCTACATTTCACGCTAAATGCCAAGCTGAGTGCGCTGGTTGCCCTAGAAATTTGCCCGTTGTCGCCGGAATATCCCATTGAGGATGGGGATACTCCGGTGCTGTTGTCCCAGGATAACTACGGCCTGTATGACGAGCGGTTGAATGGCGCGATCGCCCAATCTGCTCTCCAAGTCGACCTCCCTATCCAGTTCGCTGCTATTAGTGGCTTTGGTAGTGATGCTTCGATCGCTATGAAGATGGGACATGTCGCCCGTGCCGCCTGTTTGAGTTTTCCCACACAAAATACCCATGGGTATGAGATCGCGCATTTGGGGGCGATCGCCAACTGTATCAAAATCCTGGAGCAGTTTTGTAACACCGGATTCTCATAACGCCATTGCTGATTGAGGGAAAAATCGATCCTTGAACGCTTAACGCACTCAACCTGAAAGCCACTTTTAAACTTGAAAGCCACTGTCCAGTAGGTATTTGATGAAGTTGCGCTTGCGTTTATAGATGGTAGCGAGAGTCGCAAGGCGGCGCTCAAAATCATCTTCACACCCAATTCTTTCCATCAGTGCTTTGACTTTTACCAATAACGCTACGGCCTGACGGTAGGTATCGTTGCTTGTCTGCTTGATCAGCGGTTCGATGGCTGGGAGATAGACAGACAGTGCATCTTCGGGATGCTCATGGGCTCGCTGGTCAGCGAGCTGCATCCAGAGCTGTTTGCTACACCCACCAGTTTGCGCTTCAATCCAAGCTTGGTCTACCTCCCCTTCCCACAGAAAAATCTCAACTAACGGAGAATATCCGACTGCTGGCATTCGATGGGAGCCTATGAGAGTTGTGGTTTCTCTGGCTAGGTTTTCGCGCAGATGGGTGAGGGCGCGATCGCGCCAGTGAGCCCATTGCCCTGCCTTTTCCGCTCGCTGCTTGAGGTCTTGGTAGTTCTTCAAGCTGGAGTAACGCTTGAAATCTTGCCAAACCAGCTCAACAGCATCCTCAAACCGCTCGACTCCTTCATAGGCAGAGACCAAAAATTCACCCAGTCGTCCGGAAAGGTAACTATCCTGAAAAGCTTCCAATCCTTCTTCTGCCCAGGCGATCGCCGTCTCTGTTTGTCCAGCCTCCTGATAGTACTGAGCAATCCTCAGATAATTGGAGGGTTCTGAAAGATCAGACGCTAGCACGGCTACCACATCTTCTACATTGCCCTCGGCGGCAACCAATTCTTCTTTCATGCGGAGCAGTTGAGAGCGTCGATATTTGCGATGAAAGTCCTCATTGGGTTTAGGCGGCAGCAGTTTTTCTAACTCCGCATCGATCAAACGTCCGTAGGTTCTGCGCCCTGGCTCGCCCAGAATGTGGTCATAGTCTTCCAAAGCATTGGAGAAAGCATCGCTGTATTCAAGGTCGAGTTCCAGTCGCAGCAACCGCTCCGCTAGTACATGAGGGTCGGGGTTTGCCTGTTCGCAAGCCCGAAGGTGCAACGCCTGGACATCCCACAGAACCGCTCCCAGACTCCCACTTGAGTCATCGACAGAATTGTAAGCTTCCTCGATAAGCGTAACGGTCTCTTCACATAGCTGTACTACGTCCAGGGCATACCCGGTTACCAGCAAGTCTTCTAGCCCATTCACAACCGACTCGACTTCGGCCACATAAGACCGCATGTCGTAGTAATCAACGAAATCGTTGGGGATGATGGTGTTTCGTAGGGTACGGCGGAAGGTATTGATATCGGCCCCGCCAGGTTTGTTGGACGCAGCTTTCAGCAGCAACGTCTCGCGCCAGCGGGTATCTTCCATGGCCTGGTCGAGCATCATTTGCACGAGGGTTTCTGGCGATTGGCGCAACAGGTAATCGCGCACATCTTCCATCGTTGTGCCAGCGGAGCGGGGCGCGTTTCCTTCGGGCTGATAGAGAGGCGGTTCGGCAATCCACGCCAACCCTACGGCAACGCAATGTTTGCAAAACAGGTCATCGACGCCCAGTGGGCAGGAGCAACGGGACAGCAACGCTCCACTTTGTAGCCAGAGCTGCACCTGATAGGATTCTGTGCCACGGACTTCAGCGACGATGCGATCGCCATACTGCGCCATCGATGACACATGCCCCTGTTCAAAATAGCGGACGCCCCGTTCGTAGTAGCGATCGCCCGCCAGCTCCCGCAACATGTCCTGATCTAGAACATCACTCAGGGTTTTCATGGCCGACTCCTGCTTCTACCTCCAATTATTCCGGGCTATAGGTTTTGAATTATATAGGACTTACGCATTTGCTACGAAAAACCAAAGAAGTTTGATGATTTTTGGGGCGCTCTGCACCCCAAAAATCATCAAACTTCGTAAGTCCTGTTATAGATTTGCGATCGCCACGGGTTCGATTGCATCGGCGACCTGGAACCCAAAGACCTGGGCGTAGAAATATAGCTCACCGTCCAGGGTGCGTTTGATGTTTTCGGATTTGCGGAAGCCATGCTGCTCCCCTTCAAATAGCAGGTAGGCGACGGGTAAGCCTTTGGCTTTGAGCGCTGCGACCATCATTTCCGCCTGGTTGGGCGGCACAATGGCATCTTCGTCGCCTTGGAAGAAGATCATCGGGCAGTTGAGTTGGTCGATGGCGTGGATGGGCGATCGCGCTTTGTAGATCGCTTCTGTTTCAGGATAGGCACCGACGAGGCCATCCAGGTAGCGGGACTCAAACTTGTGGGTCTCTTTTGCTAGGGCTTCCAGGTCGCTGACGCCGTAGAAGCTAGCTCCCGCTTTGAACACATCCCGGAATGCTAGCGCTGCCAGAGTTGTGTAGCCTCCAGCACTGCCGCCATCGATGCAGAGGCGATCGCCATCGACCCGCCCCTGTTCGGCCAAAAACTTAGCTCCATTGGCACAATCATCCACATCCACAATGCCCCATTTTCCCTGGAGGCGGTTGCGATACTCGCGGCCATAGCCTGTGCTGCCACCGTAGTTTACATCCAGCACGGCAATGCCGCGACTCGTCCAATACTGAATTTTGGCGCTAAAGGTGGCAGAGGTAGCGGCTGTCGGCCCGCCGTGGCTTTTCACTAGCAGCGGTGGGAGTTCGCCGTCTGGGGCAACGAAATCGGGATTTTTGGGCGGATAAAAGAAGCCGAAGGCCGTTTTCCCATCTTCGGTGGGAAATTCGAGCGGTTCAGCTACCGAAATGTAGGCGTCGGGAATATCCAGGTCGCTGGAACGACGCAGTTCCTTACATTCGCCAGTGGCTAGATCGAGATGGGCGATCGCCCCCGGCAAGGTCGGGGTGCCGCCACCAAATACCACAAAGCCGTTGCTCACACGCACCCCACCAATACTGGTGTAAGGGGTTTCGATATCTTGCAGTTCCAGGGTTTTGAGATTGAGCTGCGCTAGATGATCCACCCCATTTTCGCTGTAGCTGCAAATGAGGGACTCCGCTGACTCAAAGCCGTAGGTCGCCATGCCAAACACCCACAGCGGCATACCAAACTCAGCAGCTTTGGGGCATAGTGGCTGAATCTGAGCGGAATTCTCCCAACGATACAGGTTCCACCAGCCGGTGCGATCGCTCACGAAGTACAGCGTGCCATCGGGCGACCAACTGGGCTGAAAGATGGATTCGCCCTCGCTCCCAGCAACCAGGCTCGGTGTTCCCAAACTGCCATCGTCCTGCACATCAGCCACCCATAGCTCCGTGCCATCCCAGGGCATATTAGGGTGGTTCCACGAAATCCAGCATAGGCGCGATCCATCGGGGCTGAGGCGGGGATAGGCGTAGAAATCGCTGCCAGAAACCAGTACCGTGCCCCCGTTCTGAGCCGGATCATCGGGGTGGGTAGAAATGGCGGCGATCGTGTTGCTTGGCTCGTTCCCTGCCCCGGTATGGTCTTCGCGCACGGCAATCAGGCGTTGGCGCGGGCGATCGAAGACAGCATCCGCATAACGATAGCCACCATCTGGGGTGATGGGTTGGAGGTCTTCCCCTTCCTGTCGATACACCCGCTGATCAGCAAAATTGGCAAAGTAGATGATGCCATCCACAACGCAGTAGGAACCGCCGCCATACTCATGTACCCGCGTCCGCACGTTGAAGGGAGCCGGAGTCAGGTCGGTACGCTGCCCGTCAGGGTCTTGCCGCACTAGCAAGGTTCGTCCGCCCTCAGTCGGTCGACCTTCCCCCCAGTAAATGGTGTTGCCATCCAAATACACCTCTCCCAGTCGCACAGATCCTGCCACGATTAGGTCGGAGGTGATAGGTGATTTCCAGGAGCCATAGGGGGCGGTTTGCGGTGTGGTCATAAATTCGACGGATACAACATCTCCCTCATCTTAAAACGTGCATTGCCTTGTTGTTCGGCTTTACGTCTGGACAGTGTATTCGGCAATTCCGATCAAGCTATCATTTGCCGATCATGCAACGTAATCTTGGGGATAGTGTCTCCATCCGCGTGTTATGCATGGGGAGTACTCAAAGGGTCATTTGATGCTGGACTCGATTGATCAGAGATGGAAACAGCAGGTGTTTGTTCTGTATTCATGTCTACGAGTTCAATCCGTAGCTGTTTACCTAACACTGCAGCAGCTCGATCCATCGTTTTGAGCGTAACGGCAATATTGTCAGGATCAAGCAATCTATCGAGCGCTGAACGGCTGGTATTCATTGCATCTGCCATCGAAGCTTTACTAAAACCCTGGACTTCCATTGCCTGAGCAATTTGCCAAGCTAAAACACGCTTGAGAGCAATTGCATTCACTTCAGCTAAAATGCCATCTTCTTCCAAAAGACTATCGAAAGAGGAGCCTACATGGTTCGTATCAATCATTTTTCTGCCTCCAGTTTTTTCTTACGCTTCAGTGCCAAATCAAGATCTTGTTTAGGCGTTTTCTGAGTTTTCTTGATGAATCCGTGTAACAACAATATATTCTCCTGATAGATACAAAACAGGACTCTTGCAATGGTTCCATTGGGTAAATTAGACCGTACTTCATATAAGCCTTTTCCCATGGATCGGCAGGTTGGCATACCAATCGGCCAACCATACTCAATCGTTTTGATATCAATACCGATGACTTTTCGCTCTGCTGGCGCTAGTTGCTTCAGCCATTCACGCACGGGCTCATTCCCTGCCTCTGTTTTGTAAAACTTTGCAGGTATGCGTTTGTCTGTCATAGCATCAACGTACCAAAAAAGGTACTGTCTGACTACTTTCTAATACTGTGTACAGACGAGCTTGTCATCTGCTTGAAAGGCCATCAATCGATAATGTTTACTCTCTGTCGTGCTTTTTATGTTGGCTATCTGATTAGGGCGGTTTCTCAAAGGGCTGAAGAAGTCGAACAACTATTATTAGAATGAAAAATTCTTACGATCGCCCCAAGCAAAGCAAACCCAAGATTTTTCTACGTAACCTACTGCCTTTACTTTACGGACTGACCTATCAAGATAGTCTTGCATCACTTTGGTTAATGCAGCCTTTTAGTAAGCACTTAGTTAGCTCGCAAATGAACCGGAATACGCGCTGACTCTGGTTGCCCTGAAATACGCGCTAAAGCATCTTCAGCTTCCTCCGATACATACCACCAACCAGGGCATAGTCCATAGTCTTGCTCTCGAATCGCTTCAAGTTGGTCAACGGCACGGTGCGATCGCATATTTCCCAACCCGTAGCAGCACCAAAATCGAACAACGGCTGAAGAATCTGAAATGCAGTCAAGCAAGGCACTTTCAGTTTTGTAGTAGTTCTGGCTTCTCTCTTCGTAATTCCCATCAAACAACATTCCAAGAGCCTCTGCTGCCTGACCCCGCACATTTTCCATTTCGCCAGTATCTCTTAGCACTTGGATATTCAAAATTGATTTGCCTTTGCTTCGACGATGGATTCAACGCACTGCCCAGTTAAGCCTCGAGTGAGTGCTCAATCCTAGACGTAGCAGATGGCTTTAGTCTAATGCCCCTTATCTTTTGTCCTGCAACTCAAAAGCTATGTTCAAATCCTTCATTTCCCTAAGTAGCTCGGCACGATGAAAAACCAGGCTCTAAAAACCTGTGCCGCCCGCAGCGCGGGCGGCACAGGTTTTTAGGGTTTTAGGTTTAATTGCACCTGCCAACTTACAGTAACGTTCACTCAACTTAATGAGCCTATCAACGATCTCGGCTCTAGCATTCTCAGTAGGGTAAGTTGGAAAAATGATGTCTGTCAGTCTGACCTATCCTGTCTAGCCGCAGGTACTGAAATAGACGGCAGTCTCAGGTATGGCGTTTGTCTTAGCGTTGTTTACCAAGGATGAGATCCATGAATACGATCGCAACGAATGCTTCAATTCCTTCTGGGAAGCGATGGTATCAAGCCACGATTTCCCCAGAGCATGGAGTCTATTTCATGTTGGCAGTGTCTTTTCTCACAGGAGCTGCGGCAGCACAGCACTGGACTTGGATGACGACCCTGACACTTGTTTGTGTTTATTGTGGCTTTCAGGCAGAGCACCCCTTCGTCTTGCAAATTAAACAGCGGCATAGTTGGAAACCCCGCTTTTTGCTGTGGACTGGGCTCTATGGGAGTATCGCTGGAGCGATCGCCCTCTGGCTACTTTGGCAAATCCCAGCCAAAGGCTCTCTATTGCTGGTTTATGGCGCGGTGGTGGTAGCGTTACTCGTTGATGCTATTTCGGTCTGGCAGCGACAACAGAAATCTGTTTTGAATGAACTGGTCACCTTCGCGGCGGTGTGTTTGTCGGCACCGCTGGCCTACTTGGCAACGACAGGGAGTCTGACGGAGACTGCGATCGCCCTCTGGGTACTTAACACTGTATTTTTTTCTAGCGCTATTTTCACCGTCAAACTGCGCAAAATTCGGACGGCATCAATCCTGTCTGGCCTAATTTTTCATGCGATCGCCGCAGCGCTTATCGTAATGCTGTGGCAGATGCACTGGCTTGCATTGCCGACAGCCGCTGCCTTTGGCATCGCTTTGCTCAAGTTTGGGCTGATTCTGTTGCGCAAGGATTGGTACTGCAACACCAAAATTCAGTATGTTGCCCTTTTGGAAACGGCTGCGAGTTTCCTGTTTTTGGCGATCGTGGCGCTCTCGTTGTTGCCTTCCCATCTTAGTTAGGTCAAGGTTCTCTCTTGTGAGCTGTGGCCATTTAGAATCATCCACTGAGTCAGATCGAATCTAAGCTTCAAATAGACTTGTTACCTGTCAGTATTGAGAAAACATGTTGTTGAAATGTTTCTAAGTTTGTCCAAGCCGAGCGAAAAGTGCCAAAATTTGGGCTTGCGAATGAATAAGTGGCTCCACCGCCAATCGTAGGGGGTTCAAAGCCAACAACCTCCCTTTGGTGAGGAAGTTTTGACCAATCGTCCTCTTCTGGCATCCAGACAATACGAACCCAGCGGAAAGAACCCGATTCATTTTCTCTCACATCGTTATCAAGCATTTCGACAACATGGGTTACTTTTGCCTGCTGGTTCAGAATCATTAGATCGTCTTTAGAGGCCGAACTTGCGCCCCGGCTCGTTGGTAGCCAGAAAAGCTCAAATACTCGATTTTCGCTTGAGCCACCGATTTGTTGAATGTGATCAAGGGTGTAAGACCAACTTCCGTTTGGATCGCGAATATTTTTAATAAACAAAATTTTTTTGGCGTCGCATTCAGATAGCTCTTTGCGACTAATGTTTGGAACAGTTCGATTGATTTGACCAGCACCCGTAGCGATTGGCTGGAGTTCTGCGATCTCTCTTGCATAGCTCTCCAGGTCGAAGCCATTCAGGGCAGTTTGCTCAATCACAGCTACATCTTCTGGTTTTAACCGCAGGTGTTCCCTATAGTCTTTTAGGTCAGTAATCGTGTGTTTACTCAATGGCGATTCATGCTCAAGGCACTGACTCAGAGTGTCTTGATACTCCTGCCGCTTTCGTTGATACTCACGATAAGGTTTCAGCACCTCCGCTTCGATCGCATCAGCCTCAGCATCTGAAAGCCCAAGTTCTACACGACGGCGCATCAACAATCGCCGAGCCGGGATCGTAAATTCCCCGGCTGTAGCTCTGTACTCTGCTTCTTTACGATATTGCAGTTTCGGATCATCCTTGGGCGATCGCGCTACCTGAATCCGGAAACCCTCGTCCTTGAGGGTAATCAAGGACGGACTCATTGCTGGAGAGGTTTCTCGTACTTTGCGTCCAGCATAGTGATGTAGTTCATCAACAGTAATCACACCATTCTCATCTTCATCGGCAGCACCACTGGCAATGCCTTCGACTAGGTAGCGGGTATAGATAGACAGATCTGTGCCTTGCTCTTCAAAGGAGTAGTCCACCGCACTGGTAGAGGTCAACACTACTCGCCCTTCTGCCCCCAGTTGTTCTTTTAGTGGAATTTCGCCATCATCCCGTGCTATCAAATTGCCAAATGCCCCGCTAAAGCAGCAGTCGAGGATTAGTAACTGATACCTAGCTTTACAACGCTGGATGCAGTTATGAATAAATCTGGCGGGAATAGCAGTGGCAGTTAGCAAGCGATCGCTTAGCTTCTCCGTATCACTAGCCGCAAAATACAAATCTCGGCGATCGTCCTTAACTCCATGGCCAGAGAAAAACAATAGTACTAGATCCTCTGATTGTCGATCCTGAAACCACAACTCAATTTCACGCGCCATCTCTGACCGCGTGGGGTTTATCAGTGGTCTCGCTTCGTCAAACTTACCCATCTGCGGATTCAAAAGCACACCGCGCAGAGCCTCCACATCTTTAGGAGCTGCTGGTAACGGATTTAACCCATGACCATAGGTGTCAATGCCGATTAAGAGTGCATACTTTCCCATTGAGTTGAATTTAGATTGTTATGGCTAGTTTTCAGACTGGTTCTGCTGTCCCCGTATCTTAACCCGCAGGTTTGACAATCGCTCAATAGTATCAGCGGCTTGATCCAGCTCCTGTTTGTTGCGATACTCGATGTTATAGGTCATGCCATCAATTTCACCAGATAGGATTAGAGTCTTGCCATAGCGTAGGTTTCCGAGGTAGTCCATCACTTTACCCAGGTTCTGATGGTTGATCTCAGTCGTCAGAATTCCTAAGAGGAATGCCGCTACACCAGACTTAGCTGCCTCCGGGATATCCTCATCGCGAGCTAAACAGGCAGATTGCACCAAATCACCAGACTCCATCTCGTCGGCGATGTTCAGCAAAAAGCTTTCCAGACTATCGCGGTCAAGATCAAGACCAGCCTCGCTAAAGTCAATTAAAACAGAACATAATTTGGGCATGGTAACTGACAACATTTACTCTCAGCCCATCATAATTATTCAGATAAAAGAAGTCCATTAAGGATCGATCTGTTTTTGAGCGATGTCCTTAAGCGTGGATTTGAGCCCACCTACATTCTTCCCCTCCTTGTAAACTCAACGCTTTAATGATGGTGGACTGGATGTCACCTCTGTAATGCGATCGCCTGCCTGTCCCCACACAGTCTTATCTTTTAGTATTTGTCTCTTAGTATTTGTAATGAAGGGATCGATGAGTTGAAGATTGTGCGTCCAAGCCAAGGCATAAAGCGTAAGTTCCCTTCTAAGGGGTGGCTGTTGCGATCGCACAAACCGAATCAAAGAGCGAATGCACTCTTCGTGAGGGCTTCTAACAGTTTTTTAAAGAATTTTCTATAAGGTGGAACATGATTGCTTAATCCTGCCCAGATCACGTCGTGATGAAATGGCCATCTGGGTCAGATCCCGCTTAATCCATCATTCCGCTGGGAATTTGCCCTAAGGAGGCATTATGAAGAAATGGTATTGGTTTACCTTAATTATCGCTTCATTTGTGGCGACGATATTTTTTTCGCAAGTAACGCGCAGTAGTGATACGGCTGCGCCGACGGCAGACGCACCTGCGATCGAGAGCGAATCGGTCGCGTATTTTGCAGCCGGTTGTTTTTGGTGTGTCGAGGCCGATTTCGAAAAGCTCGAAGGGGTGTCAGAGGTTATCTCTGGTTACATGGGCGGCACAACCGAAAATCCGACCTATCGCGAAGTCACGAGTCAAAACACTGGACACCGCGAAACCGTTGAAGTGCAGTACGACTCCGACATCATCAGCTATCAGCAGTTGCTGGGGGCATTCTGGCGCATGCATGACCCAACAGATGCGGGAGGTTCCTTTGTAGATCGGGGGGAATCCTATTCATCCGCTATTTATTATGTCAACGATGAACAAGCTCGGTTGGCGACGGGTTCAAAAGCTGCGCTCGAAGCATCGGACAAATTTGAGCAGCCGATCGCGACGGTGATTGAGGCCGCAGAAACTTTCTATATGGCTGAAGACTACCATCAGGATTACGCACAAAATAATCCGCTGCGGTATCGCTACTATCGTTCCAACTCAGGCCGTGACCAATTCATCAGCGAGGTTTGGGAAGGCGATACGACCGTCTATCAGCTGGAAGAAAACCTTGAGACCGCCTTGTCTTTCTCATCGTTTGTTAGACCCAGCGATGAGGAACTTCGAGCGATGCTAACACCCCTTCAGTATCGTGTCACGCAAGAAGACGGTACCGAACGCCCCTACGACAATGCCTACTGGGATACCAAAGAGCCTGGCATCTATGTAGACATTGTTTCGGGAGAGCCCCTCTTCTCCTCGCTCGACAAGTATGACTCCAGAACTGGGTGGCCTTCATTTACGCAACCGCTGGAGCCTGACAACATCGTTGAACTCGAGGATCGATCGCACTTCATGATTCGGACTGAGGTTCGTAGTCGGCATGCTGATTCGCACCTGGGTCATGTTTTTGACGATGGGCCTGCCCCGACTGGACTGCGCTACTGCATTAACTCGGCAGCGTTGCGCTTTGTGCCTTTGGCTGAGCTGGAAGCGGAAGGTTATGAGCAGTACCTGGCACTTTTCGAGGAGGCGGATGTTACAGCGGCAGCGACTACACGCTAATCAGATCTGGCTAAACCAATCTGAGTCGCTTCAGGTGACGGAAGCCTTAGCATAGTGCCCGGGTCTTAGTTCCCGCAGGGAAGGGCAGAAAGGGATTGAGTGGATTAAGCCTGACATTACCGAGAGGCTTGTTTAGAGGGGCTTTATGGTGCCCCTCTTTTCCTTAAAGGCGGCGTTCCGCCATGGGGATCTAAAGCAAGCTTAAGTTTTACAGTTAACTCAGCGGGTTTCTTGATTCACGCTATGTCTGCTCCAACAATCTTGATTATTGAAGACGATGCCAGCGTGTGTGAAGCTGTACGACTATACATCGAGCGAGAGGGCTGGCAGTGTCTGATTGCAAGTGACGGGATGACGGGTAAACATCAGATTCAACGCATTCGTCCTGATTTGACCGTGCTAGACATTATGCTTCCCGATATGGACGGGTTTAACGTTTGTCAGCAGGTTCGTGCTTCAGGATATTTTGCGCCGATCCTCATGCTAACGGCTCGGGCGGAAGAGGACGATCGCCTTCAAGGATTAGAAATAGGGGCTGATGACTATCTTGCCAAGCCATTCAGTGCGAAGGAGCTCATCGCACGAATAAAAGCTCTATTACGGCGAGCCTATAGTCAGCAATACCGAGACGTGAAGCGAACCCATGGTTTCGTCGTCGATGTTGATCAGCGCTCCGCCTTGCTCAATGGAGAGCCGTTGGATCTACGCGGTAAAGAATTCGACTTACTGGCGCAGTTAACGGCCCACCCCGGACGCGCCTACACCCGTGAACAACTGCTGGAGCAGATTTGGGGGTATGAATTCGAAGGGGATACCCGTGTCGTCGATGTTTATATCCGCAAATTGAGAGAAAAGGTAGAGTTGGATCCCTCGTCGCCAGACTATATCCAAACGGTATGGGGTATTGGTTATCGGTTTAAGGGAGATGAGGGATGAAACTTTGGCAAAGCGTTTCGACTCGCCTGACACTTACCCTACTAACCGTAACATTAGGGAGTTTAGGTGGGCTGTACCTGAGTTTGGATTTTGCTCTGAGAAGATTATTCATCAACGATGCTCAGGCTCAGTTGTATGAGCAGGCTGAGATGCTGGCGGCACAAGCGCCGTCCCGGTTAGATGATCCGACTCTGATTCGGCAAATGGTCGATATGGCCAGCGAGCAGATGAATGTGGACGTCGTCATTTTTGATGCGGCGGCGGCGATCGCCCAAGCAACCAGTCAGCCAGATGATGATGTGTATCCCGTTGAGCCGCCAGCGGAGGTCATTTCTGGAACCCTCGCCGGAACGGAACAGACGGGCGTGTTGCGAGCGACCGATCCCGACCCGCATCCCCAATGGCTCTACATCACAGTGCCGATTCGTGACACCCAAACTGCTCAAATTATGGGAGGGGTGTATGTTGCAATGCCTTTTCGGCGTCCGCAGGAATTTGCTGAACGGGTCGCCGGACTCGTCATGGGAATCGCCTTAGCTGCGACCGTTGTGGCCATGACAACTGGACTGCTGTTGTCGCGGACGATAACCCAACCACTCAAGGCTCTTCACCGGCAAGCCCATCAGTTAGAGGCTGGCGATTACTCGGCTCGGTCTGCACTGAAGGGTCGAGATGAGTTAGCGCAGCTCAGCCGATCGCTCGACCAAATGGCCGACAAACTCATGGGAACCTTGAATGCCCTGCAAGCCCAAGAAGTTGCTCGTCGAGAGCTGGTGGCTAACGTGTCTCATGATTTACGCACGCCATTAACCGCCTTACGGGTGGAATTAGAGGCCGTTTTAGATGGGGTTGTCAGCGGCCAAAAAGCAGAGCAGTATCTTCAACAAGCGTGCCGCGAAACGGACTATCTTAATCGCTTAGTCGATCAACTGCTCTTGCTAGCAAGGGTCGATGCGGGGCAACTGCAAGTGCGACCTCAAGCTGTATCCGCGATCGCGATCGCCCAAGAGTGTTTTTCGCGAATGCATCCCTATGCGGCACAAGCTGGCATCCAGCTAGAGTTATGCACACCTTCTTCTAAGGCAATGGTACTGGTCGATCCTGAGCTGACTGGCCAAGCAGTACTTAACCTGCTAGATAATGCCATCAAGTACGCTCCAGACAGTGAATTGATTCGTTTAAATATTCTTCCTCCTGTAGAGAAGGAACAGCATCCATTCATTCCGCTACAGATCGAAGATACGGGTAAGGGAATGAACAAAGATACCCTTCAAAAAGTCGTGGATCGGTTTTATCGAGCTGATAATTCCCGGCCTAAAGGTGGCATAGGACTAGGGCTCGCCATCGCCCAGCATATTTGCCAGCTACAAGGTGGCAGCCTTGAAATCGAAAGCGACCTTGGCAAAGGTACGCGGGTTACGCTTTTTTTGCCAATGACTCAATCGTAATAAGCCCCCAGCTTTGCCGAAGGTGATTTAACTCCCTAACCATCCGCGTTCATCTGCGTTTATCTGCGTTCTCTTTACCTCCTCAGAAAAATCATCCTTGGATTCTGCAAACCCCAATGCTTTAACGATGGACTGGATGTTGTCCATAGTAGGGAACAACGGTTGACCAGTTGGGGCGATCGCCCTGTTGCCAGCGGATATGAGCCAAGTGGAGGAGATCGATCGCCATTGTGCCCAGGGAGTTGGTTGCCTCGATTGCTTCGTAGGGCGTTTCGTAGGTGGTGAGGATTTTGGCCCATTCTTCGGGGCTGCGAACCTCGTCGGGCAGGATGGCTTCGAGGTCAGGTGTGGTCAGGCGATAGATGGCAGTGTGGAGTTGCCCCCGTTGGGCGGGGAGGGCGATCGCCAGGTCAGGCAGGGGCGTTCGGTGTTCAGGATAGGAACGGTATTTGTGATAGGCGATCGTCGCTAGGGTTGAAACGCCGTAGAGGGGAATCTCAAGCTGTTGAGCCAGCGTTCTGGCCGTGACCACACCGATGCGGGTTCCGGTGAACCCACCGGGGCCAATGGCAACCGCGAGGAACTGCAAGTCTTGCCAGTGTTGAGGCCGCAGAAACTCCTGCAGGAACATGTGCAGATAAGTTGCTAGATCGCGTCCTAACTCCCACACCTGTTGCCGTTCGTCATTATCGAAATTGCTCAGCGCCAGACCCAGGTTGGTGCCGCTGGTATGAAGGGCGAGGGCGTAGGTGGGTTCGGTTGTGTTTGCTGACGTCATTGCTGTTTGCTACTGGCGGTTTGCCACTGTCCCTCAATCACTGGAGGGTTCAGGAGTCGGAGCATTGCGTCCTGCCCCAGCATGGAAGGATGCAGCACCCAGATATAGCTCACCCACCTTGGGGTCGTCCAATAAGTCAGGGCCGGGTCCTTCGAAGCGATCGCGCCCCGAGTCGAGCACATAGCCTCGGTGTGCCATCGCCAGCGCCTTCCGTGCGTTCTGCTCAACTAGCATGATCGCCATTCCCATCGAATTGATCTGGCGAATCCGCTCAAACACCTCATTGACCAGAATGGGGGATAGAGCGGCTGAGGGTTCATCCAGGATCAGTAAATCGGGGTCGAGCATTAACGCTCGCCCCATGGCCAACTGTTGCCGTTCACCGCCGGACAGGGTGCCTGCCCGCTGTCTGCGCCGCTCGGCCAATACCGGAAAGGCGTCGTAAATCCGTTCCTTTAGAGATTGCAAACCGCTGCGCCGAGTGAAGGCTCCCATTTCCAGGTTTTCTTCCACTGAAAGGGACGGGAAGACGTTGGAAATTTGGGGCACGTAGCACATCCCGTGCTTCACAATTTGGTTAGATTTCAAGCCCGCGATCGCTTTTCCTTGAAAGGTGATGCTGCCCTGATTGGGTGTCAGCAAACCAAAGATAGCCTTTGCCAGGGTCGACTTTCCGGCTCCATTTGGTCCGATGACGGCCACTAGTTCCCCTGGATACATTTTGAAATTGATGCCCTGCAAAATGTTCAGGTCTTTAATGTATCCGGCGTAGACATCGGTGACAGTCAGAATAGGTTCGGTAGCGGTCATGGGTGGCGCAAATTCAGCAGGTTGAGCAACATCATATAGCGCTATGCGCTTGAGTAAAACCCATAAAAAATGGACATTTCTGATTGAGGGGATGATTTTCTCTGAGAAGGGCGTACCACGTCCCTTCTCGGAAAAGTTATCTTTGGCTTCTCTGCTACCAAAAAAAAAGAAAGCCACGCAGCGCGCGGCTTTCGAAATGTATCGTTGTGCCTATTCGGGGGTGTTTTGCAAATCGGGGCGCTCATCCGGCACGATCGCGCCTTCCACCGGACATACTTGCAGGCAAATACCGCAATCGATGCAGGTCGAAAAGTCGATCCAGTACCAGTCTGTGCCCTTGGTATTTTTCTCAGGCCCAGGATGGATACAGGCGACAGGGCAGGCATCAACGCAATCGGCGACGCCTTCGCAAGTATTGGTCACAATGGTGTGTGGCATGGATTCAGTGTTCTCCGCACGTCGAATTTACAGCTCGATGACTAAGGAAACGCGCTGTTGGGTTCTGGCAGCTCGTTACAAATGTTTAGTTTTACGTTCCGCCTCTATTGTCGACATTCTTGTCGAGCCTTGCAAGGCTGGAACATATGCATTTCGTCGATGGTGTGGATGTGTTATGTCCCTCAGTATCAAGACAAAAAATCGACCCCTGGCTAAAACCCTTGATTTTATGTAGCGCGGACACCGCCCGCGCTACATAAAATCAAGGGTTTTCTAGGGTTTGTCCTGTCCTCAGGTTGTGTCCTTATCATTGCCCCCTTTGCTCGGTGGTTCTGGTTCTGGGTATGGAATAAGTGCCGTATGAATTGAAACTTTGTTTCGATTCATACGGTTTTTCAGCCACGCTGATTGCGCTATTGGGCGGGAACTGACCACCAGGCGAGGGCATAGTTTTGCAGTGGATCGTTAACCTGATCGTGGAAGACGACCCGCAGCTTGTATTCCCCTGTTTCGGGAATGCGGTGGAAGATGTGCTCCACGCTATCTTCGGGGCTAATAGATGACCAGATGCTATCTTCCAGGTTGTCAGAACCTGCGGGCATCAGATATAGGTCGAGATTATTCAGGCCGCGATCGGCGAAGGTCTCGCCGGCATCATACAGCGCATTGCCGTTGGCATCTTGCAGTTCAACGACCCGGCTCCAAACGAGCGTTGCTGAAATGTGGCTGTCCGCTTGCAATGGACGGTTAATGATGTAATCCCGATAGGGTTGGGTGGACGCATCTGTGCCGACGGTGCGGTAGTCCCAGCCGATGATGGGCACAGGCACATCAGGAATCCATTGCCCTGGGCTGAACTGTTGATAGGCACGGAAGGCGTTGAGATGTCCGGTTCCCAGATTGGCATTGAGGGGGATTTCCTCGCGCCAATAGGCATCAGATGCTAGCCAGTCGTTATTCAGCTGGTCGACCGCTGTACGGGTCATGTCGAGGAATAGCCCATTGCCGGTGTCTTCAACTTTGTCGGCGGAGTTCATGATGACCGCTTTGGAGACTTCGTGGCGGCGAGCATCGAGGGTCCAGTTGGAGGCACCTCTTGCTAATTGGCGATCGCCATACTCTTGAATCAACGCCACGGTCGCTGTCACATGGGGCGCGGCGAAGCTGGTGCCACTAATAGGAGGGGTATCGTTGCCATCCGGTTGTACCAGCTGCATCGCACTCCCTGGCGCAGCAAGGGTAATAGAGCGGCGCGGGCCGACATTGCTTTCGGCGGGTCTACCCTGAATGGAAGGCGGTTCGCTCCCCAAGTCGGCAAAGCTAACCTTGCGATAGATGCCATCTACCGTAATGGTGTTGGAAACAGTCATGCCGTTGTAATGGTCGGTGGGAATGGGAATACCACCCCGCCCTTGGTTGCCCGCAATCACATACAGCACATCATGTTCACGGGATGACCAGTCGATGCATAGGGTTAGCAACGCATTACCGTCGAGTAAGGCATTGGGGCGCGGATCCTGGGAAAGGGGTTCCCCAAAGCTAAAGTTGATAGCCCGTACATCATCGCCATTTTGTAGGGCCACTGTTTGCGAGGCTAGACACTCTTCGGGTTGGCCCCCCTGTCGATTGAACCCGGCTGCTGCCGAATAGAGCCGTGCCTCGGGAGCTACACCCCGCAAGCGCTTGTCCTGGCTGATCATGACACTGGCAACGCTAGCTGCATGCTCATCGACATTGAGATTGGACAAGGCTTGTTGGTCGACCAAAAATACCTGGGTGGGACGAACAATAAAGTTCTCGGCGGCAGGTTTGTCGAACCCAAATAGTGCCGGACGCCCAATTTCGACCTGTCCAATGCCAATTTTGCGGCCTGTGAGATTATACGGTTCTTCGTGAAGGCGTCGTGCTTCAATACCATTAGGCCCCGTTGAGAACTCGATCGCGATCGCTGGAATTGCAAGCAAAGAGGCTACAATACCCCCTACCATCCAGGTAAACTGCATGGTTTTTGTCGGCTGAACCATGTTCTGCTATTTCCTACCTCGTCACACTTTAACGTTGTCTTAAAGTTTGAGTAAATACTGACAATTCCTGCGTCAAGAACTTTAAAGCAGATTTCACATTTTGTTAAACTGAATACCAGATTGCAAGTTAGGAGACACCATAGACATGCCCCAGACTCAATCAAGTAAATCGACAGTTATTGCCCCGTCCATTCTATCAGCAGATTTCAGCCGTCTGGGTGAGGAAATCAAAGCGGTAGACCAAGCGGGAGCTGACTGGATCCATGTCGATGTCATGGATGGTCGCTTCGTTCCCAATATCACCATTGGGCCGCTGATCGTTAAAGCCATTCGTCCCTACACCGAAAAGCCGCTCGATGTTCACCTGATGATCGTTGAGCCCGAGAAGTATGTCGAAGATTTTGCTAAGGCTGGAGCGGATATCATCTCGGTTCATGCAGAACACAATGCGTCTCCTCACTTGCACCGCACACTGTCGCAAATCTGCGAGATGGGCAAGCAAGCAGGCGTTGTGCTGAACCCTTCGACCTCTTTGGATTTGATTGAATATGTCTTGGATGTCTGCGACCTGATCTTGATCATGAGCGTCAACCCTGGGTTTGGTGGACAGAGCTTCATTCCTGGCGTTGTGCCCAAAATCCGTAAGCTGCGTCAAATATGCGACGAGCGCGGTCTGGATCCCTGGATCGAAGTGGATGGTGGCTTGAAGGTCAATAACACCTGGCAAGTACTTGAGGCGGGCGCAAATGCTATCGTAGCGGGTTCTGCTGTGTTCAAAGCTGATGACTATTCCGAGGCGATCGCCGGAATCCGTAACAGCAAGCGCCCTGAGCCTGAGTTGGTCACTGCTTAGTAACGTTGGCGCGTTGATTGGCTGAACGAAAGGTTCAGCGCTTGATGGAAGTACCTGGCATTGTTTAGTGATGTAGGTTTCATTCCTACCCCAATCCCTTTCCCGCTAGGAGAGGGATTTTTGTTGATTGATTTCTAGATTTGTAGCCCTACATATAGCGGTGTGCAACCGCATTAAGCACAGCAACGGTTGTGTGGGGCGCGCCGCGCCCCACACAACCGTACTTAACTAACGCGCATAGCCCTACATACTTGTAGCCCTACATCTGTGCGTTGCTGAATTTGGCTCAATCCTGATTGCTACCAATCCTGGGTATCCCATTCATCGCTGCCCCAATCTTCGCTCTACTCCCAGTCATCCCAGCCTTCATTCTCATAGACAGGCTCCTCAGCCGATTGTACATTCCAGCGATCGCCTGCCAGTTCTTCCGGTCGACTGGGGGGAACACCGAGGGTCGTAATGATGGACTCGATCACGGTTTTTACGAGCGGTGCTGCGACCGTGCCGCCATAGGCATCGCCTCCCTGGGGCTCATCAATAACGGCCAGAATGCTGTACTGCGGGTTATCAGACGGGAATAGGCTGACAAAGCTAACAATCCGTGCGCCATCAACATAGCCGCCTTGAGCGCTGGCTTTTTGGGCTGTGCCTGTTTTGCCTGCAACCCGATAGCCGGGGATTTGAGCGGCTTCACCTGTGCCGTCATCTACCACAGCTTCCATCATCTGCAGGACAGACTGCGCGGTTTGGGGAGAAAAAACACGTCGGGGAGCCGAGCGATCGGGGCTCCACTGGAGTTGATTTTCAGCATCCACCATGCCCGTAACCACATGGGGTGTTACCAGCATTCCCCCATTGGCCAGGCTGCTCTGGAGTTGCAGCATCTGGATTGGGGTCAATGAAATGCCCTGCCCAAACGCCGCAACAGCGGCCTCGACGGGATCGGCAACAAAGTCTTCTCTAGGCTTGAGGATGCCTTCGATCTCAGACGGTAAGTCTATTCCCGTCAGGCTTCCCAGCCCAATCGTTTCGAGCCAGGTATAGTATTCGTCGGCACTGAGATGTTGCATCACCCGCACCATCCCCACATTGCTGGAGAGCCTTAGCACATCCATCAAGGTTTGACTACCCCTTGCCCCGGCATAGTCATAATCGCTGTTTTGGATGGTCCATTCGCCGATAAAGATTTGCCCGTCGTCCACCACGCTAGCCCCCGATTGGATGTTTCCGGATTCGAGGGCGATCGCTAAATTAACGGACTTGAAGGTCGATCCCGGTTCATACAGGTCGCTAACAGCCCAGTTTCGATACCGTTCGGGCGATTCGCGATAAAACTGGTTGGGGTTGAAGGTGGGCTCTGTTACCAGGGAGCGAATCTCCCCAGTTTTCACATCCATGACAATCACCGTCCCTCGCTGCGCGCCGTAGGTTTCGATCGTATCGCGGAGGGCTTGTTGGACCGATCGTTGAAGGCGGCTATCGACCGTGAGGCTCAGGCGCAATTCATCGGCGGTAGGAAAAGCCTCTGGAGTGGATTCGGGTAAGACAGCGCCCAACCCCGTTCGGCGGAGTTCGACTTCCCGCATGGGACGCTGAAGCTGTTCTTCGTAGCTCATTTCCAGCCCCGCTTGTCCGAGGCGATCGCTATTGACAAAGCCAACAATTTCGCCGTACAGATCCTGCTGGGGATAGAGGCGTTCTTGGCCTTGAACGAGTTCCAGCCCGTCCTTCCGCAACCCAGAGACGGAGTTAGCGACGGCTTCTGGCAACCGATCGATGACCTTGAGCCCACTTTCCCCCGAACGGAACAGTTGCACTAAATTTTGAGCCGGGCGATCAATGACCGGAGCCAGTGCTTCGGCAATGGCTTCCGATGATTCTCTGAACATCAGTGGGTGAGCATACAACGTATAGGCTGGGCGATCGACAGCTATCATGTTGCCATTGCGATCGATAATTGGGCGGCGGGGTACCATCTCCCGCATCCATAGCGTTTGTTGATCCTGGGCGCGAGCCTGCAACTCCTCGCCGTAAAATACCTGCAACCGCAGCAGGTTAGCGAGTAGGCCAAGCAGACCCAGCATGAGCACGATCCACACCATAATGAGGCGAACCCTGGGATGATCCCAGAGGGAGGGGCGTAGGGTGCTGCGCTCTGAAGGCTCTCTGTAGGCGTCAATGGAAACCGGGACAGGTTCAGCTTTGGAGCGTTTAGGGGGTAAGGCGCGTGGTTGTGCAGGACGAGACCGCGAAGCAGATCGGGACAATCGCCCAGAGGGTGAAGGCGACACGGCTTTGGAACGGGGCGATCGCCGTCGTCTGCGGATTGGTGTCAGCTTTGTCGAACCCGAACGATTCATAAGGCAAACATGGGGCGGAAGATTCGGGTAAAGAGGAACGGAACAATAGAGCGTAACGGCTTGGCCGTGAGGTTTAAGCCAATCAACGGAGCGGGATCAATCTCTTATGCTCAGATATTACAGCTTATGCCCAGACATTACAGCTCAACGCATCAAAATCAGCACGCTTCCAGACTAAATGTTAGCCCGTAGGAGATCTGCGCTTTGCATCAATAAGCAAGGGGACGGTTGGGCGGCTCGGTAGCGGGTGCGATCGCCTCGCTGGGCGTCGCTGGACGAGGCGCAACGGGCGGGGGAGCCTCCATAAACAGAGTGCTATTCAAATCGGAAACAACCAGAGCATTGTTGCCACTCATGGCCTGCTGTGCCAGTTCGTTCTTAAATGCTTCGTCTGCTGCCAACAGTTGCTGTTCTTGTTGCCGGAGTTGTTCTAGCTGTTCGTAGTTTTGGCTCCAGCGTTGTTGGGTGTAGACCGACCAACCATAGATGATCCCCACGATACCCACCATGGCAAAGGTGAGAGGCAGCACAATGCCCTGTGCCATGGCCATCGCCCGTAGCCAAGCAGGAACAGGCTTTGCTGTAGGCAAACGACGAACATTCGGAGTGAGATGCGTCGAAGTCGAACGGGTTGGCGTGAGACGAGTCGCGGCTGGATGCGTCGGAGTCGGACGAGGTGGCGTTGCCACCGGACGCAGCGCTCCCGCTGACGGACGCACGGGCAATGCCGAACGTCTAGCAGGGGGAGATGCAAGCGTCATCGTACGGGGGCGATCGCCAGGGCGCAGCAACGCTCCCCGTCGGTCATGGCTGACCTGCCGGGGATACATCATAGGTTGAGGGACAGCGGACATAGTTTCACTCCTAAACGAACGCACATGCACCCAAAACGACGCAAAAATACATTCACAAAATACACTCAAAAAATAGAGGCAGACCTCTGCATTCCTGAGGATTTATAGCCTTGCCAATATGGATTTTACTCATCCATATTATTTGACGACAAGATGAATGTCGAATAGTGGAACAAATGTTCTCTAGAATTCCGCCAACCCTAAGGAAAATTAGTGACTTTCAGCTTTATTTTCCTTGGGCTGAAACTAGAACATTTGTTGTTTCTATCTTAATTCGTCCTTAGAGTGTACCGAGCTTTTTCGGAGTTGCGTCCAAAAACTTTTCAAAGACTTTTGAAGAATTCCTCGATCGCCAGTTTACATCTAATGATTTTTGCGTGAGGAAACCATTGCTATTGTTTGGGAAACGACGTTGTGTGTGGCTTTTCAATCAAAAATCACGTTTAAGCGATAAAAAATCGCTGTAAATCGTAGACGACATCAAAGAGATGATATTTACGATTTTAGAAAGCAAAGGAAAAGGGGCGCTCGCATCACTCCAGGCCACTTTGCCAGTGCAGCTAATGGATATCCCCCTACTAAGTAGCTCGGCACGATGAAAAACCAGACTCTAAAAACCTGTGCCGCCCGCAGCGCGGGCGGCACAGGTTTTTAGAGTTTTAGGTTTAATTGCACCTGCCAACTTAAGACGAAAGAACCCGCGATCGCGGGTTCTTTTGCATGAAGTCTTTTTTATGGCCCGCGATCGCGGATTTCGTTTCTATCGCTGTGACTTGAGTGGCGAAGGCGTTAGCGGCTTCAAGCCGTGGGTTTTCAAGCAAACGCTGGAGTTTAGTTGGGATCAATGCGGATTTCGACCCGGGCATTGGTGGGGGTGACGGTGTCTGGTGCTGCTGCAGGGCCAGTGGCCCCATAGCCCACACTGAACAATCTGTAGTTATCGCCCAAACGAGACCGAAGTTGTTGGGCGATCGCGCTGGCCTGGTCAAACGATCGCTGTCGTTGTGTTGCAGGGGCTTCTGCCGCAGCCCCATCCGGATGCCCTTCTACATGGATGGTGGCATTGGGATACGCCTGTAGGTCGGTTGCCACACTGTCGAGGATGGCGCGGGATGACGGCTGTAGCTGTTGGCCATCCGCTTCGAATAAGAGCGTGCTGGGCAGCGTGATGCGGAGGGCACGGTTTTCGTCGGTTGCTACGGTGATGGGCTGGGGGGCGATCGCCTCCACGTCTGCATTGGGATCCAGTCGTTGCCGCAAGGAGCGCAGGCGGTTTTCTAGCGGTTCCTGGCTGGGCAAGATGCCGAGTTGCGTTTCGATGCGGTTAGCGCGATCGCGCAATATCTGCAAATCCGCTTCTAACCGATTCAGATCGCCTTCTACCTGTTGCTGCACGGTTGCATCCAGCGCCAGTGGCGTTGGGCTGGGGGCTTCCTGGGGCGTGGTCTCCACCACTGGTGTTTCCACATCCGACTGAGGCAACCATCCTCGTACGCCATCCATCGCTGCTTCCGAGCGACGGATGAGCTGCTCGGTCAGGGGTGGTTCCGATACCTCGCCGGGAACGAGTTGGGCGATCGCCACCCCCAACATCCAAGCCAAACTGCCCCCGATCCCCAGCAACAGCAAGCGCCACAATAGCGTCAGCACTCCCACCGTCCAATGCTGCGAGCGAGGCGGGGTAGCGGGTTTTTGAGGGGAAGGAGTCGTGGGTGTTTGAGTCATAGGTCTGACTGAATAGGTGAAGAGAGAACGCATATGATCGGACAGATCAAGCGTAACAAGTGACGCAGGGAACGAATCAACGCAGGTAAAGCGTAAAACAACTCGCGCCCTTGCACACATATTTCGGTGTATGAGTTGGGGCAAATGTATCGAATCGGCTTCGTCGCTTGTTGTTCCCGTAGGTTAATTTTTCTCTCCGAATCTTCCGTATATCCATGGTTCGATATCTACTTTGCAGAGTATGAACAACCTTTTGGTAGACCGTATTTTTTCTGCCTGGGATGCTTATTCTGTTTCGCTTTGGGGAGAGTTTGCGAGTTGTACTCAGAGTAATTTTTGGAGATCAAATTTTGCAATCCATTCCGGATCAAGAGAGCAGACGATCGTTAGGACTGATAACAGTTTTCTTGCTGGGCTAGGGGCTGTCATCAATTGGATTGTCCATTGCTTTCAGTACAGAGGTTACAGCCCCTAGCTGGTTCAGTTGGGTCGGGCGCGGCAAGGTTCAGCCATCAAGCTTTCTGCGTTTAATCGATGACGCGCCCTAGAGGTGACATCTTCCTTGCTTTGTTCTGCTCCTCCACACCCCCAGACGATAATGCAATCCTCCCACCTAAGCGTTGAGTGCGACCCGTTAAACAGCCCGTTTCCTGTTCCCTGGGCATGGGTGATGGAAACCCTAACCCAGTCGCCTCAAGTCTCGCGGCTTCATTACTTTCGATCGCCCACTCTCCGCTCTCCTGATGGTCGTCATGCCGCTTATAGCCGAATTCAACTACGGATTGGCGATGATCCTCTCATTACGAGCCAGGTCAGTAGTGCGCTGTTTGTGGAAAATCTCGAAACTGAGGATATCCATGCCATTCCTATCCATGCGCCCTTCGCCAACAATCCATTTATTCGGGATGCTGAGTTGGAAAGTGCTGGGACGATCGCCATTGCGATTCCAGTGAGTTGGTCGGAGGCGGGCGATCGCCTTCTGGTTAGGGAGTTTGAGTCGCTTTTTAGCAGCAATCTAGCATCTGATTTTGCGGTGATCTGGGACTGCCCTACACAACAAGCCTACACGATCGCGCCCAGTGGATTTTCCTACAGCCATGCCGTTCTGCTGGGTTGGAATGGCGATCGGTCTGACCAAGCGCTATTTGAGGCAGGCATGATGGGAGAACTGGATGCCCGACGCTGGGCAGTGGATTGTGCAGGCCGTACGGCGGCTGTGGCGAGTGAACAGTCAGCTACATTCGGCCATAATCATCGCTAATCCTTCCACGTCACAACGTGCGGGAGATCTGTTCTGTTTAAGGAGTCGGGCGGCCAAACCAGGGGCTAACCTCGATCACGCCAGCCGGGGTGAAGACGACCCGGTACTCGGCTGTGGGTTCCTGAACGGAATCCTCGGTTTCGGTGTAGCTCAGGTCGCTGAGAGGAACCTCATCCACGTTGTCTACTGCGGCATCGTTTGCAAAACGGAAACCCAAGATTTCGCCATCTTCGGTAACCCGTACCCGATATTCCAGATCTTCAGTGAAGGTGGGGTCTTCTGTCCAAGCTTCGTCCAGGCGATCGCGCAACTGGTTCTGAAGCTCAGAAATGACGGTCTCATCTGTAATGGGCTGGGAACTCAGCGCATCATCAAGATCAGCGGATCCCTCTGCATCCTCAGCAGACGTTTCATCTGCGTCTTCATTATCTGCTGTGGGCTCGTCAGCCGCCTCATCGTCTGCGGCAGAATCGGCGTCTTCCGTGTCAGTGTCTTCCTCGGTGATGGGGGCGATGGATTCGATGTCCGGTTCCTCGCTCTCACCATCGGGAGGGGTAGCTCCCCCTTCAGTTTCCGGTGCAGGGATGGGTGATTCTTCAAGGGCGGGTTCGGGTTCGGGATCGATCTGCCGTTCGGGGATGGGTAGGAAGAATAGCGCGGCGGCGGCAGCGGCCAGGCTAACGACCCCAACAGCCGCAGGCAGAGCGCGTTTGGTAAGGGGTTCTTGGTTGGCGACATATTGCCGCGATATGGCTGTCAGCGTCAGGCCGAGGTCGGGCAAGGTTTGCTGATCGAGCAGTAGTTGATCCACCGCCTCAACCAGATCAAACAGTTGCACGGTGCCTAATTCAAATTCCAGCGGACTGCCATCGCTAGGCACCTGTCCGTTAGTGATGCTATTTTCTTTGGTCGGACGCAGGGTAAGGCGATGGCGATCGCTTGCTGTCCGCTCTAGGGAAACCGACGAGGTATGGGCTCCTGGCAGCACTGGATGAGAGATGCCGCTGAGGAACGACTGGGCATAGGGGCTAACCGTTCGCGCCAAATCGTCGAGGAGTGCACGCCCGCCAAAAATCGGTTCCTTTTGGCCGGGGAGCAGACATTCGACACTTGTCACAATACTTAAGAGTGGACGGCCTTCTCCCTCCACTCCATCTTTACTCAACCCTTCGACGACCAATTTGCAATTGGGCAGGCTATATTCGCGCCGAATCGTCATGCGACTTCCCCATCAAACAAACTAAACCAGAGACGCTGCGGACCTGCGGCTCCGGTACAAAACAATAATTGTCCCAGCAACGACAGTGCCAGATTGTTCAACTTCTCTTCGGTGTTGTAAACCACCACCGCCGAGCGCTTGGGGTTCATCCGCGAGCGAAAATGGGCACGAAACCGTTCTAGATACTCCGATAACCGAAACGACGATTCCCAGGGCAGATTGCGCCGCTGCAACTGTTCTTGAACGGCGATTAGCTGTTGGGTCAACACCATCAATCGACGAGCGGCATAACAGGTAAGAACCACCATGGCTTTGGCCTGTTCCTGGCTCAAGTCGCTGTACTGGCTACCATAACGCCGGAGCGGATTGGTAGAGCGCAGCCGCCATAGGGTAACTCGGTTTTGGATGACCCCTTGGAGCTCGAGCTCTTCGGCAATGTTGGGGAGAGATTCGGAGGTTTTTAGATCTAGCGCTTCGATCGCCAGCATCAACAGGTCAATTTGCACGCGCGTCCGGCGTGGACAGGTGCCGCCAAATCCGGAGATATCGGGCAGGGTGTCCAACAATGGCGCATCAGGTTGGGTGGGTGGGCGATCGACTTGCATCAAATAATTATCTAGGAATGGGCGAAATGAGCAGGGAATAGCCGAGGGTGAGTGGCCGAAGACATGGAACAAACGCTATTGTGCCCATCCTGAATCGGAGAGCACCATATCCTAGCGTTTACACTTCGACTTTTACACCCCCTCCAAAGGCGTAGTATCCCTCTATGTTCTTTGCCGCCGATTTAGTTTCTGGATAAACCCAAACCGCATCGGAGTTCGTTTTTCCGTCCACAACTAGGCTGTAGTACTGTGCTTGGCCTTTCCATGGGCAGGAGGTGCGCTTTGCACTGGATTGAAAATAATCAGACTTGATTGAGTCGGGGGGGAAATACTGGTTTCCTTCAACGACAACGCAGTTATCGCTTTCCGCTACAACCGTTCCATTCCATATCGCCTTGGGCATTGCTAGTGTCCTCGTATTGCTTCACTAAAAATACCGTCCATGCCGTCTGTCATTTTAGCGCTCTGCTGCCTACCGTTAAGAAAAATCCTGAAGCACCGATTGGAAACAACGACGATACCGAAACAGGATTGATAGTAAGGAGTCATTCTAGGCGTGGTTTTTTGCTGGAAAGTGCCATTCTTATATGGGCTTTTGATAATTTTTATTATCAGATTTTGCAATGTACCCGCATTACCAAAAATGTAATAGTGGGAACATTTCTTGTCTCGGTTTCGTCGTCACCTCGGCTTTGCTGAGGCTTGCCTGCTGCCAAATGCCTGCTCCTTAGGTTTTGTTTCTGTATCCAGGCTTTGTTTCTATTACAGTTACGATTTCGTCACAACTTCCCCCCCTCACCTCTATATATACCGACAGGAGTTCGACCCATGACTCAAACCGCTACTCGTCCGTCTACTTCCGCGACTCGTTCAGAGCGCATCGATTATGATGCGCTGCAATCCCTCCCAGAATTGTGGACGATCGCCGCTCAGCGCTTCGGTTCGGTGGTGGCACTTCATGATCCCCACGCCACACCAGAGTTGTCGATTACCTTTACAGAGCTGGCGCAGCAGATCCAACAGTTTGCGGCTGGGTTGCAATCCTTAGGGATTCGCCCCGGAGATCATCTGGCCTTGTTTGCCGACAACCAACCCCGCTGGCTGATTGTGGATCAGGGGATCATGACAGCGGGGGCGATTGACGCGGTGCGGGGAGCCCAGGCCGATCCAGGTGAGTTGTTCTACATCCTTTCCCACAGTGAAAGTGTGGCACTCGTAATTCAGGATATAGAGACGCTGAAAAAGCTGATTGCCCAGCCGGAACCGTTACCGGTATCGCGAATTATCTTAATGTCGGATGAAACACCCGAGACCTATGCCGGGTTGGAGGTGCTGACTTTTTCGCAGGTGATGGCAGCCGGGCAGCAGCATCCCCTGGAAACCATCCCCCGCCAGCGGAAGGATTTGGCGACATTGATGTACACCTCGGGCACGTCGGGGCGTCCGAAGGGTGTGATGCTGAGCCACCAGAACTTGCTGTCGCAAATTTCGGGGGCGGCGACGGTAGTGGATCTCTATCCAGGCGATCGCATCCTCAGCCTGCTGCCCATTTGGCACTGTTATGAGCGCACCTTTGAGTACTTCGTTTTTGCCCATGGTTGCACCCAGACTTACACCAACATTCGCCATGTCAAGAAGGATCTAAAAGATTATCGGCCCAACTATATGGTGGCGGTGCCTCGGCTGTGGGAATCCATTTACGAGGGCATTCAGAAGCAGTTTCGCGACCAGCCGACCAGTAAGCAAAAGCTCGTGCGGTTTTTCCTGAAACAGAGCGATCGCTACATCAAAGCTCGCCGCACCTGGCAAGACCTGAATCTAGAGCATCTCAATCCTTCCGGAACCGATAAGCTCAAGGCACTGGTGCAAATGGTGGTTTTTGCCCCACTTCATTGGTTGGGCGATCGCATAGTCTACCAAAAAATTCGGGCCGGGGTGGGGGGCAATCTAAAGT
>JADEXA010000024.1 GCA_015207365.1 Vacuolonema iberomarrocanum LEGE 07170
CTCCCCCACTCTCCCACTCCCCCACTCCCCTACCCTCGCTTCCTCCCAACTTGCCCAAAGCCAAACCGCCCCTACCCAAATCATTGATGTCCAACTGGAGGAGACCGAGACAGGCTTGCAGGTTTTGCTGGAAACCCCTGACGGCGAATTGCTAGCGCCGACTACAACCGTGTCGGGCAATGCGCTAACGGCCGAAATTGCCAATGCCGTGCTGGCGCTGCCAGAGGATGAAGAATTTTTAGCGTTTGAACCGACCGAGGCCATTGCCCTGATCCAGGTCTCAGCGTTGCCGGGGAACCGGGTGCAGGTCGTGATTACGGGAACCGATGCCCCACCCACAGGAACGGTCGAGGTCACGGCCACCGGACTGGCGCTCAGCATTATGCCGGGGGTTGCTCAAGTGGGCGAAGATGACGACGCCCTGCGCGTAGTGGTTACGGGTGAAGACGACCGGGACTATGCTGAGCCCACGGCCACCACGGCGACTCGTACCGATACACCGCTGATTGAGATTCCCCAATCGATCCAGGTCATCCCCGAAGCCGTTCTGGAAGATCAGCGGGTCATCCGACTGAATGATGCGTTACGAAACGCACCAGGCGTAGTGCAGGAAAATAATTTTGGAGGCGGTTCAGACCGTTTTACGATTCGTGGGTTTCAAGGAGCGGCCATTCTACGGGATGGCTTCCGGGCGAATGAAGCCATTAGCGGCCTTCAGGAAACGGCCAACCTAGAACGGATTGAGGTATTGCGAGGCCCCGCGTCGATTCTCTACGGCAATGTCGAGCCAGGTGGCGTCATCAATTTGGTCACAGAGCGACCACTGCCAGAGTTCGCAGGGGAAGTGGGATTACAACTGGGCAGTTTTGACTTGTTCCGCCCCACCCTCGATGTCTCCGGTCCCCTAACCGATGACGGCGACTTGCTCTATCGCCTGAATGTGGCCTACGAGTATGGGGATGGGTTCCGCGATTTCGACACGAATGTCGAGCGCGTGTTTGTTGCCCCTGTGGTGGAGTGGCGCATGGGCGATCGCACGAACCTTATCGTTGATTTGGAATACACTGGCGACCAGCGCCCCTATGACCGAGGGATTCCCCCGCTGGGGGATGAGATGGCCGATGTCCCCCTCGACACAATTGTTGGCGAACCCGACGACTTCTTTAGAACAGAAATTACCAGCGTCGGCTATCGCTTAGAGCATCGCTTTAGCGAGAACTGGCAGATCCGTAACCGCTTTCGCTATACCGACAATAGCTTTGTGAACCGTCGGACTCAACTAGAGGAAATCTTGGGCGGTCTGAATGAAGAAACGGGTGAGATTACCCGCCTTTATTACTTTAGTGAGGGTGAACTAGAGAGCTACGAATTCCAGACAGAGGTGATTGGGGAGTTTACAACGGGCTCGATCAATCACACCCTATTAGCGGGAATCGATGTGTTTTTTGCTGACTCAGAATTTTTTGTTTCGAATGATCTAGCACCACCCGTCAATCTATTCGATCCAGAGATTGGGGTGATATCACGGCCAGACTTACCCTTGGCATTTACGACGACCGATACCACCACTAACCGCAGCCAAGTCGGGCTGCTGCTGCAGGATCAAATTGAACTCTTGCCAGAGGTCATCCTGCTGCTAGGCGGGCGGGTTGATTTCTTTACCCAAAGCAGCACTGCCGCAGCCGTTGCCATTCCGGGAATCTTTGAAACACCCGCCCGCGACAATGAACAATCGCAAACAGCATTTACCCCAAGGGTGGGCATCGTCTATCAGCCGATTGAAGAACTCGCGTTGTATGCCAGCTATAGCCGCTCCTTTCAGCCCAATATATTGACGGCTACCACAGCCGATAACGAGTTTCTAGACCCAGAAGAAGGCGAGCAGTTTGAGGTAGGGCTGAAGACGGAACTGTTTGACGGGCGGCTCGCGGCAACCCTCTCGTTCTTTGATATTACCCAGACCAATGTAGCCGCCACAGATCCCGACAATACTAACTTTGTGGTACCCATTGGCGAGCAAACCAGTCGGGGTATGGAATTTAATGTGACCGGCGAAATCTTGCCAGGGTGGAACATTCTGGCAGGCTTGAGTGTATTGGATGCGGAAATTGAGGAGAGTGTCAATTTTCCAGCGGGCGCAGCTATACCCAATGTCCCGGAAACGTCAGCCAGCCTATGGACGACCTATGAAATTCAGTCGGGTCGCTTAACGGGACTCGGTTTTGGGTTGGGCCTGTACTATGTGGGCGATCGCCAAGGGGATAATGAAAATAGCTTCACCTTGGACGAATACCTGCGTACCGATGCGGCTATTTACTATCGTCAAGACAGTTTCCGCCTGGGACTCAATTTTCGTAATCTCTTCGACATTGACTATTTCGAGAGTACCGAGGCGGGACGGGGCGGCAGCATACCGGGTGAGCCCTTCACAGTCATTGGCAGTATTTCCATCACGTTTTAAGGGGCTAATGCAGGATGCATGTTCGAGTCGGCATCAAGACTATGGCGCTTTTTCTCGCGACTTTAGTGGCGGTCGTGACGTTTTCCGCGTGTGCTGCTAACCAACCCAGTGATGAGTCGATTTCCCCTTCTGCAGGGCGTACTATTCAACATGGGATGGGTGAAACCATCGTTCCCCAAACACCCGAACGCGTCGTGGTGCTATGGTCAGCTGTGGACACGCTGGCGTTAGGAGTGAAGCCCGTTGGAGCGGTTCTGAGCGAGCCACCCCAAATCGGAGGAGATGAACTGACCCCAATGTTTAGCGATCGCACCGAAGGCATTGTCGCAGTGGGGAGTTATGCACAGCCCAACCTGGAGCGCATTGTTGAGCTTCAGCCTGATTTGATTCTGGGCATCACGGGAGTGGAAAGCTTTTATCCGCATCTATCACAGATTGCGCCCACCGTTATTGTGGATATCTCAGGCGGGGTAGCCGCTTGGAAAGAGTACGTACTGAGCTGGGCAACGGCCTTAGGAAAACCCAACGAAGCCCAGGCTCTGATTCAGCAGTACGAGCAGCGAATTGCCCAGTTTCATCAGGCAATGGGCGATCGCCTCAATACGACCGTTGTCTCGGTCGCGCGGTTTGGGACGGATCAGGTTCGTATCTACCAAAAAGATAGCTTTCCAGGAGCGGTGCTAGCCGAGGCGGGGCTGCTCCGCCCCGAGAGTCAGCAGCGGAACAATCACGATGAAACCATCAGCCTCGAAAGTCTCTCTAGCATAGATGGCGACGTGCTGTTCTTTGTGCAGGATGACCCTGACGAATCGGCGTTAGCCAAGGCTCAGGAGAGTCAACTGTGGTCTCAACTCGATGTGGTGCAGCGGGATCAGATCCATGAGGTGTCGGTGGAGACTTGGTTTCTTAACCTAGGCATTGTCAGTGCCCACATGATGTTGAATGACCTGTTTCGCACCCTCGTCCCTGATGGGGAGCAGTACGTGATCCATCAGGTCGGCGAGTTGCCCCTGCCGTGAGTGCGACCCCTTCCCTGCGGGCATTCCTGACCATCTGGACTTACGCATTTTGTTGATGGTGTGGCCGCGATGTGGCCACACCATCAACAAAATGCGTAAGTCCTGCTGTACTCAGAAAATAGTTTTACAACAGGAGGAACAAGGCCGTCCTCATAAGCGTCATTTTTTCTACACAAGGAACAAGAGCGTTCGTAATAAGCATCATCTTTCTAGTGCTACTCTCGCTTACTTTGGGAATAGTCATCATAGAGTCTTTACGATTGTTTGCCATTGTCATATTTTGACACAAAGCTATTGCTATCGTTTGATTCAACGATGTAATCCTCTCTAATTCTATGATCTCCCTAGAGGATAGATTTACTTTGGTTATCGTTCGTTAATAGATCTATTTAGTGTCTGTCCTTTTAGTCTACTTTTGCGGTATAGAAGTTATAAAGTATATCTCTCGCTTTCTATAACTAATGCCTTTAAATATCCTCATCTTTTGCCCTTATTGAATAGTTAGAAAGGTTTTTATAAAGTTTTACAATAGCTTCAATATAAGAAAACGATGAGAATTTTCTCATGCACCTTGAAGCCTATCTAATCACTGTATAAAGTGGTGATAGAGAGTCGTTAAACACCGTCTATTGTCAAAGATTTATATTGTGTTAGCCAATCTTCGGATTGAAATGGAGGTTGAATATGCCTGAGGTTCAGACGTCTGAATTAAACCCAACAGGGTTGGCACTCTTTACAGATGCCGAGACATTTCTGACGGATCTATCAGAAGAGCATGAATCAATGATCTCTGGAGGAGGCACGTCTATCAGCCGGAGCGATCTGGTGCGCCGCCGCCGCCAGCGTCGCCGTCGGCGCGTACGGTTACGGCGGATCCGGATACGCATACGGATCCGGGTACGCCGTCGCCGCATACGTCGTCGCCGTCGGAATCGGTCAACAACATAGGGGTGACTTCGTCAAATCAGACATGGCACCCTTGCTGTCAGATTTGACAACCCGCTTAGGAGCCAGAATCTCTTTAGATGATGGCTCCTAGTTATATCTCCAAGTCACGTTTATTTGTAAGCTTTTGGGTGTTATTTGAGGCATCGTTTAGAGACTATGACGGTGACGCGATCGAGAAAGAAGATTCGTTTTAGCTTGGGTGTCGATAATGTTTTGTCTTATTTGTCTGAGAAAAATATTATTGATCCAGCACAGCTTTCTGAGGCAACTATCCAACCTAAATTATGCAAAAATTTTAATTTAATTATTGAAATCTCAGATCAAGAGAAACTTTTATTAAAGCAAGAGCCATTTGATGAAACAGGAAACGTTAAGGGAGATTTATCACGCGAGTGGTGTATCCATCAGTTTGGTCAACAATGTCCAGATTTTTCTTTCTTGAAGCCCTTAATTTCCCAAGCCTCTTTCTTTGATACGGAATCTTCCATACTGGGGCTAACTTATCTCATAAACTATGACGATTTAGAAACCTGGTATGACACTCAACTAACGTATCCGCCTACCCTTGCCTATGCAGTAGGGAGCACTCTGGCCAAAATCCATCGCGGGACTCTCGACCAGGTAAGTGCGAAAACCTTCCTGTCAAGGAACGATCGCCCGTCAACCCGGCGAAGCAGAGAGCATCCCGACTTTATCCAAAGTCTAGGGCAGGTCACACCAGAAACCTTTGGGGAAGTGACAGAGGATGGCCTCAAGTTTTACGAACTGCTGCAACGGTATGCCAGCTTGGAACAGGCGATCGCCCAGCTCACCCCCCTCTACACCCCTTGCTGCCTCATCCATAACGATCTGCGGTTCGCCAACCTGTTGGTGCATCATCAGTGGCAAAGCCAAGCGAGAGAGCATCCAGAAGAAGATGCGGCTCCGGTTCGCGTGATTGACTGGGAAAAATGGCGCTGGGGCGACCCTACCTTTGACCTAGGGCGATTGGTGGCAGAATACCTCAAACGCTGGCTCAGAAGCTTGATGGCAAGCCAGGATGTACCGATCGAACAAGCCCTGCGACTAGCCACAACGCCGCTAGAACAGGTGCAGCCTTCCATCCGACAGTTGGTGCGGGGCTATTGGCATCAATTTCCAGAGGTGACGCAGCGCTTCCCCGATTTCCTTGCTCGGGTGATGCGGTTTGCGGGTTGGGGCTTGATTGAATCGCTCCGAGCGCATGTCTACTATTACGATTTCCCAGGAAATGTAGGGATTTGCCAGTTGCAAGTGGCGAAATCACTGCTCTGTGCGCCGGACGCTTCCATGCCTGTCGTCTTTGGGGAAGATGAACTGCGGCTCTCGGATACCCCTGCGATTCCTCCCTTACCCGCGCCTCCTTTACCCGCGATAGAGGAATAGCTCATGTTGCGATCGCCCACCGCCATGTCTCTGCATGCTTCGTCTCTGCTCGATCTGGTAACACATATTCAGATCCAGCCGGAGCTTCCTATCTGTCATCCGCACTACCCCCCGTCAGAGGTAACGCCCGAAATTCGGACACGCTTCCAAAAGCTCTCCCCAGAGATGCAACAAGACTACCTCAGCCAGCATCTGCGGAACTACCTCTACGATATCTACTACAGCGGCGAGCTAAAGCCGCTGACCGCTGAGACAGCCCAGTCTGCTCCCACCGAAAAGAACAACACCTACCGGGGGATTGATGCAGCCTTTTATGCCCAGATCCATCAGGCCAATCAGGGGAAGGGGTATTTTGATCCGGGTTGGCAGGTAATGCAACAGCATCCAGCGGGTACGCTGGCGGTTAAGAAAGAGGGCTTGACCGTACAAATTGAACCCAAACATCACCTGGCTACGGCGAAGCCCTTGCCTCGGGTGGGCGACAGGGTTGCCATTCGGTTGCCCCGTAATCGATTGGAGACGGGGTACTATGTCGCGGTAGGAAATGCGGGGATGGTCGCTGCCGATCAACCCGTGGTGGAGATCAGTCTGCACCTGAGCGCGGAGGGGGCGATCGCCACTTTGCACTCCCTCACAACCACCTTCAACGCTGCCAAGCTTCCATTTCAGTTCAAGGTTTTGATGGAACCCCCCAGTTATCCACGCTCTGACGCGGGGATGTTGTTGCTAGAGCAGCGCCATTACAAGCAGGCTCGACCCTTGCTAGCTGCCCTGGTTGATACCGTGCGATCGCACCTGGCTCCAGCGATTCCCCTCTTCACCAAGCCTCTGACTCCGGGTATCGGGCTGGCCGAGGAACCCGATGATGAGCAGGACTTTGGGTTATCCCGCTGTCAGTTGGTAGCCGACGCCTTGCTAGAGGCTGACGTTGAGGGCGATCGCTCCCCCGAGGCAAGGCTGGCGGCGATCGAGGAAGAATTTCGAGCCGCTGAACTCGATTGGCAACGCCCCTACCTCAACCCCGACTCGGAGGATGCCTACGAGCCACTCGAGGGGTTCGTATGAAGTACACTCTGATTCAGCAATATAGCCAGGAAGACTGTGGAGCCGCCTGTTTGGCCTCTGTAGCGAAGCACCACGGGCGCACCCTGACGCTCAACCGCATCCGCGAACTGATCGGCACGGGGCGGCTCGGGACAACGCTGCTGGGGTTACGCCGGGGAGCCAATGCCCTGGGCTTTAATGCGCGATCGGCGGTGGCCGCTCCGGGTATCCTATCCAAACTGAACCACTTTCCCCTCCCCGCCATCTTGCATTGGCAGAGCAAACATTGGGTCTTGCTCTATGGGCAACGGGGCCAGGAGTTTGTGATCGCCGATCCGGGGGTGGGGGTACGCTACCTCACCGAAGACGAGCTGACCGAGGCCTGGGTCGATCGGGTCATGCTTTTGCTGGAGCCTGACCCCGTTCGCTTTTTTGCCCAGGATGATGAACCGATTCCTGGCCTTGAACAAATCTGGATGCGGCTGTCGCCCTATCGCGGCATCTTGCTAGAGGCCATGATTTGCGCTGTTGTGATTGGCCTGCTTTCCCTCGCCTCACCTATCTTTATCCAGATCCTCACCGATGATGTGCTGATTCGGGGCGATACAAGGCTGCTGGCTGGCGTGCTCACAGCCGTGGTTACGCTGTATCTGATTCGGAGTGCCCTGTCGTTTGTGGCCGAGAATTTGATTGCCAACTTTGCCCAACGGTTGGAATTGGGCTTTGTGATGGAGTTTGGTCAGCAGATCCTGCGGCTACCGCTGATCTATTACGAAACCCGTCGCAGTGGGGAGGTAGTGAGCCGCCTGAGCGACATTGCCGAGGTGAACCAGCTGGTTTCAGATATCGTGGTCAGTTTGCCGAGCTCCATCCTCATTGCAGTGGCATCCTTTGGGTTGATGGTGTTCTATAGCTGGAAGCTGACGCTGGTCGGGATTTTTGTGGCGATCGCCATGACCCTTTCCACCTTTGTCTTTCAACCCACCCTGCGGCAGCGAACGCGGCGAGCTATGGTGCTGGATACCGAAACCCAAGGGGTCTTGGTGGAAGTCTTCAAGGGTGCCCTCACCCTCAAGAGCACCAACGCCGCCCCCCAATTTTGGGACGAGTTGCAGGGGCGCTTTGGGCGGTTGGCTAACCTGATCTATGGTCTGACCCAGATTAGTATCATCAACAGCACCTTCAGTGACGTTGTCGCCGACATTGGCGGTGCCGTGATGTTGGGAATGGGCAGTTTGCTGGTGATTCGACAGGAATTGAGCATTGGGCAACTGTTGGCATTTACCACCCTAAACCGCAACATTGTGGGGCTGATGGGCGAGCTGGTGAGCTATGTAGATGATTGGATTCGGGTGCAAACCGCCAACGCTCGCTTACAAGAAATCGTATCGGCGACCCCCGAAACCTCCATCGGCGAGCAGAGTAACTGGGTGGCGATCGCCCCAGTCGCCGACGTGACCTGCACCGATCTCACCTTCCATTACCCCGGTCGTGTCGAGCTACTCAAAGACTTTTCGCTGACCTTACCCGGTGGCCAAGTGATTGGTTTGATTGGGCGATCGGGGTGCGGCAAGAGCACCATCGCCAAAGTCATTGCGGGGTTCTATCCCGTGCAATCGGGCAACATCCGCTACGGCCCGTACAACCTGCAAGATATATCTATCGAATGTGTTCGACAGCAAGTGGTCTTGGTACCCCAAGAGACGCACTTTTGGAGCCGCTCTATCCTCGACAATTTCCGGCTGGGCGACCCCAACTTACCCTTCGAGCATATTGTGCAAGCCTGCCAGATCACCGGAGCCGATGCCTTTATTAGCCAACTCCCGGAGAAATATCGCACAACCCTGGGGGAATTTGCGTCGAATCTTTCGGGAGGGCAGAAGCAGCGGTTGGCGATCGCCCGTGCCCTGGTTCAAGATCCCTCCATCCTCATCCTCGACGAATCGACCAGTGGCCTGGATCCGGTGAGTGAGTCCGAGTTGCTCGACAAACTGCTATGGCATCGGCAAGGCAAAACCACTCTACTGATTAGCCATCGCCCCCAGGTCATCAACCGCGCGACTTGGCTCGTCTTCTTTGAAAACAACCAAGTCAAGCAGCAAGGCTCCCCAGCCGACCTCCGCCAGATCCCTGGCGACCATCTCAATTTCTTGAAAGAGTTCTAGATTCGGTAACGGTTCCAAGACCTGAGCGATCGCACCCAGCTAGCCCCTCTCCTCTGTCCTGCCCATGTTGAAGCGCAAACTGTCGAAACGAAAAAAATTAAAAAAATCGTCGAAGCAAGACAACCTTCCAGCCCTGCGCCCGGTGAAGGCAGAGGACTATGTCCCCCCCGTGAGTCACTGGATGATGTGGAGTGGGTTTGTGTTGGTGGGGGGCTTGGGCATCGGGATTTTCCTGGCCTCTGTTATCCGCTACAACGTCACCGTTCGCGCATCGGCTAGCATTCGCCCCGCTGGAGAGGTGCGGTTGGTGCAGGCAGAACTAGATGGCACCATCGAACGGATTGATGTCGCCCCCAATCAGACGGTGCAGCGAGGCGAGGCAATCGCCTATTTAGATGCCTCTCGCCTGGAAACCCAGCGCGACCAACTGCAAAATACCCTGCGGCAAACCCAGCAGCAACTCATCCAGATGAATGCCCAGATCCAGTTTTTGGAAGCGCAGATTGCAGCGGAGGGGCGATCGCGCGACCAAGCCCTCTCGGTGGCTCAAGCCGAATTACGGCGCGGGGAGCAAGAACTGGCCGAACGGCAAGCAACCGCCCAGGCCGATCTCGCGGAGGCGGAAGCCGCGCTAGAGTTTGCCCAAACCGAGATGCAGCGTTATGCACAACTGGTGGGTTCAGGAGCCATATCGCAGTTGCAGTTCGAAGAAAAACAGGCGGCGGTCAGAACCGCTGAGGCGCAACTCGCGCGGGCACAGGCCGCCGTCAACCCAACCAATGCATCGGTGGCGATCGCCCAAGAGCAGATTGGCCAACAAGCCGCCACCGGAGCCGCCACCCTGGCCAACCTCAACCGCGAGCGCGAAGCCCTGGTTCAACTGCGGGTGCAATTGCAAGACCAACTGCTCCAACAACAAACCGAGCTACAAAGGGCGGAGGCCGACCTGGCCAAAACCATCATCCGCGCCACCAGCGATGGCGTGATTTTGCAACTAACCCTGCGCAATGTGGATCAAATCATCCGCAGTGGCGATACGGTGGCCGAAATTGCCCCCGACCAAGCTAGCCTGGTGATCAAAGCCCAGGTCAATCCCCAGTTCATCCAACGGGTAGAGGTGGGGCAGGTGGCACAGATGCGAGTCTCAGCCTGCCCCTATCCTGACTACGGTGTTCTGACCGGAGAAGTAATCGCTGTTTCCCCAGATGTTATAACGGCATCATCCGGTACAACTGATGCCCCAACAGCTCAACGCTCTTACTACGAAGTGTCAATCGAGCCCAATGCCCCTGCACTGGTGAGGGGCGATCGCACCTGCCCCCTGCAATCTGGGATGCAAGCCGAGGCCAGCATCGTCTCGCGTACCGAAACACCGATGATGTTTCTCCTCCGACGCGCACGTCTCTGGGTCAACCTATAAGCCCGAATCCGACTGGCGAACCTCAGTACTATTTTATTGAAAGCCATGCGGCGCATGGCTTTCAATAAAATATAGCGGTGTGCAACCGCATTAAGCACAGCAACGGTTGTGTGGGGCGCGGCGCGCCCCACACAACCGTTCTTAACTAACGCGCATAGCGCTATAGTACTGAGGTTTAAGAACTTGAAAATCGTTAGACATCGACCTCATCACTGGGTATCTCTATCGGCGTTCCAATCCGTAGGCGATGACCATCGGGATCTTCAACGTTCATCTCGCGCATTCCCCAGGGGAAATTGGTGGGGGCTTGACGAATAATGGCTCCTTGCGCCTGATAGGTCTCGTACAATGCATCAACATTATCGACAAAGATGGACATCCATGTGCCAGATTGCCCCTGGGCTCCTTCACACAGAAATATACAAACACCCCCTCGCGAAACGGATGCGAAGGTTGGTGGTTCTCCCCAGTCCCAATCTTTTGCAAATCCCAGACGATTGACATAATAGTCAATGCTTTCAGAAATACGTTTGACATTAAGAATAGGTGTTAAGCCCTCAAACTTACATTGAGACGCTGTTTTACTGAGAGTCTCTGCCATCATTACCTCCAGTTTTTTAAGTAGATTAACAAGATAGTCGGCGTTGCTGGTTGGGGGTATGAATTTTTTTCGAGGAAGGGTACAGCGCACCCCTCCTCGAAAAAAATTCATACTTGGATCCTGCATCACTAGATAGTCTACGAGCAAGATGCTGGTTCAGGTACTAACGGCATTGGTAAATGTCAGCCGATTCCCGAAGGGATCGCTAACTGACATATCTCGGGAATCCCAAGGTGTTTCTTCTATCCCTGGCCGTGCATTTTGATAACGCTTCGCCATGAGGTCGGTATGAAACGCCTCCAATTCATCCGTCTCAATGCGCATTGCCGCTCCTGGGCAACAGTCTCCATGGTGTTCCGACAAATGAAGAACACAGCCATCTTTGGAAACTTGCATATAAAGGGGCATGCCATCTGCAAAACGATGCTCCCAATCAACACTAAAACCCAGAAAATCTACATAAAATTCCTTCGCTTTCGCTTCATCAAAGATGCGCAAGATCGGTGTTGCCTTTGCAAAACTCATAGCAAAATACTCCCTTACTCAATTATCAAAATCGAATGAGCAGACAAGCAGACATATAGAAACCTCCAAAGTAATACACATATACTAATTTTGATTTTCTCTGTCAAGGGTGGACGTTGACCGATCGCACGAAATTCCATTTATTGACCTTTTTTGAGTCGCACGTCCTTGGCCTGGGCAACCATAGGCTCGGAGCAACCAACGGCTCAACTTGTCGCGATCGCTGCCTACCCCTTCAATCGCTGAGACCAATTGACACCGCCTTGATTCCACCGAAAATCTTCCCGCATTAACTTGCTGGGTCATCCTCAAAAGGTAATGATTTTTGGGAGTGCGGGGCAGCGCCCGCACCCCCAAAAATCATTACCTCCACACCATTGCCACTTGCTGAAATAGACAACACAGGCTTAGGATTAGTGGGAATCTTTCTTATCAAGCAGGGTACGCTCACTGTGTCAGTTGTGACAGCTCGGCAACAACCAAACCGCTCGCGAACAGCTCTGTTGGCCGGAGGCATTGGTTTGGCCATGTTTCTCTTGCTGCTGTGCTTTATGGCAAGCATTGCCCTGGGCGTGGCTGATATTGGCCCCGACGATATCCTGCAAGCCTTTACCCAACCGGATGGCTCGACAGAACATCTCATTATTCGCACGGTTCGGGTACCGCGCTCCATCACGGCGCTCTTGGTAGGGGCAGCGGTGGCGGTGGCGGGAGCCATCATGCAGGGTCTCACCCGCAATCCCCTGGCCGATCCAGGCATCCTTGGCATCAACGCCGGAGCCGCGCTGGCCGTGGTGATGGCCGTCTTCTGGCTCAATGCCGCGTCCCTAAGCGTATATGCCGGGTTTGCCCTTGTCGGAGCCGCGATCGCCGCTGTCACGGTGTACGGCTTAGGGTCACTGGGGCGCGGGGGGCTAACGCCGCTGAATTTGACCATTGCCGGAGCTGCCCTCACCGCCCTGGTATCCTCGCTAACGACAGCCATTCTCATTCTTAGCCAGCGGACCTTAGAAGAAATTCGCTTTTGGCTGGCCGGGTCTGTCGCCGGGCGCGATATGGATCTGGTCGTGCAGGCCTTGCCTTACCTGACCCTCGGGTTGGGTATAGGGCTGTTGATGGGCAAACAGCTCACAACCCTGAGTCTCGGGGAATCGATCGCTCAAGGGTTAGGACAGAAAACTGCTTGGGTCAAAGGCGTCGCGGCTGCGAGTGTCGTGCTCCTGGCTGGGGGTTCAGTGGCGATCGCTGGCCCCATCGGGTTCATCGGGCTGATCGTACCCCACATCGTTCGGTTTTGGGCGGGAGCAGACTACCGCTGGATTTTGCCTTACTCCGCCATTGTCGGAGCCATTTTGTTACTGCTTGCCGACATCCTTGCCCGGCTGATCATTCAGCCCCAAGAACTCCCCGTCGGCATCGTCATGCCCCTACTCGGTGCGCCATTCTTTATCTATCTCACACGCTCCAAAATCAAGCGATAGCAACCTTCAACAGGCAGAAAGCAGACAAACTCGAAACTCAAAACTCAAAACGACCCACCTCCCACTCATCCCCCATCCACTCCTCCAGCCAATGCCTCTCCCCAAACCCTTGTTTAAGAAGACAGATAGATGGTTCATCTTCCGCCTAGATAACCTATCGCTGCGGCTAGATCTCCGCGTACCAGGGGTCATGCTGGGACTCATGCTCGTAACCTTAGCCGCCATGGTCTGGAGCGTCAGCCAGGGAGAATATCCGGTGCCACCCCAGGATGTGATTCGGACGATTCTTGGGGTACCGACAGACAACCCAGACTATGTATTTGTGGTCAACACCCTGCGACTGCCCCGCACCCTAGTGGCGTGGGAAGTAGGCATGGCGTTGGCGATCGCAGGCACGCTAACCCAGGGCATTACCCGCAATCCCCTGGCGGCACCCGGCATTATCGGGGTCAATGCCGGAGCTGCTCTCGCGGCGGTGAGCTTGATTGTGGTCTTCCCCGCTGTCCCCATTGCTGTTCTCCCCCTCGCCGCCTTTAGTGGGGCGCTGACTGTGGCCGCACTGATTTATCTGCTGGCCTGGAAAGACGGCAGTTCTCCTATCCGGCTGATTCTAGTAGGGGTGGGCTTTAGCCTAATTGCGGGTGCCCTGACCAACTTGCTGGTAACTTTTGGCAATATTAATGATGTAAGCCAGGCGCTCGTGTGGTTAGCGGGCAGCGTGTATGGGCGCAGTTGGCCACAGGTTGTAGCCTTCACTCCCTGGTTAGTTGCGTTTGGGCTGCTGTCGCTGTTCCTCAGCCGGGAACTGAATGCGTTGCAATTGGGGGACGACTTGGCTCGCAGCTTGGGCAGCCGCCTAGAATGGCAGCGCGGGTGGCTCCTCCTCAGCAGTGTTGCCCTAGCGGGCTCAGCCGTTGCGACAGCAGGGGGCATCAGCTTTGTCGGCTTGATGGCTCCGCACATGGCGCGACAAATCATTGGCCCCTCACACGAGAGTCTTGTGCCAGTAGCTGCATTGACGGGGGGCGCATTGGTGGTGGTGGCTGACTTGATTGGGCGGCTGCTATTCTCCCCAATTGAGTTGCCCTGCGGCATCATTACCGCGATTGTGGGCGCACCCTACTTTTTATATCTCCTCATTCGCACTCGGCGAACGTAAGCGATCGCCTCAATAGCGTAATATCCAAACATCCGCTGAATCTACAGCACAGCTAAACATTCACCCTTAGCACCCTTCCTTGACTAGGAGTATCTATGAAAGACCTCGATATCGAAAGCACAACCAAGCTACTCAATCGAGTGATGGAGTTTGAGTTGGCTGGCGTTGTCCGCTATACCCATTACGCCCTCATGGTGACGGGTCCAAACCGCATTCCAATTGTGGATTTCTTTAAGGCCCAGGCCAATGAGTCGCTGCTGCATGCCCAAGAAGCGGGGGAAATTCTCACAGGGTTAGAAGGGCATCCGAGTCAACAAATTGCGGCGATCGAAGAGACCCATCAACATTCCGTCCGCGACCTGCTGCAAGAAAGCCTTAACCATGAGCAAAAAGCCTTAGCCATGTATAAAGAGCTGTTAGGTGTAGTCGAAGATGCCAGCATCTATTTAGAGGAATATACCCGCACCAAAATCGGTCAGGAAGAACTCCATAATCTTGAAATCAAAAAAATGCTGCGCGACTTTAGTTAGCCGCTCAGGGGCATCGCCATGGGTGTAGCCCAATTTGCTGCATGTATGGCATGTCAAAACGCACATCGAAAGCAATATTTTTCTACCCACAATGTTTGATCTTGCAACTCACATTGCCCTTACCACCCGTAAATTAACCCTGGCCTACGATAGCGAAGCCATTATCAACTCGCTTGATCTGGCCATCCCCGCTGGCAAAATCACGGTGCTTGTAGGGCCAAACGGTTGCGGTAAATCGACGCTAATCAAAGGATTGGGGCGACTGCTTAAGCCCAAAGGCGGAACGGTCTATCTCGACAGTGCTTCAATTTTTAGCCTGCCGACCAAGGTTGTCGCCAAAAAGCTTGGGTTGTTGCCGCAAGGCCCAACGGCTCCGGAAGGGCTAACGGTACGAGAATTGGTCGCCCAGGGGCGCTATCCCCATCAGAACTGGCTTCAACAATGGAGCGAAGAAGATGAACATCACGTTGAAGCCGCCCTGGCCATTACAGAATTAAAGGACTTAGCAACACGCCCCATCGATAGCCTTTCGGGTGGCCAGCGCCAACGGGCTTGGATCGCGATGACGCTGGCTCAAAACACCCAGATTTTGCTGTTGGATGAACCAACAACCTTCCTGGATCTGGCGCATCAAATTGAGGTGCTCGATCTCCTCTACGACCTCAATCAACGGGAAGGGCGCACCATTGTAATGGTGCTACATGACCTCAACCAGGCTTGCCGTTATGGGGATTACTTGATTGCGATGAAAGAAGGACAGGTCTATGCTCAAGGGGTGCCACAAGAGGTGATGACCGAGCCCCTAGTGCGCGATGTTTTTGGTCTAGACTGTCGCATCGTTAATGATCCCGTCGCTGGCACTCCCCTATGCATCCCGATTGGGCGCAAGGTGGCAGTTCAGTAGGCTCGCCCCGTCTATCTCTAGGATGACCAAACATAATTGAGAGGCAGAACGAGGGTTTGCATCGCTCCTGGATTTCAAAAAATATGCAGGATCACGTCACTTTCGGGCTGAAGGAATAAATAATCTACTCAAAGCCATGCTTGCTCACAATCCAGTCCTTGCGTTCATCCATTCCGTAACCAATGAGATACTATCGCCGCCTGCTGCTCGGGTTTCTATTGGGGATTAGCCTTGTATTGTCGCTCCTGTTACCGCTCCAGGCTCAGCCGGAAACCACACCAGACCCATTACAAACCCCCATTTCTGCTTTGCGGTTGAATCCTCAACAACTGGCTGCATCTTTGGATGCAGGCAATATTTCTGAGGCGATCCAGCAACTAGAACGAGGGTGGCGACAGCAACTCAATGAATATTACGGACGACTGTTTAGAACCAGCATTCCATCTCCGGAGCAAATTGCCCAACAGTTACGACAAAACGCTGAAATTACCGGGCAACAGTCTGCACTCATTTATGCCGTGCCAGCCCCGAACCAACTAGAAGTGATTTTGCTCTTGCCCGACGGAACGCTCACCCATCACCGGGTCAGCGATGCCCCAGCTGACATCATGGCTGAGACTATCCAGGAATTTCGGATCGGGTTAACGACAGTCAATTCACCCAGCAGCCGCTACCTGCCTGCGGCTCAGAAACTTTTTCAATGGCTAATCGAACCCCTCGAATTCGAGCTAGAGACGCAAGGGGTGAATAAGCTGATTTTTTGCCTAGGTGGGCAGTTGCGAGGGATCCCCATGGCCGCCTTGCATGATGGACAGCGGTTTTTGGTCGAAAAGTATGGCCTTGCCTTTATTCCAGCCTTTAATTTGCTGGATCCAGAACCGCCAGATTTGTCAAACGCGCAGGTGCTGGCGATGGGGGCTTCCGAGTTTCAATCGCAATTGCCCCTACCTGCCGTCCCCTTGGAGTTGGCGGCGATCAATCGTCTCTGGCAAGGGGATGTCTCACTAAACCAAGCTTTTACCCTGGATAACTTGATTGAATTGCGATCGCGCGAACCCTATCCCATCCTCCATTTGGCGACCCATGCGAACTTCGCTGCTGGATCGGTACGCGAGTCCTATATCCAATTCTGGGATCGGCAATTGCGCTTGGATGAAGTCCGGCACATGGGGCTACGAACACCTCCAGTGGAGCTGCTAGTGCTGAGTGCCTGCCAAACCGCCCTGGGCGACCCCAATGCCGAGCTAGGTTTTGCGGGGCTAGCGGTGCAATCGGGGGCAAAGTCAGCCTTAGCCAGCTTATGGTTTGTATCGGATGTGGGGACGTTTCTCTTTATGACCGGGTTTTACGAGAATTTGATGACGGTTCCGACCAAGGGCGATGCCATACAACAAACGCAGCGGGCGATGCTTCGAGGCGAGTTGACGCTAAACAGTGACGGCGTGCAGCAAGCCATTAGAGGGGAATCGCTTCCCCCCGAAATCAGCAATGCGGCGCGAGTTGATTTCTCCCATCCCTATTACTGGGCCGGGTTTACGATGATTGGTAATCCCTGGTAGCGTGAGTTCGGGATAACGCCTTGGCGACTAAAGTCGCGGCTATCAGAACCAAGTCCGCCGTTGCGGACTATGAAAATTCGTAGTTTGAGAACCCGCTATCGCGCGCCTTCACGGGTTTTGCTCTGCTAGTCGCGAGTTCAACCGCCAGATTTTCTGATCCCGAACTCACCTCTGGCAGATCTGGCCACCCAATGCTCAACCTTTGTTTGAGACGGTTGCTGGCGCGATCGCCTAAAGACCAGATCCTGCAAAACAGACCGAGACATTTTAGAAGTTCAGATGTACTATCAAAATAGAGGATTGAATCCAGCATCAAGGTGAGGTCGCCATGCCTAACTTGCTATTGATTGAAAGCCCCGGAAAGCTGAAGAAACTCGGACAAATTCTCGGCTCGGGCTGGATCATCAAAGCCAGCATGGGGCATGTGCGAGAACTGGCCAACGATGGCGAAGATGCCCTCGGCTTTGACCTGGGAGGCCAGTCGATTGACTGTCGCTATCGCCCCCGCGATGCTCGCTCCAAAAAAGTCCTCTCAGACCTGCGGCATGCCGTTAAGCAAGCCGATCGCGTCTACATTGCCACCGACCCCGATCGCGAAGGGGAAACTATCGGTTGGCACTTGCAGCAGGCGCTCAATTTGCGCAATCCCCAGCGCGTAGTCTACAGCGAAATTACCCCGCAAGCCGTCAAGGCGGCGATCGCCCATCCCCGCACCCTCAACCAAAATCTGGTGGCCGCAGGTCGAGCGCGAGACTGCCTCGACAAGTTGGTGGGCTACAAAGGCAGTCGCCATATCGTTTGGTCGCTCAACAATGGCGCAAAATCCATGGGGCGGGTGCAGAGCGCCACCCTGCATCTGCTGTGTGTGCGCGAGCGCGAGATTCAAGCCTTTGTGCCCCAAGATTACTGGAGTGTTTGGGTCAATTACCAAGAGGGGTTCAAAGCCTTTTATCGCAGCAGCCCCAACCCCCGACGAAAATCGGCTCACGACTCAGACGAGAAAGGATCAGAACCCGAGTCGGATCGAGTCACGACCCAGGAACGCGCTGATGCACTGGTCGCGATGGCGCGTGCCCATCCCCATCAGGTACTGCAAGTCGAGGGAAAAGAAGCCCGCCAGTCGCCGCCGCCACCGTTTGTGACCTCGACCCTGCAGCAAGCCGCTGGTGCCAAGCTACACTTCAGCCCAGAGCAAACCATGAAGGTTGCTCAATCCCTTTACGAAAAGGGACATATCACCTACATGCGAACCGATTCGGTGATGCTTTCGGCTCCCTTCTGTGAATCGGTGCGGCAGTATTTGCAGCAGCATGACCCCACCAATCTCCCCCGCAAAACAACCCGACATCGTGCCGTTAAGGGATCTCAGGAAGCCCACGAAGCGATTCGTCCGACCCAGGTGAATCATGTCCCCCAGCAGCTTCAGCGGGAGCTGCCCTCCGATGCTGCCCGCCTTTATGAGCTGATCTGGAACCGGGCGATCGCCTCCCAATGCGCCCCGGCGCGCCTCCGCAAAACACGGGTTGTCACGCAGTCGGGCGAAGCCTACTGGGAAGCACGGGGCCAGGTGCTAGAGTTTGCCGGATACACCCGCTACTGGAACAATATCAGTGCCAATACCGTATTGCCGCCTTTGACGCAGGGGCAACCGCTGCACCTGGAGCAAGCGCAGGCCGATCAAAAGCAAACCCAACCGCCGCCTCGCTACAGCGAACCCAAGCTGGTGAAGCTGATGGAGCAGAAGGGCATCGGCAGACCCAGTACCTATGCGCCAACCATCAAAACGCTGAAGCAACGCGAGTATGTGCGGCTACACCAAGGAAAGCTACAGCCGACGGCGCTGGGGCTAGAGCTAGACGGAGCCTTGGAAACCCTTCTCCCCGACTTACTCCAACCCGAATTTACAGCACAAATGGAAGCAGCGTTAGATGCGATCGCCACTGGCCAGCAGGAATGGCAAACCTACCTGATTGACTGGCATCGCAGCTACTTTGGGCCGGCGATCGCCCAGGCCAAGTCGCAACTCCCATCGCTCACGATCGCTGCCGACCGTCCAGCATCGACTTCGGACTCTTCCGCTGCGGGTTCAACCACAGCGGTTGCGACCAAAACTACAACGGCAAAAGCGACCAAAACTACAACGAAAACAAAATGTCCTAGCTGCGGCGGCAGCATGAACAAAGTGCCCTCCCGCTCCAAGAAGCTCAAAGCCAAGCACTTCCTCAGATGTGCCGCACCCGGATGCAGTACGGTGATGTTCTGGAACGCCAAAGCCAAGCGCTACGAGTTGCCCCATGCCCAACGGCAAGCACTCAACCCCGACCAGTTCGTTGACCATCCCTGCCCGGTCTGTGGAGCCCTGTTGGAACGCTATGCCTACACCAAAGACGGCCAGGATAAAGTCATGCTGCGCTGTTCGCTGTTGGAAAATCGGCGGGGCAAATGCAAAGAGGTTGCCTTTTTCCAGAGTCGTGGAGAGTTTTGGTCTCCCAAATTTGGCACCCTGAAGCTACCAGACGCTTAACCTTGCCAATATCCATTCCGATTCAATAACCATAAAACCCAACTATCGTTTGTGGCCGCTGCTTTGCAGCGGCCACAAACGATAGTTGGGTTCTTCGACCGGATTTGATATAACCTTGCAAGCTAAAGTGTGCAACTGAACCTGTTATCTAGAGATTGGCTGGAGCCAGCACCTTATCAATTTCGGCCAGCATTGTCTCACTCAGCTCCACCCCAGACGCGGCAGCATTGTCGATCACCTGCTGTGGGCGACTGGCTCCTACAATGGCCGACGTTACCCGCTCATCTCGCAAAATCCAGGCCAACGCCAGTTGTGCCATGGAAATATTGAGTTGCTGCGCCAGAGGTTCGAGGTTTTGTACAGCGCTGAGGATGCGATCGCTCCTCAAGTCCTGCATAAAGGCATTCATCTTGTCATTCGCCGCACGGGAATCCGTCGGTGGCGCTTCTCCAGGCTTGTACTTGCCCGTGAGCACTCCCTGGGCTAAGGGAGACCAGACAATCTGCCCAATGCCATTCGCAGCACAAAGAGGAAATACCTCCTTCTCGGGTCGCCGCCACAGCATGGAATACTGGGGCTGGCTAGATACAAACTTTTCGACATCTGGCAAACTCAGAGCCGCACGAATCTGGTCTGGGTTCCATTCGCTAAAGCCGATATAACGGGCTTTCCCCTGCCGCACCACATCCGTTAGAGCCGCCATTGTTTCTTCCAGCGGCGTCTCAACATCATAGCGGTGGCATTGATAGAGATCGACATAATCCGTGCGCAGACGTTGGAGAGACGCATCGAGCTGTTTGTGGATCTGCTCCGAGGAAAGCCCCCGATCTGTGGGCGACATGGGAAAGAAGACTTTCGTAGCCAGCACATAGGAGCTGCGATCGATGCCCTGCAACAGATCGCCTAAAAATGACTCCGCTGCCCCACGGCCATAGACATTGGCGGTATCAATAAAGTTGATGCCCACGTCAAACGCTTTATGCACACAGGCTTCGGCCTGCTGTCGCTCTACGCCACCACTATAGGTCAGCCAGGAACCCAGAGCAATTTCTGAAACAGTCAGGTCGCTATCACCAAGCTGTCGATATTTCATTGATTCTTCCTTTGAACTTACAAAAGCCTTGGACGACTCAAATACGGAATACGGCTCAAACTAGATTGCCTGACAAATGTTGCGCTAGCAATCGATATTGAGCCTAGCGCAACCCAGCACCAGTTGCGGAGTCCCTGTTGTCTATGCACTATAGCGGTGTGCAACCGCATTAAGCACAGCAAAGGTTGTGTGGGGCGCGGCGCGCCCCACACAACCGTACTTAACTAACGCGCATAGCGCTATAAGTACAGGACAAAAAATCGAAACCCAGCTAAAACCCTTGATTTTGTATAGCGCGGGCGGTGCCCGCGCTATACAAAATCAAGGGTTTTCTGGGTTTTATCCTGCACTCAGGTCTAATGCACTAGGCGTTGAGGAGCGATCGCCCGACTATCGCAGCCCTTCTCGTTTCATCCACTCTGCCAACCATGCTGCGTCCTTCGGCTCCAGCGGAGGGATCGGTTCTTCACTATAGTCAATGACCAAATCGTATCCGGACTGGTCATAAATCTCTCCGATCAGCCCTTGCAAATTGACAATCGGCTCCGACTCTCCTTCCTGGAGTGGCAATGGAAATGCAGGAATGGGCTCCTGTACATTGAATGCATACAAACTCGCTTGCGGGCGATTCGCCTGCGCACTGACTAAAATTCGGTAATGCGTTCTAATTTGCTCAGACAAACGCATAATTGGAGGCCATTGGCGCAACAAATCAATCTCTATCAAATTTGTCGCACTGGCTAAAATCGTTTGACGTTTTGCCTCATAGGTTCGTCGGCCTTCTCCAGGTTGCTTGTTCGTCGGAGATAAAACCTCTACAACGGTTATCATCTCACTCGTTGCTACATTTTGGATTTCGAGATACCCCTGCCGCACCACATCCGGCATCGGCAAATCGATGACGGTGGGTTGTCCGACCGTCAAGCCATTGCCTGAACCTTGTGTGGGTTCTGCTATCACCCGTTTTGCCTGCTGCACCCTTACCTCCGGAACACCCACCAACACAGAATCTTGCCCTTCGGTTTGATAAATCGCTTCCTCAACAACCACGCGATACTTAGGGCGCAGCTGTGGTGCCAAGCTGATGGCGATCGCCGTAATTAATCGATGGTGAAAGTTCGGCCAGGAACGAGGATGTTCCAGATAGGGATCCATTCCAGGCAAAGGTGAGGGCATTGATTTATCCCCAAACAAGGTGTTCCTTAATTTTAGTGCGCAAGAACCCAGTGCTCATCGTTTGGCTAAATGGCGATAGTAATGCCAGAGCAAATGGGCGATCGCCCCACGATAAGGAATAAAATCCTGCGTCTGTTCCAGTAGCTCCTTCCGTGTTGGCCGCTGTTCCAGTCCTTTTAGCCGTTGATAGCTAATCTGAATTGCCAGATCTGATGCGGGAAAACTACTCAAGCGATCTAAGCAAAACAATAAATAAATTTCCGCTGTCCAAACACCGATGCCTTTAATGTGGGTCAGTTGTTCTGTAATTTGGGCATCGGGTAAATCGGGCAAGGTATCCAGGTTGAGTTGCTGAGACAAGATCGCTTCGACCAATCGTTGGCAGGTTGCAATTTTCGCGCGGCTGAAACCCACTTGTTTTAGGGTATCTTCCGAAGCCGCTGCGAAGTTTACTGGGGTGAGGGTAACCTGCTCGTTGAGACGTTGAAAGATCGCCTGCGCGGCTTTGGCAGAGAACTGTTGCCCTAACACGATTCGAACCAACGACGAGAAACCCGGTGCCCATTTCCGCAGGGTCAAAGGCCCCGCTTCAGCCTCAATGGTTTGGAACGCGCGATCGTGCTCACACACATGCACCACGGCTTGCCGTATCTGAGCATTGGGCACGACCCACTCACTGGATGAAGATGCCGATTGTGAACCCTGCTGCATCGTAACCTTGGCTCCCTTAATGAACAGACAGATAGTGTGCGTAGGTTGACGTTGGACGCAGCACAACCTACCATCAACCGATCCGATGGGTTACGCTAACGCTAACCTATCCTATGCCAGAATCGAGTGTTTTCTCTTAACCTGTTGGTTTGATTACTATGGATTGATAAACATGCAAGACAACTATCCCACATTGATTGGCTTATGTTTTGCGTTGGGTGGGCCAGCTCTCTTAGCCGTGAGCGATCGCCTCTTCAGTCCCTTCAATGACCTGACCAAAAACCTGTTGCAACAGCTATTGCTCGTCGGGCTGGGTGCGATCGTTCTCGGCATCGTCTTGGTTTGGGAAGATCAGCCGTTATCCTCCATTGGCCTACAGCCTTTTCACTGGCAGGCGATCGCATGGGGTTTAGGCTTTGCAGGTATCCTCATCTTTATCTATTCGCCGCTGTTGATCTGGGTCATGCAACGACTCAACCTTCCGGGTTTTGAAAGCGGTTTATCACAACTGTCGCAGCTCCCCGTTTGGTACCTCATCCTTGCTGTTGTAGTGGGCGGAACGGTAGAGGAGATCCTGTATCGCGGTTATGCCCTAGAGCGGTTGTCTGCCTTCACCAGAAGTTATTGGGCGGGCGGCGTGCTGGTACTCATCGCCTTTGGTCTAGCCCATGCCCCTCTGTGGGGATGGATTCCCGCCGGAACAACGGTGATTTCGGGTGGCCTGCTCACGCTCTTTTACCTATGGACAGGCGACTTACTTCCCTGCATCCTTGCCCATATCCTTACCGATAGTGTCGGGCTTATCATTGCACCTACGTTCTGCGCCAGCCCAAAGCACCCGTAAGGGTGCGCATCGTACAGGACATTTTCAGATGCCTCGATCGCGTTAAGATAGCTTTCATGGCGAGCATGGAGCGGGCAATGGCCGCATCGGAAACCAGCAAACTATGGCGCGTTCCCCGGTTTGGCGAGCTGGAGTTGTTGCGTGCCCAGTATCGCACTCAAACCTTTCCCCGGCATACCCACGATTGCTACGCCATCGGGGTCATCGAACAGGGTGCTCTGGGTTTCTTTTATCGGGGTGAAAATGTGGTTGCCGCGAGGGGTGATATTAACCTGTGCATCCCTGGGGAGGTTCACACGGGGCATCCTGCCGTCACCGAGGGTTGGAGCTATCGCATGTTCTATCTGGATGTCAGCCTGCTGGAAAGGGTTGCTTCCGAGATGAGCGATCGCCCCCAAAACATACCCTTCTTCCAATCTGGCGTACTGACCGATGGCGCCATAGCCCAACAGCTACGACAGCTACACCAGCAGTTCGAGCAATCCTCAGAGTCTCTCCTCCAACAAGAAACAGAGTTTCTGGAGGTGCTAGCAACCTTCATCAAACGCCACGCTGACGCACCCCCATCCCTCGCACCAATCGGCCAAGAGCGCCGAGCGGTAACCCAGATCAAGCACTACATCGAAAGCCACTATGCCGAAGAGATTTCGCTCAGTGCGCTGGCGCATCTCACCCACCTCAGCCGTTACCACCTAATTCGAGTATTTCGGGAAACAGTCGGCATTCCGCCCCATGCCTACCTGCGACAAGTCCGCATCAGGCATGCCAAAGCGATGCTCGCTGATGGGTTGCCCATTGCTGATGTGGCGATCGCCACCGGGTTTACCCACCAAAGTCACCTCAATCGCTGGTTCAAGAAGCTGTGGGGTATCACCCCAGGACAATACCGCAATTGCGTGCAAGACCGCTCGGCCTGAGAATTTATAAGCTTTAGACAACCACTACACCCCATCCATCAGGAGTTTGGCCTCTAATGACATCTTTTTGATGCCATCACTAGGATGCCAGTCATTGATGCGATCCATGTTTGTCGAGGAGCCGAACCATGCTGCATGTTGAAGTTACAGACCGCTGGCACCAGCACTTTTCTGGCGGGCATGTGGGGCTTCTGCTAATTGGCACGGTGGATAATGCCAAACGAGAAACCCCTTTAGACCAAAAGAAACGCGAGATTGAATTACGCCTGCGCGAAACCTTTGCAAGCTATTCGCGAAAGGACTTGCTGGGGCTGGAGGTTCTCAGCGCTTATCGCCAGTATTACAAGCAGTTTGGCAACACCTATCACGTTCAGCTTCAGCTAGAATCTATTGTCCACAAGGGCAAAGCGCTACCCAACGTGAGTCCACTAGTGGATGCAAACTTTGCGGCGGAGTTAGAAACCCTGATCCTCACAGCGGGGCACGATGCCGATTTACTCGTTCCTCCTCTCATCATTGATGCCGCCCAGGGAACCGAGTCGTTTGTGCAAATGAGTGGTGCGGAGAAAACGCTGAAGCCCAACGACGCCATGATGTCCGATGTCAAAGGGATTGTTTGCACCATCATCTATGGTCAAGACCAGCGGACGCCCATCTCGCCTAGTACGTGTCGTGCCTTGTATGTGGCCTATGCTCCACCGGGAATAGCCACAGCGATGGTGCAGCAACAGTTGGATGCCATTCGTGACAATGTTTTGCTCTTTGCACCAAACGCTCAAGTCGAAATGATGGAAATTTACTCCGCCTCGGAAGGGTAGGAAAACATGATTAGTCCTGAGTTTTTGCTAGCCGCTTTGATTGTTGTTCTCATCCCCGGCATTGGCGCGTTGTACACGGTCTCGACCGGGCTGCTATACGGCCAACGTGCGAGTGTCGCAGCAGCATTGGGCTGCACAGCAGGGGTCGTTCCCCATCTACTCTTGAGTATTGTGGGACTGTCTTTGCTGTGGCAGATGAATGCGATCGCCTTCCAGTTCCTCAAGTTTGCGGGCACAGGTTATCTGATTTATGTGGCCTGGGCGATGGGATCAAGCAGAGGCGTTTCTTTAGACCTAGCATTGCCCCAACAGAACCTATGGAAAATCGCCAGAAAAGCCGTTTGGCTCAATCTTTTGAATCCGCAACTAACGACATTTCTTTTGGCATTTCTGCCACTTTTCATTCCAACTGACGTGTCATTCCCCATTATTGGATTGTTAGGGCTGGGAGGTGTCTTTATGGCTATCACCTTTGCGGTCTTTGCCGCTTATGGGTTGCTGGCCAGTCGTTTCCGCAAGCGCGTTGTAGGTTCACCCCACCTCATTCTTTGGACACGACGCTTGTTCGCCGTTTTGTTTGCCATCCTCGCCGTACAGCTCGCCGTGGCAGCTCCTTAGGATTGTTAGACAGCTTGCTTCTAGGCTGCTTGCAGAACATAGAACGTGTAACCATAGAAGTCGCTGAATTGTTCAAACAGGTTCATCTCTTCTTCCGTTTCACGAATCACGGATTGAGTAACCGAAGTGATTTCGATCTGCTGCATTCGTTCACGGAGCGGGTTGTAGTAATTGACCCACCAAGCCTGACTCGGCAGCCGATGCGTAGAAAGGACGCTAAAGCCAGATCGCTTCGCCCGAGCGATATTCTCAGCCTCAGTGCCCATTACTGGATAGGCGTTTTGCCAATAGGCGATCGCAGGCTCTGGGGCATCGTCAGCAAACCAGCTCATCTCTGATATGACAGCAACACCACTGATTGCAAGCAACGGCCTCCAGGTTTTAAGCGCCTGCTCAAACCCAAGATTATAAGCAGCCCCCTCAGACCAAAGTAGATCAATCGAACCCACTGGCCAATCGAGTTGAGCCATATCCCCATGAATTGGAATGACTAAATGCTCAAGACCCAACTGTTTTACCCGAGCTTTGAGTTCGTTAATAAAAGCCAACGAGGAATCTACTGCCGTAACAGTACTTTGAAAGTATTGCGCCAGCAGCAATGCACTCGCACCACCCCCACATCCTAGATCCGCAATTCGCGGCTTCCGAGGCAACGTAGAGAGATGGCTCAAAATATTGCGCGAGACATCAGCATCACCTGGCCCTTTACGATCCAGTCCACGGTGTAAATCAGTCAAAGCGGCGAAGTACTCAGCTTGAGGATCTGTATTCATATGGATTTTTTCTAGCTCTAATGCCGAAAACCACTTGACACATTCACGGCTTCATAGTTAGTGAAGTTGTGCGGCGGCAGGTAGCCCGTAATGCTGTATCAAGAATCTTCAAGTCGCCCGTACCAAAGCAGTGTTCGACTGCCATGAGTCCCTACAGTTCAGACTAACTATCCTCTTCAGCCTCAATATCATCCTCATTGTCCTCGTTTGCTTCATCCATTTCAGGCAAACTATCAACAGACATCTCCTTTGATTCTCTTGACTTCAACTGTTCAAGAATAAGTCGAACTTCATCATTGACATCAGTTTTATCCAGATGATCAATTAGATCTTTACGCGATAGGTTATAACCTAGCCCATTTAACCAAGCAAAAACCTCCCTAAGAGTTTCTTTACCCATACCAACTCTTAGTAACTCATTTAAATCTGTGTAAGCCTCATATTCTTCACGCATCCTTTTAGCTGAACTCTTTACAGTCTGAGGATTACGATACTCACTTAAACCTAGTAAAACAGCTGTTTTATAAATACTATCCTCAAGATTGTCATCAAAACTATACTTATTGAGTTGAATAGTATTTTTAAGTATCTCCATTATCTTAGCCTCTATGTCTTGTTCAGAGGGAGGTGTTTTACTAGGATACTTTGAATTTAAAGCTCTATAGAACAAGTTGGGTTTAAGTATATAGTTTTCTACTTCGTGTTTTTGAAGATGATGCAACTTAACGTTAGCCCTGGCAGCAAATTCTGTGAGGTAATCCCTCCATTCAGTATCAAGCCCATCTCCATCTCTTATGAAGTGAATTTCGATGTCTTGACCAACCATTTCTTGGAGAACATTATGAATCTGAAATGGGATTTTATCATCTTTTCCTCTCCCTCTCAATGTTGGAACTGTATTAGCTCCTGAGAAACACTTTGTTCCCAGTACTTTATCAAAAGCCTCAAACAAAGATATATTAGAGTCTTCGAAGAAAATCAATTTACCACTGATTATTGTCTTTCCTAAGTCATAGTTATCGATCCTAAGAGATATTTGTTCTTCTACATCTGATGAATTAGCAAGAAAAGTATTTACTTCAGCTTGTGAAGAAATTGGCACAACTTCAGTTGGTTGTGCAGCTCTTATAATAGATGTCGAGTGGGTAGATATTATAATTTGAATATCTAACTCTTGCTGAATATACCTTAAAGTATTTGCTAAAGATGTTTGTAAGTTTGGGTGTAAATGAGCATCAGGTTCATCTAACAAAACCACAGAAGATTGATCAGGGCAGAATCTGTATATTGGTGCAATGATTTGTAAGATTTGCATAAAGCCACTCCCAGATGCACTGAAGTCTAGTGGCATACGTTGCGATTCACATAGATCGTTGTATTTAGCGGTTATATTCACATCAGCATTTTCATTAAAGCCAATATCTCCTAAATAAAAATCAAAGTCTTCTCTAAGCCTGTTAACTAATTGAGAAAATCGCTCAGGATTTCTTTGGTGAGTATCCAAAAGTAGGTTGCGAAGAATCAGACTAATCTCGCCTGTTCGTAACCGCTCCTGCATAGCGGCTGGGAACAAGCGCTCCTCAGAGGATAGTAACCCTACAAATCCAGATATAAATAGTGGTGATTTAGTGTGTAAGCACGGGTTATTACTCAGATTATGTTGCTCAGAGATACATTTAATATTAAAGGCTCCATATAGCAATCTAATTTGCAATTTATATTCATTATCATTAAGATCCGTCAATGTAATTATTGAGCCACCATCTTTTGATCTGCCACCTGTCTTCTTTGCGTAATATAACTCTCGTGAGTCTGCAATACTAATACCTGGTATTGTCGGCAAACCAATGCCTTTGTCTCGTATTGTCAAATCACCTTCGGAACTAGCCTCCACAAATTCATGCACATAAAACCTGTCTAATGCAAGGTTAATGGACTGCAGTACAGTTGTCTTGCCTGAGCTGTTTTCTCCCATCAAGACTGTGAATGGCCTTAATTCAACCGTAACGTCTTTGAATTTCTTAAAGTTTTGAAGATGAACTTTTGTAAGCATTTGGCATTCTCAAGATTTTTGTATGAGGGGATGGATAGATAGCATTTAATCTTACACAATCTGACAAGCGTTTCAGCAGTTGAACGATAAAGTTGAGCCGCGAACGGCGTCGTACTCGACGGCGTCGGGCTAACGGCGTCCGTTGGCTCCAACGAATAGTTAAGTCGTGGCGGAGATCATTCTTTTAGGGTGCCCAAACGCTAACAGATAACTGATATGTTTGTCCTAATAAGTAACTTTTAAATCCGCCGCCGATTTAACTTGTTATTAGAGAGAAAGTTTCTGCCTAATACCCCTATACGGATGATTAGATGGAAATATTTCAGCCCAATGCCCTTATAGGGATGATTAGGTGGAAATACGTCAGTCTAACATCCCTATATGGGTGATTAGGTGGATGGATTCAGTATAATCCCCTTCCAACTGAGGTACCGGGATTCCTTAGGTTTTGTTTATTCTTTTTTTATGATTTTTACGAAACCCTTGCAGCTACGTTCGAGGAAGCTGATGAATCAGGTGCGTGATGCGAGACTGGCTGGGATTACATTGGGATTAAAGACTGTATTTGAGCGACATGAACGCCGCTGCCGTTTTCTCGTTACTGCCATGTATCCGATTCAACAAGATCCTGATCCAGGTTGATTAGGCGATCGCCCACGCGCAAATCATGATCATCATGGCTAATCACCAAATTAGCTCTATCGTGGTGTTTCAGTCTGGGAGGAAATAACCCGCATTTGAGTAAGGGTTATCGCGTTGAATTCTCCTGCATAGTGGGTGACAAAGCCCGCTGGATGGCAGCGGTTGCTGCGTCCACTGTCAGTTGAGGCTGAGACCAGGCGATCGTCCAGGTGTCGTCGCTGCCGAGAATTTCTAGATCACTGTGGACGGGTGGCTTGCCCAACACATCCATGAGTTGCCGCGCCAAAATACAGTGACTGGTAACGTTGGTGATGACCGCGATCGTGACCACCTCATCAGACTCGGCGATCGCCTCCTGAAAAATAGTTTTAATCTGCATAATATCTCTTCCCAAAGATACATTAGTCCATCCATCATGCGTTATTGAAATTTGTTTTTGAGGCTGAAATCCCAATCTACGACTAGACTAATGTCGCTGTTCTTGAAGAATCAATAGAGACAGCTAACACAACCCTCTTCAGAGAACTCTCAGGAATATTCTCCTATTAGCTTAGAGTAAAGGCCGTGAAACAATAATCTCTGAGATCAAGACATTAACTGAGCTTGATCGCTGAGGGTACATAGTGAACAATTCCGACGGGCATTTTGTTTCTATTCATACCAGAGATCGAGATAGAATTTTCTATTTTTAAGGCTTTTTAAGAATAATCAAAAAGTATATTTTATTGTAGATTTATTAACTCGATTTTACTGGGCAAGACAATCTTAAGAGAACTTAAATACAACTTATTTTGCAGCTATACATACAAAATATCTGTTCGCTATCTTCCCTAATGGTACAGGCGGGTATTGTTCTCACAGGGGACTTGAGTCATGCAAATCGTTGGGTTACTCAGCAAGTTTGATCAGTGCGTTTTGAATATGGCTCTCATCCATCTCTGCAACAGCGAGAGCCATGTGGGGCAAGAGATGCGCCGTCAATACAATGCTTGGAAACAAGATAGTGATGATCCGGTATTCAATCCCTGGCTGGATATTCATCAGTTCACTATTTATATTCCTCACCCCGATCAAGAGTATGAAGACGTCACCCTCGAAGCCGGACTTACCGAGGGGTATAACGTCGAGGTCGAACCAGTAAAAGACCCCAGCAACCTGATTTACAACATCCCCCAAGGGGGGCATTTTGTGGCCGTGCTAAAGCAAAAGCAAGTGGATGGTGATTTTGCGATCGCCGCCACTGGCATCTTTGTTCGCTCTCTGGCAATACTCAGCCTGGATGTCGTGGTAGATCTGGCGCAAGGAGAAACTCAGCCCATTGTGGTCAGGCATCCGATTATTCGCGACTATCCCCAAGATTGGGAAACGAAACTGCGCCTCTTCTTGCAGAGGGAAATCAACGATGAAGCCTTACCGCGCCCTGTGGGACACGTCGATCGCAGTTTGAATCGTGACTATCGCTCACCCAGATGGACAGAGGTTCACCAGGCAGGCGATGGCCTGTTAACCCTTTGATGAAGGAGCGCTAATAAATTACTGCCTTTACCTTTGTATTACCTCAGAGGTTTTAGAGCACTGTGCAAACGTTGAGTTAGATGTTTCGGGTGCGCTTGAGTCAAAGACACCGAGTCACATTGTTGAAACTGACAGAATTGTGTGATGGCATCTACAAATGCAGCAATGACTAAAGCTTCATCAAAATTATGTTGTTCCAAATGTAGTGACTTAATCTCTAAATAGCTGATTTTTCGATGGGCTTTACAATCCATTCGCCCAATAAATTCATCACGAAAAAGCAGTGGCAGGCAAAAGTAACCATACTGACGTTTGGCTGCGGGGACGTAACACTCTAACTGGTAATCGTATTGAAACAGTGCTTTGAGCCGTTCTCGCTGAATCACACTATTGTCGAATGGCGAAAGAATCAACATGCGGTTTCTCAACCGGGGAAGAGGGCGTTCGAAGGCACCCGTTTCCAATATAAATACTTCGCCACTGCTCACTTGTAATTGTTCTAAAGTGCGCTGCGCCAACCTTTCATTTACCAAAGCTTTTACAGCCTTGCGTAGTTCAGCATTTCGGCGCTGGTAGGTTAGCCCTTTGAGTGAAACCAACCCATGGCAGCGCAACTGTTGATCGACAATATGCGCCGCAAATTCTTCCATGCTGGGCATTTGTGAATTTACGTGAGATGGCAGTACCCGCTCGGTCAGGTCATATATTTTCTGGAAACCTTCGCGGGCACTGACCATTAGGTCGCCCTCCATATACAACTGTTCGAGTGCTTTTTTGGCAGGCTTCCAGTCCCACCAGCCTGCACGTTTTGTGGTGTTCGTTTCTATATCTCGGGATCGTATCGGGCCATCTGAACGTATGCGTGCCAACAGTTTATCCATGAGCTTCCTATCACTGTTTCTGTACCAATGGGTTTGACCGTTTTTAATGGCATGTTTGTAGGGTAAGGAGAAGCGAAAATCGGCGATAGGAAGAAAAGCTGCCGCATGTGCCCAATATTCAAAAATGTCTCCATTGAGCAACATTTGCTCCGTCATGACTGGCTTAAAGTTAGGCACTCTAGAGTAGAAAACATGATGGTGTGCTCGTTCCACCACCGATATGGTGTCGATCTGTACAGACCCTAGGTGGTTAATCGCTTTACGTGCCCCCGCCAAACCACGCCCATAGGGCTGAGCCTGCAGCAACCCTTGTGCAGCCAGGGCAAGGCGGCGTAAACGCGCCTGCTCTTGTGGATGTTTAATTTCAATCATGATCATACTTGCCGCATAACGGTGCTGTTGAGCGGCTGCAAGCAACTTAGAAATTTACCGCAGTCACCGTCATCAGTCCGCTCCAACAGAATTGTTAGATCGGATGACGATACCCAAAAGTCAAGCAGTCCCAATCTATATGAACGAGAAAATTGAGTTAGCTCACGACGTAATCCGCTTAAATTTCTACCAGCCAATCTTCTTTGACAAAACAAACGGGACACTTTAACAAAAGTACAAGCAGGATGGGTATATGTCGCTCACGTCCTTTCCAGCAACCAGCTAGCCATTTTTTCCATTACCCTGCTAGTGACCTCTTCTCGATCTTGCAACAGTTGATGGCCTGTAGTGTCCTCGACCCAGAAGCCTTCCGTTAGGGGGCCTGATTGATCGACAAACTGCTGCATGGCTGCACACATGGTTCGGCAATCATTAACGGCATGAATCGCCAGTAACGGCACTTTAAACGCCTCGGCCCTTCTCGCAATCTTCTCTCCGGTTGTGACCGTAGCAGTCGCTGCCGCCATGGTTGGTCGAGGCGAAACTTGAACGCCTGGGTCGAGACGGGCGACCTTGGCCCACTCCTTGTCGCCGAACGCTGCGTCAAAAGTGGCTGAAAAGTCGGTTGCTGGCATTTTCAGTCTTGGATAGTAGCGTGACAGAAAGGCCAAGACCTTGATAACAGGTTTGGGCGGCAATGTGGCCGGATCGATTTCAAGCGCCGCACCTGTCACAATGATTCCCGCCAAGTTGATGCCAGTCGCTTTTGCCCTGTGTTCTGCGAGGCCAGCTGCGAGTACTTGAAGACCCCCGACCGATTCGCCAATAAGGAAGATGGGCACATCCGCTGAGCATTGCAGCTGCTGCTGGGTCCAAACTAGGGCCGCAAAGATGTCTTCCACAAAGTCGTCGAATTGGTTGATGTGTATACACTCTTCGGGAGTCCCCGGTTCGGCCTCGGAGTAGCCCATCCCGACCGGATCGTAACTTGTGCAGGCAAAACCTTGCTGGTTCAAGAACAAAGCGAGGGGCTCAAAATAACCAGAATGCCAGCCTCCACCCGGTACCATCAGGCAAACAGCACGTGGACTTTCCACGTTGTTTCTCCAAACCCTCGTCGCAAGCTTGGCACCTCGCGGCGAGTACAGAGGATTCACCGCTGGTTCGGGTGGCCGTGGGACAGCCGGTTTCTCGAGGATAGGCATGGTATGTGATTCCATAATCTTTGGGTAGCAAAGGTGACTTATATTTCATGTTTTGCTATATTAACCGCATTCAGATTGAAACTGTCAAGCAAAATTTTTATTCAACGTGACTCATAGTGACTCCGATTTCCTTCAGCCACCGCAGCAGCACCGCAGCCAGATTAGAGTTGAGCAAATTCTGCAGGCAGCTGCCGAAGTCTTTTGGGAAAAGGGTTATGATGTTGCGACAACTCACGACATCGCTAAGCGTGCTCAAACCGCAGTCGGTACTCTGTATCGCTTTTTCCCGAATAAGCTGGCCATTTTTCATGTGCTCGAAAAGCGGCATAAGCAATACCTAGACGAGACGGTCCCTCAACTGATGAGCCCTGAAGCGTTTCAGTTGCCCCTAGCCGTCGTGATTCGCAGAATTGTCGAAACTTACGCTGAGTATTTTGAGAACCTTGGGCCAAGGATTGTCTACATTCAGTACTACTTAACCCCAAATATCTTTCTGTATTTCGATGAGAGTTTTGATCAAAATATGATCCAAGGCTTGGCGAAGCTTCTGCAAGGGAGAAATTCGGCCCTCACATTAGAAAAATGCGAGCTATTGTCTGAGGTTTTCTTAAGAACTTATCAAGCGTTGTTGTTGGTTGCCCTGCGCAGCAATGACACCCGCCGGCATCAGTTACATTTGGAAACTCAAAATGTCCTGATCAATTACCTGGAACCTTATGTGGGTGATCTCATCGGTGCTGACTCATCCGATGGTGATCTGTCCTCTTCGCAAACAGCCATCCAAGCACAGGCAGAAGCCCTGACTCAGCAGCACGATCTGAACCCTCGGCAGCAGGCTGCGATCGCATACGTACTGACTTATGGCAGCCTTACTATCCAAACGCTTGAGTCTATATGCTTTGGACCATCACGCCGAACCCTTCAGCGCGATCTCAAACAGTTAGTTGAAAAAGGAATATTTGAAAGTAGAGGTAACACTAACCAGCTCATTTACCAAATGGCAAGTTAGGGAGAGAAGTCGCGTGCCGGACAACGGTGCCCATCACCCGCCACAAATAACCTCAAATACTCAACAAGTAGCCTCTTGGCGGTCGGGTGCATGGGCGTTGTTAGGCGTTACTATCTTTTGCTCCAACAGACACTTCATAGAATCAAACGACATTGAGGTATCAAAGACATTTGCTAAAATCTGGGACGCTAAAATAACAGACTCGTCAGATTTAGATAATTTAATTCCAGCAGATTTCAGCTTAGTGCTAAGTTCTTTTGCTTTTATTCCTGCTCTTTTAACGTCAACAGAAGGCTCTTCTTGGTTCCCAACCTTCTTGCAGACTAAGATTGCATCAAGAGTAATGGGATCTTTTGTACTTGACTTAGGACTAGATACACTTAATTCTCCATAGACTGGATGCGAGGCAACAATTCTTAGACCCGACGATTGAACAGCATGAAAGATAGCAGCCCACCCTTCTGGTTTTGAATGGTGAAAACTAAACACTAATAATCCTCCATGCTTTAGCACTCTACAGCATTCGCTGAAAACTTTTTCTAGCTGCTCTGCAAAATATCTTGGTTCATTGTGCTGAACCTCGCCCAAACCAGACGAATTTTCTCCTGTGAAGAAGGAATAGTCGTTCCTTAGAGTAGGAGCTAACCAAGCAAAAAAGAAATCGCTCAGTTCACTGTAATGAATGAAATCGAAGTAAGGTGGATCAGTGAGTACTAAATCAACTGATTCATTTGGAATGTTTAGATTGTCACTACTACCATTCATGACAAGAGCAGCTTTGTCACAAGAGGAAAACTCTTCCCATGACTCCACTATGGAAACATCAATTGGCTTACTGCAAGTAACTTTACCGCTATCCTCTACTTCTCCAAACAAATTTCTATTTAAGAAAAGTTCGTAAGGATTATCCAGATAACGCTTTGCTGGAATTAAACGTGATTCAAAAAGAGTTGAAAACGTTCCGCTACTTTTTGAAGTTCCCCAAACACAGTTTTCTAATGGCGTTTTCTCAGGTTTCAAGATGTGATGCGAAAACATATGCCTGACTGCACCTGTACCTTCTCCCTTAAAAGTACAAAACAAATTATTAAACTCTAAAGTACTTGAAAATAGACATAAAAGCTGATCTCTAACTTCTCTGTTTTCAACTCTAAGAATAGAACGAAGAAGAAAACCAAGACACAGAAGCTGACGTTCGTTAAAGAAATCTCGCCATTGGAAATAGTTATAGCCTCTCGCTTGATCGGTGTTATAACCTGAACGAATAGTTGACTGAGGAAGTGGTAGTTCTTCAGAAGCTAATTGTTTTTTCGCCTTGCGAAATAGTTGAAGATCTTCTTCTCGGACAGGTAAATAAATCTTCTCACCATTGGAACGGAGAGCGAGCATTGCATACATTCGATGCTTGGGTAGTGATTTTTGGGTGGCAATTAAGTTTTTTATTTTATAGCGTTTTCCCGAAGACGACTCCACATATTGCCCTTTTGTTGTGCCTTCTTGAGGATTGAATTTCAAAAAACAACTAGGACAACGTGTTTCAAGTGAATCAAATCGATCTACAACTATTCCCCAACATTGAGGACAAATAATTTGAGATTTAGGCTTTTTCTTAGGATATGCATTCTTCGAAAAAACATAATTGGAGAACAAAGGAATAGATTCACCATCTGGCGTTTCTACTACCTTCACCCAAAAATAGTATAAGACAGGAATTAGCTCACCCGTTTCAGGATCTTGAGTTTGATAGTACTGTTGGATTTTTTGGGCTACTTCCTCTCCAATATAATGGAAAGCTTTTCTCAGTTCTTCCTCTGTAACTTTTGTCAGAGCTTGTCTAACTATAAAGGTGCTAACTGGATTAATGTCACAACCTATAACTTTACAGCCTAATTTTAGAGCTTCACCGAGAGTTGTACCGCTACCCATAAATGGGTCAAGAACGACCTTATCCTGAAAAGATTGCTGCGTATAGAACTTTTCCCAATCAAAGGATTCATCAGAAGTCAGAGAAGCAATGGCAATTGCTCGGAAAACAGATCCTAGACGTTTAGCCCACCACTTATGAATATGATAAATTGGACGATTTATCTCTTTTCGCCAGCTTTCTCTTTGAGCGAGCTGACTCACTTCAATAACAGGAAAATCTAGCTCAATAGTATTTTTATTAGAGATTTTTTCCTGGTCAGCTTGTATATTGTTTGATCTCATTCATCGTCCCCAAGCACATCCTCTTCTCGTGTCAAGCCTGTTGACATTGTTACAGGTCTTGATGTCTGGCTAGTGAGACGATAAGCCTTAAACTGGTGCGTAGAACCAGCAGTTGGGTTGGATATTTTCTCCGCAATAAGGTGATTAGTTCTTAAATCAAATGTGTACCCTACAACCAATTCACTTGCTTCCACTCGAAGTAGGATGCCAACTTGCTGAAAACGCTCGTCAACTTCCATATTATCTGGAAGAATTAGAGTCATCAGACCTGTTGTACCTTTAGTTAGCGCAAATGGTGTTGGGGCAACATACATTTTTCGATCTCTAATCATGATGTCGCCATAACTACCAAATCCCTTAACACTTTTATTCTTATGAATATAATCGTGATCTGCATTCAGGAAATCCCCGTGGCAGATTACTAAATCAATTACTGGATAATAGCGCTGCCCTCCTGCCTGAGCAGGATATTGCGATAAATTAGCGGGGTAACGACCGAAAACATAGAAAATCTTTCGTCCGTTATGAAATCCAGATGGAACTTGACTATTGCAATCGTAATCTCGTTCACGCCCCGGCCAAGCAAGCCCTTTAACTTCGAAGCCATCAGGGGAGTTAACCATGCGGAAGTCAGGATATGTATTACGACCTGACGCATCAAAAAAGACGCCCAGAGCTTCTAGGCGTTTCTGAAACCAGTTTTGGAAATGAAACTCCTTATCTTTTGAGCTAACGGACTCTATCAACTCCCCTTGCTGGACTGCTTCTACGCATTGTGCAAAAACGTCAAGTGCTACGGACATAACTTAAATATCAAGATCTACGTGACTCCTGGCTACTGGAACACCTAGTAATTATACCGTCTACGCTAAGGACACCGACCGACGCGGGCGAACTTAGTATCTGTAGAGATTGACGCCTAACTATATATTCACCGTCAGATCTGACAGATAAGAGTCACACTTTGGGATCTTATCCGTCACTTTTGGGCGGTAACACCTTATTTACAGAACTTATACTCAACTTTTGTCGTATAACTCCGGGAATCGGGGTTTTATCTGTCACTTTTGACGGATAAGTGTGGAAAGTGAGGTAGTTATCCGTCACTTTTGACAGATAAGTGCCGACTGCTGGGAGTGATCTGTCTGTACCCTAGCTCTATTCAAGCCACTGATAGGTAGAAGCTGACGCGATCGCCCTCCACAGCTCGCTGCCGATACCGTTGCTACACTGTTAGGGGTTGATCGCCTACAGCTCACCCCATTTTGTAAGCCCTATGAATATGGTTGATAGCTCCCCCCGCGTGTTGAAGGGGCCGGCAAAATCTCCCCGGTGGTTGCGTCGCATCTGGGGATTTCGCTTTTTGTTCCAGCCGCTGGAGGTGCTGGAATCCCGTAGGCAAGCCTACGGTGACAACTATCGGGTATCCCAGCCCGATGCAGAAACCGCTTTGGTTTATTTCAGTAGCCCCGAAGCGTTGCAAACCATTTTCACAGCGAAACCGGAGCAGCTTAGTGCGGGACGCGGCAACCAGATTCTCAAGGAACTGATTGGCGAGCATGGCATTGTCTTGCTGGAAGGTGCGGCGCATCAGCGACAACGGCAACTGCTGATGCCTCCGTTTCATGGCGATCGCATGCGCTCCTATGCCAACGTGATTCGCTCGATTACGACCGAGCTGATTGACCAGTGGACCGTTGGTACAACCGTTGCGGTGCGCCCTGCTATGCAATCCATTTCCTTGCAGGTCATCTTACAGGCGGTGTTTGGGTTGGAGCAGGGCGGGCGCTACGACCAATTGCGGCAGGCGCTCACGCAGATGCTCGATGGCTTTGGCTCACCCGTCGGAGCCATGTTTTTGTTCTACCCCTTCTTGCAAAAAGACTGGGGAGACTGGAGCCCCTGGGGTCGGTTCTTGCGGCGGCGGCAGCAAGTGGACGATATCCTTTACGACGAGATTAACCGTCGCCGTGCGCAACCCGACCCGACCCGACCCGACATTCTGACCCTACTGATGGCGGCTCGCGACCCCGAGGGTGAGCCGATGAGTGATGTGGAGCTGCGGGATGAGCTGATCACCCTGCTGTTTGCGGGGCATGAAACAACGGCTTCGGCATTGGCTTGGGCGGTGTATTGGATTGCCTCGTTGCCAGAGGTGCGATCGCGCTTGTTGGCGGAACTGGAGAGTGTGGAGGATGCGACTGACCCGATGGCGATCGCCCGTCTGCCTTACCTAAACGCAGTCTGCCAGGAAACTCTGCGCCTGTACCCCATTGCGATTAATGCGTTTCCTCGGGTTGTGCAACAGTCGATGGAAATTGCAGGCTACTGGATTGAAGCGGGGACGGTGATTATGCCGTCGATTTATCTGGCGCACCATCGTCCTTCGGTTTATCCGGAACCCAAGCAATTTCGACCCGAGCGGTTCTTAGAACGCCAGTATTCGCCCTATGAGTACCTGCCGTTTGGTGGGGGCGATCGCCGCTGCATTGGTTCGGCCTTTGCGTTGTATGAGATGAAGCTGGTGTTGTTTGAGTTGTTGTCCCGCACGGAGATGGCGCTCGTCCATTCCAAGCCCATTCGCCCCATGCGACGCGGACTCACCATTGCTCCATCCGATCGCCTGCGGGTAAAAATTACAACGCTTCGCTCTGGCCGCGATTCGGTTGTGGCGCAACCCTCGGTTTACTCCAGAGGTTGAGTGCCTGGGCTGCAGCTAATTTGTTCGTTGCTTCCCATGATGATGGGGGGATTGGCAGCAGGGCGCTCACTTTCACAAATCAGGGTTATGAGGCGATCGCCCGCGACATTGACGGTGACAGCCCCCGTGTAGCTTCGCAGGGGATCGAACTTTGGCGTGGCAGAAATGGAGACCAGGGAGGGCACTGCACCAGGTTGAATGGCATAAATATAGGCGTCGTCCTCCATTTCCAATCCGACGGACAGAGCCTCGACGGAAGCGGCAAACTGTCGCCGTTCTAGGTAATGGGCTTGCTGGGCACGCTGGAGGGTGTTGAGGGTTTGCTTGGCCTGGGCTTCAAAGGCTTCGGGATATTCGGCCACTTCTTCTTCTAAAGGACGAATGGTGGCTTCGGGTGAGGCGCGAAGGTGAGGTGCAGCGCTATCGGACTCGTCCAAATTGGGCAAGCAACCCGTCAGACTGAGGGCGAAAGCCGTTAGAAATCCAAGGATTTGAAGAGAAGACTGAGACATATTCAATAATGCAATCAAACAAGAGGAAATTCGCTTTCTGGGTCATGTAGGATGCGTTGGCAGATGCATAACGCGTCAAGACTTCTCCTATGGTGAATCAGAGTTCCACCGCATCAGAAATCTTTCGCAGAATCGTATCTCCGCCTGTAAAACTGTCGGGACGATAGTCGGATCGGAGTGCCCCTAGCCGAACTTTTAAATCGCCATCTTCGGTGAATTCAAAAATCGTTAAGCTAATGCGATCTTCTCCAGGGAGTTGTAAATCCATGTGCATCGGATCGGATGTGGAATTGATGCGATAGGATCCGACAAAGGTGCTGGGATTGGTGGGTAAGTTGCTGTAAATTAACTCTCCATTTTCGGTGAACGTCCAGCGAAAGGGTTGCAGTTCTCCGGTGTGTTTGTCTTCCATTTGCCAGGTGCCAACAACGGAGGTCAGTACTTCTTCTGGGTTGGGGTCATTGACATGGACGGTAGGTTGACGGCAGGCGATCGCCCCCAATAGCAGTAATCCCAGACTGATTCCAACTGTGCGGAGTTTTGTTCTCATTACGTTTCACCGTTGAAAGAGGTAAACATCAAAGTCATTTTTGTAGGGCAATTTGGGGCAATTTGGGGCAATTATTGTGAGGCAATTCAATGAGGGCTAGCTTTGGTTGGATGCCGTAAAATTTGCGCCCTGAGTTGTAGCGTGGCTGAATTTTGCCTGGGTCACTGTGGCATCACGAAAGTTGGCGAAGGAGAGACGGGCATGGCTGAACGATGCGCCCGTGAGGTTGGCCTGTCGAAAGTGGCAGATTCCCCGCTCAAAGTAGATGCCTGCTAGGTGCCCGATCGCCAATCCCCAGGCGGAGAAGATGCCGCTGTAGAGTAATGGCAACGGAATTTGGTCGCGGAATACCATCGGAAAAAGGGCGACGGCGCTGCTGCCGCAGAGCATCCCAAAACCGCAACCAAAGGTGAGCCAGCGCTTTTGGGCAAGGGCAAGGAGGGCGATCGCCCCAGCGGCCAGCACGACCACCACTTCGACCGCGACGGGGAGACTACTTTTGGTCGGATGAACGCTCAGCAGATAGCTGGTGTTCACCATCAGTGCCACCACCGCAATCCCACTCAGGGTGGCCCACTGCGTTAGGAGCCAGAAGCCCAGCGTCACCAGAATGAACAGCATCGCTACGCAAGCAAGCAGTAACCCCAGCAGCATCAGTCGGGCGCGAGGGGTAAATAGCCAGAGGAAGGTTAGACTGGCAAATCCGTAACCCAGCAATATCCATACCCAGGCGGGAGCCGTGCGCGTCCAGCGGCGCAGGAGCGTGTCGCTGTAGCGCCAGCCTGGAACAAAACCGATGGCATAGCTGAAGATGGCATTTTCCAGGGTTGCTCCGTTAAAGGTCGTGCCAGCAATATGGCAGTGGTTGAAGTTGGCATTGGGAGCGATCGCCCCCTGGAAGTTGGCTCCAATCAATCGAGCATGACTAAAATCCACACCTTCCAGATTGGCATTTTGAAAGTTTGCGCCGTTCAATACCTGCCGCGAAAAGGAGCGTCGCCGACAGTCCTGCCCGCTGAAATTGAGCCGTGCCGAGCCGATGGGTTGTGGCGATTCTCTCTGCTGTGGCGGTGCTATGAGTTGCTGAAGTAAGTTGCGTCCAAACCCTTGCCAACCCAGGCGTCTCAGTTGCTTGGAACCATCCATCACAGACCACGTGGCTCCGAGGAACGCGCCCAGCCAAGCGCCCAGCATCAAGCTGTTGTTGATGGCGGCGAAGGGATTGTCTGCCAAACGATTAACTGGAGTGAGGATGCCAGTCAGTTCTCCCAGCAGGAAGGCGGCGATCAAACTACTCAGCCCGACATGGCCAAACTGGGGCGATCGCTTCAGTTTCCAGCTCACAGGCCACCAGACGCCGAGCAACAGTAAGGTCCAGAGGCCAGCAAAGTAAGCCGCAAGGACAATGGTCATTAATGGAGATTCGCTATCCATGGATCGAAACGGTAATAGAAATAGGAAAACTTACGGATGAGCGGGGGTTGGAGCAATGACATTGTGCAGGGTGTCCGACAAGTCGTTGTTTGTGCGGACAATCCCGGTAACGACGTCTCCCAAAAAGCGACTAGGGTTGTCGAGATCAACATAGTGTCCCGTAAAGTGGTTTCCTACCTGCTCGAAGCGAACGCGATAGGTCTTTCCAGCGCGTGTAATCGTCCATGGTTGCTGTGTCTGAAAAACGGTCGGCTCAGTGGTCATAACCTGCCAATTCAACGTCGGCTAGTTTTATTTATTCCCAGGCGTATTTATAGCGCTATGCGCGTTAGTTAAGTACGGTTGTGTGGGGCGCGGCGCGCCCCACACAACCGTTGCTGTGCTTAATGCGGTTGCACACCGCTTTATTTATTCCCAATCCTAGGCAAATCCTTGGCTGAGTGTCGGTGAGAAAAAGTGATCTGTTCTGGAGAGATCAGGACTGACGCATTTTGTTGAGGGTGTGGCTGCATCGCAGTCACACCCTCAACGAATTCGTTTTGGCAGCGGGTTTCCGATCGCCCCCAGGTGCTGCAAGGATATCCATTGGGCGGGCGTCAGACCTGTGGCATAGGTTAGGTTTAGCCCTTCGTAGGGACGTGGGAGCGACCACTGCTGAACATAGGCACCCTTGTCACAATCCCAAACTTGGAGCTGACCTTCGAGATCGCCACAGACCAGGAGCTGCGCTTGTGGCTGTGGGGCAAAGGCGATCGCTCCTATGCCGCGTCCCGGTGGTGTGAGGCTGTGAAGGCATTGTTGAGTGTGACTATCCCAAACCTTCACCGTTTGGTCGTTGCTCATGCTCGCGATCCAGCGCCCCGTTGCATTGATGGCCAGCCGACCGATTTGATCGGTGTGGCCGCTGAATTCGGCGATGCTTTGCCCGTCTTCCACAGACCAGAGGCGGATGATGCCGTCCCCACCTGCACTGGCTAACCACTGCCCATCGGGACTGAAGACAAGGCTCTCCACCGGGCCTTTATGGCCGTGCAAAACATGCTGGCAGTCTCCGGTGCGCCAGTCCCACAGCCGCACTGTGGCATCGTTGCTACATGAGGCTAACCAGTGCCCGTCGGGACTGAAGGCGACGGCCCAGGCAAACGCGGAGTGACCAGAGAGCGATCGCCCCACCGTTGCCGTCGTCAAATCCCATAGCAGAATCTCGGTAGCCGCTCCCGCGCTAACCAGCCACCGCCCATCGGGACTGAAGGCGAGCGATCGCACCCAGTAGGTTCCAGCATCCAACCGGGCATGGCATTTCCCCGTTGCTCGATGCCACAGGCAAATCGTGGACTCCAGCCCGCCACTCGCGAGCCATTGCCCATCATCGCTCAACGCAATGCACCATACCTGGGCGGTATGAGCCGGAATCGTTGTGTGACACTGCTCTGTTTGCCGCTGCCAAATCCTGACCTGTCCATCCTGACTCCCACTCACCAACTCACCGCTGTGGGCATCAAAGGTTAAGGCAAAAATACCGTTGGTGTATCCCTGCCAAATCTGGAGGGGTTTCCCGGTCGTGCTTTCCCAAAGGCGCACGGTTTGGTCGTATCCGCCACTGACGAGCCATCGCTCTGTCTGCGATGTGGGGAGAAAGGCGACCGATAGCACCCAGTGATGGTGCCCTGGCAAGACCCGGAGGCATTGCCCCGTTGGCCACTCCCAGATGCGAAGGGTGCTGTCGGCGCTCCCGCTAGCAAGGTACTGGCGATCTGCACTTAGGCTCAAGTCCCATACCGCATCGTCGTGTCCGATCAAGGTGTGCAAGCATTTTCCCGTCTGGCTATCCCAAACGCGGATTTCCCCATCGGCACTGCCACTGATGATGCGATCGCACGGTATTTCCGTCGAAGAACCGTCCCCAACTGCAAACTGCACACTATACACCGCAGCGGTATGCCCAACGAAGGTGCGGAGGCAATGTTCTGTGTCCAGATTCCAAAGTTTGAGGGTGCTGTCTTCGCTGCCGCTGAGAAAATATCCCGCTGGATGAGCGGCGAGCGATCGCACGGCCTGGTCATGGGCAACAAAGCGCTGGACGCATTGCCAGGTTTCGCAATCCCACAGACAAATGACCCCATCTGCATCGCAAGACGCCAATCGTGGTGAGGCCGAGGAGGGGAATGGTACAACCGTGACATCGCGCACCCAATGGCGGTGCTCCGTCAGCGTATGCAGGCAGGCTCCGGTGGCGATCGCCCAAACCTTGAGGGTGTGGTCATTGCTGGCGCTGACGAGCCAGGGCTGGGTGGGATGGAAACAGAGCGATCGCACCCAACTGGAATGCCCCGAAAAGGTGTGCTGAATCTGCCCCGTTCGGATGTCCCAAAGCCGAATTTCACCGTTGGTATCGCCAGTGGCTAGCTGCTGTCCAGTGGCATCGACGGCAACGCACAGCACTGACCCAAAGGTTTCGGTGAATCGTGTGCCCTGGAGGTCTGCCCCCTGCAAATTCGAGTTCTGCAATCCACAGCCCCGCAAATCCATGCGCCACAACGCCAGCCCCGAACCGTTCAGATTCTCCACGGTGCCTTTGAGCAAACACAACAGATTCACCCCGTTGCCTGCCCCATAACCCGGACAATCGGATAGCTGACCATGACAGGACTTCATCCACCGTCGTAGCTGTTGCTCTACCCCTTGTGGGCTGCCGTATTGCGGCAACAGCCGCGCTAGAATTGGCTGCAAAATCAATCGCTTTTGAGCATTGCAAACATAGTCTGGTGCAGCGGGTGTCAATAGACTGTACCGATTCAGCCCTGTCCCCGCTAATGCACTCGCGGTTCTTGTATCGACTGCATTGAGTTCGCCGACAACGCGCTCAATCAGTCGGCGCGTGACATATTCCATGATCACGGGTTGCTGCGTGAAGCGAGGTGGTGCGCCATCGGAGGAAACGACTTTTTCGAGGAGCGATCGCCGCCACAGTGAATCCAGTGCTTCAATCAGCGACGCCATGTCGGGCAAATGCAGAAAGCTATGCTTCAACTCGTCCAGCGTAATCGGTTCGCGGTAAATCGCTAACCAATCCATCACCTGCTGCTCCAAGGGCAGGAAGCGCTCAAATTGTTGATCGAGCACCTGCTGCACGCCGCCCAGCAACGGGGTGCCCGAGGCTAAAAACGGTTGAATTTGGCCATTGAACAGATCCCGAATCGTTGATGCAACTAGCTTGAGCGATAGTGGATTACCGCTGTAGCGATCGCACAACACCTCACTTTCATCGGCCTGGTCGGTAACGCCCATCTCTACCACGAGTGAGCGACACGCCTCTAGCGCCATCGGCTCTACGGGATAGATTTGCACGGCTTTGGAGTGAGCTTGCAAGTCTGTGAAATGTGCTGGAAGCTCCCGACCCGTCAGCACAACACAACTTTGATGGGGTTCCTTAACCAATTGCTCAAAAATTGCCTGATAGCCTTCGTAGCCAGGAAGATAGTGGCCTGTAAGGGATTGCGATCGTAGCAAGGATTCGCTGTTATCCAGCACGACAAAACACCGCTGCTGACTCAGGCGACCCGAGAGTAGCGCCAACCCATCGGCTAGCTCCGAAAACACGGCATCCTGCGCTAGTGGATCGAGGGCAAGCATCCAGTCCTTTAGGAACTCTAAGGGGGTAGGAGCGGAGCGGAGCGATCGCCACACAATCCGCTCGAATCCCTGTCCATGCGCTGCATCGATTTCTTCTGCGAACTGCTGCGCCAGTTGTCGTGCCAGGGTCGTTTTGCCAATGCCCCCCTGCCCTTGCAGCATTACTAATTGGCAGGACTCGACGACACACCATTGTTGCAGTTGGGCTAAGTCTTGCTGCCGCCCGTAGAACGATTGCAGCACCGGAGCATCGCCCCAATCGCAGGCAATTTTGGCAGGAACTTTGGGTGTGTTAACGGGCGATCGCTTGTGTTGGCGCTGGAGCTGGTGAAGCACCGCCTGCACATTTGACTTGCTAACAGGTTGCCCGAGCGTTGTCGAAAGGTCCTGCCAGAGCTTACTGCCCACATACTTGAGGTAATCCGTTTCATAGCCCATCTGCTGAGCCATACGACGATAGGTCTGTCCAGCGATCGCCCGCCGCAGGATTTGCTCCTGCACAGTACTGAAGCGAAGCCCCTGCATTTGATCGAGAAGGGCTAACGCCTCATCCGCCGTGACGAATTCAATTCCTACTTTTTCGTGCTCAAACTCCACACAGCCTTGCCCCAGGGTGCTTCGACCACTAGTCTACTGGTTTCTGCAAGGTAAGGTTGCGGCCAAAAATAAAACGATCAGGACTTACGCAGTTTGTTGATGGTGCGGCCGCGTCGTGCCCACACCACCAACGAATTCACTCAGGATGACGCAAGTTTTGTGTCATATCAAACCCGGTTAAATAGCCGTAAAACCCAAGGATCATTTGTGGCCGCTGCTTTGCAGCGGCCACAAATGATCCTTGGGTTCTTCAACCGGATTTGAGATAAGTCCTAACGATGTGAAGCTATTTGATCAATTATTGACTGACCGAGTCGGTCATTTTAGACTTGAGATGTTGTTGTTGAGTCCGTTGAATTGGGGCGAAAGCGATCGGAACAGCGCTTTCAGGCGTTGATTGTGGCGGCGACCAAAGTCTTTTTGGCTCAGGGATACCGCCGAGCGCAGATTGCCGATATTGCTCAAACGATGGGTGTCGCCAAGGGCACTGTGTATCTCTACGTCGAAAGCAAAGAAGCCCTGTTTGATCTGGTGCTACGTCATGGGGATGTTCTGTTTCCCAGTGGTAAGCCGGGTTCTGATAGCGATGTTCCCCACCCCATCCTCACCTTGCCTGCCACGCTGCCTGTGCCGACGCCCGATTCGGCCAGTACCCTGCAATTTGTTGCAGAGAAGTTGATTGAAGCGGATCCGGTGCCTTTATTGAGTCAGGCTCTGAGCCAGGACTCACCCCCTTCTGTTTCTGCGGAATTGGAAGGAATTTTGCGCCAACTGTATCGCAAGATGTATCGCCACCGCGTCAGCATGAAGCTCATCGATCGCTGTGCCCGCGAGTACCCAGAACTAGCGGCGGTGTTCTTTCGAGCCGGGCGAACAACGGTGATGCAATCGCTGGTGCAATACCTTGGTTCGCGAATTCGGCACGGCTACTTTCGGCCAGTCCCCGACCGGGCGATCGCCGCCCGCATGATACTCGAAAACCTCACCTATTGGGCTATCCACCGCCACTGGGATCCGGCTCCCTACCCCATGGACGATCGCACCGTTGAAGACACCCTCATCACCCTACTGATGACCATGCTGCTGCAGGAGGCGCATCATGATTTCGCTCAAACCCGCCCAGCTCTCAACTGAGTCACGCACTCGCACCAAACGATTTGTGTTCCTCGATAACCTACGGATCTTTCTCACCATCCTGGTCATTGCCCACCACGCGGCGCAGCCCTATGGCCCCACAGGGGGGCGCTGGCTCCTCTTCAATCCGGAACGGGCACAGATTTTGGGTGCATTTTTTGCCGTCAATGCTGGCTTTTTCATGGGGCTATTTTTCCTGATCTCCGGCTATTTTTTACCTGCTTCCTTCAATCGCAAAGGGGCGAGTTTATTCCTGCAAGATCGCCTTTTACGACTGGGGATTCCCATCGTTATTCTTGTGTCTTTGGTGATTCCCTGGGTGCTTTATCAAGCCGATCTCCCATCCCTATCATTCTGGCAATTCTTATCCCAGCAGTACTGGCGCATGGGTGCCTTAGAGTTTGCCCACCTCTGGTTTCTGGTGCATTTGCTGGTCTATGCGGTTGGCTATACCCTGTGGCGATGGCTGCGGCGATCGCAACCCCGTCCGACAACCCAGTTGAATCCGCCCTCCCATAGATGGATTGCCCTCTATGCCTTGGGTTTGGCGATCGTCACATTCATCATCCGTATCCACTATCCCATCGATGCCTGGGTCAAAATCCTCGGCTTTATCCCTTCAGAAGTCGCACACTTGCCCCAATATGCCAGCCTATTCCTCATCGGCATTCTGGCCTATCGCCATGACTGGCTGAATCGGATGCCCAGCCGTCGAGCGCTCCTTTGGTTGGGCATTGGTCTGGGGGCCGCTACGCTACGCTACGGCTACACAGGCTTTGGATCGGATGCCCTGCCCGACTTGTTCGTCGGCGGGGGGTGGGATGGGCGATCGCTCCTCACCAGCCTCTGGGAATCCTGCCTCTGTGTTGGCTTGTGCTTGGGTTTACTGGTGCTCTTCCGCGACTATCTCAATCAACCAAGTCGGTTCCAGAAAATGCTGGCGGCCAACGCTTACACGACCTATCTGATTCACATTTTTATTGTGATTGGAATTCAGTTTTTAGTGGCTCCTTATCCGCTACATCCCTTCCTCAAGTTTGTAGTGGTGACGGTTATCAGCACCCCCCTCTGCTTCCTGTTGAGCCAAGGGCTACGTCAATTGCCATTTGCCTCGCGTGTCCTGTGATGCCAAATCCAGTCAAATGGCCGTAAAATCCAGATATTGTTTGTAGCCGCTGCATTGCAGTGGCCACAAACAATATTTGGGTTATTCAATCAATGACCTGACGATGCTTCAAGGCAAGAAGGCATCGCTATAGACCTTAGAATAGACATACGGTTCAGCGGCGTGAGGTGACCTTTGATGGTGCAAGCTTCTCCTCAGAGAAACCCCCTTTTCCTACAAATTCCCAAGGATGTTGCCCTAACGGTGACTTCAGAACAGTTTGCGGCTCTGGCTGCTGCCAATCATGATTTGAGGCTCGAACGGACAGCCACAGGAACGCTGATTATGAATCCACCGACAGGGAGTGAAACGGGTAGGCGGAACCTGAGTCTCAGTACTCAATTGGGAAACTGGTATGAAGCTAATGAATCGTTAGGAGAAGCCTTTGACTCGTCAACAGGGTTTGAGCTGCCGAATGGTGCAAATCGTTCTCCAGATGCCTCGTGGGTGCGTCGAGAAAGATGGGATGCATTAACGCCTGAACAAAAAAAGACCTTTGCTCCGCTTTGCCCTGATTTTGTGGTGGAACTGCGTTCGGAAACCGATCACCTCACAGATCTGAGGGCAAAGATGCAAGAGTATATGGACAATGGCGCTCAGTTGGGCTGGCTGATTGATCCGAAGCATAAGCAAGTAGAAATCTATCGAATAGGTCAGGCAGTTGAGGTGCTGAAGAATCCCAGTACATTGTCGGGAGAGATGATTTTACCCGGTTTCATCCTGACCTTGCAGCGGATTTTTGGGTAGCGTTGATGCCGTCACTCGCGCCTAACGCCCCGGTAAAAGCTGCTCAATCCTAACCTCAAGGTCTGGAAACGCCAACGGAACAACCTGTCCTGAAATCAGAGGCAGCACCTCATGATAGCTACTTGCTTCGGGTTGGCGGTGTATCCAGAGCTGATGATTTGGCACATCCACGACCCAGTACTCTGCAATGCCATCTCTGGCATAGAGCCGTGCTTTTTCCTGCAGATCAAACGCCAGGGTTGAGTTCGAGACTTCAATCAGCCAGTAGATATCCTCGGGGCCTGGATGCCGATCATCGTAGCGAGACTCGGGTGGAAGAACGATGGCAATGTCAGGCTGGGGTTCGCCATTGCTCGGTAATGTGATGGGAGCAGCGGTAAAAACCACGGCGCGATCGCCCAGAAGAGCCTCTAAGTACTTAGCGCCTCGTCGATAGGTAGCACGGTGAATGGGCAACTCTGGAGCCATATCAACAATGTCTCCATCCAGGAGTTCTACCTGTCGGTCTACCAGCAGACCGGCTGTAATCATACAGTGATAGTCTGCAACGCTCCATTTGGTTGAAGGACGAATCATAGTACGAATGCTGCAATGATCCTATTGAGACTCACAATTCTATTGTGCTTTCTTTACTCAAGATAATATGACTCCCTGTTATCCGCAGGACATTTTCACATACAGTGTAATTTTAAGAGTACTCAAATCTTCTGGAGAGATCCTTGAAACGCGTTTATAGTTTTACGGCTCAACTTATCATTGGCGGATTTCTAGTCGCTGGATGCAAATCAGAAAGTCCTAGTTCCTCTGTATCAGCATCTCATGCAAGTGAATCTTCGAGTGCTCGTACAAATATGGTAAAAGATCAGCATTCAAATGCTCCGAAAACTCAAGAACACAAGCAAAGACGTTCTTATGAAGAACAACGACGTTTATTGGAAGAAGTGACCTTAAATGAAGAAAATGCTTCTATAAGCTTACAAGACATTGATGCTAACATTTTGCAATCAAATGTTGCCTTAACTATAAGACTAGCTACAGAAGAATTTGATGGGAACTGTTATTTCTCTATTAGTTACCCTCAACTTGAAGGGTTGAATAGTACGTCAATAGAAGCAAAAGTGAATACTATGCTTCGGGGTCAAGTTTTCAATTTCTTACACGACTGGAATGAGCGTAATGAGGTAGGCTGTTCTCTTGAGGTTGATGAGCAACAAACCATTCCTGAATATGGATACTATGCATACGTAGAAGTTGATCAGTGCCTTATTGGATATTCGAGAGAACGACTTCTGAGTGGGAATTGTCGAGTAATTATCTCATCAGGAGCTAGTCCACTCTTGTACGACCAACCCTTCACAATAGACTTGGCGACGGGATAATTCTATGACTTTCCAGATTTGTTCAACTCTAATACAGATTATCCTTATACAGTTGCTTATCAGGTAGCCCTCCAGTGGATGGAAACTTACAATATGTCGATTTTTCCTCCCGTTGCACCAGAACCTGGAGAAGCACCTTCAGATCGAGAGTTTTATTTGGCATCGGACTGTACACTGTTTCCGCATCCACGTTCGCCAGAGTATGAAGTTTTTGATGAAGGTGAAACCTGTTTTATTGCCATCGATTCTGGTATGAGCGAATCTCATGTCGATATTCCTTTTCCCATCAGTGGCTTGAGAGATGTTTTGAATACTGATGAGGAGGCTTTGGCTGTTCTCTTGGAATAGATTCCCATTTCCCTGAAAATAACTCTCGCTCGCGAAAGAACCCGATACCTTTGTCCTATTCTCGATGTTGCAGTTATCGCAATAGGAACCAGGTTCTTGATGACTGCGGCTACATCAGCATTGTTTACCAAAAGACATCTAATTTTCAGTCGTTGGATCTGTGCTGCGATCCCCATGCCCTTGTAAAGTGAGGAATACGCCACATTACAATGCAGGAGGTCACAGATGGCCGATTTGTCGTCTTCGTCCAACGACCTGACAACTCCCAAGACTGAGGGAGAAGCTCCGTCTGACCGTTCGCCACAGGATAAGCCGAAGATGGGGGGTGGGTTGCCCCTAGTGAAGTACTGGGCCGAGAAAACCCTTTCTCCGAAGGGGCCGCAAATTTGGAAAACCCTGATGCACAAGAGCGCGTGCCTATCTTGTGCCTGGGGGACGGGCGGGCAGAAGGGCGGCTTTGTGAATGAGCTGGAAGAGCCGTTGCAGCGCTGCATGAAGAGTGTGGAGGCGATCGCCGCCGAGCTGCAACCGGGACTTGCGCCGCACTTTTTTGACCAGTCCAACCTGTCAGAGCTACAACACCTCACCTCGATGGAGGCCGATCACCTCGGTCGCCTCAGCTTCCCGGTTATCCATCGGGCGGGTTCCGATCGCTACGAACGTATTGGGTGGGATGAGATCTATCAGATTGCGGAAACGGCTTTCAAGCAACCAGCCGAACGGGTGGCGTCCTACAGCTCGGGGCGATCGTCCAATGAAGCGGCCTATTTGTTGCAGTTGATGATTCGGGCGATGGGGTCGAATAACCTGGCCGATTGCTCCGATCTCTGCCACGCACCCTCGTCCGTCAGCCTCAAGACGGTCTTCGGGACAGGGACATCGTTGGTCAGCCTGGAGAGTTTGCAACAGGCGGATGGGGTGGTGCTGATTGGGTCGAATGCGCCAGCGAACCATCCCCGATTGATGAATGAGTTGATTAAGTTGCGCGATCGCGGCGGCACGGTGATTGTCATTAATCCTATGCGCGAGGTGGGGCTGCTCAAGTTTGGCTCACCGGCGTTTCCCTTGTCGTCTCTGATGCAGGGCTCAGAGATTTCCTCCCTTTTCTTGCAGCCCATTCCAGGCAGTGATTTGGCGCTGTTTATGGGCATCCAAAAAGCGCTGCTCGAAAACGATTGGGTCACATTTGATTTCCTGAAGGCTCACACCGACAATTGGCAAGCGGTCATCGACCAGGTGACTCAGACGGCTTGGGAGACAATCACCACGACTTGTGGCGTGTCTCAGGAGGAGATTGAAACCGCTGCTCAGATGATTCAACGCTGCCAGGGGGTCGTGTTTGCCTGGGCGATGGGCATTACCCAGCAGGCGAATAGTGTGGACAACATTTTTGCGATCGCCAACACGGCGCTGATGAGGGGGAATGTCGGCAAGCCGGGGGCAGGAATGATGCCCATTCGCGGCCACTCCAACGTGCAGGGCTTTGGCTCGATGGGGGTGACGGTGCGGCTCAAGGAGGAGATTCGGCAAGCACTGGAGAAGCTGCTGGGGCGATCGCTCAAGCGCGAACCGGGCTATGATGCCCGCGCCCTGATTGAAGCGGCGGATGCAGGAAAGGTGGATTCGCTGCTTTGTCTAGGGGGTAACCTCTATGCCGCCAACCCCGATCTCACCCAAGCGAAGCGATCGCTTGGCAATATCGACACCATCATCTACTTAGCGACCAAGCCAAACCTGGGGCACTTCCACGGGCTAGCCCGGAAGAACACGATCATCATTCCGGTTTATGCCCGCTTTGAAAATCCCCACAAAACGACGACCGAGTCGGGCAACAACTTTGTGCGGCTAAACGATGAGGGCAAAACCCACCTGAAAGATGGAGACCTGATCTCTGAAATCGAGTTCCTGACGGAACTGGCACACCGCATTCACGGCGACACTCCGATTGATTGGCGGAAGCTGCAAGATACCCGCTATGTGCGGCAGTTGATCGCCAAAACGATTCCCGGCTACGAAAAGATCGGCGAGATCGATGACACCAAGGAAGAGTTCACCATCTCCGGGCGCATTTTCTTAGAGCCGAAATTTCCCACCCCGTCGGGCAAGGCTCAGATGCAGCTAACGCCACTGCCCGCCCTGACGCTACCGACGCTTCAAGACTTTGGTCTGGAGTCGTCTACCTCCGGGTTGGTGCTGGCGCTAATGACGGGGCGCAGCTACTCGCAGCACAACACTGTGGTCTACAAGGAGGGCGATCGCTATCGAAAAATGCCCCACCGCCACTGCATTTTGATGAACCCAATGGATGCGGAGCAAGTGGGCTTTGTGGAACACCAGCGGGTGAGTGTGCGGGGAAATGCGGGGCAGATGGATGAGATCGAAATCATCTATGGAGACGTGCGATCGGGGGCAGGGCTGATGTTCTACCCAGAGGCCAATGTGCTAATGAAAGCTCGAATCGAATCACGCTCTGGCACCCCGGCTTACAAGCGCGTACCTGTGGCAGTATTTGCGTGAGCAGGTGGCGAAGTCGTCGCCTGGACATAGCGGGCGACATCTTCGCAGGTGGCCCACCATACATCGTCAAACGAGCGCATATATTCAAACAAGCGGTAAAGCATGTTCAATCGCCCCGGTCTTCCCATGAGATTGGGGTGAAAGGTTGGGGAGAAGAAGCCACCAAAGCGGCGCATCCCATCAAACTCTTCTTTCCAAATTTGAAAAGCTGTTTCGGCAGTTGCGTTGATGCCACCCCCGGCAACTGGTGACGCGCCGAAAATTTCCCAATCATCCAAGATCATGCTGATGGGTAATTCGACCAATGGGCCTGACTCGGTGGTCACCCAATAGGGATTGTCATATTCCATCAAGCTCGCATCGTAAATCATCCCAAACTCACAGAGAAGCTTGAGGGTTTCGGGTGTGACGCCCCAGCCCGGCGCACTCCAGCCCACGGGTGCTTTACCTGTGATGTGTTGCAGGGATTGAATGCCCTTTTGAAACACATCTTGCTGCTCAGATTCACTTAAGTAAAAGCAGTTTTCATGCATATAGCCATGGTGAGCGACTTCATGCTCCGCGTTGACCACCGCCTCGACGGCATCAGGATGCAAATCTGCAACATAGCCAGGAATAAAGAAAGAAGAGGGTATCTCCAAGGCGCGATGCATTTCTAGGATGCGAGGGATGGCGGTGGAAACACCATAGGCTCCTTCAGATAAAGCCGCAACATGATGCGTGGCTTTCGCATCTGTAGCAATAACACCCGCTTCGCCATCGACATGCCATCCGATAGAAACGACACAGAGTTCTCCATTGGGTCCACGAAAGTTGTTAATAGGTGTGGTTTCGATCGAGGGCAATGTTTTGGTTTCCCGATGGCTTATAGCGCTTGACAAAATCATCCTCCTGGCCAATTAACTTGGCAAATAGTGAGTTGTAAATTGTTACCAATCATGTAATATTTTTGCCAGCTTCTTCTCATACCACATGGTGTGGTAAACCATCAATTCTTCTGCTTTGATGGCATCTCCTTCCTTCATCGCTTCCAAGATTTGCCAATGCTGACTCGCTGCTGTTCGAATCGGTGCGATCGCATGATCCCAGATCAATGGGCTGATCCTCGCCACATGCTCTTCAAGTTTTTTGATCTCTTCCTTTAGTCGCTTATTCCCCAGTTTTTCTGCTAAGTAGATATGAAACTTTGCGCCAAAGTCTCTCCCGCTTTCCTCGTCCATATCGTTAATTGCTTTATCCGCTTGGGTGAGGAGCTGCTCGAGCTGTTCTAGATCCTGTTCATCAAGTAATGGCGTAACACGGCGGACGACATATCCTTCCAGTGCGGCTTGCACCTCAATCACCTCTAGAATGACATCCGATGAGGGAACAGTAACTCGCAAACCTCGGCGACCATCACTTTCAAGCCAACCTTCTCGCTCGAGTAAGATTAATGCTTCCCGCACAGGCGTTCGGCTGACACCATATTCCTTGGCAATATCTCCAATAATGAGATAATCTTTGGGCTTAATTTGTAGGGATAGAATACCTTGCTTCAACGTATGAAAAACACGCTCTGTCAGTGAAAAATCTTCGTTTTCAATCAATTTAGGCAACGGCATATGATTTGATCGGGTCTACAAATGTATTTCAGGATATATGGAATGGGCTCAGTAGCTGCACAGAAGGAATCTTTGAAGGGTTGTTATCGAATTTCTTGCATTTCAGAAAAGTGGCTGATGGGTGAGTTTTGAAGGGGTTGGGTAAGAGAGAAGTGCTGCTCGAGCCATGAGGAAAGCCACATCAATAAACTAACAATAATGAGATACATCACGGCAACTTGGATGAGGACTTCAGCAAAGACAAAATGCTCAAAAATTAAAGCATTACCGACTTTAGTGAGTTCATTGACTGAAATGACTGAGAGCAGTGACGATGCCTTAATCACATTAGCCAATTCATTCGTTAATGTGGGAATCATCCGTTGTCCGGCTTGCGGTAGCAGGATGTAGAACAGAGCCATCCGTTCATTCATGCCAATGGATAGTGCTGCTTCCCGCTGACCCCGCTCGATTGATTCAATGGCTGATCTCACAATTTCAATTTCATAGCCTGCCGCTATGATCGTCAGCGCGACAACACCAGTCCAAAACTCATTGAGCTGAATGTGGAACGATGGCAGGGCAAAATAGATAAAAGCAATATGGAGCAAAGGTGGAACTCCTCGCACAAAGTCAACAAACCACTGGATCAATGTTTGGATGGGAGGTGCCCCTAGTACCCGAAACATACCCAAAGCTAGCCCTAAAATAATCCCAAGGACAACGGCCAAAACACTAATCTGGAATGTGACCCAGGATGCAGCCAGGATTTTGGGCAGAACTTGCCACATAAATTGTATATCTAGGGCCAGCAACATAGAGAGTTTGAAGGGCTAGGTGACAGTCTGCAATGAGGTCGAAATCGAGGCCACTATCTTGTGGATAATTTATAAAACGTAGCTTAAGAATTTTTGAGTTCTTTCATCTTGCGGATCGGAGAAAATCTTCTGAACCGTTTCGACTTCTACAATTTCCCCTTTCTCCATGAAAACGATCGTATCTGCTATTTTTTGTGCGAACTTAATTTCATGGGTCACAATCATCATCGTGATTCCTTCGTTCGCCAATTCTTGCACAACCTGAAAGACTTCGTGGGTTAACCGGGGATCAAGAGCGGAGGTGGGCTCGTCAAAGAGCATAAGTTTAGGATTCATGGCTAGAGCACGGGCGATCGCCACTCTCTGTTGCTCACCGCCTGATAACTGCCAGGGATACTTGTCGGCATGTTTACCAAGATGCACCTTGTCGAGGAGATAGCGAGCCAGTTCTCGAGAGGTCGCCTTGCTCTTCTTCAGGACTCTTCGGGGGCCGATGGCGACATTATCGATGATCTTCAAGTGAGCAAACAAATGAAAGCCTTGAAATACCATCCCGATGTCACGCCGCTTATGTGCCAGTTCGGAAGGCTGGTCTTTAACCCACTGATTTGCCTGATCGATATGTCCTCCAATATACTGCCCATCCAGCCAAATCCGTCCATCATCTGGTTCTTCTAAATAATTAATGCACCGTAGTAATGTACTTTTGCCAGAGCCAGAGGAGCCGATCAACACGACATGCTCCCCCATGTGGACATCTAAATTGATGTTCACTAAGGCTGGAGTACTGCCATAGTATTTACAAAGGTTTTGAACACTCAACAACAGCATTAGGCTTTTAGACTAATAGATTTGGCCAAAGGTCTTTCCAGACTCGAAATCCGCTTTATCAAAATTAAAAACCTCGGTTTCCAGATACTTTGTGGCTGCACTTAAGGCCTGGATGAGCGAAAAGTATAGCACTGACAATAAGAGGAGAACTTCCGCAAACTTGAAGGATGAGGCAATAATGGCATCCCCGGCTTTTGTCAGTTCAAACAATGAAATTACAGAGAGCACTGAAGACGCCTTTATAAGATTGGAGAGTTCATTGGTTAACGGTGGAATCATCCGTCTAGCTGATTGAGGAAGGATAATCCAAAAGAAAGTCATTCGTTGCGTCATCCCAATCGACCCAGCGGCTTCCCATTGTCCTTGGTTGATGGACTCGATAGCGGCACGAACGATTTCAATCTGATAGCCGACCGAATTAAAGGTGAGGGCTACGACCCCGACCCAAAAGACATCTAAATTTAAGCCAACTTTGGGTAGCAAGAAGAAGGCAATGTAAATTTGGATGATGATCGGTGTACCGCGTACGAACCACACATAGCTATTCAAAAGCAGCCGTTGGAAACTCCGGGGAGTACTGGCGACCCAAATCATTCCCAAGGAAACACCCAATAGGGTTCCCAGGGTGAGAGAAATGATACTAACCAGCAGCGTAACTTTTAGAGGGTTGAGTAGCCTTGGCAGGATATCAACGATAAATTCGATGTCCATCGACCTGAGTGCTCCTTGATCAATATCCGCTGAGGCATTAGCTGAGACGACAGTAAAGCAACAATAGGGATGAGCCGTGAATTGAGCCTGCAAAACTCTTCGGATGAGTATCAAGAGTTTTAAGGCGCATCTTGGCTTATCCCTATGTTGCAAGGGTATCGGTTTGCAATCAGTCGGTTGACTGGATAGGGTGTTGCTTGCTGGGCGATCGCACAACACTTAAGCGCATAAGTACTGTGCATTGCCGTTACACCGAATGGCTCTTACTAATCATTCACGGCTTAATCATGCTGACTCCAAGTTGCCGTCTAGCGGCTGTTTGAGAGGTTCTATGGAAGAGTAACTTTTCGTGCGCGCCGTGCAGAACGGTGAATAAGTACAAACAACCTCTTACCAGGTTGGGGCATCCGTCGGCAGATCCTCAAAGGTTGTTCTGAACCATTTCTCCTGGAGCTCATACAACGTACCGTCATCTCTCATCGCTATGATCGCTTCGTTGAAAGCTGTACGGAAGTCTTCATCTTCCTTGCGAAAAGCCGCGCAGGTATATTCATCAGCCCAACGCTCCGACTTGAAAGCAATGACCTCAAATCCTTCGTTTTCTTTCGTGAATTCCAGCATACTGACGACAGAACTTGCATAGGCATCAATCCGTCCGCTGCGCAATGCTTCTATCCCAGCCGTATCTTCTGGAAACGTCCTGACGTCTTCTGCGTATTGAATTCCTAGCTCTTCCTGCGTCACGGCGAGCTGATCGATGGAAGGGGTTCCTGCTTTGGTTCCCACGATGCGCCCATCCAAGTCTTCTCGATCTGCAATGCCGTCATCAGAGCGAATCAAAAGACCCGAGCTAGCATCCATATAGGGAATCGAGAAGTTCACGCGCTCAAACCGCTCTTCGGTGGCTGTCATACCTCCCAAGATGAAATCAAAGCTGCCGTCGTACAGGCTTTGAATGACCGTCGCCCAATTTGTGGGTGTTGGACGACTTTCGACACCCCATTTTTCCCCTAACATTACTGCCAGATCAATGTCATAGCCAATGAGTTCGTTATTCTCATCGTAAAACTCAAACGGACGATAGCCTGCTTCCAAGCCGTAGGTGAAGTAACCTCTTTCTTGAATCGTTTCAAGTACACTGGTCGCTGTTGGAGTAGACGCCTCGTCTGTTGACGTTGGTGCTGACGTTGAATCTGACGTTGAATCTGCGCAGGCCGTAATGATTCCTGTGCCCAGCGTCAATGTTCCATATTGAAGAAATTTACGGCGATTGAAGTTGAATAGTTTCCTGTTCCTGTTGTGCATGTATTTGCCTCAGAATCTAGATTGGATAATACAAACTGGGTGTGACTTTTGTTGGAAGGCGGACATTCTATTGACAGACAAGCTATGACCTAAAGCTTGTCTCTTCTGCTCCATAGATTTGTTCCATGAAATAGTTTGTCATAATTTCCTCGGGCTGAAACGGCTGCTGAATCACATTATAGTTAGTTAGATACTCGATACTTTTAGCCCATCGTGAGGTATCCATCCAGCCGAGTTTTTCAGGGCCAAGTTGTCCGATAAACAGTGGATATAACGCTTTGATGAGTTTTTCTTGCATCGGTTCATTGGATTCATGCAGGTATTGAGAGACGACAATATTTGCGGCCTCTTGTGGATGCATGAAGGCATAGCGCCAACCATCAAATGTAATCTGGAGGAATCCTTTGATTGTGTCAGGTTCCGCTGTAATTAATCGTTCGCTGGTTGCAATGACCTGAGAGTAAACTTCGTATCCCCACTTGTAAGCGGGTATGACTTGTATCTCGAACCCCTCATCGGCCAGTTCTATCGGCTCGACCATAACCAGGCATTGAATAGCGTCAAAATCTCCTGCTTGAAGCAGTTGGGGATAGTCATAGCCAATTTCGATAATCTCTACATCATTGGGGTCTAAGCCAAACTGTCCTAGTGTAATTTTGATGGCTGTTTCTCCATCTCCATGAATACCAATTCGCTTTCCTTTAAAGTCAGAAATCGAGTTAATTCCCGATGATTTTAATGTGATCCAGCCAATGCCAGAGTATTGCATCATTGTTGCAATGGCTTTGATCGCTTGGCCATTTTCACGACCACGGATGAGTAGATTGTCCTCCGTGCTGATGATGACATTCCCACTTTCTTTCAGAACATCGACTTGGTTGAGATAAGGTGCCCACGGACAGATCTGAAGATCGATTCCGTGCGCTTCGTACCATTTCAGATGATGGGCAACTAGAATCCCTGCAAATTGAGCATTAGGTTTCCAATCGAGTTGAAGCTTAATGGGCAACATGTGGGAAGTCCAGAGGTGAATAACGGGGTGATCGTGTCACGGATTGAGGTCGCGATCGCTCAAGTTAGACAACTTGATGAAGCCGACTGCCCCAAAGACGCAAGCTGAAATACTTTTACATATACCTTAATGTAAACGTAAGATATATTTTTGAATATATAGTAATTGTTTCTATTAATTGGTAAGTATCTTCCGTCACATTTTTTGCTCACATTGGTTGATAGAAGTCAAAGACTTCAAACTCTTCCTGCGAGCAAGGAATGTGCAGGAAACGTACATGTGCTTGTTGACACAAAAATTACCTGCTATGCAGTTTGGACTGAGCATAACTCAGGTCAGAGCGGTTTGGTGAAAAGAGTGATTTAGTTGAGTGAATAATCGTAAATGACCGGAGCCTGAGGGTATTTACCTGGATTTGACATTATTTCTGGGGACAAGTCTCTACATCTTGCGTCAGATCACTATTTGGCGAGAGGCCAATCCAGTCATCAACCTGGATCGGGTCGAAACCGGAGACGCAGCGATCGCCCACCTGCATCAAGGGTCGCCGGATCAAGATGGGCTGGTTCACCATGAGCGCGAGGGCTTCGTTGGCCGTGAGTTGATCGGGATGGATTTTCCCCTGGGTAATGGCCGGAGCGGTTGGGTTGAACCATTCTGCGACGGGGCGATCGCCAAAGAAGGGGCGCAGTCGCTCCGATGTCCAGGACTCGGCCAAGATGCTGTGAACCTGAAATGCATGACCAGCGGCCTGGAGCAAACGCTTTTGCTTCGCGTTACCGACGCAGCCCGGTTTCTCATAAAAAACGACGTGAACCATGGCTAATCTTCCTCAGGAGGAGGATTGAGAACCGTCAGCAACACATCGGCTCCAAACTCTTTAGCCCCAAGCTGCTTCACTTGCTCGGCGATCGTCTGGGCGCAGTCGAGGCTACCAAGTCGCGCTAGAGCCAACCCCGATGCGCCATAGGCGTTGAGGTAAAGTCGCACGGTCGGGTCATTTAACCGTGCTTCCAAAATAGGTTTGAGGGTTTCCCAGTCAGTCGGCCATTGCTCTGCTTGCCGAATGCGTTCGACCACTGCAAGGGAAATTTGCAGAGTCATGGGTGCATCGCCTTTATAAAAGTAGTAGCGGTAGGCGCTGATGAGAACCTCGAGTTCTACGTTGGGCTGCGCCAACGCCTGCTGGATATGTCGACTCGACATTGATGTGTCGTCCCAGGAGTGAACCGCCGCTTCCAGAAATTCTTGACTAGCGTCGGATACCTCGTACCAGGAGGGAGTAGGACGGGTTGATGGAGGTGCCATAGCAAGGGCTGATGTTGTAGGAATAGTTCAGCAAACTACACAAAGACACGGTGATGGGCAACTCTCCTTCAGAGACATTGCGTGAACGCATCTCAATGTAGCTATAAACTTGCACACTCTCTAGCGTCTATTGGAAAAGATCTATCCTGAATATTCCGTATCATTCAATACCAAAACTCAAGGCTTCAAAACCCAAATATCGTTTGCACCCGCTGCGCTGCAACGAGTGCAAACGATATTTGGGTTCTTCAACCAGATTTGATATTACGTCTGAAAATTGCCTGTTAGCGGGAGGGTGAACCAGAAAGTGGTGCCCTTGCCCAACCTGCTTTCTACCCCAATGTGACCCTTGTGAGCTTCGATGATTTGCTGGCAGATGTAGAGCCCCAACCCCAGGTGCAGCGGACGACGGCGATCGCGTCCCCGGTTGTACCGCTCGAAGATGGATGCAGAAGACTGCGAAGGATGCCTTGTGCCTTGTAAAGGGAGCTGTTTTAGGTCACGAATTCCCTGCCCATTATCGCTGACCGTGCAATGAACATAGTCGCCCTCAACGGCGGCTTTAAGGGCGATGCACACGCCTGGATGGTTGTATTGCACTGCATTGGTGATCAAATTTTCATAAACACGGCGCAGATGTAGCACATCGACCCAAAGGAGAGGAAGGTCATCGGGAATCAATGGAATAATGCGGCCCTGCCTCTTCTGCACAATGGGGTATAGGTCATCGGCAATGGTTTGAACCAGAGTCTCCAAGTTGGTTTGTTGGGGTTGCAACACAATGCCATGGGTTTCGTGAACATGGGCTTCGAGTAGGGAGTTGATCAGAACCAACTGGCGTTCGTGGCTGTCGATCACCTGTGCAAGGACATCGTTGGGTATCACGGCATCGCCATCGCGCTGAGGCAGATTGTTTAGGAGCATCAGCGTACCTGTAACGGGGTTGCGCAGGTCGTGGGACACAGCGTGGAGAAACAGTTGAAGTTGTTGACGGAGCTCAAATTCTCGGATCAACAACCGCTCGTAGAGATAAACGCCCAAGTTTGTAACCGCAAACGTGCTGAGGAAGACTACGGTCAATATGATATGAACGGGCATCTTCATCACGCCCGGAATTTCGACAAAGGGAAATCGAAACAGAAAAAGTGAGATGCTGATAAGGCCAACGAAAATGGCCTGTGACAGGAGATGCCATTGCCAGTGCACAGGAATCAAAATGGCCTGCAACATGAGCAAAAGTGACCATCCAGCGAGTGGCATGGTTTTGCCAACAAGCATGTGCTGAATCTGAGGGAGCAGCAATGTGGCTCCCGAATAACTAAGGAAGGCTAGACAAGTGTGGATAGGCGAAAACTCGCGATGGCGGTAGAGGATGATTAGATTCAGCGATAGCCCCAGCAGTTGTGCGACCACTAGGCAAATGAGGAAGGTACTTCCATAAATAGAGGACGGATTGTCAAGGTTCTCGGAGGCAGGGGCGATTATTCCTACATTGAGATAAATAAATGTACAAACAAACACGATTGAGATGATGTTTGTTAGTAAGAGGCGATCGCGCACAAACCGTTTCCGCCAGTTGTCATACTCCTTAGAGGGGGTGAGGGGCGCAACATGCAGCAGAAGGTGATGAATATACGTTGTCAGGCGATCGAGGTTCTCAGGCATAGCAAAGACGGTTAATGCCGCCCCAGTATCTAAGATCAATGAGAAGCTGGCTACATCCAGCCAGAGTCACTCAGGTGGGTGAAGGTTTTACTACCACCTTGCATTAGGCTGGCAGCGAGCCAACTATTTTCCATTCATATCACCCAACTGAATGCCACTCACTCTTTTAATTGTCGATGATGACCCGATGATGCGGCTGGGACTGAAAGCTGCTTTGGGGACGCACACTGAATTGGTGGTGGTGGGCGAAGCGGCTAATGGCCATGAGGGAGTGGAGCAGGCGATCGCCCTCCAGCCAGATGTGGTGCTGATGGATCTGGGGATGCTAGAGATGGATGGCATTGCGGCGACCCGACAGATCAAAGCTCAGATGTCTAAGATGCGAGTGGTTATCTTGACATCCCACACCGACGAAACGGAAATTATTGCGGCCCTCTCTAGCGGAGCCGATGCCTATTGCATCAAAGGGACGGATGTGACAGCACTGGTGGATGCAATTCGGGTGGCAGCATCCGGCGCTATCTATCTCGATCCACGGATTGCTCATGTTGTGATGCACAATCTAATGCCTGTTCGCCCGACCCGAAGCGCCCACAATGAGTTGCTTTCTGGGCGAGAGATGGATGTTTTGAAACTCGTTGTCGAGGGGTTTAACAATACCGAGATCGCCCAAAAACTTTACCTCAGCCCCAATACGGTGAAGACCTATATGAAGGGAATTATGAATAAACTAATGGTGAGCGATCGCGTCCAGGCGGCTGTCGAAGCGGTAAGACGAGGGTTAGTGGAATAGTAAGGGTTTCGGCTTATCAAAACGGTAGTTGAACCGAAGTAAGGAGGCTGTCGAGAACCTGAACGACTTTCTTACCGAAGGTAGCGGAGAGGATGCCGCAGACCAAAGGAAGGGCGATCGCTCCCACCCACTGTGCTGTTCCCACCGCTGCCCAGCTACCGTAGGTCATATCTACAGATAGTGATAGATAAGCAAAGATAGGGATACCGCTGAGTAAAACCCCAATGAGAAAATTGCGTACCGGACTATCTGGGCTTTCCACTACCGTTTCTGGTTCCTGAAAAGGCTCTTTAGACATAGCAATAACGCTCGAATCAACGCGCTTCGATTGTATCAAACCCCTTCATTAAACCCATTCCCCTATCCAGGCTCGTCCAGTCAGTGGAGGTAATCCTCCTGCAATAGATACATCGCTTATATCAAGTCCGGTTAAATATCCGAAGAACCCAACTATCATTTGTGGCCGCTGCAAAGCAGCGGCCACAAATGATAGTTGGGTTCTTCAACGGATCTGATGTTACGTAATACTTCGCAGCCAATCCAGCAGAGATTCGATGAGCGAGGGCTTCTTGATATTGGCAGACAGCTCTTGTTGATCGTGTTCGGCTGAGAACTTGCGCCAGACATCTTGCCCTTCCCCGTCCTGGTTAAAGGAATAAATATAGTTGTCATCTTCGTACAGCCGGGTATATCGATCTGAAACGTGCGGCAGGAAGGAAATGTCGGCCATTTCATTGATTGTCTTGCGCTGAATTTCGGTCGCTTTTCGCCAATCCCATCTCAAGCCTTCAAGATAATCTTCTTGCAAGAAGAACATGTCTGGTGATTCATTCAGTGGGCCATACAGGGTATACATCACGCCGTCCTCGTCGATCAAGAGATCATCCTGGGGATTCGTATCAGCACACTTCAAACGAATGGATAGGGACTCTTCATCGTCCTCGACGCATATTTTCCCATTCTCAAACCAATAGGCATGTTCATGAATGATGCCAAATCTGGCGACTTCCAACCCGTTTCTAATGATGCGACCGCCAAACTCTTTTTGAATTGCCAATAGTTTCTCAGAGTTTTGGATACCGGCTTGTTCTAGCTGCTGTCGCAAGTCGTCATAGTCAATCATTACCACTGAATCTCCACGCAAGTGAAACGATCGCCTGCCTCAATAACCATCGGAACACGATAGATGACTCTGCCCATATGGGTGACGGAAAACACGAACTAAACCTGTTAAAACAAAGAAGCCTTGGATCCTTGATCTCGGCCTTACCTTACACATTCAATCACCAGACCCATTTATGAGCATCATTTGGCTTTTACTCAAAGCCTCCTGGATTAACGTGATGGTGGCGACGTTGGCGGGCGCAATCAGTGGTGGATGCAGTGCATGGCTGATTGCGTTGATTAATACGGCGATCGCCCAAAATGCTCCCCTGTCCCTACTACCGCTGTTCGTTGGCTTGGCAATAGTGGCATTGGTCACAAGCAGCCTCTCCCAGTTTGTTTTGATCGATTTGGCGCAAGACGCTGTGTATCGATTGCGGCTGCAGCTCAGCCAACGCATCATGGCGGCTCCACTGCAACATCTAGAGCAATTGGGGCCAAACCAGCTGCTGGCCGTTCTCACCGATGATGTGCAGTCCATTTCCAACATTGTTTTCGTCATTCCTTTTATCTGTATTGATATTGCCGTTGTTTTAGGTTGCTTGGTTTACCTGGGTTGGTTGTCGGGCTGGGTGTTTCTGGCGGTGTTGGTCTTCTTGCTGGGGGCGATCGCTCTGGTGCAGCTTTTGCTCAGCCATGTCTATCGCTACATCAAATTGGCAAGAAAAGAGATCGATCGCCTGTTTCAACACTTTCGCACCCTGACCGATGGCATCAAAGAGCTAAAACTTAACTCCCAACGGAAACAATCCTTCTTCGATGAGGATTTGACGGTTAGTACGGCGGCTTCCCGGCGCTATCAAAAAACGGCGCTCAAACTAGCAGCGGTCACCAGTGGCGGTGGGCAGATCCTCTTCTTCACACTGGTTGGGCTACTGTTGTTTGGCATTCCCCAAATGATTCCGAGTGCCCAAGCCGTTCTGCCTTCCTATATCCTGACGCTCACTTTTTTGATGGGGCCAATCCAAAAACTGATTGAGCAGCTCCCTAGCCTCACGACAGCAAACGTTGCGATTCAAAAAGTCACCACGATGGGGCTGGATTTGGCCGAGTCTGCCGAGATCAGCACCGTTGTACCACACCCTCACCCGCAGCGATGGTATCGCCTCACTCTCGAACAGGTGACCCATGCCTACCATACCGATAGCGCTGACCATGCCTTCACCCTAGGCCCCATCGATCTGGCGTTGAAGGCAGGAGAGATTGTTTTCATTGTGGGTGGAAATGGTAGTGGTAAATCCACCCTGGCGAAGCTGATTACGGGATTGTACATGCCAGATGCTGGCGAACTACGGCTAGACGGCCAACCCATTACCGAGGCCAATCTGGAATGGTATCGCCAACATTTCTCGGCGATCTTTTCCGACTTCTTTCTGTTCGATCGCCTCCTCAGCCACGATACCCTGACTCCCGATCAGCAGGCACAGCGCTATCTCGAAAAGCTGGAACTCGATCAAAAGGTCTCCGTGCAAGATGGCAGACTCTCGACCATTGCCCTTTCCCAAGGCCAACGAAAACGCCTCGCGCTCCTGACCGCCTACCTGGACGATCGCCCCATTTACTTATTCGATGAATGGGCGGCGGATCAAGACCCCATCTTCCGCGATATCTTCTATCACCAACTGCTCCAAGAACTGAAACAGCGCGGCAAAACCGTGTTGGTGATTAGTCATGATGATCATTATTTTCATGTGGGCGATCGCCTCATCAAACTAGATCAGGGTCGTGTCGAATCAGATAAATGGCAGTAACAAGAAAACGGTAATAGCGCTCATGTCGATCAAGTACAGACTTCAATCCCAATGTAATGCGAGTCAGTCTCGTATCACGCACCTGATCTAGCAGCTTCCTTAGACGAGACTGCAAGGGTTCCCTAGGAAAACCACTGAAAAAAGAACATATAAAACCCAAGGAATTCTGATACCTCAGTTAGAGAGAAAATATACTGAATCTATCCACCTAATCACCCTTGTAGGGGTGTTAGACTGATGAATTTCCATCTAGTCACCCGTATAGGTTTATTAGGCAGAAACCTCCTCTCTAATAAAGAGTTAGGCTGCAAAGTATGGCAATTGTAGAAGATCAGATGGTTCGATCTTTACAATGGAGAAATGCTGGAATCGAGGTTGCCTGAAATTTGAGAAAACCGAGATCTGAAAAGAAATGGAAAGTAAATGGATTAGCCATAACGAAGTTCGCCTTTTCTCTGAATTTTTCGGTACTCCAATCGACCCACCCATTTTATTAATCATGGGAGCGATGGCTTCAGCCGTGTGGTAGGCGGAAGATTTCTGCTGTCAGTTGGCTGCTCTAGGACGCTATGTAATTCGCTACGATCATCGAGATACAGGGCGCTCAACCAGTTATGAGTTAGGTCACATTCACTGTTCCGTGTTTAAGATTATTTACAGCCGCTCAAGCGAACCGTTAGACATTGTGAAAAATATGAACTTTGAAATCAGAAAGTACAACGACTCAGATCTAGGCGATCTTGTAGATCTCATGGTTCAACTTGGATATCAGCATACGGAACGGAGTCTAAGCGAGAATATTTATGCCGTCCGAGAGAGCGGTGGAGAGATCTTCGTCGCAGATTCTATGGGGAAGGTATATGGGTGCATTTGTGCGATTTTTGATATTCGCTTGGCAGCAGGCGTAAACGGGGAAATAGTGAGTTTGGTTGTAGATAGCTCAGCTCGTGGTATGGGAGTTGGGAAGGGTTTAGTTGCTGAAGCCGAGAGTTGGCTAAAGCAAAAGACGAATAGTTTACGTGTCCGCGCTAATTCAGTCCGATCAGAAGCTCATGATTTCTACAAAAGCCTAGGTTATTCCTTCTCAAAAACACAATCGGTATTTACGAAAAATGTATAGCAAAGTGTTGACCAGGACCGCTAACCTACGGTTCGTTCCACGCATGGGCGTTGCCCATTGTATGCGCTCCACTCCACTCCTGGTTTACTGCCAGTTAACGCGACGTTAGCTAGCTTTGTCTTCAGATGGGAACAGTATTACAAGGTTGTTTGTCAGTGGTTGTGCAAAAGGGTTTGGGTAATACCTGTAGGGCAGAAGAAATTAACCCCAAATTTTGACCAAATTCAGGCTAAATCCAGGAAGCACTGCTTCCCCTGAAAGTGCAATTGGTGCTTGCAAAATTTCGGCTGGCTGACCGATACGATAAATTTCTACTTGTCGTTGTTGCGGGGCAATCAGCCATCCAAGCTTCACTCCGTTCTCTATGTATTCCTGCATCTTTGCGCGAAGAGTTTCTAAATCATCACTATTAGAACGTAGTTTCACAACAAAATCTGGGGCAATGGGTGAGAACTCATGTCGTTGCTGTTCCTCAGTAAGACGGTTCCAGCGATCGCCGCTAATCCAGGCAGCATCCGGCGATCGCACAGCACCATTGGATAAGGTAAACCCTGTAGAAGAGTCAAAGACAACGCCTAATTCTGTCCTCTCATTCCAGTTCCATAACTGTGCGGTCAATCCAGAATTTTGTTTACCGGTCCAAGAGTGAGTCGGTAACCTAGCAATGACTTCTCCAGTTGCCGTCAGTTCCAGACGCAGATCTTGATTGACTTGGCAAATTTCCCAAAATTGAGCATGATTAATCCTTGGGATTTTGATTGCGAGAGTCGTCATAACTCGTCTACTTATGCTCTGGATTGAATCGTTCTAAACTTTAGCATAGCCCAACCTTGATTCTTCCGGTCAGCCAGCTACAAATCGCGCAGCAAGGGACTGACGGATATCGCTGCTCCAGCACTTCACCCAAGCGAGCAAGAGTTATTGGCAAGAAGCCATAAATTGCGGTGACGCGGTGGATCATCTTCACTTGCAGTACGACAACCGCACCAAAATCAACCGAACACGAAAAGTCTCCATCAACCTCCTGAGTACCACAGGTTTGAGGAGGGCTTAACGTTGCTTTGATTGTTTCTTAAGAAACTCGCTCTACTCTAATTAATGTATCCACTTATTACTCGCCACCGATTCATCACTCTCCTGTGGAGGCATAGCTATGAAAAAGCATTGGCTGACCGTTACGTCTATGGCAATGGTCGTTTCCGTGATGAGCTGCACGCCCACCGTAGATTCGGAAACCAGCACCGAGGACCCAGCCGCGTCTGAAACGACAGAACAAGCAACGAATCCCATCGCAGATATTGTTGTTTCCTATAACTCACCAGAGGAATGGGCCAACTGGGGAGCCGTTTTGAGCGAATTTAGCCAACAAACTGGGATTGAGGCACCCACTGATCCTAAAAACTCGGGTCAAACGCTAGCTGCATTGGAAGCCGAAGCCGCTGCACCCCAAGCAGACACGGCTTACTACGGTATCGTTTTTGGCATTGAAGCAGCCAGTAAAGGGTTAGTCACACCCTACACGCCGCCTGGATTTGACGAGATCCCAGACTCGCTGAAATCGCCGGATGGTGATTGGATGACTGTACATCAGGGGGCGATCGCCTTTTTGGTGAATACCGATGAACTCGGCGATACCCCAGTCCCCCAATGCTGGAGCGACTTAACGGCTGAGGAATATGCAGGCAAGGTAGGCTTCTTGGATCCCACCCAGGCGGCAGTGGGGTATTCCGTGGCCACAGCCGCCAACCTGGCATTGGGTGGTACATTAGACGACTGGGATCCGGGCATTACCTATCTATCGGAACTCCAGGAAAACGGGCTTAGCCTACCCGCACAAACAGCGACCGCAATGGTTCAGCAGGGAGAAATCCCTATCCTGATCGACGCTGACTTTAATGGTTACAAGCTCAGAAACATTGACGAAGCCCCAGTTGAAGTAGTGCTGCCCTGCGAAGGAACAATTTCGATTCCCTATGTCATGTCCCTCGTAGCCGATGCTCCGCGTCCAGAGGCTGGGCAAGCTCTCATAGATTTTGTCCTCTCCGATGAAGGACAACGACTATTTGCAGAGAGCTTCCTACGACCCATTCGATCGGTAGACATCGATCCGGCGATCGCCGAGCAAATGCTACCGGCAAGTGAATATGAGCGGGTTATTGTGCCTGACTTTGATCAAATGAGAACGGTGCAAGCCACGTTTATCGAGCGCTGGGAGTCGGAAGTCGTTCAGTAACAGGTTCATCGATTCCCGCAAACACCGATTCAGACACAGGATGCATCCCCCCGATAGGCGCGGGTATAAAGCTGTGCAACGGCAAAGGTTACTCGCTGTCAGTCGGGGGGATTGGATACGACCTGAGGCAGTAGAGGGCGATCGCTCGATCGCTCATCTGTTACGACCAAGTGATTTGGAATGCTGGTAACGACTTTGTTTGTCAGATGGAAAAGATAGAAAGTCTAAGTGATGAAGTTGCGGTTGTAAAGCCATGGAGCTTGCATTCATGGCTACTGGGTCTGGGCATGCTGGCACCACTCGTGCTACTGCTGCTGGTGCTGCTAGGTTGGCCGCTGGGTGTTTTGGCATGGCGTAGCCTCTATGATACTGATAGCGGAATTTCGGTTACGAGCTATGCATCGCTTTTGCAGGGACGCTATTTAGAAGCATTTCTAAACACCATTGGCATTGCGATCGCCTCTACCTTACTAGCTCTAATCCTATGCACTCCAGCGGCAATTTATATTGAGCGGGGTCAGGGTAGAGGTCGCCGGGTCTTAGCCGTTATGCTCACCATTCCACTCAGCTTGCCCGGTATTGTTATCGGGTTCTTTATTATTCTCATCTTTGGTTTGACGGGGGTCGTCCCTCAGATGATCGAGGCCGTTACGGGCGATCGCCAGCTCAATATTGCTTACACAACCTGGGGATTGCTACTGGGCTATCTCTACTTCCAGATTCCTCGGGTCGTTTTAGTCGTGCGGGGAGCAGCAGCAGGTATTTCTGACGATGTGATTGATGTGGCACGCACATTGGGAACACCGACCTGGCGAATTTATAGCGACATTATTTTGCCGACCCTGCGTCCGGCACTGATTAACGCCGCCAGTTTAAGCCTAGCAACGGCGCTGGGGGCATTTGGAACAGCAGCGACTTTGAGTCGCGGGTTTCGAGTCGTTCCTTTGGAAATTGCCGCCGCCTTTACAGAGAGTTTTCAACCCCAGCTAGCCGCCAGCATGAGTCTGGTGCTGGCCAGCCTAACGACCCTAGTGCTGGTGGGGGTGCGGGTGAGGGAGTAAGGAGGACGTTGGGTCTTATGCCTCAACCCAAACGACAAAAAGTTTTTAAAAGCTTGTTGTTTCAAGACTATGGAGCTATGACACGAGACCCCGTTGAACGAATCGGTCAGCTATTTGCGATTCTCAGTGCCTTGATCTGCCTGATTCCCCTACCCCTGCTGCTGGCAGTGGCAACGACTCCGGTGTGGCAACAGGGTCCCTGGAGCGGGGGCTTTACCTTGAAGTGGTTGCGGATGGGTTGGGAAACGGTGAGTCCCCATGTGGGGTTCAGTCTGCGGTTAGCGCTAGTGGTGCTTTTTCTGAACATCGTGATTGGGTTTCCCACCGCCTGGGTACTCGCTCGAACGCAGTTTTTCGGACGACAGGTGCTGATGTCGCTAACGATGCTCCCGCTGGCGATTCCGGGTATTGCGATCGCCCTGGGGTTAATTTTGGCCTATCCCACCTGGAAAGCGGGAGGCTGGCTGTTACTCGGTGGGCATGTGCTCTACACGCTCCCCTTCTGGATTGGGACGCTGACCCCTGCCCTGAGCCAAGTGCAACTGCAAGAACTAGAAGCCGTCGGGACAACCCTGGGAGCTAGCCGCTGGCAGAGCCTGGTATGCATTACTCTGCCTCAGATTCGCAGCGCCTTGTTAGCCGCCGCCATCATCGTACTGACCCTTTCGCTCGGAGAATTCAATGTCTCGTTTTTCCTCTTCACACCGATTGATAAAACCTTGCCTGTGGAGCTGTATGCCGCCTATATTACGGGGCGATTAGAGGTCGCAGCGGCAAGTACGGTTTGGTTTCTGCTATTTGTGATTCCGGCAGCCATATCGATTGAAAGCTTAGGTGGAGCCAAGGTGGGGCAGGCATCATGACGCTGACAAATCCGGCAACCTTACAGTTCAATCAGGTGTCCTATCAATATGGTTCGGACACCCTCGCTGTCGATGACATTAACCTTTTGATTAAGCCGGGTAACTTGGTGGTTTTGGTTGGACCATCTGGCTGCGGCAAGTCTACTCTCCTCAAGCTCGTCGCTGGGTTGATTCAGCCAACGTGGGGAACTCTGCTGCTCGATGGCACTGATGTAGCGAGCCTGCCACCGCAACAACGTCAGGTGGGTTGGGTGCCCCAGAGCTATGCACTGTTCGACCACTTGAGCGTCGCCGACAATATTGCTTTTGGATTGCGAATGCAGGGCGTGTCGCGCAAAAAGCGGCGACAACGAACAGAGAACCTCCTCGAACTTTGTCACATTCAAGCGCTAGCGAAACGCGCTGTCAATGAGCTGTCTGGTGGGCAGCGGCAGCGCGTCGCCATTGCCCGCGCCCTAGCGGTGCAGCCCCGCGTCTTGCTACTCGATGAACCCTTGGCGGCTCTCGATCCGCAGTTGCGATCATCCCTGCGTAGCAACCTGGTAGCACTCCTACGAGAAACAGGAGTGACGACGCTGTTTGTTACTCACGACCAAGCCGAAGCTCTGGCGATCGCCGACAAGATTGCAGTGCTCCAGGACGGGCGGGTTGCCCAGTACGGCAACCCAGAAACACTATGGAACCAGCCTGCCAGTGCCTTTGTCGCCCGATTTATCAGCCATGCAGATATCGTAGAAGCCCATCGCATCGCAGCAGATCGAGCCGAAATCGTGCCGGGTTTAGTCGCTCATATTCCTGGTGACACAGGCCACGCTCAAACCATCACTTTAGCCCTACGACCTAGCGATCTCCAGGTTGCAGCTCAGGATGATCAAGGGGTAGCGATCGTCGCTTTGGCCTCGGAATATATAGGAGCCGCCTATCTCATCCAGGGTCAGATTCCCAACGGCCCCCGGCTATCCTTTTTCTCCCCACACCCCATTCAGTGTGGTGCTACAGTTCCACTGCAGATGCGCGCTCAAGCTAACATCGCTGTTATAGAATCCTGAGTTCATTGTTCGAATCTCTCACAGTTTATGTCTCAAGCTGATCACGTCGGTGGCCCCGGACGACGCTGGCCAAAGGGCACAACAGTCGCGATGGGCTGGGCCAATGGAGCTAGTTCTGCTTCACAGTCCACCCATGATTGGGTCTATCACTCCCTCAGACATGCCATCCTATACAACCAGATTGCTCCCGGCTCCTGGCTGCGGCAAAAAGATATCTCCGAGCAATTTGAGGTCAGCCGCACACCCGTGCGCGAAGCGTTTCGCACCCTCGACCAGGAAGGGTTGGTGGAACTCGTACCCAACTACGGCGCCCGCGTGACAGAACTGACACTCGAAGAATTTGAGGAAATCTATGCCCTTCGATCTGGCATCGAAGGACTCGCCGCTCAGCTCACGGCTCGTATTGCTCAGCCCGATGATTTGCCGCCCCTCCGTGAGTCCCTGGCACACCTTGCAGAACTCACTCAAAATGCAGATCTCCTTCTTTATCTCAAAACCGAATGGCAATTTCGGGTGCAGTGCTATCAGCTCACCGGACGAGAACGCCTACTGGAGCGACTCCTGTTCCTTCGTGAACATTCAGAACGCTACATTTACCTCGCCTACAACACTGAAACGCGCGTCGCCGAGTCCTTCGATTTTCACCGTCGCTTACTAGAGGCGATCGCCACAAACAACGAAAATGATGCCGATGCCATTCTCCGGCAAGCCTTACAGTGGACCCTCACCAATGCCAAGCCCATCCTTGAGAAATTCCTCTCCAAGATGGTGGAATAGCTCCCAATTCTCCAGAGTTATAGCGCTATGCGCGTTAGTTAAGTACGGTTGTGTGGGGCGCGGCGCGCCCCACACAACCGTTGCTGTGCTTAATGCGGTTGCACACCGCTATATATCAAGTCCGGTTGAAGAACCCAAATATCGTTTGTACCCGCTGCAGCGGGTACAAACGATATTTGGGTTTTACAGCTGTTTAACCAGATTTGATATGAGTCCAGGTAGAGGTGTAGGCTTCATCCCTTCCCCTAATTTTGGCAACAGAACCAATTCAGTAGATCATGGATGCTCAGTTTTGGGTAGTACTTAAACCTTAGTCCATTACCAATTCCGCAAACTTTTCATGCAACAACGCCCTACAAGAGTATAAGTTCTGTAAACGGAAGTCTTACCGCCCAAAAATGCCGGATAAGATCTTCGCATCTGGCTCTTATCTGCCAAATCTGACGCTAGGTATCATAGTTGGGTATTGCACAGAAGAGGAATAGCATTATGTCAAACCGGGTACATGGGCACGACGTGATGAGAATGATGCTAGATAATGGCCAGTCCTACACAAAGGACACACTAAGTACTGCCATTATCGACCGTTTTGGGGAAGAGACACGATTCTATACCTGTTCGGCTGAGAACATGACAGCAGATGAGCTGGTTGAGTTCCTTGCAAAACGAGAGAAATTCATTGAGACAGACACTGGATTCAACACCGCTCCCGATAAAATTTGCGATCACTAATAAGCCCCGAACAAAGAAAATGGAGCATACGGCTCAAGCTGCCGTTCCGTCACCTTGGTAAGCTTTTGATAGAAACTGACAAAGTGTCATTGAATCCTTAATTGCTCCTGAAAACTCCCTCCTCTTGAAGGTGTCAGGGCATCATTCCCCTGTACACAAAAGCTTCAGCAGTCAATTTCAGCGACCGTAGGTTCAGAAGTTACGGAAGCGTGAGCGTTCGAGAGCATCTCAACCAACAGCTTTTCATCAAGTTCTTCAAGAGTTTAAGAAATTTCTTGCAATTTTTCCCTGGATTGTGTAGCTAAAAGCCTTGCTAAGACTCGATTAATAGTGAGGTCTTTCAAGAACATCTACCTATCAGTCGTTTGGATAGGACTGTGGTATATGAGCATAGCTCCCAAACAGCGGTGCTTATCTGCCAAAAGTGACGAATAAGATCCTCTCACCCGTCTCTTATCTACCAAATCTGACGATGAGTGTATAGTTACACGCCTTAGTGGAATGATGAAACGCCCTGGCTATAACCCAACACGTCGTAACCGAAATATCGGTACTGAAGATGCGAGCCTTAGTAAGGACAACAAGCTCGTGATACCGTGGGCATGGGCGGATGATCGTATCTTCTACGAACGTTTGGTAAATCCTGTTATTGTGGATATCCAAGTTCGCTCCGTCTCATTACATATAATTGTCGAACCAACGTTGAATGGTTTTGCACATGCTTGCACTGTTGATGACATTCAGCGCTTACTTGAGTTGCTTCCAGTCCGACACATCACCAACATTACTGCATTCGTACTGCGTCAACCCAAGCGCAAGGAACAAATTCTCGCTCCCGTTTGGGGCAGGCTCGTTTATAGCTCTGACATATGTGGTTTTTCAGGGCCAACCATTTACCTTGAAGCACAGAATGCAGATAGACCGCTGAAATGGAGCAAGTCACTTTCCCCCGGACTCGCGCGCGAGCTTGAACGGCTACGTGGCGATGGTCATGTTGTTGAAACAGACAAACGTCAGCACATCATCACTTCTACTTTGCTTACGATTCGCAATACGCAACTTTTTCGCACTCTTCCTCATGAAATCGGTCATTACGTTGATTACTTGGTCAACGTCGAAGAACCTAGTAATCACAATCCCGACCAATGGTCAGAGCTCAATGACCAGTACCACTCACGCCCATCGCAGGAAAAGGAGTCATTTGCCCACAGGTATGCGGATGAATTCCGCCAACAACACACCGCTAACGGATCAATTCCATTTGAACGAATCTTTGATGCCGTTAAGATGCGGGACTGTGGCTTAAACCCGAGATGGTTTGACCCGCAATCCGGCGCATAACAATGCGGCGAACTAGAGTGCTCAATCGGGCAGGTTGCAAGTGTACACGTTTCCGTTCGCACCCGATAAGATTAGACATACTGACTTGAAGAAGGACTGTCAGATGCTATTCATGATCGTTGAGCGGTTCAGAGACAATGATATGCTGCCAATCTATCAACGTGTGCGTGATGAAGGGAGAATGTTCCCTGAAGATCTTAAGTACATTGATAGTTGGGTGGAGCCGAATTTCAGCAGGTGTTTTCAACTCATGGAGTGTGATAATTTGCGTTTACTTCAGGAATGGATTTTAAAGTGGCGGAGTTTAGGAGTGACGTTTGAAATTGTTCCGGTTGTGAGTAGCAAAGAAACTCGTGAGGTCGTTGAGCCCTTACTCGAACACTCGTAAATTGCGGATGCTGAGGGGGAGTATGAATATTGGATTATTTCGTTACGACTACTATTTAATAGTCGATTTGGAAGCTACTTGCTGCGATAAATTTTCTATTCCGCATAAGGAAACAGAAACCATTGAAATTGGTGCTGTTATCGTAGAAGCTGTGGGATTAGAGGTGATCGATGAATTTACAGTTTTTGTTAAACCCATAAGACATCCAAAACTGACAGCCTTTTGCACGGAGCTAACGACGATTAAGCAAGCAGACCTTGAGAATGCACCTACATTTCCACAAGCAGTAGAAACCTTCAAATGTTGGTTTGAGCAATACAAAAATTCTATTTTTTGTTCTTGGGGCGACTACGATAAAACCCAACTTAAACGAGATGCCAAGTATCACAAAATTCCCTATCCTATGGGAAATGAGCACTTAAATCTCAAGCAACAATTTTCTTTAGCATCAAAAACTAGAAAGCACTATGGTATGGCTAGAGCATTAGAGACTGTTGGTTTGGCTTTAGACGGTACACATCATAGAGGAATCGATGATGCAAGAAATCTAGCTAAGTTAATGCCCTTCATTATTGGGCGCAAACGCATAAGTTAGCAGGTGCAATTAAACCTAAAACCCTAAAAACCTGTGCCGCCCGCGCTGCGGGCGGCACAGGTTTTTAGGGTCTGTTTTTTCATCATGCCGAGCTACTTACCAAAATTAAGCTAGATATGCATAAAAATCGATCATACGGCCACAACTCTTACGTTTCGCGCCCTGGCGCATAGCATCGGATGAACTTAGAGCACAGGTCAGGCAGGAAATCATTTCTCGCGACTCTTTAGTGCCTGAGACGCTCATTATGTTTGAGGATTTGCTAGATGGCGAATTCTAGATCGGGAGTAGGGTAAGAATCACAGTTGGCAGTTCGCAACAGGTACTACTGCACTTTTTCGATCGCTCTAGCTCAATGATCGGCTCTGGCGATCGCTAACTTACAAGGCGATCGCCCTCTTCCATCTCTGCTCTTTGCTTCGCTTCGTAAAAGCGGCAGGCCACTTGTCCCAATCCATAGACCATCGCGGCATTTCCGACACTACCAGCCGCTGTGCCAATACCGGGTAATAGCTCAACAATACTCAGCCCAGCCTTCATTGCGCTAGAGCCACCCGTTGATATACCCCAGATCGCTAGCACTTCGCCCAGGCGGGCAGGAGCCGTCGGTGAAAAGTCGTACATTGCGGCGATGCGATAAATCATCTTCGCTTGTATTGCAACAACTGCGCCCAAGTCAACCGCCAGCAGCATCAATGCAAGGGGCGGCACAAAATTGGTTGCGAGGCCAACACCCGCCGCATTCCAAGCCGATTCAGCGATAACGCGTTGAGCTAAGTCTTCGTTGTTTTCCAGAGGATAAGTGCGCCGGAGTTTATCGACATCCAGCTGTACAGCCTCTACATCCACCTGTCCTAGGGCTGCCATTAGCCAACTCAAACCTGGCACCTTCGTCGCGAATTTTGTCAGGGGATGATTGGCGATCGGTGCGACAGTGTTGCCCACCGTTTCTGTGCCCTGCTCAACGACCCCATATAGCGTCTCACCCAGCGTTTCCCCCGCTTTGGTGGAAGCGTCAGCCACTGCATCCGCAAACTTCTGGGACGACTGCTGTGCAAAGCCTACAAAGTCCTGAAAAACATAGTTGTCTTGAGTTGTCATAGCAAACGTCTCAGATCATCCATATTGCATCAACAGGTTCTACTATAAGGACTCCTCTATGGGCTTGGCATCTACCCTACGTTAGGAATACTCATCCGATAAACTATCCAGACTACCTGAGTAGAGCATCGGGATTCTCCCTAAATACCTTCTCAATATCCCGTGAATATCCCAGCGTTACATGGGGTAGATAGATCGGAATCTCTTCCAGCAGCAAGTTGATGGCCGAGGCAGGTAGCCGGACAGGGACTCGTCGCTTGTTGCGCAACCCAAACACAATGAACTGGAACTGAGCCACCTGAATACCAGATACCGCTCCCGTATTGACTTGTCGATAAATCCAGACGATTTGTTGGGGATCTTCTGCAAGCAAACGGGGAAGATCAACGCGTCTTGATTGGTAGTAATAGGTATTGATCACTCCGACAAGAATCATGATAACGCTCAGGACAAGCAAAAATCCTCTGAGTCCCTCGGTGGAGGTGATGAATAGGGAACTAATGATACAGACACAGCCAACGACGGCAAAGATAATACCAGAGCTTAGATTGACAAAGAACAGCGAATCATAACTTTTGCGGATGACTCGTAGGAGATCGGTATTCAGCATAGTGTTCCTTAAGACATGATTGAGAGGTTTCCACGAGGCCAGGGAAACATATCGAGATGCTCACGCACTGCAAACCCGCCAGGCTCTTGCGCGATCGCCCTTAGGGCTCTTCCTCAATCCGACATAATGCAGTGATCTGGAACCTATGCACACTCCAGATATCTTCCAGCACTAGCAGCTCAAGTAATACTAAATCTCGCATTGCAGAATCCAAGGATGATTTTTTCTGAGAGGGGGCGCGGTGCGCCCCCTCTCAGAAAAAATCATCCTTGGATTCTGCAACCCCCTAAATCTGGGTGAGAAAAACGATTTACATTTTCTGTGAAATGCTTGCTGAGCAGGCATTTCACAGAAAATGTATCGAGAATTTACTATTCGGATGCGGTATTACGCCCGAACACCATCTATTACGATCTTTCAAATATAGAGTGAAAGATAAGCTACCCTAGTTCCAAGTTTTACAATTGGCCTACAGAGGAGTTAATTCATCCTCATGAATCCAGACCGTCCGGAATATGGCTTCTTCAAATGGATTCAAACAGGCGCAATCTAGCAAAACACAGTGAATACCAGGAAAAGCCTTTCCTGCAGCTTCCAAGCGTTCGATGATTCCGGTAGAGCACTTAATCGCACAGTTAACAATTTCTACACGTTGTCCCAGGAAAAACTTTCCACTTTTGATCAAGTGCATACAGGAACCCAAAATCACTATTTCCACTCTACGCCAGGAGTTCTCAACAACGATATCCCTGGTTGAGGCATTTTTCCTATTTTTTCCTTATATCTCTAATAGACAAGCCTGACGCATTTATAGCGGTGTGCAACCGCATTAAGCACAGCAACGGTTGTGTGTGGCGCGGCGCGCCACACACAACCGTACTTAACTAACGCGCATGGCGCCATAAATTAGGACAGAGATTTTTGAAAGCCGCGCAGTGCGGGGCTTTCAAAAATCTTTTGGGTTTTACCCAAGCGCGTAGCGCTATATCACGGGGAGTGAAGATGATAGCTCTTGAGAGCGACATGGAAATTGAGGCGCTGGATGGGATCTTTTAGATCAACCTGGCAAAGGGATTCGATGCGCTCTAATCGATGCAGCAGGGTGTTGCGATGGATGTGAAGAACCGCAGCAGTTTCAACTAGGGCACCCCCATGATCTAGGTAGCTTGTGAGCGAGGTGAGAAGATCGGTATTGCGTTTGGCATCGTAGGCACGCAGGGTTTCGATGTGGGTTAGATAGATGTTGGCCGATCGCTCCTCAGGGGAAAGACGATAGAGCCAGTGGAGTAAGCCCAGTTCCTGAAAGGCGATCGCCCCTTGCTTTTTCCCTAGGGCGATCGCAATCTGCAAGGTTTCCTGCGCCTGTTCATAGCTTTGTTGCAGGGTGGTCTCCCTGGAAACATTGGAAGGGTGGCAAATTTCGCCAACACCAATGAGGATGGGCAGGGTTGTCTGGAGAGATTCGGTCATGGCGATCGCTTTCTGATAGCCTTCCTGCCGAGTTTGGCATTCCACAACAGCGACCCAGTTTTGATCGCGGGGAAACAGTAAAAACGGCTGGTGCTGTTGAGCAAGCCACTGCCGCATGGGGGTTTCCAGAGGAAGATGCGCGACCTCCGCAACCCTTGGGCTGTGGATCATCCAGACCTGATGGGGGCGATCGAGGCGGTAGCCAATGCGTTGAGCCTGCTCTGTGAGGTCGAGGGTATCGGTCGCACCCTGCAACAACTGCGAGAAGAAGTCGCCTTGGAGTGCCACTGTAGCCTGTCGTACCGACTGCTCTTTGAAGAGGATCAAGGCCGCGACCGTCGCTCCGTGGCTAAGTGCCAGTTCATCTAGCGGAGTGAGCGGTGTATTCCCCGCGATAATCCAGATGTAGCCGTGGATTTCGCGCTTCACGATGATGGGGGCAACAATCCGTGGCATAGACATGCCCAGTTCGGGGATGGGTGGCACCTGCGCAGGTTTCATGGTTTTCAGCAAGCGGGTGTAGATGCCGCTTTGCATGAGGCGATCGACCAGTTCCTGAGTGGTTTTGCCCTGCTCCAAACTACGCCTGCGCGCCGCATCCACCTCCCCCCATTGAGCATCTGCCAACACCTGGAACAACACCGATTCCACCGTGATCGAGCGATGCAACAGATTGGCCAGAGTTTGCGTCAACTCGCTCAGCCCTGCTCCCTGTAACACCAACTCCGTCAACTGCTGGTTGAACTGAGCCGATCGCTGCAACAGGTCATACTGCTGATTCACGATATGCTTCAGCACGGCTTCAGTAATCTGAATGAACAGTAAATCTGGCGGCGTTTCGATGATGGGAAACCCGAGAGCATTGGCCTGCCGCATCAACGGTGCAGGGGTGTGGTCAAAATAATGTCCCACACTCAGCACTAGGCCAGCAAAACCCAGTTGGTCGAGCTTAGCGATCAAGGTATCGTGCAATTCTGGCTGCTCGTAGAGTCCGGCTCCGGTCGTCAGCAACAATATGCCTTCTCGCTGCCATTGGTAATGGGCACGAGCATAGTCCACCACATGCACCCACTGAATCGACCGCGCCAATCCATCTGCGCCAGCAACGAGTTGGGCAGAGGCAAACACTGGAAACGCAAGGGCTTCACGGACAGTCAGCATGAAGGCTGAAACGGCGTAGCACGATCAAAGTCATCCCATAGGATTCGTAGCACCAGCGTAATGCATCAAACCCTGGGAGTTGCATTACGACCCATTCGTGAATGACGAGTTCCTAAACGATGCTGGCATGCTCCATCTCTCAAAGCCGAAAACGCAAATCGGCCCTCGCCTCGCCTCGTCACCCTACCATTATCCAATTGCATAGGGCATCATTCTGCCCCCGATGAACCCTTTCATTGACGAATACGGAGGGTGACATTTTTGATTTGCGTATAGTTTTGTAGAGCCACCAATCCCCGTTCTCGACCGATGCCACTCTGCTTGTATCCTCCAAAGGGTGCGCCGATATCTCCGGCAAAGTATTCATTCACCATGACATAGCCCGCCTGAAGTTGCTTGGTAAGGCGTAGGGCGCGGTCAATGTCGCGGGTGAAGATGCCCGCCCCCAGGCCATAGACGCTGTTGTTGGCGATCGCCACGGCCTCAGCTTCCTCCTGAAAGGTCAATACCACCAGCACCGGGCCAAAAATCTCCTCCTGGGCAATGACCATATCGGGGGTGACCTGATCGAAAATGGTGGGCTGCAAGAAATAGCCTCGCTCTAGATGGGGTGGGCGATCGCCCCCACAGAGCAGCGTTGCCCCTTCGTACTGGCCTTTTTCGATATAGCCCATCACCCGTTCCCAATGTTCCGCCGAAACCAGTGGCCCCATGTCTAGGTCATCGATGCCTTTGCCCAGGGTCAGCGTTTGGGTATGCGCCAGCAACTTTTCTAAAAAGGGCGCTTTGATGGATTCGTGGATCACTAACCGCGACCCTGCATCGCAATATTGCCCGGTGTTGCTGTAAATTCCTTTGGCGACTTCGGCCACCGCCTGATCCAAATCCGCATCGGGGAAAACCAGTTGGGGCGACTTACCCCCCAGTTCCAGCACGATGGATTTGATCTGCGCTGCTGCCGCCTGCATTACCCGCCGTCCCGTGGTCACCGACCCGGTAAAGGTGAGGCTGTGGATGCCGGGATGTTGGCTTAGAGCAGCACCCGCCTCATGGCCAAAGCCATTCACCACGTTGTAGACCCCGGCAGGAAAATCGAGCGATCGCACCAGTTCTCCCAAGGCCAGCGCCGTGAGTGGCGTCTGCTCAGCGGGTTTGACCACGGCAGTGTTGCCCGTCGCCAGTGCCGGAGCAAGGCTGCGCGCCACCATGCTGAGGGGCGCATTCCAGGGCACGATGTGCGCGGTCACCCCTAGCGGTTCCACCCAGGTTAGGTCGATATAGTCGTTGCCGATGGGAATAGTTTCTCCATGAATTTTGTCGGCCAGTCCGGCATAGTATTCAAAGTAGCGAGCCGCACCCAGAACTTCTCCCCTAGCGTGGCTCAGGGGCTTTCCGGTGTCGTAGGTTTCGAGGGTGGCCAAAGAATCGACCTGGACGCGGATGGCTTGAGCCAGTTGGTAGAGCCATTGACTTCGCTCTCGGGGCTCGACCACAGACCAGGTTTGAGTAAACGCTTGTTGCGCTGCTGTCACCGCCGCATCAATATCCTCAGCACGACCCTGCGCTACTTCGCAGATCACGGCTTCTGTCGAGGGGTCAACGGTTGGCAAGCGATCGCCACGCTGGCCGTCGCACCATTCGTTATCGATCAATAATTGGGTATGCGCCACAGGATAGGTCATGGGTAACACTCGTTTCAGAAAGGCAGCTATTCCAGGCAATCAGGCAACTTGAGGCGGCATAGCACTTGCCGGAAGTGGCTCCGGAGCAAGCGAATCGCCTGCTGGAATGCGATCGCGAATCCCTACCATGCGATCAATCACCATGTTCTGGAAGCGATGCAGCGGTTCTTCAAACGGATCGCTCAGACGGCCATTGGCATAGGCGCGATTTGTCAATCCTCGCTGCACCGTCTCGACGATGGCAATGTCCTGCAAATTCACCAAATTCCAAAACTGCATCAGCTCATCCACAGCCGTTTCTGCAACAATGGATTGCTCTGGATGGGCAGGCAATAAGAGCGCCGTCGATTCTACCGTAAACCTGGCACTTTCCGGCTTCAGCATGATGACAAAGATATGATTGGGCAGCAGCGCCAAACAAACATTGGGAAATAGGCAGATAAAGCGACCACTGATCGCATCCAGTTCGCTCAGTCCAGGCATGGAAGGAAGTCCTTGCCAGCCCCCCGACTCACTATTGGGGGCGATTGGGGTAGTCCGCATGCTGGTGTATAGCCCTGGCCCCTGATCGCGGTAATGGTCTTCTACCCGCGACACCTGCACCAGTTCAGGATGCACCCAGGGCAGGTGGTAGTACTCCATAAAATTCTCATTGATTAGCTTCCAGTTCGCCTGGATGGGATAGTCCCGGTGGCGAGCTAGCCGCCACTGAGCCAAGTCATACCCCGCCAAACGCCAGGGCAAATCCCCCAAGCACTGCTCTAGTGGCAGGGCATCGGCATCCAGATTGATAAAGAGTAAAAAGCCCCAAACCTCGACTCGCACAGGCAGCAGGCCAACTTCCTGGCGATCGAGTCGAGGCAGCTGATCCGTTGACCATGTATCAAACATAGGCGTTGCCTGACATTGCCCATCCAAGCCATATTGCCAGCCATGATAGGGACATTGGAATCGCTTGAGCTGGCAGTTCGAGGCAACCAATTGGGATCCTCGATGGCGGCAGACATTATAAAAGGCGTGGAGTTGATGGGTGCGATCGCGCGTAATCACCACCGACTGCCCCGCTACGTCCACCACCAGCACCTCACCGGGCTGTTCCACCTGTTCTGCATACCCGACCGCCACCCAACTGGTGGCAAACACCCGCTCCTGCTCTAGCTCATAAAACTCCTGGTTGCGATAGGCATCGGCAATCAGCGATGTCGCCTGACGCAGCGGCTGGCGCGTCTGAGCATAGGTCGCCTCGCAGGTATAGTCCGCACGGGTCAAGGACTTAGCATTTGGGAAAAAGGTCGTCATAGAGAAAAAAGCTAGGTGATCTTGCAAATGAATGAACCTGTGGAGGCGGATTTGGTCATCGATAGATGGCTTAGTGTTAGCCTCTCGATGAAGAGCTGTCGTCAGTTCTCCAGTGGTTCCAAACCAAACCGCAGGTCTGGGGAACGCAACACTAAATTCGCAATGCAGGCACAAAATCGGGTTCTGTCAACGCCGGGCGGGTGACCCGGAATGGGGAAATATCATGGGGCGTTGTCCCGTCGATCGCCAGTTCACTCAAAATTTGTCCCAACAAACTAGCGAACTTGTAGGCATGTCCGGCTCCAATGGCCAGCCAGATATAGGGATGTTCTGGCAAATGATCTAAAACGAAGTCGCGATCGGGCGGCAGCGTGTAGAGGCAGGTTTTGGTATAGCGCTTCGGCCCGACAAAATCTGGGATATTCGCCGCCAAAAAATTATCTAACTTCTGCTCCCGTAGCGGGTTGGCATCAAAGCTGCGGGTGCGTGCCGTCACTTCATGCCCAGATGCATCGATCGCCGCCTTCGTGGCCACCTCTCCATAGATTGGGAAACCGTAGTAGCTAAAGTCATCCTTCCACTGGAACACGGGAAATTGCCCAATGGTGAAGTCTTTCAGGTGGGGCGTAGCATAGTATTTCACCTGCTCCTGAGTCACAGTGAGGGGAAGATGGATGCCCAGGGATGCCAGTAATTCATTGGTCCAGGCTCCTGCCGTCACAATCAACTTATCCGCCGTGAAGGCTCCTTGCTCCGTTTTCACGAGAACGCCAAAGCCATCCGCATCTGGCTGAAGGCTAATCACCGGGCACTCTTCCAAAATTTCGGCTCCATAGCCCCTTGCCAGAGAAACATGAATCGCATTCCCACGGGAAGGATCGGCAATCCCAGTTTCAGCCTGATACAGCGCGATCACGTCCTCGTTTGGTCGAAACTGGGGAAAGCGTGCCCGCAACTCATCGCCATCCAACCGCTCATAGGCAATCCCCGCCCGATCCATCGCATCGGCATAGTCTTCAACAATTTGCCGATGGGGGCTGTCCTTGAAGGCAATCTGCACACCTCCAGTACGAATAACAGGCGAAATGCCCGATTCCTGGGCGATCGCATCCCAAGCTTTGTAGGTATAGGGCGTCAGACGCGCATACTTTTCCTGGTGATACGCCAGCCGAATAATGCGGGAGTAATCTTGAGAGCCGCCATTGTGGTGAAACAGCGGAAACTGCTCAATGCCCAGCACATCCCCACCCGCCCGTTTTGCTAGCCAGTAAAGCGCTGCACTGCCAATGCCGCCGCATCCTAAAACAATGTAGCTAAAGTGGTGTTTCATATTAATCCTTGGGCTGAGAAGGAAAATCCAGAATGTCAGTTCAGCATTGAATATTTAGGGAGAACCTACGAAGAACGAAGCTTCCCATATCAGAAAACACGGGAACTCGAACGCTTCAGCTATAGCCAATCAATTCGGCGTCCCTACTCTAGGGCTGAACGCGAAGCACCAGGCTGACGCATTGTTCGACATTTCACAGGTTGTGCGAATGACCTAGGTTACATATCCACGTACAGGACATTGATTAAAACTGCGGGAAAGTAGGTCTGATGCGAGCATCTTAGGGATGCTGATCCACAATACTCAAGGTAAAACAATCCAAAATTTTGCTAAGGACATTGTGCAACATGCACAACACAGATACGTCGCCATAAAGTTAGAGCACAGCAAAACCCAAAATTTACCCCCCAATGCTCCATGCTTGCTTATGAAGCTGTTTCGCGCTCTATTGCAAGCAAGAGGAGAGAGGCAAGAAAAGACAAGTTTCATCAATGAGCCACTATGTTTCGAGCGATCGCTCAACCCTCAAAAATGACAACAAAGATAAAGATAAGAGGTAAGATAAAAATATAAACACAGAACCTTAAGACCCAGGTCTACAGCGAAGCTATAAAACAGCGGTTGTTATGAGTCACCCTGCATAGGTCACAATCTAGCTTCAGTATTAGACATAGCCGCTGCGCTACATAGCCGCTGCGCTACATGGCAACTGCGCTCATCTCTGTCTTTCCGATCATCGACAACAAGTACATCTAGAAATAAGGCTAGAAACAAGCAGCACCAAGCTGTAGAGCATCACACGTCGAGTCCCTATGAGTCGCTTCAAGCCCATTGCTTACAACTTTGATCACAGCCGCGAAGAATTAATCGATCGCTTCCGACAACGGATCGACCGGAACGATCGCACGCGGTTGTATAAAGCAGAACGGGCTGAATTAGCACTCCACTTCGTTGACCGTTTACAGCATTGTCAATCCGAAGCCGAGGCCGAAGCACTGTGCAAGGCCGAAATGGATTTGTTGGAGGAAGGTTACCCCATCGCCTCAGTGGCCAACAAATACCTCCCAGAATGGCGTAAAGTCATTGAGCAAGCGGTCGAGGACGGACGATTACCGACCCAATCGCTCGCACCCAACGAGTTTGACAAACAATACCCACACTGGGGATTGAAATACCTGCTCTATCCCAACTCGGTACAAAAAAACCTCAAAGAAAGAACAACGATCGCTAATAACCAAAAGCAAGACAACCTAAAGCCTATTCGTGCCGATCGCTTCATCCAAACTGCCCGCGACCTGTTAGCTGGCAGAAGTCCACAGGAATGGGAAGCCGGGCTATTGGCTCTAACCGGACGGCGCTTCAGTGAAATTGCCGCCAAGGGAACCTTCGAGCAGGTCGACCATCCTTATGCAATCGCTTTCAAAGGCCAACTCAAGCGTGGGCTGCAAGACCCGGACAATGAACCGACCTATATCATTGCCACACTCATTGAAGCAACGGAAATCATTGCAACCTTGGAGCGCTTTCGCACCCATCCTAGAGTGCAAGAGTTGGCTGATTTAGATCCGGTTCAAATCAACTCTCGGTTCAACGGCTCAGTTCGCTACCACGTTCGGCAGCGCTTTGAATATAGCCACCTCATTCCCGTACTGGCCGGGGAAAAGTCGGTATCTGTCCACAACCTGCGGGGGGTCTATGCCACAATCGCCACCCACTTTTTCTGTCCCCCAAACCAGGCAACCCATCGCTTCGTCCAAACCCATCTAGGCCACATGATTGGCGACGACGAACTCACACGCCGCAAAAATGCAGGGGCAACGGAGCATTACTTCCATTACTTCTTGGTCGGCGCTCAAGGGCAACCGCTCAATGAAAAGGGCATCTTACTCGATCGCTTTCCTCCACTTCCACGCTTCACGCAACAACCAGAGGCAGCAGATGAGCACCTGGAAGCGTCTTCAACAGAGATAAATAGCGATCGCTCAGCCCCCTCTACAGAAACCGCAGACAACCTGGAACCCAAGGAACTGGCTATGGCAGACCGAAAACAAAAGCAAGCATCACGACAGCCTTCACGCGTCACGATTCCTTCCGAGCTGATGCACGAACTCAAGACGCTCGCCGCTCGCAAGTTCGATCTCAAAAAAACGGCGACCCATGCAGCGGTCCTGGAAGCCGTCATTGACTTTTTGAAAGATGGAGCCGCGTCTACTCTTCCATCTTCTATCGAATCCTTCGGGCCTACATTCCAGTGGTTTACCCAGGAAATTGAACAGCTTCGGCAGCAGGTTGCGGTGGCGCATCAGGAGCGCGATCGCGCCCTAGAACACAGCGAAACCATGAAAGCGGAAAAACAGCAAGCTGTGGCTCAGCTTCAGTCATTGCAGCAGAAAGACTCTGGTACATTAGCCACCTTTAAAGCCGAAAGCGAAACCCTCAAAGCCGAAAGCGAAGCTCTCAAAGCCGAAAATGAAGCTCTCAAAGCAGAGTTAGTCCAGTTCTATCAACTCCGACAAATGCTGCTTGGGGAAAAGGGAGCGCCTGCAGCAGCCATGGCAGAGAGCGAAACAAGGGCGATCGCCTCACCCCAAAACTCGTCTCAACCTCCATCTGCAGAATCGACCCAAGCGACTAGATCAACGACCAAAGCAACATCCAATGGCACAGCACAGCCTAAAGGTAAGACCAGCAGTGACCCAGACGATGAATCGCCAAAGCGAATCATGGATGATGATACCGCTCTGGAGTATATGACTCAGGCAATCGATTTGATCATGGCTTGGAATGATTCTCCCGATCGCGAATTCAACCACAAGTGGTATATCAGCGTACCGACTCTGCAACAACTCCTCCGTGGCTCAGGCTACACCGCTTCCCAACCCAGAGTTCGCATGGCTCTCGACCAGCGCCGTCAAGAGCTCGACGACCACCACCTCCACCATGGCATGTCACAACGGCACAATGTCCGCCATGATTTACCGATTACCGAAGATATCGTTATGTAAGATCAAATCCGGTTAAATAGCGGTAAAACCCAAATATCGTTTGTGCCCGCTGCAAAGCAGCGGGCACAAACGATATTTGGGTTCTTCAACCGGATTTGATGTACGGCAGGAAACAGCGTCTTCCTTCTTTAGCGAAACGCTTTCTATGAAAAACGTTAAATTTTCCAGGTTTGGGGAGCCCCTCACAGAAATATCCCTCCCCCCTGGATTGTTTTCGCCAGAAAAGGAGTGGTAGGTTCCAAAGCAAGCGTTCGTTCCGGAACATCGCACACGAATTTTCCACTTCTCTTTATTCCCTGCAAGGAGCTTGATGAAGCGCACGTTGAATCGGCTGATTTGCTCAGCCTCTATTCTTTTGGCAAGCTATGTTCTTGGTAGCTGTACACCCTCCCCTTCCACATCTTCTTCGGACACAACCGATGCAACTTCCCCACCAGCAGCGTCTGGGTCGTCTGAACAGATCGTGCTAGCAGTCGGAGGCGAAAGCGACGAGGGATATGACCCAACCCTGGGATGGGGACGTTATGGCTCCCCTCTGTTCCAAAGTACGTTGCTACGGCGAGATGAGGACTTGAATATTGTTAATGACTTGGCAACAGGTTATACGGTTAGCGAGGATGGCTTGACTTGGACAGTGACTATTCGTGAGGATGTCCTGTTTTCCGACGGCGAACCGTTGACCGCTGAAGATGTCGCCTATACCTTCGAGCAGGCAGCTCAGAGTGGCGGCTTGAATGACCTGACAATGTTGGAGGAGGCGATCGCCACCGATACCTACACCGTTGAGTTTCGTCTGACCGAACCGCAAAGTACCTTTGTCAATCGTCTCATCACGTTGGGCATTGTGCCCGAACATGCCTATGGGGAGGACTATGGCCGTAATCCTATCGGGTCGGGGCCTTACCAACTGGTGCAATGGGACGAGGGGCAGCAACTCATTGTTGAAGTCAACCCCAACTATTACAACGAACCTCCCAGTATCGAACGCTTAGTCTTTCTATTTCTCGAAGAAGATGCGGCCTTTGCCGCAGCGCAAGCTGAGCAGGTGCAAGTGGTTAGCGTTCCCCAAGCCTTGGCTGTACAGAACGTTGAGGGCATGACGCTGTACGACGTCACCAGTGTGGATAATCGCGGGTTGATGTTTCCCTATGTCCCAACATCCGCAGGAAAAACGACACCCGATGGTGACCCAATTGGCAACGATGTAACAGCCGATCTGGCCATTCGTCAAGCTATCAATTATGCGGTCGATCGCCAAGCCTTGGTGGATGGTGTGCTGGAAGGCTATGGGTCACCAGCCTATGGCCCCGTTAGTGGTTTAGCCTGGGAAGAAGAGAGCGCCAAAATTGAGGATGCTCAGGTTGGGCAAGCCCAAGCGATCCTGGCAGAAGGGGGCTGGGTCGATAGTAATAACGATGGCCTGTTAGAGAAAGAGGGGATGGAAGCAACCTTTACCCTCCTCTACCCTGCTAGCGATAGCACCCGCCAAGCTCTTGCGCTGTCGGTTGCGGAAATGCTCAAGCCCATTGGCATTCAGGCAAATGTGGAAGGGAGAAGCTGGGATGAGATTGAACCCGCGATGCACAGCAATGTTGTGCTCTTTGGCTGGGGAAGTCACGACCAGACCGAAATGTACAACCTTTATCACAGCCAATCGGCCCAAGGAGACTTTTACAACACAGGCTACTATGCCAACCAGGCTATTGATGACGTTCTAGATCTGGCCATGGGGGCACCGTCAGAAGCCGAGGCGATCGCCTTCTGGAAGGCGTCTCAGTGGGATGGACAAAAGGGCTTCACGGCACAGGGCGATGCGGCATGGGCATGGCTAGTCAACCTGGATCACACCTACTTTGTGAGCGATTGTCTCGACATTGGGCAACCCCAAGTTGAACCCCACGGACATGGCTGGCCCATCACTGCCAACATCGCCCAGTGGACATGGACATGCGATTAAACCCGATTGTCCGGTTTGCCGGAAGCAAACTGCTCCGTCTCGGGCTCCTCTTGCTAGCCGTTGCCCTCTTCACCTTTGTGCTGTTGAGTCTCTCCCCTATCGATCCGATCCAGGCGTATGTGGGAGCAGACATGATGCTCATTAGCCCAGAACAACAGGAGCTCATTGCCCAGCGTTGGGGACTCGATCAACCCTTTCTAGCTCGCTTGTGGGACTGGCTAGGACAACTCCTCCAGGGGAACCTTGGCATTTCAATGGTGTTCAATCAGCCGGTTATTGAGGTGCTTGCTAACCGCTTCCAAGCATCGTTGCAAATGTTGGCGATCGCCTGGCTCATTTCTGGCATCCTGGGACTCCTCCTTGGCATCGCCTCTGGGGCGCTAGAGGGCAGCTGGATCGACCGCGCGATTCGTCTCTATGCTTACACCCTCGCCTCATCCCCCACCTTCTGGGTGGCGTTATTGCTACTGATAGTCTTCTCCGTTTCCCTAAAAGTAACCCCCATCTGCTGCGCTGCCCCCCCTGGGGTTCTAACGGAGGATGTGACCATCTGGCAACATCTACATCACTTATTGCTGCCTGCTCTCACGCTGAGCATCATCGGCATTGCCAATATTACGCTGCATACCCGCCAAAAGCTGATTGAAGTGCTGCACAGCGACTATGTTCTGTTTGCCCAGGCGCAGGGTGAAAGACTATGGGGTATCGTGCGCCACCACGGCTTCCGCAATATCCTTTTGCCAGCATTGACCCTACAATTTGCTTCCCTGAGTGAGTTATTCGGGGGTTCGGTGCTGGTGGAGCAAGTCTTTGCTTATCCAGGGTTAGGAGAAGCCACAGTACAGGCTGCTCTCCGCAGTGATGTACCCCTCCTTGTTGGGATCGTTTTCTTCAGTGCGTTGTTTGTTTACATCGGCAATACAATCGCGGATCTTTCCTATCCCATCATCGATCCGCGCATTCGGCTAGGAGGCAACCTGGAGCCATGACCCTCATTCCTCCACAAGCACCGTTGCGGCGATCGCGACTCCAGCGCCTCACCCTCAGCCGTCGGCAGCAAACCCTATGGGTCATTGGGCTCTGTAGCCTTTTCCTGTTGGGCATCATTTTGAGTACCTGGATCATCGGTGATACTGGGTTAAATCCTATCTTGGCCCAGCGCAATCAATCCCCGTCCCTCGACCATCCCTTTGGCACCGATTGGTTGGGACGCGACATGCTCAGTCGTTCCCTCCATGGCATGTCTCTCAGCCTCCGCGTCGGTCTTCTAGCCGCAACCATCAGCGCTTTTATCGGCAGCAGCCTCGGCCTTGCCGCTGGCACATTGGGCGGTTGGGTCGATGCCGTCATTACCTGGATTGTGGATGTATTTTTCAGTCTGCCCCATCTGGTGCTGTTGATTCTCATCGCCTTTGCTGTTGGCGGCGGTACAACTGGAGTGGTTGTGGCCGTGGCACTGACCCACTGGACGAGCCTTGCCCGCGTGATTCGCGCCGAAGTTTTGCAGGTCAATAGTTCCGATTATGTGCAATTGTCCCATCGGCTTGGGCGATCGCCCCTGTGGATTGCCCGCCATCACATGATTCCCCACATCATCCCGCAGCTTCTGGTGGGATTGATTTTGCTCTTTCCCCATGCCATCCTCCACGAAGCCGCCCTGTCCTTCATTGGGATCGGGCTATCCCCTCACATTCCTGCGATCGGCATTATTCTAGCGGAGTCCATGCGCCATCTATCCACCGGTTACTGGTGGCTAGGCGTCATGCCAGGCGTTTTACTTTTACTGGCCGTCAAGGCATTTGATTGGCTAGGAGAAAACCTCCGCGATCTACTCGATCCCAAGACCAGTCAGGGCTGAGTGCAGCTTTTGTGTCGTCTCAACTCCAAGTGTTTCAAGCCTTTCCAAGCTCCGCTTTATTCACTCGCGTTCCCCTTCTACGATGCTCTCGATTTCTAACCTCAGTATTACCTTTACTCAATATAATCAAGGCTTGCGGCGTAAACACCTACATGTCATTACCGATCTAAGCTTGGATGTGCAAGCCGGTGAAGTGGTAGCCGTTGTTGGTTCGAGTGGGTCAGGGAAAAGTCTGCTCGCTCATACCCTTTTGGGTATTCTTCCAACCAATGCCGAATATACAGGGACATTACTTTTTCAAGGACAACCACTCACCCAGAAACGCTGTGAGAGGCTGCGGGGACGGGCGATCGCCCTCGTCCCTCAATCTGTTGCCTACCTCGATCCGCTCATGAAAGTAGGACACCAAGTGCAACGAGTCGCCCAGCTCAATGGCGTTTCGCCAGCCGCAGCGCGAACCCTAACCCACCAAACGTTTCAGCGGTATGATCTGGCAACCAATACACAACGGCGCTATCCATTCCAATTGTCGGGAGGCATGGCGCGGCGAGTCCTCGTATCGACAGCCGTCGTTACCCAGGCAGACTTGGTGATTGCCGATGAGCCGACACCGGGGCTCCATCCCGATGTCGTGCGCGAAGCCCTGACCCACTTGCGTGAGCTAGCAGAAGCAGGACGGGGGGTCATTCTGATTACCCACGATATCGAAGCAGCCTTGCAAATTGCCGATCGCATTGCCGTCTTCTATGCCGGAACAACCGTTGAGATTGCGGCCGCTCAAGACTTTTCGACAGGAAGGTTACGCCATCCCTACACTCAAGCGCTTTGGCGATCGCTCCCAAAAAACGACTTTATCCCACTCCCCGGCAATCAGCCCAATCCCGAACAACTACCAGAGGGATGCCTCTTTAGCGATCGCTGCCCTTGGGTAACACCGGAATGTACAGCTAACCGTCCTGCTTTGCGGCAGATAAACAATGGTTGGGTGAGGTGCATTCATGCTTAACGCCGAAAACCTCTGGTTTCGTTATGGAACACACCTCCCCTGGACGATCCAGGAGAAGAGCATGGCCGTCGCCCCTGGTGACGTGATTGGCATTATGGCGCCCTCTGGATTTGGCAAAACGACATTGGCCAAGCTTCTGGCAGGCTACCTAAACCCTGCTAAGGGTAACGTTACCCTGGACGACAAGCCACTTCCTAAACGCAGCTACAATCCTGTGCAGTTGGTCTTCCAGAACCCAGAATTGGCCATCAACCCTCGCTGGCGAATCGATCGGATTTTGCGCGAAGGACATCCACCTTTACTTCGCCACCTGGATGCACTTGGCATCTCCAGTAGTTGGCTAACCCGTTACCCCCATGAACTTAGTGGCGGCGAGTTGCAAAGGGTAGCGATCGCCCGGGTCCTCAATCCTCAGACCCGCTATCTGATTGCCGATGAAATGACAGCCATGCTCGATGCCAATACCCAAGCTCTCATCTGGCAAGTCGTTCTCAACATCGCTCGCCAGCAACAGATGGGACTCATCATCATCAGTCATGATGCACGTTTACTCAATCGACTGTGTCCCAAATGTCTAGATTTGACCCATACCCATCCCAGTGAACCGAACTTAGACGAAATGCTTCCTACTTACTGACATGGGTGCGGCGAACAATATTCATATCCAGCAAAGAGAGAGAGCCAACGTTTGGATTACCATTTACTTCCTATAGCAACCCAATTTCACAAATCATCTGAGATCGCTATAGGAGCAGTTGGATTCCTGTACGATCTAACGTTCTGCGTGCCTGTTCTAGACGATTACGCACGTTGTCCCGCGACTTTCTCAAGCGCTTGATCTGCCGCCCCCGCTCGCATTGCTCCTCATACTTGGCGATCGCATAAAGCGGAATATACTGTGACTTCTTACCGTTCACAAACGTTTGATGGCGTGATCGTAAACAGGCATAGCGACCTGGGTCTCGCCCTTTCCCTGCCGCTGTTCCCCCTGCGGCGGTTCGCTGCACATAGCAATCCAGCAAATAGGGCCGAGCTTCCAGTTCTTGTAATTCATTTTGAATAGATTCCAGAGCTTTTAGAGAACTGGCAGCTTCTATCGTCAGCTTCACCGCATTGAACTGGGGACGATAGGCATCGATCCACCCCGATGCCATCTGGAGTAGTGCCTGCAAAGAGCGATCAGAACGTTCGAGAAAATGAATCTGAGTATCTAGCGGTAAGGAATTGAATGCATCACGTAGGGGATGATCTACCCATTGATTACGCAGATTTCTAGCAATCCCAATGTGCAACATAGCTTGCTTGCGAATCACAAATGTCATACCAGCAGCTACAGGCAATTGCTGCCAAGACGTGAGGGGAACCGCAGGTAATGCCCAGGGATCAAGCTCATCATTAGGCAACAGGCTCATCATGGAATAAGGGCGATCGGAGTAATAACTATTTGGGGGAATACCTTAGTTGACTTTACACCCATTCAATGAAAACCAGAATCAGATCATTTTTTGAAATCTTCACGCGGAGATTTCAAAAAATGATTCACAGCAGATCTTTAAAAAATTGAGGGGATGTAGAGCGAATGGCCCATGAATACAGATCTCGGATAGTTCCTTCGCTCAATCAATCCATCAGATGGAAAACAAAAAAGCCCTCTTCGTATGAAGAGAGCTTTTGTTTGAAAATTAACCTGGCACCGAGCTATTTTCCCGTGGGGCAACCCCCAGAGTATCTTGGCCGCAGGAGCGTTTCACACCTCAGTTCGGGATGGATGAGAGTGGAGCCACTCCGCCATTGGCACCAGGAAAGACTTTTCGCCTTCGCTGTAAGCAATTAGCTAATCAATTTTTGACTACTTTGATTCCGTAGAACCCTTGCATAACAACGCTTATAACTGCTGCTTTGATAATCCATCAAACACACAATGAAAATGATGAGGACAAGCCCTCGGTCTGTTAGTACGTCTCGACTACATCCATTGCTGGACTTCCATCTAACGCCTATCAACGGGTGTTCTTCCCGTGACCTTACTGGCTTAACGCCATGGGAGCACTCATCTTGGG
>JADEXA010000025.1 GCA_015207365.1 Vacuolonema iberomarrocanum LEGE 07170
CAATGAATCCTTGTAATTCTTCTACTGCAGTTTGGGAAGAGGTATTGACCACCGAAGTAACCTGGATACGACTCGACCTCTGTATTTTCCCTTACTCCCTTCAAAAATCAAAACGGATTGCTATATTTCACAGAGAAACAGAGTAAAGAAGTCTAATCCTAGATCGTTATAGCGGTGTGCAACCGCATTAAGCATAGCAACGGTTGTGTGGGGCGCGGCGCGCCCCACACAACCGTACTTAACTAACGCGCATAGCGCTATATATCAAATCCGGTTGAAGAACCCAACTATCGTTTGCCCCGCTGCGGCGCAGCGGGGCAAACGATAGTTGGGTTTTGCAGTTGTTTAACTGGATTTGATATTAGCTGCGCTTATTCCGAAAATAGAACCGCAAAAATATCTTCTCCAATTCCACCCAGACAAACATCAGAGAGCTAAAACCAATACAAATTAATAGTTCAGTGCTGTTCAGTACTTCAGTGCCAAAGAAGTTCCGGAGGGGTTCGACATAAATTAGTGCCAGTTGCAGCAGGGTGGTCAGAGTCACCGCTGCGATGACATAGGGATTGGACAAAGGATTGAGTTCGAGGGTGAGTTGGGTGTTGGAGCGGATAGCAAGGGCATGCCCCATTTGAGCAACACAAAGGGTTGTGAAGACCATCGTTCTCCAGCGACCGGGCGACCCCACGGTATCAGGCTGATTGGTATACCAGTAGGCAAACACCATCAGGCTGGTGGCGATAATAGCGAGAACGATACCGATGCGAACCATGTAGGCTCCCAGCCCCCGGGCAAAGATGCTCTCTTTGGGGTCATGGGGGGGGCGCGCCATCACGTTTGGCTCGGCAGGCTCTACAGCCAGTGCCAGTGCTGGCAAGCCATCGGTGACAAGGTTCATCCAAAGGATTTGTAGGGGTGTTAGCGGAACGCCACCGGAGACCAGCAAAGGGGAAACGGCGATCGTTAGCACTTCACCAATGTTGGAACCAAGAATGTATTTGATGAAGCGGCGGACGTTGGTGTAAACCACGCGCCCTTCCTCGACAGCGGCGACGATCGTGGCAAAGTTATCATCCAGCAGCACCGTGTCACTGGCTTCCTTGCTCACATCTGTCCCGGTAATGCCCATGGCAATACCAATGTCGGCTTGTTTCAGGGCTGGAGCATCATTTACCCCATCTCCTGTCATTGCCACGATTTTGCCTTGCCGTTGTAGAGACTGGACGATGCGGAGCTTATGTTCGGGGGCAACTCGGGCGTAGATACAGACACGGCGCACAGATTCATCTAATTCGGCATTCTCCATATGCTCGAGTTCGCGTCCTGTGATCACCGTATCGCCAGCCTCGGCAATGCCCAGGTCTTCGGCGATCGCCCGTGCCGTCAACTGATGGTCTCCGGTAATCATGATTGGGCGAATGCCTGCACTGCGGCAACGGGCAACGGCATCCCGAACCTCTGGGCGGGGGGCATCTAACATATCGACCAGACCCAACCAAACCATGCCCTGTTCCGCCTGGTCTTCTTCATTGGCGTCGGGCAATATCTCCAGGGATTTGTAGGAGAAGCCCAAGACGCGCAATCCCTTAGAGGCCAGTTGATTGTTTTGTTCCACAATTTGCTGGCGCTGCTCGTCGGTCAGAGGTTGGGGTCGCTCGCCGATGAGAACGCGATCGCACCGCTCTAGCACTAATTCCGGTGAGCCTTTGCAGAACAGCAGATAGGGGGTCAGATGATCGCGGGTGGGTAGAATGGCGATCGCCTCATCCTTTTTGCTAGCAGCGGTATCAACAATCACGCTCATGCGCTTCCGCTCGGAAGAAAAGGAAAACTCCTGCACCCGCTCTAGCTCGGCAGTCAGGAGATGGCGATCGATGTGGGTTTTGGCGGCTGCAACCACCAGTGCGCCTTCGGTCGGATCCCCCAGAATAGCCCACTCGCCCTCTTCCTTTTGCAGGACGGCATCATTACACAGCAGACACCCCGCCATGAGCGCCTCGATCTCCCGATGATTGCTCACAGTAATGGGTTCACCATCCCGCAAAAAATCCCCCTCGGGAACATAGCCCTGGCCAGTTAGCTGCACCGAGCCACTGGGGGGATGGATGGCCTGCACCACCATTTTATTTTGGGTCAGGGTTCCAGTTTTATCGGAGCAGATGGTTGTGACGGAACCCAGGGTTTCCACAGCGGGGAGTTTGCGGATCAGGGCATGGCGGCGCACCATTCGCTGGGTGCCAATTGCCAGCGTCACGGTAATCACCGCAGGCAAGCCCTCGGGCACCACCGCCACCGCCATACTCAGAGAAACTTCCACTAGCTCCCGGAGACGCTCCCAGCCGGATACAATCACCCCACCCACAATCACGATGGCAACTAGGCTGAGGGCACCCGTCACCAATGCCTTGCTCAGGTGGTCCATCCGCTGTTGCAGGGGCGTCGGTTCTGACTCCACCGACTGGAGCATAGTTGCGATTTTGCCAATTTCCGTTTTCATTCCGGTGTTGGTCACCAGCACCGTACCGCGCCCATTCACCACTTCTGTGCCTTGGAAAACGGTGTTGCGGCGATCGCCCAGCGGCGTATCCTCATCCAAATCCGTATTGAGCCGCTTGTTCACCGCCTGCGCTTCACCCGTGAGGGCAGCCTCGCGCACCTGCAAGTTGGCGACATCCAGCAACCGACCATCAGCGGCAATTTGAACGCCCGCCTCCAGCATCATGATGTCGCCGGGCACCAATTCCTTCGAGTCGATTTCAAGAATTTTGCCGTTGCGATTGACCCGCACCTTGGGGGAAGAAAGATTCTTTAGGGCAGCCAGTGCTTTTTCGGCACGGCTCTCCTGCATATAACCCAACAAGCCGTTCAAAAACACGATCGCCAAAATCGCAATGGTGTCTTTAAACGGAATGTCATTCGATGCAACAGTCCCTGCCCGCAGATCCATCAAATCCATAATGCCGGAGATGATGGCCACCGCAATCAGCATGATCAGCATAACGTTCTTAAACTGATCAAGCAGAATGATGAAGGCGGTTCGTCCACCCGTCTCTTCTAGCTCATTCAGCCCAAACTCTCGCTGTCGTTCCGCCACCTCTTCACTGGTAAGCCCCTGGGTGCGATCGCTATTGAGTAGCTCAATTGCCTTGTCTATCGGGACGGTATGCCAGACAGTTGCTTCGTGCGGGAGAGAGGCAGTCATGAGCATCAAACCTTTAGGTGCAGAGGGTTGGGGAAGAAATGGGGATGGGCAACAACAGATGGAATATTGACACTGTCGGGGCAAATCTTTGGTTGCAATAGGCAGAAACAACTACATCAATGCCCCATTCCTACACTTGGGAGAAAGCTAGCTTAGTTAGTGTATCAATCCCTCTTCAGATATGGTTATCTCAACAGAGAGAGAAGACTAGGGAGAGAAATCAAATTCTGAAGATATGGTTATCTCAACAGAGAGAGAAGACTAGGGAGAGAAATCAAATTCTGACACCGTTACGAGCCCAACTAGGGAGACGAGAGAAACAAGAGCGCGTCGTAGGCCCAATGGTCTAGCGGCACATCAGAAAAGGGAAGCGTCGCTTGCCCAACCGATGGAATGGGTTCCGGCGATTCTTCCTCGCTGGCCGATTGCACGCGGCAGGCACGCGCACCTGAACGTCCAACAGGTTGACATTGTTCATCCCAATCGGAATCAGATGTGGTTGCCGGGTCAACCGTTGGTGAGGGGATAGCCTCGTTTATACCCGTTTCAAGGAGACGGGTCTGAGCCTGGAGAGGTTCTACTGGCAGGGCGATCGCCCCAAGCAGCGACACCAGAGCCAAAACAGATGCCTTAGTCCATGCGCTCCACGAAACCATAGATCGAAGCCGTTGCTCGGTTCTCATAACATGCTCCATTGCACATACTTGCAGTGTGTCGATGGGTTAGAGCAGATCTGATGCATCGTAGCGACCCATCTCTACCCTCTGCTCGTGATGGCAATCTCTGTTTATCTCAATCTAAGGGGCCTTAAGGGGCAACCCAAGGTGCGATCGCCCGATCTGACAACCCCCTGGAGAGTTGATGAGCAGAAGGCAGCTCAGGACTATCCTGAATCATGCCAACAAATGATGCAACAGTATGGCGGATGCATCATCCAGTCAATTGGATAGACGTTTCGCTATAGGTTCTAGCCCTAAACCTTTATCTATACTAATACTAGGACAACGCGAACCAGAACCAGAGAGTTGTTGCAGCCCCTCATATCGCAAGGGTTTCAAAACCTCTCTGGAGTGAGTTCTTAACGAACCGGTACAACCGCTAGAGAGACGCCTAAATAGGGCGAACACCCTTTAATTGATGCATCCACAGCATTTAGACCTGCACCATCTATGTCCTCACAGCCCTCACAGCCCCAATCACCACAACCGTCTCGGCCAAAGCTATGGCTGACTGGAGCCAGCGGCTTTCTCGGTTGGTATGTAGCGGAGGCCACCCAGGCTCAATGGGATGTCGTCGGCACCTACCATCGTCATGCCGTCACACTGCCGGGGATTGTCTCGCGAGCCCTAGACCTAACCGATGCGATCGCCCTCCGCCGATTCTTCTCGGATCTAAAACCCGCTGCCGTCATCCATACAGCCGCGCTATCTCAACCCAACCGTTGCCAGGAAAACCCAGTGCTATCCCGGGCGATTAACGTGACAGCCTCCATCCAATTAGCCGACCTCTGTGCTGAGGCAGGCATTCCTTTTGTCTTCACCTCCAGCGACCAAGTGTTTGACGGGAAGCATGCGCCCTATCGCGAGACCGATTCCGTATCGCCACTGAACTTGTATGGAGAGCACAAGGCCGAAGCGGAGGCAGAGATTTTGCGCCGCCATCCCCAGGCAGCCGTATGCCGGATGGCGCTGATGTATGGAGCTGCCCCCACGGCTACCAACTTTTTGCAGACCTTTCTGACGCAGATTGGCCAGGGCAAAACCTTACAGCTATTTACCGATGAGTTTCGGACACCGCTGAGTGGCCGAGATGCGGCAGCAGGATTATTGCTGGCGCTAGAAAAGACGCAGGGATTGTTGCACTTAGCCGGGGGCGATCGTCTCTCGCGCTATGAAATGGGGAAAACTATGGTTGACGTGTTTAATCTGCCAGCCGCCAGCATCCAACCCTCTCGCCAGGCCGATATGCCCCTGCCCGCCCCTCGCCCTCCAGATGTTTCAGCCGATATCGGGTTGGCGCGATCGCTCGGCTTTGCGCCTCACCCCTTCCGGAGCGAACTGGAAAATCTGAAACAGTCCGGTGCATTCTCTGCTCTACAAATCACTACAACAGGACTGACGCAGAAATTGCGTAATCCTAAATGAATTCATTGATTTTGTAGCCGCGACGCGACCACAAAATCAACAAAACGCGTAAGCCCTATGCAAAATAAATCGTCTTGAGTGCCTGTTAATATCCCATCAACAGAAATACCTTTAGACGAAAGACATGAAAAAGGAATTAAAAAACCAGGGTCAAATATCAACTTTTCTCTAAAACAGGGGTTCCCACTACACATTTCTCACGAAGAAGGGAACAATATAAAGTGTCTCAATATATATCAAGGTATACCTAAGGAAACTTCAGAGAGTTCTCGGTTCAGGGTTTTGTCATTCTTTCTCATAATTTTTAATGAAGTGGTTGTATTCTGCCCCGATTTCCCTCTTAGGCCGCGTTCTTCCTTCTCCCTACCCATCAACTCTCTATGACTGATCTTTTGCCGCTGGCTGATACTGAATTTTCTGAGCCATCACTGCGCCAGCAGATCGAAGCTTTGCATACGCGTGTCGAACGATTAGAACAAGCCCATAGCACCCCCGGCCATTCTTTGGATAGTTCGTCCCTGGCCCTGGCGATTATCACCAAACTCTGGCGATCGCTAGAACTGTCGCAGGTCTTGCAAATCGCAACCATCGAATTGCAGCAAGTGCTCCGTGCCGATCGTGTCATTCTGATCTGTGAGTCGCGGCTCTGGCAAAATCGCGGGAACGAAGTGGTCGCAGAAGCCGTGGGCGCAGGCTGTGAGCAAATTCAACAAATGTTTGTCCAGCTACCTCCCATGGGGCAGGCATTTTTGCAAACCCTCACTCCCGGAACGGTAGCCAAGCTAGATGTGCTTGATCCCGATTTCACCGATCGAGAACAACTGGAGTTGATGACGCCCTTTAAAGCCCAGAAGGCGTTGGTCGTGCCGCTGTTCAAAGATGAGCAGCGGTGGGGGTTCATCTGCGTTCAGCAGTGCTTGTCGCGCTGGGACTGGGCAACCGCCGATGTCGAGGTGCTCCGGCAGGTGGTCGCGCATCTTAGCCTTGCCATTCAACATGGGGAAACTCTAGAAGACGCAAAGCGTCGCTCTGAACGTTTGCAGGCCTCGCTGATGGCAGAGTCGCGTAAGCGCTCGGAGGAGTTGGCGCTGCAAGCGGAGCGCGAAACCACTATTCATCGGGTCATTCGTAAGATCCGCCAAACCCTTGATGCCGCCCTGATTTTTAGTACAGCGACAGGGGAGATGCGGGCGTTGCTGAAGTGCGATCGCGTCTCCATCTATCGCTTCAATGCCGACTGGAGTGGCGAGTTTGTTTGGGAATCGGTCGCAGAGGGATGGCGCCCCATGATTATGGGCAGCAGCGTGCGCACGCAATGGGCAGACAGCTATTTGCAAGAAACCCAGGGCGGGCGTTATCGTCGGCAAGAATCCTCGACGGTCAACGATGTCTATACCAGTGGCCATACCGACTGCTACCTCGACATCCTCGAACAATTTCAGATTCGAGCCTATTGTGTGGTGCCAATTTTTCAGGGTGCCTCCCTTTGGGGATTGATGGCCGCCTACCAACATTCGGGGCCTAGAGAGTGGCAATCGGAGGAAGTCGGCCTATTGGAGCGGGTTGGTAGCCAGCTTGGCATTACCCTACAACATGCCCAGGATATGAACCAATTGCGGCAACAATCCGACCAGCTTCAGCAAGCCCTGGAGCGCGAACGGACAATGGCGACGATTATCGACAAGATCCGGCGATCGCTCGACATCGACATGATTTTCCAAACGGCGGTGCAAGAGATGCGCCAACTGATTGGAGCCGATCGGGTTGCCATCTATCGTTTCAACCCCGACTGGAGTGGTCGCTTTGTGGTGGAAGCCGTGGCTCCGGGTTGGCAATCACTGATTCACGAACAAGAAACGAAAGCCGATCTCCTGCACGACATCAACGAATGCAGCATCAAACACCTCTCCAATTCAGATATTGCAGATACGTTTTTGCAAGCCAATGAGGGAAAGTTCGATGCCCAGGGACAAGTCTTTCGGGTCACCCATGACATTTATGAATCGGGTTTTCCCGATTGCTACATTCACCTGATAGAAAGCCTGCAAGCCCGAGCCTATGCCATTGTGGCCATCTATCAGGGGAACGAGCTATGGGGCTTGCTTTCGGCTTATCAAAACGCCGAACCCCGGTATTGGCAGGATGCCGACGTTAATTTCTTGGTGCAAATGAGCAATCACCTGGGAATTGCCATTCAGCAAGCCGAGTTATTGGGGCAGGCCGAAAAGCGATCGTCTACCCTCCAGACCACCTTAGAAACCGAGTTGCTACGACGAGCCGAGGAACTGGAGCAAGAGGCCGAACGGGAACGGGCGATCGCCAAAATTATCGACAAAATGCGCTACTCCCTGGATCTCGACACCATCTTCCAAACAACGGCAACGGAAGTGCGACAACTGCTCGAAGCCGACCGAGTTGCCATGTTGCGCTTTATTCCTGGCACAACCTGGAATTGCTCCGAGTTTGTGGCCGAAGATGTGCTGCCAGGCTATACCTCTGCGATGCATAGCCAACTAGAAGATCGCTGCTTTGCCGAAAGTCGCGCTAAAGACTATCGGCGGGGGCATACCTGGTCGGTGGATGACGTTCATGCCGCTGACATCCAACCCTGCTATCGGCAAATCCTGGATCAATTTGAGGTGCGCTCCAATCTGGTCGTTCCGCTGATCAAAGGCGAAGAGTTGTGGGGTCTGCTCTGCATTCACCAATGCTCATGTCCGCGCCATTGGGACGACAAAGACAGAGAGTTTGTTATCCAAATTGCCAACCAATTGGGCGTTGCGCTACAGCAGGCAGAATTTCTCACGCAGCTGCAGCAGGCCAAGGAAGAAGCGGATGAGGCCAATATGGCCAAGAGCCAGTTTTTGGCAAACATGAGCCACGAGCTCCGTACGCCTTTGAATGCAATTTTGGGTTTTACCCAGTTGATGTCCCACGACACGTCGTTACAAACGGAGCAGCAGGATCACCTCAAAACCATCATGCGCAGCGGCGAACACCTGCTGACGTTAATCAACGATGTGCTGGAAATGTCCAAGATCGAGGCCGGAAAGGTCACCCTCAACGAAGAGAGCTTCGACCTCTATCGGTTGTTGGATTCGATCCAGGACATGCTGGAACTCAATGCGGAGTCTAAAGGATTGCGGATGTTGTGCGATCGCAACTCCGATGTCCCTCAGCACATTCACACCGACGAGAACAAACTCCGTCAGGTCTTGCTCAACCTCCTGAGCAACGCCATTAAGTTTACTGAAACCGGGCATGTTGCCCTCCGCATTCAGGTCAAATCCGCTTCCAATGAACCCGAAACGGAATCCTTATCCATGCTGCAGTTCGAAGTGGAGGATACGGGCATTGGTATCGCACCGGAGGACATGCAACACCTGTTTGCAGCGTTTGCTCAGACAGATTCAGGACGGCGATCGCAAGAGGGTACCGGCTTAGGCCTGTCCATTAGCCAAAACTTTGTGAAATTAATGGGAGGAACCATTACCGTCGATAGCACCCTCGGCGAAGGCTCAACGTTCCGCTTTCAGATCCCCCTGAAAACTGCCAATCTCGACCAACTTCCCCCGGAGCCCCCCAGTCGCCGAGTCAAGGCTCTAGCGCCCAACCAACCTAGCTATCGCATCTTGATTGTGGAAGATAAATCGGAAAACCGACAACTAATGAACTGTTTACTCACTGGCGTCGGCTTTGAGGTGAAGGAAGCCACCAATGGGAAGGAAGCACTCGAAATCTGTCGCGCCTGGAACCCTCACCTAATCTGGATGGATATGCGGATGCCCGTGATGGATGGCTATGCAGCAACCAAAGTCATCAAAGCGGAATATCAGGGAAATGCTCCTTTCATTTTGGCCTTGACGGCAAATGCTTTCGAAGAAGAGCGCGTCGTTGCCCTCTCGCTCGTCGGCTGCGATGACTTCATCCGCAAACCCTGTCAGGAGCATGTCATTCTGGAAAAAATGGCGGAGTATCTCGGTGTGCGCTACATCTACGAAGACGAGGATGTAACGGCATCCCTGCCTACCCCTGCCCCACAACCATCCCAGCCATCGAGCCTCCCCCCCGCCCAGATCAGGAATCATCCCGATTCTCCTGACACGCTTTCTACAGAGACGGCAATCGACGATTCAACTCACGGCTCGACCGACGGTTTCAGCAATAACTCATCCAATGGCTTAGCAGTCGCTGCCAATGACGCATCCACGGCTTGCCTACGTATATTGATCGCCGAAGACAACACCACCAATCAAAAGTTGCTGGTGCAAATGCTAGGGCATCTGGGCTATACCGCTGCGGCAGTTGGCGACGGAACCGAGGTTCTGGAAGCCCTGCGGCAATCATCCTATGATGTGGTGCTGATGGACGTGCAAATGCCCACCATGGATGGGCTCGAAGCCACTCGCCAGATTCGCCAGGAGTGGAGCAGTACAGACGCACCGACCATCATCGGGCTGACGGGGCATGCCTCCGTAGAGGCGCAGACAGATTGTCTAGTAGCCGGAATGGATGACTGTCTGACCAAGCCTGTGAAACTGGAAGTGCTTTCTAGAGTCATTCGCGATGCTTTCCCCGCGTCTGACTCTAGAGATATAGTGCCTTCCCCGAAGGATGAGGCGATCGCCCCCGCAGTCCTGAATCGCCTCATGATTGAACAGCTTCAGCTAGCCGGAGGGCAACAAGCTGAAGCGTTTGTGATTGACATGATCGAAAACTACTTCAGTGAATCGGAGAAGCTCGTGCAGGCCATCGATCAGGCGATCGCCTACGCTGACTTTGAGCAACTCCAACATGCAGCCCATTCTCTACGGGGAATGAGCAGCCACCTAGGCGCAATCGACCTGGCTCAAATCTGCGAACAAATCGAGTTCCTCGATCCTTACGAAGATGTCGCTACGGCTATTGCGCTCTTCCATCAACTCCGCCACGAGCAAAAGTGCTTTGTCCTTGCCCTTCGTCAAGAACAGGACGCTGCTCGGACAACCATGAGCGCAGCCGATGCAGCGGAAGCATCTAATGGAAATGGGACGGGTGCGCAGGTAGAAGAGGCCGTCGAGAGCTAAGTAAACTGAGTCTCCAAGTGGATGCAACTCATCACCTTACCCATGGAAGGCTCAGGTTGAACAGGGAAGCGTTATTGTGCTGCGTATGCAATTAACCCTTCAGTTGAAACGCAGGTCAAGGGAGCAACGACTGTTTGAAAGCGTTGTGGTGTAACGCTTTCAAACAGTCGTTGCTCCAAACCGAACCCGCTTTAGGGTCACAAGCAAAAAAAGAAGGGCGATCGCCCTCCTATTGTGAAACATGGATTTATCCAAATATGGCAAAGCGTAGCAATAGTGAGACTAGTAGGCTAGACCCATGCTGCGCGTTGTTTCAGGACCCAGGTAAACACGGATGCTGAGGAAGTCTGTGGGGCATGCCGTTTCGCAACGCTTGCACCCTACACAATCCTCTGTGCGGGGTGAAGATGCAATCTGACCTGCCTTGCAGCCATCCCAGGGCACCATTTCCAGAACATCAGTCGGGCAAGCGCGAACGCACTGCGTGCAACCGATGCAGGTGTCGTAGATTTTGACCGTATGAGACATTGATATAAAGGCTCCGAACGAAATGATCCTAAGCCAAGGCAGACGATAGATAGAGTTTTCTCAATTAAAAACCTTCTAACCGCCGTACCATCAGGTCTTTCAATCGCATCTAGTGTACAGCAGCACTTTTGTGACGTTCTGCAAATCATCAGAAAACTTCAAACAACGTAATATCTCCGCCGGGCAGCTGTTACAAAGTGCGGCTCTATTACAAAGTGCCTCTATAGGTAGGTGTCGAGATATAGCGGTGTGCAACCGCATTAAGCACAGCAACGGTTGTGTGGGCGCGGCGCGCCCCACACAACCGTACTTAACTAACGCGCATAGCGCTATAGGTGTTGGGTTCGATGAACCTTGCTTTTATGGAGGGTGCACAAGGGAAAGCGCGTCAAGCATAAGACGCTCCGAACAACTCCAGAAGGATAGGCGATGCGGGTGCAAGAAACTTTTTTAATGTTCTCTTAGTGGGATTTTTCTATAGTTATCCCATAATCTGCTTTGTGCCCCCTTCGAGCTTCCATGCTTGAACTGTGCAATCTAGTTAATCTACAAACCTGAATTGGAGGGTTTTTATGGGCTTTTTTGACAGAATTTTTGGACGCAATAAGGAGGAAAACGAATCCGCTGCCCCCACCCCTAGACAATCGGATATTCCCCCTGCAAAAGTGGGTCCCAATGGAGATTTTGATGAGAGCGGTCTAGCAAAGCGTGTGGCGATCGCATTCGACGATGATAATCAACTGGGTGACCTAGAGCGCTTGTGGATTGCCCAGCTCGGCAGCAAGGTTGTCCTGAAAGGCGAGTGCCCCAGTCAGAGCCTCCTCACCCGTGCTGTCACTGTCGCCAGAGGTGTTAATGGGGCAACCGATGTTGACACCAGCGAGGTTAGCGTCGGCTAGACTTGGATCAACCTTTTATCTGCCTGAAAGAAATGAAACATGGGTCGGTCCGATCTCTAATGTCTGCAACGGCTGTGTCGTCAATCAGTTGTGTCTTTTGGGCAGGTACCGTTCCTCGCTACGAGGTAAGAACCGTTCCTCGCTACGAGGTAAGAACAAATGATGCTAGGGGCGATCGCCCCTCATTGCAGCAGTCAGATTCAGCCGTCAGGATTTAAGGACACTATCAATGCCACTATTTGATCAGATTGTGGGGGCACTCAACAACCCCGAACAACAAGCGAGCACCAACCAACTCAGCACCATTCTCAACACGGTACAGCAGTTGTCTGGCGGACAAGGCGGTAATAACCAGCAGGTCATGATGTCGATCGTGGGCAACTATGTACGATCAGCATTGCGTCAGAAAAAAGCAAGCGGCGGCGAAAGCCAGGTAGATTCATTGCTCCAGCAGTTTGCTGGCACAGGCGCGAATCCAGCCGCGGTGTCGGCCTTGTTTTCCCCCGACCAGCAGCAGCATCTCGCCCAGGACGTGGCCGATCGCACTGGCATGAATGCAGCTCAGGTGCAGGGGATGCTGGCAACGCTTGTCCCCGTTGTGTTAAATCTCCTCGCCGCCGGACAGCGACAGAACACCTCGTCGGCCGTAGGCGGTAATTCGGTGTTGAATGCGTTTATGGATTCGGATGGCGATGGCGACGTCGATCTAGGCGATGCGATGTCAATGGCAAGCCGTTATCTCGGTCAGCGCTAGTACCATTTCTCCAGAATTCTGACTCTTTCAGGACTTACGCAAAACTTGCGTCATCCTGGGTAAATTCGTTGATTTTGTGGCCGCGTGGCGGCCACAAAATCAACAAAATGCGTAAGTCTTGTTTTTCTTGCTCAGGAAAGCTCGGACAGTAGCGTCGAGTAGTAAACTAACAGCGTTTCCTTCACACTGGATCTACGCCAGACCGGACAGCGTCTGTCCAGCGAGAGCGGAAATGGGCTGGGTCTTTCTTGCGGTTTGAGGAGTTCGAATTCATTCATGCGGCTACGCTCCTTCTATTTTGTCCTCGGCGCGATCGCCACGGTATTCTTGTCTGTTGGCGTGGCAGGCTATCTGTGGTTGGTCGCCCAGAGTCCGCTTTCGCTGCTCCAGGAACGGTATTTGGTGAATCCGGGGGCAGCGGTTTTTGTGCCCCGGCAGTCGCCTGTGATGGTGTCGCTGTTGGTCAACCCCGATCGCCTGGAAGCCTTGCGAGTTGCTCTCACAGCGCCTAGCCGCCGTCGCCGTGCCCGTCGCGAGCTCGATCAGTTCAAGCAAAGTGTGCTGGCAGAGCGCCAGTTGGACTACGACACCGATATCAAGCCCTGGCTAGGTGATGAAATCACCGTCGCTGTCACAACACCCGACCTGGATCGCGATGCCCGGAATGGGCTACAGCCAGGCTACTTGCTAGCGCTGGAAGCAACGGATGGCGATCGCGCCCGCGACTTCCTGCAACTGTTTTGGCAAAAGCAGGCGATCGCGGGAACCGATCTGATCTTCGAACCCTTTGCAGGCGTCAAGCTCATTTACGGACGGGCAACCGCCGATACCTTAGCCACTCAGCCCAATCGAGGCTCGCGCCGAAGAGGCTTACGCCGAGGTAGCTCGCGCCAGGAGCCAGCCGCATCAGAACCTGAACCGACCAGTGAGGTCGTCCAAACCCTGGCCTCGACGGTGGTGGGCGATCGCTTCGTATTGTTTGCGAATTCCCCCAAGGTGCTGCGAGAAGCCCTCAACAATGTCCAGGCTCCGGGGCTCAACCTAAGCAGCAACAATGCCTATCTCGAGGCTTTGGATGAGTTACCCTCCCGCAGCTTTGGGGTGGCCTATCTAAATCTGGAGCAGTTGAATGCGTGGTTGGAAGGGCTGGGCGATCGCGCAACGGCAGACCAGCGCTCCCGCAAAAATCTGCCTGGATTCGACCAGCTGCTGGCGGGCATGCAACTGAGCCGACAGGGAGTGTTGCTCGACACCCGCTTGTTGGCGAAGATAGGAACTGAGTTGATCCCCCGCTCGCCCAACATCTTGAGAGCAACCGATACACTGAAACTGGTTCCCGCAGATACGCCGTTGCTGGCCTATGGAACCGACCTGCAACAATTGTTTCCCGATTTGATGGCAGGGCTTGCCAGCGTTCCGGTGTTTGCGGATTTGCTGCAACAGCCTCTCAATACCCTGGAAGACCAATGGGGCATTTCCTTTACCGATAATGTTTTTGCTTGGGTGAACGGGGAATTTGCCCTGGGCTTTGTGCCCGAAGCCTCGACATTGGCCGATTGGATGTTTGTTGCCGATGCCAATGCTACAACCAACAGGGCACTAGAGCGGTTGGATGCGATCGCCCAAGCGCAAGGGCTCAGCATTGGGCCGGTCGATATCGACGGCAACCCTACTTATACCTGGACTCGACTTTCGCCCGTCGAAACCTCCCGTCGTTCGCGCAACCCCATCACCACGCTCCAGGCCGATGTGCAGGGGGTGCATGGCACTGTGGCACAGCATGAAATTTTTGCCACATCCATCGAAGTCATTCGACGATCGCTGCAAGCTCCGGGGAATGCCCTAGTCGATCAAGTGGAATTTCAACAAGCGATCGCCCCCATTCCCAGCGAAAACGAAGGCTATCTCTATGTAGATTGGCAAGCCGTTCGCCCCATTTTGGAAGCCCGTTTGCCTCTGCTCAAGTTCGCTGAACTTACCGCTCGTCCCCTGTTTGACCATATTGAAACCCTGACCTTTAGCAGCCTGGGGGGCGATCGCCAAATGCGCCGGGGAGCATTATTCATTCGTTTGGACGATGATTAGAGCGCGGGTTTGGACAATAAAGCTCGAGCGACGAACGTCACAGGAACAAAAGCAACGTCCGACGGTCGTGGATTCCAAAAAAAGCCGATGCCCAGCAGGACATCGGCTATGAAGAAGGTTTTGGCATCGCGTTGAAAACAGATATCGCAATCATGAAGCGTAGTGTTGGCTCCACAACATAGCCAACGCCATCGGCGCATCTAGCTGCTAGTTAGGTTGCGGCTTCCGTAAGCATCAGACACTTGAAAAGCAGGGATCCGCCCTTGGTAGTCCGTCTTCATTCCAGTGAACGAACGTGCCATTTGCTCGAAGCGATCGGAGCGCCAGTTACGCTCGTGGATGGGCTTGGATTGCTCGCCCCGGAAGTACACTTGAGTACCAATTACAGCGGCAGCAGCCCAAGCGACAACGAACAGTGCGATTAGTAAAGCCATATTGGCCTCCTTGCTGTAAAGTTTTGTTTCTGTATGTAAACAAATATAACAGACTATTGCGCGTTTGTGTCGAGTACGGTAAGCCGAATATGTTTGTAACCCGATCGGTTGTAGCCCGATCGCCTTTGCGCTCGGTTCCTCAAGCATTGCTGATTGCGGCGATGATTCTTTTTGAAAAAGAGCGCGATACGGGCCTTCTCAAAAAGAATCATCCTTGGATTCTGCGACTCTGTTCCTTGAGCTTAAAAACTTCTGTCATTCGCAAAGTGGCTTCCCCCTTTGCAGTAGAATGTGCCTCGGTAGGTGCACTTCATTCAGCCAAGTTGGCTCAATGGAGTTGGTTTTACGGAAGGTTGGATGCCCCTCGGCGGTCGCCCAAGGTTTGTAGTGGTGTTCGGACGGATGCATATTTTCGATCGTTGGCGATCGCGTCCTATCCCATATACCCTTCCCGGACTGTGCTATTTGCTCGACCCGTTGCCACGCCATAGGCAAGGCAAAAGCAACCTTTGTTCTGACTGCCGTAATGGGGTTGCCCGGATTCTTTTCGGTTGATCACCAAACCGAGTAAGGCAGATGGCAATCGCGCACCTCTATATCGTTGATCCTTGCTGACTCTAATTTTTGGTACTTCAATAATTCCCCATCATGCCTAAGGTTCTAGTTTCTGACCGAATTGATCAGAGCGGCATCGATATTCTTTCCCAGGTCGCCCAGGTTGATGTCAAAACCGGTTTGTCGCCCGAAGAACTCATCCGCATCATCCCTGACTATGATGCTCTAATGATTCGCTCAGGTACGCGCGTCACTGCCGAGATGATTGCGGCAGGCAAGCAACTCAAGATCATTGGACGCGCGGGTGTCGGGGTTGATAACGTCGATGTGCCTAATGCCACTCGCCAGGGCATCTTGGTTGTCAATTCCCCAGAAGGCAATACAATCGCCGCAGCAGAACATGCCCTCGCCATGATGCTGTCCCTCTCGCGCTACATTCCTATTGCCAACCAGTCGGTAAAGGAGGGCAAGTGGGAGCGGAGCAAGTTCCTGGGGGTCGAGGTTTACAAAAAGACCCTGGGCGTTGTGGGGCTCGGAAAAATTGGCTCCCATGTGGCCGCTGTTGCTCGTGCCATGGGTATGCAGGTGCTCGCCTACGATCCATTTCTGTCGGCTGAACGCGCCGAACAGTTAGGGGTTCATCTAGTCGATCTCGATCTGTTATTGCGGGAGTCGGACTACATCACCCTGCATTTGCCCAAAACAGCAGAAACCTATCATTTGATCAATGCCGAGGCGATCGCCAAAATGCGGCCAACCGCCCGCCTGATCAACTGCGCTCGGGGTGGGATCATCGACGAAGCAGCTCTGGCTGAAGCATTGAAAGCTGAGCGCATTGCTGGAGCGGCTCTGGATGTTTACGAAGAGGAGCCCCTAGGCGAATCGGCGCTGCGAGAGTTGGGGCGGAACGTGATCTTGACCCCCCACTTGGGCGCATCCACCGAAGAAGCCCAGGTGAATGTGGCGATCGATGTTGCCGAGCAAATTCGCGATGTGCTGCTGGGGTTGCCTGCCCGCTCTGCGGTCAATATTCCGGGTTTGCGTCCAGAAATTCTCGAAAAACTGCGTCCCTACATGCAGTTGTCTGAAACCCTGGGCTACCTCGTCAGCCAACTAGCCGGAGGCCGAGTAGAAACCTTCAACATTCGTCTCCAGGGCGAACTGGCCAACAATGAAAGCCAGCCTGTCGTGGTGGCGGCGCTCAAGGGCTTGCTATCCCATGCCTTGCAAGAGCGGGTGAACTATGTCAACGCCAGCATCGAAGCGAAGGAGCGCGGGATTCGCGTCACAGAGGTGCGCGATCCCAACAGCCGTGACTATGCCGGGTCGGTGCAGATGACGGCGGTGGGGTCTCAGGGCGAGCATACCGTGACGGGGGCGCTGCTCGGCGAAGAGGAAATTCGCATTACAAATATTGATGGATTTCCGATCAACGTGCCCCCCAGCCGCCATATGCTGTTCACGTTGCACCGCGATGTTCCGGGAATTATCGGGAACATCGGGTCACTTCTGGGTGACTTCAATGTCAACATTGCCAGCATGCAGGTGGGGCGCAAGATTGTCCGAGGAGATGCCGTTATGGTGCTGAGTCTCGACGATCCGCTGCCAGAGAATGTTTTGCCTGAGATTACAAAGGTGGCTGGCATTCGGGATGCTTATACCATTACCCTGCCTGCCTCCTAACGGGAAGCACGCGCAGGTTTCTGGCTTCTTTCTATCGACAACCACACCGCATTTACATGCCCCGACGGAGGAGTTTTGGCAACGAGCTGGTGGGAAATTCAGGTGTTTTGCGATCCCAACGCTGAGGATCTTGTTTTTTGGCGGCTCACGGATTTTGGCTGCAAAGGGACATCCAGCGAACGCGAGAGTCATACGACTAATATTCTCAAGGCCTATCTGCCTCAGCAACGCGCCAAGCTTCTGGATCTGTCGGCGCTGGCCCTGTTACTCAAGCAAGATGCCCTTTGTGCTGGGTTACCCATCCCCGATTTGGAATGGCAGCTGATCGAAGAGGAAGACTGGTCGAGCAGTTGGAAGCAATATTGGCAGCCTCAAATGGTGGGCGATCGCTTCCTGATCAACCCCGCCTGGTTGCCCCTCCCGAAAAAGAGCGATCGCCTGATCATTCGGCTGGATCCTGGGGTGGCATTTGGCACCGGCACCCACGCCACCACTCAGCTCTGCTTGGAAGCCCTGGAAATGCGGCTTGATGGCACCTCTTCTCAATCGGTTCGGATGGCGGACATTGGCTGCGGTTCTGGCATTCTCTCGGTGGGGGCTGTGCTGCTGGGAGCCACCCAGGTCTATGCGGTTGATATCGATCCGCTCGCCGTCGAAACCACCCGTGTCAGCACACAGATGAACAAGATCCCGGAGCATCAGATCGTTGCCGCCGAGGGTAGCCTATCGACATTGATCGAGATGGCCAAAGAACCCGTGGATGGCATTGTCTGCAACATCATTGCCGAAGTGATTGTGGATTTGATTCCACAGATGGGAGCGATCGCCAAACCCGAAACCTGGGGCATCCTCAGCGGTATTTTGCTCGATCAGGTGAAGCCAGTAGCCGACACTCTCGAAGAAAATGGCTGGATCGTCGCCACTCTCTGGCGACGTACCGACTGGTGCTGTCTCAATATCCGTCGAAGCTAATCCCCATTCCCGCTCCTTTTTTGGATCCTTTGCGGCGCGAGGGTTTCAAAAAAGGAGCGGATTTTGGTCTTCGTAGAACTGAGCTGCGCTGTCATCAAAAGTGCCAACGCCTTATATCTACCCCGCAGTCTTACAAGCCTCACGCCCGATCTGTACCAACCCGTAGCCTATAAAACATCGGTAACCAACCGCTCTCACTTCCGTCTCACAAAATCCGGACATTTGAAGACGCTAGCAGAACTGTCATAGAACTTTGGAAGCCCTTATTTTCAAGCGATAGCATACAAATAAGTTCAAGTATCCCACTATACGTTTTAAAAGGAGAGGATCATGAACACACGGCACATCCTATCTCATCGCCCATTGCGATGGCTGGCAGGCGGGCTGGCAATGGTCACTCTGCTCGGTATGGGGGGTGCAGCCTATGCCGAAGTTCAGACGCCCATCAACAACCCCGTTGTTGTCCGGGGCACATCCGGTGGCTCTCAATCCAGTTCTTGCGGCTTCATTGGGTCTCCCAGTCAGGTCGTACAAGTCACAGAATCCTTCGCAGCCCTACGGTTCCGGGTCGAAGGGGGTGATGGCACGACTCTACTCATCCGAGGCCCGGGCGGAAGCAATCGGTGCGTCATGGCCGATAGTCTGGCAGGTGGCGTCATCGAAGTCAGCGGCGTTTGGGACCAAGGGCGTTACACCCTGTTCGTTGGGGAGCAAAACCAGGCAGGCAATAGCTCTTACACCCTCTCGGTCGTGCAAGAGTAAGAGTCTGGGTTTGGAGTCAATTCTTAACGACTCAAGTCGCGACGATTAGGACGAAATTCGTCATCTCAAACAACAAGCGTCTCTGAGTTTGAGACCCCGCGACGGCGGGTTTCGTCCACCCCACTACAGGCTAATACAGCGCTACGCGCTGAAGTAAACCCAATGTTTTTTGGAAAGCTCCCGCGATGCGGAGGCTTTCCAAAAATGTATCTGCACTAAGCCAAATGCGTAAACCTAGTCTGCATCAGGCATGGGATTGCAGTATTGAGATGACTGAGTCCAGGTAGGGACGAACAACCATCCGACTCTCAGGCATCTGGGTATCGACCATTTCCTGCAGCAAACGGTAGGCCGTCGCGCAGTGATTGTGATGCTTGTATGCCACCAGCACCGTGTCGAGCCAAGACATCATCATTTCTTTGAAAAACACTTCATCATCCCGCAGGATAGCAAGTGCCATATAGCGAACGACCTCTGACATGTCATACTGGCAGCGCTTGCCATGCCGTTGCATCAGCCCTGGATACATTTGGCTCATCTTTTTCAATGCCCCTTGCACGAGCGAGGCGTTTTGCTCACGCAGTGCATTGTAGGTCTCTAAGCGCTGACTATAGGTTTGAGCAAAGGACTCAAACATCTGCAAGCCTCTGGCATCCAGGTAAGCGCCATCGGCATCCAAAAAGCACTGATCAATATCGTGGTTGAATGTATACATAGATCTAATACAGATTAAGGGATTTACTCAGTCAAATAAAGAGAGCGCTGTCATTCCCTTCCTCTTCCATCGCTCCCTATCTGACCGTATGGGGCGCAGTAGGTGCAAGTCATTTCAAGCACAGTATTAAGTGACGATCGCGACGATCAGGCACAAGGCAATCGGTAAAAGATCCCTTGGCATTTGTCATTGTCAATTAGGTTTGACCGTGATTGCAAATAGAGCCTAATGTTACGCGATGGGCAAATGCATAACGAATTCACGAACCTCTTTCCTCAATGTGCCCTGGAGCGATCGCTCATTTCCATGCTCGATCCAATTCTTTACACAGATCTGTCAGTTGCAGAGCCCTATAGCATCGCCCAAGCTCTATAGCCCCACGACCTTACTCTGCATAGGTTTAAGGCGATGCCATGACGCCTACGATCATAGCTACGAAGGTAAAGGTCACCGCTACAAACAGAGGCAAGCATGTTACGAGAATTTATGCAGGTAGGCTGCGTCTCTTTTGTCGCAATTGCGACCCTATCAGGCTGGTATTCCCTCAAGCAGTGGTGTTGACGCCTGTCCGTGCCCTTCCATCCGTTTTCTTCCCACGCATTTCCCGTTCCATGTTACGGTTCCAAGCAGATAGCTTGCGTCCCTCGCAAGTCCTGCCCCTATTGAACTGCATTGAAACGGACGCATGGTGGACATTTTTGCCCAGGCACTCGCCTACGCAACCGAGAATCTGGATGTCTTGCTGGAGGAATTGCGGCGACATATCTGGTTAGTGATCGTCCCCCTTTCCTTCGGTCTAGTGTTGGGACTCCCCCTGGGGTTATGGAGTGCGCGATCGCGCTCGGCTTCCACAGTACTGATCAATGGCTTCAATGCGCTGCGGGTGATTCCTAGTCTGGCGGTGCTGTTCCTGCTCATTCCCTACTCGGGGCTAGGGTTTGAGTCGGCGGCGATCGCCCTCACCCTGCTCGCCATGCCTCCCATCCTCATCAGCACAGACGTGGCCTTTCGCACCATCGACCCGATGGTACGCGAAGCCGCCTTTGGCATGGGCATGGCTCCCGGACAAGTGCTGCGCTTGGTAGAAGTACCCCTCGCCCTCCCCATCATCGTCGCGGGCATCAAAACCGCCACCGTCGAAGTGATCGCCAGCGCCACCCTCGCCGCCTTCATCGGAGCCGGAGGGCTGGGCAGCTTCATCGTCCTCGGCTTCTCCCTCTACGACAACGCCATCCTCCTGGTGGGAGCCATCCCCGTCGCCATCATGGCCCTCCTCGCCGAAGTCATCCTCAGCCGCATTCAAAAAGCACTTCAGCCGCCCACGCCGCAGGCTTGAGCCGCTGTTTTTTCATTTGAGTTGGTTGGAATTACAAGCCGTCGCCATCAAAATTCCGACCAATAGGATTGCGTCATTGATCTCGCCTTCAGGCACCCGGTCCCTTTTTCCCATTCGCGCTGGTTGCAGTCATTGCGAGAGGGACCGGGTGCCTCAAATCTCGGCCATAACAGAAAGTCGCCTTTTTCTTTGAGAGCCGCCATAATTTGGGAAAGTGAACAACGAACATTCCCCAACGACTTCCTTGGTAAAGCGATGAGTGGATTTGAACCGATTATTGCAGGACTCTCTGGCCTCGTGCTGAACACGGTAAAGGAAACGGCTCAGGAAGAGTCGGGAAGTACCCTGGCGCGATTGCTAAACAAGGATATTGGCAAGGCACTGGAGCAGCAGGTTTACAATGCATCGGGCGCTTATCTCAAAAACTACCAGGAGCGGCATGGAACCCTAAAAGTGACCTGTGTGCGGATGGATGCACCGATGGAGTTGGATAAGCTCTACACGACGGTGCAACTTTTGGGTTGGTCGGAGTTGCGCTACTTTGCATCGATGGAAGGATTGGAAGCGCAGTTTCGGGAAAGTGGACGACGACAATTCCAATTGAGTGGGGCAAACAAAGAGAGTGGCATTTCCGTTGCGAATCGGCAACAATTTCTGATGGTGCTGGGAGGCCCAGGAATCGGGAAATCGACGCTGTTGCGGAAGGTCGGTCTGGAGGCACTAAAACGGAAGCAAGGAAGCTATGACCATGAGTGCTTGCCCGTCTTCCTGCCGTTGCAACGCTTTAAGGATGTGGGAATCACGATTGAGCAGCGCATTGCAGAGGAGTTCAAGATCTGCGGATTTCCAGAACCGGAAGCCGTCACCACAGCGATGCTGAAGAAAGGCAAACTGCTGGTGCTGCTGGATGGGCTAGATGAAGTGGCAAAGGATTTAGAAGATGCGGTGATTGAGCAGATTCGCGACTTTGTGGATCGACATCGCAACAATCGCTTCATGGCGTCTTGTCGAGTCGCCGCCTACAAAGGGGGCTTTCCGCGTTTCAAGGATGTTGCGATTGCCCCGTTTGAAGAGGAGCAGATTGAGCAATTCATTCGGAATTGGTTTTCGAGTGAAAAAGACCAGGAAAATGAGACTGCCGACCAATGCTGGAAACTGCTGAAACGCCCGGACTATGCGGCGACTCGGGAGCTGGCGCAAACGCCACTACTACTGACGCTGCTCTGTGCGGTGTATGACAAGCAACTGGACTTCCCCAAGAATCGGGCATCGCTGTATGGGGAAGCACTGGATGTGGTATTGAAGGAGTGGGCCGCAGAAAAGCGCATCCACAATGACCCGATTTATCGTGACTTGTCTATTGAATTGGAACGCGAGCTACTGGCAGAACTGGCATTTGACAGCTTTGTAGAGGATCAGCTGTTCTTTGAGAAGGGGGAGGTGACCCGACGCATTCGAGAATTTTTGGTGAGTAACGTGAATGCTCCAAAGCATCTCGATAGCGAAAAGATTTTGGAGGCGATCGAAGTGCAGCAAGGTATTTTGACGGAACGTGCCCGCAACACTTATTCGTTTTCGCATCTGACTTTTCAGGAATATCTAACCGCACAGCATATTGTGGACAATCAACAGGTTGAATGGTTGGTTGAAAACCATTTGGCCGATCAACAATGGCGGGAAGTGTTTTTGCTGGTGGCAGGGCTAATGCCGGGGAAAAAAGGTGTAGACCCGTTGCTAATGGCCATGGAGCAGCAGGCTCGGCAATATTTAGATACTCCTATTTTGAGAGAATTGATCCAGTGGGCAGACAGAGTAACAGCCAATTCCCAAAATCCTGCAAAATCTGCAGTCAAACGAGTCGGTGCAATTTTTCTTGCCCGTGCCCGTGCTCATGACCTCGTTCTAACCAGTGTCCGCAACGTCGCCCGCGACCTTTCTCTAGTCAGTACTATTAGCCACCTTCTTGACCTCGACCTTGCTCGCGACCTCGTCGGCACCCTCAACCTCGCCCATGCGCTTGACCTTGACCTTGCCATCGAAAACACCGTCAATGATGTCGTTACTGATGCCTTTGCTAAGGCAGCTCAAAGGAGCCAGATAATTGATTGCTTCAGTTACGCTAACTTAATACAAAAAATAGATACTTTAAGGCAAGAACTTGCGAACAAAAATATACGTAATATCTCCCAACATGAGTTGTTACAAATTCTATTGATATACTGGTCTGGAGAATTTCAGTTTAACTTGAAAAGGTTAGTAGAATTAGATAATGACGAGAAAAATTCGTTAGGAAATTATTTTTACCCCTATGAGTTGATGATACGGTGCAAGGAAGCTGCAGTGCGTGTTTCCCCAGAAGTCTGGCAAGCTATTGAAGGTCGAATGTTTACTCTTCCAAAAGAAGAAATTGCCTGAAATAGACTGCATATCACCTTTGCACCCTCATTGCTAAATTCCTCTCTCGCTGAGCTGCCTGTCCTATAGAAGCTGCTAAGAGATTTGCCATGAAGGGTTTCTGGCGATCGCTCACCAACCTTCTCGAAGTCGATCCACACCACAAACAAACGAGGTAGGGCTTGCTGAAAAAGTCCTCAAAAACATTCTGGATGCCATACAGCTCGAAATTTGAGGGATCCAGCCTCTGGATTTTAAATTTTGGCTAGAGTTTTATGAGGAGTGCAAGGCTTTTGACCCCTTAGATGCCATAACCTTGCACTTGTTGGAGAGGAAAACGGTTGAAGTCCTTTTCCTGTAAGCAATTTCAACTTTTTCAGGAAGCCCGAGGTAGACCAGCGCTACCACCCACCCGCGAATAAATTGCGGGCTAACGGGGGCAAACCCATTAAAATGGGTTCCTCTTCAGCCATGGAAATTTTTCAACATGTATTCACCTAGTCCCTTTAGTGGACTTCTCAGGGTAGCCCGCAATTTATTCGCGGGTGGGTCATGGTTAGAGGCACCAACGGGCAAGGATTGAGACAACTGCTGCCTCATCTGAGGAGAAAGAATTGAAGGATGTGTTGGCGATCGCGCAACGCATCAAAACACCTGAATCGAGCTGAATTTGTGCTGGGATTGGGCATTTTGGTGATGCGTTGCGGCGATGCTTCACACATCCTATGGGATGGGTTTTACGACAGCGTTTTTATGAAACGGGTTGTCGTTTTTTGTTGATTTCCTCCGCGTATTGGTCTACGCCCAGCCCCATGATGAGGTGGAGGATGCCACCTTCGAGGCGGAGGATGCCGTTGACACCGCCTTCGCGGAGGGCACTTTCTTTGACAGCGGTGGGGTCGGCGACTTCGACCCGTAGGCGAGTGAGGGCAACCGGGTCGACGGCGCGGATGTTGTCGATGCCGCCGAGGGCGTCGATCAGGTGTTTGGCTTTGTTAGCAGCGAGGGGGTCGCGTTTTTGGGTGGCGACGGCTGCCGCGACCGTGGCAGGTTCATCGGCGACGGTTTGGCTGGGGGCTGGGGCTTCCACCAAATCGGCTTCGGGGCCAGCCGTCTTCAGGTAGTCGACCATATCCGTCTTCAGGTTTTCTGAGCGGGGGCCAAAGATCGCCTGGACGCTGTTGCCCACTTCCAGCACACCGGAGGCACCCAGCGCTTTGAGCTTGGCTTTGTTCACCTTGCTCTTGTCGTCTACCGTGATGCGCAGGCGGGTGATGCAGGCATCGAGGACAGCGATGTTGTTGCGGCCACCGAAAGCTCGGACGAGTTCCAGTGCCATGCCGCCTGCCCCAGCGGGCATGGCTTGGATGGGCTCAGGTGTTGCGGTTTCGTCTTCCCGACCGGGGGTTTTGAAGTCGAAGGTGCGAATGGCGAAGCGGAAGACAAAGTAGTAGACCGCAGCGGTGACGATGCCGCCACCGACGATCAGCCGCCAAACGCCGGGTTCCCCATTCCAGTTGCCCAGTTGGTTGAACAGAGCAAAGTCAATGAAGCCCTGGGAAAAGGTAAAGCCCATGCGTCCGCCGAGCAGCGCAAACGTGAAGTCGCACACCCCGGCCAGCACCGCATGGATGACATACAGGAACGGCGCAACGAACAGGAAGGAGAATTCTAGCGGTTCGGTAATACCTGTGAGGAATGAGGTAAGGGCCGCAGACACCATCAAACTGCCTGTGAGCACCCGCTGGCTGGGTTTTGCCGATCGCCAGATGGCCATGGCCGCTGCGGGGAGCCCAAACATCTTGAACCAGTAGCTACCGCCAAGAATGCCAGCGGTGGGGTCACCCGCAAAGAAACGGTTGATGTCACCCCGCACCAAGAGCCCCGTCACTGGGTCTTCGTAGGAACCAATCTGGAAGAAGAAAGGAACGTTCCACACATGGTGCAGTCCGAAGGGGATGAGCGATCGCTCAATGACTGCATAGATACCCGCTGCAATCGGGACGCTATCGCCACTTGCCGCCGCATTGGCAAACAGGTTGATGCCACCGCCAATGGGAGGCCAGATGACGCTCATGAGCACGCCGATGGCGATCGCCGTCAACCCCGTGATGATGGGCACAAACCGCTTTCCGGCAAAGAAGCCCAGGTATTGGGGCAGCTTGATCCGAAAGAACTTGTTGAAAAGGAAAGCGGCGACACAGCCGATAATCAGGCCCCCGAATACCCCCGTGTCTAAGGTGAGGATGCCCAGCACGGGTTTCATCCAGACATTGGGAATATCCTGCCCTTGCTGAATCAGATCCAGCACATCGGCTTCGGTCGGGAAGGCCCGAAAGACGCCCACCGCACCCAGGGAAGCAATGAACACCACGAAGCCGACGGTGGCAGCCAACGCTGAAACCCCGTCGTTTCCGGTGTAGGCGATCGCAACGGCGATCGCAAAGATCAACGGCAAGACGCCAAAGATGGCATCCCCAGAGGCTTTCATGATGGTTGCCAAGCTTTCGGGCAACCAGCCAAAGGTGGCGCTTTCAATGACGCCCGTTTCAAGTTTTTGGAGTTCGATTAGGCGGGCGCTGCCCAAGCCTAAAAGGATCCCGGCAATCGGCAGCACAGACACCGGGAGCATGAGCGCTTTGCCCATTTGCTGCAATAGGGCGAATGCTTTTTTCCACATAAATTTGGAGGAATTGAGTAATTGACAGTGAAGATAAAAAACGATTAGGGAAGTGACTCGTTGGAGCGGGGATTGATAGCGGAGTCGCGGCTTTGATCCCCCTAATCCTCCGATCAAGGGAGGAAGTAAGTTGCCTCTCAAAGTCCCCCTTAGTAAGGGGGATTTAGGGGGATCTAACCTTTAATAAAGTCCCCGTTGGGATCCCCCCTAGCCCCCCTTGATAAGGGGGGAAACAGGTTACGTCTTAACGTCCCGTTTATGGATGGAAGGGGTGGAAACCTTATGCTTCCGAGAGGGGGCTGAGATCGCGGACTTGGGCGGCGGTTTCGGCGGCGATCGCCTGCTGCGCCAATGCCTGACATGCGGTCAAACTCATGCCCCGGATTTGCGCTTTGATGCTGGGAATGGTCGGAATGCTGACGCTGAGTTCCTTAATGCCCAAGCCAACGAGGATAGGAACCGCTTGCGGATCGCTGGCCATCCCCCCACAAACCCCGACCCATTTGCCATGGCGACTCGCACCTTTCACCGTCAGGTCAATCAGCCGTAGCAGGCTGGGGTCGAGGGCGTCGATCATGGGGGCGAGTTTAGGATGTCCCCGATCCATGGCTAGGGTGTATTGGGTGAGGTCGTTGGTGCCGATGGAGAAGAAGTCCACTTCGCGAGCGAACAGGTCGGCCATCATGGCCGCCGCAGGAATCTCGATCATGATGCCAACTTCAATGGCAGGGAGCCCCAGCGCCTGGCGCTCCTCTTCGAGCACCGCTTTTGCCATTCGCAGTTCCTCTAGTCGGGCGATCATCGGGAACATCACCCGGACGTTGCCCTGCCCAGCGGCTTGCAGCACTGCCCGCAGTTGCGTCCGGAGCAGTTCGGGGCGATCAAACCCGAGACGAATGCCCCGCTCACCCAGGAAGGGATTTTCTTCATGGGGCATCGGCAGATAGGGTAGGGGCTTGTCGCCGCCCACATCCAGGGTACGGATGATCAACGGACGCCCGGCTAGTGCCGTGGCGATGTCGCCATAAATGCGCGCCTGGGTTTCCTGATCGGGAGGGCTGGGACGCTCCATAAACACCAGTTCGGTGCGCAATAGCCCGACCCCTTCGCCACCGAGGGTTACGGACTTTTGGGCTTCAGCCAAATTGCCAATATTGGCGGCCACTTCGATGCGGTGTCCATCGGTGGTGATGGCCGGTTGATCCTTAGCAGCAAGATCGGCTTCGCGCTTGGCGACGATCTGTTGAATACGCTGGCGGGTTTGGTCGATTTCTGCCTGCGATGGATGCAGCCGCAGGCGTCCCTTGCTGCCATTGAGAATGACTGGAGTGCCATTTTCTACCGTTAGCATCCGCTCTTCTGCCCCGGCGATCGCCGGAATATCCATCGAGCGCGCCAGGATGGCCACATGGGAGGTAGCGCCGCCTGCCACCGTCGCAAAACCAACCACCCGATCGCGGTCGAGATTCGCCATATCCGACGGGGTGAGGTCTTCGGCAACCAGGATAGTGTGTTCGGGGTAGGTAATGGTTTCCACCGTCACACCCGTGAGTAGGCGGAGGACGCGATCGCCCACATCCCGCACATCATTCGCCCGTTCCGCCAGCAACACATTATCTAGCCGCGCCAGTTGTGCCGCCTGGGTGGTGTAGGTCTGCTTCCAGGCAAAGGCCGCACTCTTGCCCTTGTCGATGGCGCTCCCTGCCTGCTCAAACAGCTCTGGATCATCCAGAATTTCTTGATGGGCCGCAAAAATTGCCGCTTTCTGTGGATCGCCTTGGCCATGCACCTTGGCTCGCAAGGATTCCACCTCTAGTTGAGCCTGGGCGATCGCCTGCTCTAGCTTGCGGTGCTCCTCATTAGGTGTACCACCCACCTCATCCACCGCAATATCCTGAGACTTCACCCGATGGAGATAACCCACGGCCACACCCGGCGATGCGGCTACCCCCAACACCAGGTTTGGATCCTCCGAGCGGGGGCGCGGTGCGGGCTTGCTTTCCTCCGGTTGCGACAGGCTGGGGGGCACCGCAATCGGTGTGGCACCCTCTTCTCCTAGGCCATCGCGAATCGCCTGAGAGAGTTCGGCGATCGCCGCTGCTGCATCGGCCCCCGTCGCGTCCAGGTACACCGTATCACCCCGGTTTATCTGCATGCCCATCAAAGCGACAACGCTTTTAGCATTGGCCCGATCAGCCCCACGTCTGAGGCCAATTTTCGCCTGATACTTCTTTGCGAGGTTCGTCAGCACCGCCGCCGGGCGGGCATGGAATCCGGCGGGGTTAGGAACGATGAGGTCGCCAGAGGTCAGGGTTTCCCCCTCCACTTCTGGCGCTGCGACAGTTCCATGGGTTAGCTCTAGCTCCAGCACGATATCTCGTACGGCAGATACCGCCCCAGCTTTCGGGAAATAACCCGCAACGCGATCGCCATTGGTAATTACCACCTGCGTCAGCAAGCTCACCGCATGCAGGGCAATGTAGTCGGCATCAAAGGCAATCAGCGGATCGCCAGTCTGGACGCGATCGCCCTCCTTTACCTTCGGCGTAAATCCTTCACCTCGCAGGTTCACCGTATCCAAACCAATATGCATCAGCACTTCCAGCCCTTCTGCCGTTCTGACCGTTACGGCATGGTGCGATGGATGCAGCTGAATGACCTCCCCCTCGCAAGGAGCCAACAAAATCTGACTGACTGGGTCGATAGAGATACCATCTCCGACCATTTTTTCTGCGAATACCGGATCAGGAACCTGCTCAATCGGTAACAAGGTTCCCGACAGCGGTGCGACCAAAGCGACCCTCGTCGCTGTGGGAGCTTCCACAACACTCTGAGTCATTCACTTCTCCTAAGTTTTACTAACCAAATATCAAACGGGTTTGTTGAAATAATCGAACGGGTTTATTAACGGGGATCGTTATATTATCCGACTAATAAGACCTTTAAACAATAAGGTTTTGAAACAATTCTGCCTTGGAGCGATCGCCATAATTCCTACTATTAGACATCCCCCTACCTTACTATTAGATATCCCCCTATCGGGCATTATTTAGCGAATACCCTATATGTCTAAAGCAATAGTTTTTCTTAAGAAACATAAAGCTTTAATTGATTCTTCGCCCAGGAAAGCCCTAAGCCACAAATGATTGGTGGGTCAGGCAAGTAACATCCTTTGTGTAAGTTGGCAGGTGCAATTAAACCTAAGACTCTAAAAACCTGTACCGCCTGCAGCGCGGGCGGTACAGGTTTTTAGAGTCTGGTTTTTCATCGTGCCGAGCTACTTACTCGACCAGACGACACCTAAGCTTATAATTTGCTGAACCAAAACAGTCTGTGTTATCGGCCACTACCATGCTATGAGTCGTAATATCTTCGTGAGGAATCCGTATGTTCTTCTCTAAATCTGTGTTCGTTTGTGCTTCTATAAAAACGTAGTATTACAAGTCCGCGCAATTATTTCATCTGCTCAATCTTTGTCTTTCAAGCGTCGAGCAAGACAAAAGATTAATCTTTCGTCGCGATGATTAATCTTTCCTCTTACTACCATTCCTGATAAATTTCTTGCTTTACATCGTGAACAAGAAAAACACTTCCTTTTTACTCTGTAACTAAGATCAAATATTACTAAAGCCCTTGATTTCGGGTAGTGCAGGTACCGCCTACGCTACCCGAAATCAAGGGCTTTCTGGTTCCTGTCCTAGACTCAGTTTGACTCGTATCCAGTCCAGGTCAACGCTGCTTGCAATTGCGGCTGAAACTCATGGGCTTGTAGTAACGTTTGCTGGTGATGCTGCGGCGAGCCTAAAAGACACGCATACGCTTCTAATCTTGAGCCCGCTGGCAGGGTTTTCACCTTGCTCAGTCGGTGTCGCCCCCTTTTCCAACGTTGACCAAACCGGCATTGTCCATAAATTCTGCCTGAGTCCAGAACAAAACCTATCAACCCCTTGATTTTGTGTAGCATGGTGCTACACAAAATCAAGGGGTTTAGCTGGGGTTCGATTTTTTGTCCTGTACTTAGAAATTTCGCAATGAAAAGAGCTGGCTACTCGGCAGATACTTCCTCGGCTTGTTCGCTGCTGGCACTTTTGGCGGTGCTGGGATAGGAGAGAGACGCACCGTTACCTTCAGCAGCAGACTCAGCCAAATCGGTCGGCAGCGTCGGTTGGACATTACGCTTGGAAAACCCCCATGCAAAGAGAGCCGCGATCGCACTGACCATCAACCACTCGGGCGGCACGAGCTCTGGGTTAACCACCCGAATCAGTAAGCGCAGACCGACCAATGCGACGGTGGTATATCCAGCATCTTCTAGGTGGGTGTATTCATCCAACCAGCGGATGAAAAGGCCAGCCATTAGCCGCAGGGAAAGGACGCCAATCAAGCCACCCGCCAGCACAATCAGCACTTCTTTGGAGATGGCGATCGCCGTCGTCACACTATCCAGCGAAAAGGCCAGATCCGTCACGGCAATCATAGGAATAGCTTGCCAGAGGGATTGGAACTGGGGCCCGTGATGATGGCCTTCACCGTTCTTCTTGGTTTCATCGGAGGTGAAATACTGAAAGACGAGCCACAGGAGATAGAGTGCGCCTAGCAACTCAAATTGCCAAAATCGGATGACCCAGGTTGCAGAGAGGATCAAGGTAACCCGCAGCACAAAAGCAACTAATAGCCCCAAGTTGAGTGCCTGCCGCTGAAGTTTGGCCGTAGAGAGACCCTGAGCAATTGCCGCCAGGGCAATCGCATTATCCGCAGACAGCACAACCTCCAGCGCGATGAGCACCGGCAAAAGCAGCAGGGTATCCACCCCGAAGCTATCAGAAAACTTAAGCAGAAAATCCAGCATGAATGGCAATCACTCTCGGAGGTTGGCAAAGGTTGGCGCAAGCCGGGCAGCCAAGCACATCATCACAGGCACAGTATAGGGATAGGCGATGACAATGAACCATTTGAGCCCGATACCAAGGCTAAAGACCTCTCGGGGAAGTCTACCCGCCCTAGGATCGCATACGGCATGCCCAGGCGAATTTGCTTGCAAACCGATGGGAGAGTAAGACAGCAAGCTCTATTCCGTCTATTCTCCTTGCAAATTCCTTTCAATCAGCTTAACGTGGAAAGCCTGCCGAATGCTGTAGGGAATACAGAACTTCCGCCAACAGCCAATTCCCTACAGGGCCACTCATTTGCCCTATCTTTATCGATATGTCTTCTTTGTCCTCTCACCTTGCCCACCTGCGCAACACTCTGCCGATGGCGGTTTTGGTGACCGAATTGGTCAGCCATCAGGAGGGTCAGTTTGCAGTGCGGGCCATGATTTCTGTGGGGAATCAACCGATTGTGACAAGCTTGGCGGCACATGCCAATATTGAGCTTGCCGAAGATCGGGCACGAGAACGGGCACTCCAACGGTTTGCTGACTGGGTTCCCAGCGCATCTGGGGTGAGTGTGGCTAACATCTCAACCAACAGCATGACCACCCTACCCCCACCATCCTTCACCCCTCTGGAAACAGCGGGAACACCTGCGACCCAACCACCAGGGTTAGATGCCGATCTCCCCCCAGCAAATTTTTCTCAGCCTACAGCTTTTGCGGGAGGGAATGCACCCTCGACCTCTACGGACGCGAGTACAGGGGCGATCGCCGACCTCTACAGCCACATCAGCGCGTCGGAACCGCTCGACGACAACCCGGTCGAAGATGCTTCTGTTGAAGACAGCCCTCTTTCCGAGCCTGCCCTCAAGACCGAACCACCCCGCAAGAAAACAGCCACCTCGCGTTCTGCAGCCAAAAAAGGGGCACGTAAGTCAGCTGAGCCCTCTCCCCCTCCTCCGCCAGTACAGGAGTCCGTTGATCTATCAGATGTGATTGCCCAAACGGATATTGAACTCCGCCGCCTCAGTTGGACGAATGTACAGGGGCGGGAATACTTGGAACAGACCTATGGCAAGCGATCGCGCCAGGAATTGAGCGAACTGGAGCTGTATGAATTCCTGAGTTATTTGGAGGAGCAGCCAACACCGCAATCGGCAGGGTAGAAAGGCATCACAACAGTACGGAGATAAAAAAACACAAAGACACGAAGGCACAAAGGTTTGATATCCCTTTGCAATGGACCTAAACTTTGATCGGTTTTTGAAGCCCTTGTAGTGTAAGGATTTCAAACAATAACCGAGTTTGATTTCTATGGCATTGGGACTACTGGCCCGCGATCTCGCGGATGAGGTCGATATGTTGGGCAAGCAGGTCTTTTTGGGAATAGCGCTCGACGATGGTTTGGCGGGCGTTGTCGCGGATAGGTTGGAGTTCGGCCTGATGGGTAAGGGCATATTCGATGCGATCGCAAATCCCCTCGATGTCGAAGAAATCCACGAGCAAAGCGTTGACGCCATCCTCTGCCATTTCTTGCACGGGGGGCGTGTTTGATGCCACGACGATACAGCCCGATGCCAAGGCTTCCATGAACGACCAGGACAACACGAAGGGCCGGGTCAGGTACACATGCACGGAGGAAGCCCGCAGGATGAGTTTGTAGTAGCCGTAGGGCAATGTGCCCACAAAGTGAACCCGATCGTGATGGATGGGCATCTTTTCTAGCATCACATCTTTGAAGCTGTTGTAGCCTTCGGGGGCCGCAGTGCCATAGGCCACGCGATCGCCCGCCACAACCACCACATGGCAGTTGGGGCGGCGTTCAGTGAGTCGGGCGATCGCCTCGTAAAATTGCGGGAAGCCCCGATACAGATCCATCCCCCGCGACACATAGGTGACAATCTCATCTACCCCGCTCAAATCCAGGTTGAGGTCGGGAAAGTTGATTTTCTGGTTGGGGTCGGGGAAAAAGTAGTCGGTATCGACGCCATCGTGCAGAACTGTGACCTTGGGCTGAAACTCGGGCGGTAGCTGGGCATGTTGCCAGCGGGTAGGGCTAAGGCCGCGATCGCAGCTATATAAGTCAACCAGCAGCGTTGCGTTACCCGCTCGAATGCGAAGATAGTCATCCAGCTCTATCGGATAAGCGGGGTCAAAATCCGCATCGGTTCCAGTGGCATGGCCAAACCATTCAAAGTAGGACAGCAGCTTTGTTTCGGGAAACGCGTCTTTGATAAACATGCCATTGCCCCACCCCGCATGGCTACAGACGACATCGGGCACAAACTCTGCCCCCCGCAACTTCTCGGCCAACCGATACACCGCCTGCCCATGCAGCACCGAGTTTTCGTAGGATCGGACGTAATGATGAATATTTGGCCTCGGGTCGCGCGCGGGCTGGTAGTTGACCTTCTTAACTCCGGCCAGTTGCACGCTGTCGTCGGTGTGCTTTGTGCCATACACCACGGTGTTGTTGGGGTCTGCAGCCAGTGCCCGCGCTAACTCGCGATATTGTGCTGGGAAATTATTATGCAGGAACAGGATATTCATGGCGATTCATCTGCTGCCGCTGGTGTACGTTTGAGAGGCGTCGGTTGCTAATTTGGCGGGCACCTATTCGGCAGGCGGCTCTCCCCGCTTTGTTTCCAGAAGGCGAATCCGTTTGCGAAAAGCACCCCTCCGCTCCCGTCGCCACATTTGTTTGGAGCGTACAGCTTCCGGTGAAATTTTGTACACCGCCATCAAGGCCGTTACCACCTCATAGAGATCGGCTAACTCCGTCATCATCGTTTCTACATCCGCGGCAGCCGCCGCTTCTTTCGCTTCCTCCATGAGCTTGTCCCGCAGTGCCATTTTGTAATCGTCATCCGACAGCACCTCAATTTCACAGGTGTTTCCAGCCGCACGGATAATCTCTGGAATGCGATCGCGAACAAGCTTATTGGGATACTGATGCATGGGATGGAACACAGTAGGTGATGGAGAGGTAGACGGCATAGTGGATGAACCGTGGCAGATGCTGCAAATTCAGATTACTCTCTTTTTTTAAAAAAAATTCTGTTTCTGTCACTACGGAAGACCCCATGTTTGAAACGTTACCGGAAAACCAGAAAGCCTAAAGAGATTTTAAGGAAAATAATGGCTCCTTACCTATCATCGCAATCGCCCATGAAACAGTAGCATCATCGCTGCAAGAGCATCCGATTGATCAACTCCAAGTCTGGGCAGATTTATTCCGGACTATTGTTTCAGGAACTCAATTCATACCCCTAGGCATCTCCCCGCGCAGACTGAGGCGTAAAAACCAGGGCACTCGATTTCCTAGAGCTTTTCATTACGTAGATTCTAGATTGACAGGCTGAAGCGAGCGCAATCCGTTAAATTACGTACTTTATAAAAAAGAACCAATAAGACTGCCACTCTTTCGCCTCATCTATCAAGTTGTCGGCTTAGAAATCTAGCGCGATTTAGCACCCTTAGCCCATGACTTCGATCAGGTATCGATATGATCTCGATCAGCGATCGCTATGATTCGGATCAGCCCTACGAACCATGCACGACGATCAAATCCGGTTTAATCGCCGTAAAACTCAACTATCGTATGTGCCCGCCGCTGTGCAGCAGGCACATACGATAGTTGGAATCTTCAACCGGATCTGTTGCGAGAATTAAAACGTTGCCCCCCTCAAGCGATCGCCCGTTGCCGCCACCGCATCAGCCACAGCGTTGCCCCGAACACCATTAGCAGTGGTGCGATCGCCACAATATTGATTCCCGTCCACCCAACCCGATTAAGCAGTTCGCCTGACAGGTAGGTGCAAAGGGCAACAAACGCAAACATCAAAAAGTCGTGGGTTGCCTGAACTTTGGCCTTTTCAGCCGGCGTATAGATTTCTGTGAGTAAAGCGGTCGCGCTGACAAACATGAAGTTCCAGCCCACCCCCAACAGGGTCAGGGCAATGTGGAAATGGATGAGGCTCTCTCCCAACATGGCCGTACCCACACAGAACAGATTCAGCACCGTCCCTGTCAGCAAAATGGTCAACACCCCAAAGCGGGCAATGAAAAATCCGGTCACGAAGGAGGGCGCAAACATCCCCAGTACATGCCATTGGATGACGGAGGCTGCGGACTCGAAGGGATGGGCGATCGCTACCATGGCCAGGGGGGTTGCCGTCATCAGCAACGCCATGATGCCATAGCCCACCATGCTACCGGCCACCGCCACGCCAAACGCAGGTTGCTGCACAATTTCGGCGAGAGGGCGACCGCTGGATTGACGCTCGGCGGCAGGCATTGCCGGAATGCACACCCCTAGCAACAGCAGAACTGTGGGAATTTGCAAGGCTACAACCGCCAGGAACGTCCCGGCATAGACCGTAGACAACCATTCTTTTGATTGAATCGCCAGAGTCGGGCCGATCAGCGCGGCCAGCACCCCCCCAGCAATGACCAGGGAAATGGCCTGGGGTCGGAACGAATCCTCCGCCGCGTCCGCTGCTGCAAATCGATAGAAACCAGCAAAACCATTAAAAATTCCAATCAAACCGAGACCCAAACAAAATAGCGGAAAGTTGCCAGAGAGAATGGCGATCGCCCCTAATCCGCCTCCCACCATTGCAATGCTGGTCCCGACCAGAAAGCCGACTTGTCGTCCAAATCGTCGCATTAGTAGCGAAGCGGGAATCGTTGCCAGCATCACGGCAATTTGCATAACTGCCAGAGGCAACGTCGCCAGGGCACTGTTTTCTGTCAAGTTGCTGCCTGCCAGCGCCGATACGGTAATCAGCACTGTCATCGTCGTCATCGCCAACGCCTGGCACAGCACCAGTAGCCCGACATTCTTCTTCGCTTGATTCACATGATTTCCTCTCGATAACAATTCAACGGACTGTACGAGGAAGGGTGATACTCTGTCTTCATCCGATTGGGTGGATGGATGCGGATCACCTGGGATGTATACAGCTAAAGCCCGCCTCATCCACCGTGATCGATCTTCTAGAATGGAAAGCTGGCAGACAATTCGGCAGAGCAGAAAGGGTTGGCGAGATGCAATTTATCGACCAGGCAGACGTTGAAGTATGGGCAGGGGATGGCGGAGATGGCATCGTTGCCTTTCGGCGAGAAAAGTTTGTCCCGGCGGGTGGCCCGGCCGGTGGCAATGGGGGCCACGGGGGTTCCGTTTATCTCAAGGCCGTGGAAAATTTGCAAACCCTGCTCGACTTTAAGTATGCTCATCGCTTTAAGGCCGAGAATGGCAAACGGGGTGGCCCTAAGAACATGACGGGAGCGACGGGGAGCGATCGCATCATCGAAGTGCCCTGTGGCACGGTGGTGTACGATGTCGAGACGAATGAAATCGTTGGCGATCTGACCCAGAAAGGCGAAATGCTGCGGGTGGCCCAGGGGGGCAAAGGAGGCTTGGGCAATCGCCACTTCCTGAGCAACAATAACCGTGCCCCCGAAAAGGCACTCCCCGGATTACCCGGAGAACAGCGCCTCTTGCGGCTAGAGCTGAAGCTGCTCGCAGAAGTGGGCATCATCGGGCTACCCAATGCTGGCAAGTCAACCCTGATTGCCACCCTCTCCGCAGCCCGTCCAAAAATTGCCGACTATCCCTTCACCACCTTGATTCCTAACCTGGGCGTCGTGCGCCGTCCGACGGGCGATGGCACAGTGTTTGCCGACATCCCCGGTTTAATTGAAGGAGCCCATGAGGGGCAAGGATTGGGGCATGACTTCCTGCGCCATGTGGAACGAACACGGGTATTGCTCCACCTGATTGATGCAACGCAGGAAGACCCCATCGCCGCCTATCACACCATCCAGCATGAACTGAACGCCTATGGTCGCGGCCTGAGCGATCGCCCCCAGATTCTAGCGCTCAACAAAATCGATGCCCTGACAGCAGAACCCGAAACAGTAGAGGCGATCGCTCAACCGCTGCGCCAACTCACCGACGCCCCCATCTTCACCATCTCCGCTGTCACGCGCGCTGGCATCGAGTCCCTGCTTCAACACCTGTGGGACACTCTTGATGCCCTGCCCACAACCGAAAGCCCTGTGGCCACAGCCGAAACGGTTTAGTCAGGGCTAACGCAAAACTTGCACAATTCTGAGTGAATTCGTTGATGGTGTGGCCGTATCTTGGCCACACCATCAACAAACTGCGTCAATCTTGTTAGTGTCCGAGCGATCGTCTTCAACAAGCGATGTCTAAACAAAATCGGGTCAATCCCTTTGGCGAACTCATTGCAACTCCCGCCCGTGGCACATTAATGGGCAACCGTGGATGTTTGCATAATGAGGCGCAAGACATTCGACGCCCCTTTGCCCGAAAGGAATGGATTTTCTGCGTCCTACACCGCAAAGACAAGCAGGGAGAAGCAATCAAGCGCCCCATCATGCAACCAGGCAAGTATACTGAGCTGTTTTTCCTGGATGAAGCCACCGCACTGGCCGCTGGACATCGCCCTTGCGGATATTGTCTTTGGCCACGCTTGGATGCGTTTGCCCGACGGTGGGCTGAGAGCAATCCAGAGCAAGCAGGTGACACAACAAAAGCATCTGCAAAGCTTATGGATGCGGTTCTGCATCAGGAACGGCTCGATCCAGCCTCACGCACCAAAAAACTTCATCGCTGCCCGTTGAGCGCAGTTCCCAGCAGAAGCATGGTTCTGCTGCATCCGGATGATCAGCAGCCTTATCTCGTAGCCCAACATTGCTTGCTTCCCTGGCAATTTGAAGGATATGGGCAGTGGGTTGAGAAGCCCCAACGGAAGATGGTTTGGGCGCTGACCCCACCCTCCATCATGGGTGCAATCCGGGCTGGGTTTCAGCCTAATCTGCATCCTTCGATTTTGGGCATTGTTGATTGAGGGGATGATTTTTTTTGAGAAGGTGCGTGGTACGCACCTTCTCAGAAAAAAATCATCTTTGGCTTCTGCAACCTTCGATTTTGAATGGGGTGTAGTCGTCGTCTGTTCAGGCTCAAACCACCACACCCAGACCTATAGCGCTATGCGCGTTAGTTAAGTACGGTTGTGTGGGGCGCGGCGCGCCCCACACAACCGTTGCTGTGCTTAATGCGGTTGCACACCGCTATAATATCAAATCCGGTTAAACACCCGTAAAAACCAACTATCGTTTGCGCCCGCTGCCTTGCAGCGGGCGCAAACGATAGTTGGGTCTTCAACCGGATTTGATATTACCCTTGCTTTTCGCCAGTGGGGAATCTGCAGGTGACAGAGATTTCGAAGTTGGCTTCTGCGGAACCTTCGGTGAGGATGGGAACCCCCGTTTTACCGCCAATTTTTAGGCCAAACTTGAGGTTGATTTCATCGACTTCAGCGCCTCCCAGGTTGCGGAATGCCCCGATCGCATACCAGGCATAGGCGCGAATGGTGCTGTGGAGGTCTTTGAAGCGGGCGATCGCATCTTCCGTCAACCCATAGGATTCGCGATCGTCGGCTAAATCTTCGTCGAGCGAGAGTTCTGGAGCCGGCGCTGAACCTTTCGTTTCCACAAAAATGGTTGTAATTTCCCCATCCTCTCCCTCGATTTGCACAGCTTCAACGCGGGGTTCAGTCATTTTTTACTCCCTTTTTTGCTCCCTGGTGGTGGTTGATTGATGTCTCAGTATATAGCTTTATTTTTTGGCCGAATCCACTCTTGTACGCCGAACACATCCATACTCTATCGCTAGTGCCTCAGAGTTATCTCACACCACCAATATCAGTATTTGCTCAGTATTTATTGCCATCACTCTCGTATCTTGGAGATGCTTTGATCACCCAATTCCTCGCATGTGAGGATGCATTGCCATGGGATGAGATCTGGGTCAAATTATCGTCAGTGGTCGAAGAAATACCCTAAACATTTTTCGGGTAGACAGGTGAATGTACCATTTGACAAGGGTTCAAGGAATATTATCTAGAGCCATCCTCCACACTATGATATTTTTTATACATCGGCTATTTCTTCAGATAAAGTATAGCCTTTACACCCTTCATCCAAACAAAATGCAGCCTTCATCCAAATGAAACCCATCCCCCATAATTCGGAATTACCATTTTTAATAAGACCGAAATAGTTATATCTTTCTCTTCATGAGGGTATATTACTGCTTAGAAAACCCCCTGGGTGGCATGACTGATTTGTAAAACACTGATGAACGAAAGTCAGCCTTACCCCCCACATTTGTCACTAGATTTGTCTCCCAAATCGTTAGCAGTCACGATGGCTGATCGTTGCCATCATCTTCAATGAGTTGCCTGAAAATCGTCTTCGATACGTTACCTGAAAATCGCCATCTTTTTCTTTGAGTGCTTTCGCAAGTATTTTCACAGATAAGTCTGTGAGTCAGTTCCTTGGCGTTTTTTGAAGCTTTTTATGGCACGACGTTACGCACTCGTTGTTGGCATTAGTGACTATATCGCCCCCCTCAAGTCTCTGAGTAAAACGGCTCGTGACGCAGAAGCTGTGGCTCAGGTCTTAGAGGACTATGGCGATTTCCATGTCACGCGGTTAATTGGTAAGGTGACGCGCGATCGCCTGATTCGGGTTCTCCGAACCCTCTTACTGCAACAGGCCACCGGTCAAGACGCATTGGTTTACTTCACTGGTCATGGCATCCCAGTAGTGAATTCGCTATTGGGAGAAACAGAGGCCTTTATCGCCACATCCGATTGTCGGGTCGTGGTGGATGGCAAACAAATTACCCAACAGCAGAATGGTATTTCCTTCCAAGATCTCAATGGATTGCTGCAAAAGTCGCAACTGAGCAGCTTTGTGATGCTGCTAGATTCCTGCCATAGCGGCGATGTGATTGAGACGGTCGACAAGCAAGTGGTGCAACAAACCCTGACTGCATTTGCCGGGCGGGACTATTACTTGATCACCGCTTGTCGCGGGTTTGAGCAAGCCTATGCCCACCGCAGTGAAGACCATAGTATCTTCACCGGAGCGTTGCTCGAAGGATTGTCGGAAGACCATTCAAACAGCGAAGGGGAAGTAAATGCAGAAGGGCTCGCCGCCTACATCAAGCAGACCTTACAGGGTAGTGGGCAAGAACCCGTCAGCCTGGGTAGTGGCGGCATCATTACACTGGTGTCCTACTACTCTCCCGCCATCACCAAAGTGGTGGATGAGCGGTGCCCCTATCGAGGGTTGGAACCGTTTACGGAGAAAACCCATCAGTTCTTCTTTGGGCGGCAACAAACGATAACGCAGTTACGCCAGGGCATCGAGCAATCGAATGTGGTGGTTCTAGTGGGGGCATCGGGTAGCGGCAAGTCATCGGTGGTGCGCGCTGGGCTCGTTCCGGCGTTGAAAGGAATCGGGTGGCGAATGCTGCAGCCCATTCGCCCAGGGTTTGAGCCGATGGCCGAGCTGAAGCGCACGATCGCCCGTGAGGTATATCGGCGAGACGAGATTCAGGCGGTGCATGAGGCGGTCACACAAGCATCGTTGGCCAAGGCGATCGCCCTCATCCCTGGTACCGAGCAGCTCGTACTATTCGTCGATCAGTTTGAGGAAATCTTTACCGTTTGCACCTCCGAAACCGAACAGCGTCAGTTCATCGAATGTCTGACCCAAAACACGGGAGCCCGCTTAGCAATTGTGATTGCCCTGCGGGCTGATTTTGTCGATGCCTGCTTGAGCTATCCAAACCTGACCGAACACCTCCAGAGCTTCACCATCTATATGCCCGCCCTTGAAGGGGAAAATTTGAGTGCCGCCATTCGCAAACCGTCTGAGTGTCAGGGTTATCGCGTCGATCCGGCATTGGTGTCGATGATCGCGCGGGACATGGCTCAGGAACGCAACTGTTTGCCTCTCTTGCAGTTCACCCTAGAGCGTCTCTGGGCACCGGCTACAGCCTATGGCCACAATATGACGCTGGAGCATTACGAGCAATTAGGGGGGTTGAAGGGAGCGCTCAATGCCCACGCAGATCGGGTTTATGGCTACCAAGATTGGCGTGCCACCCACCCTCAACAGGAACGTAGCCCGGAAGAAAAGGAGTGGATTCGCCGGATCTTTTTGTATCTGGTGCGGACAGGTGACGACACTCGCGACACTCGCCAACGTCGCACGAGGATGGAAATTCTGAGCCTGGCAGATGCCGACCCGACCGCCTACAAACTTTTAGAAACGGTACTCGAAGATTTGGTGGAAGGGCGGTTACTGGTCAGTGGGGATGCGGTCTTGGAGGTCGCTCCGCCACCTTCACCCGCGATCGCCTCACCCGCGATCGCCTCACCCGCGATCGCATCAATGAACGGAAATGGGGCACAAACCCCATCAATCAATGGAAATGGAAATGGGAATGGGAATGGGAATGGGAATGGGGCACAGGCGAATGGCTTGGTTTCGGCTAATAGGTCAGACGCCCACAAGCCGATCCATCCCTCCTCGCCCCCGGAAACTCGAGGGAGCCTCACCACCATCGACCTAGCCCATGAAGCCCTGATGGATGGCTGGACGACCTTTGCAAAATGGCGTCAGTCTGACCGCGATGTGCGCCGACTGATCGATCGGATGGACGATGCCTGCCGGGAATGGCGGCACCATCATCAACACCCCGATTTCCTTTTGCCCAAAGCCTTGATGGTGCAAGCAACTGCCCTCGAAGGCTATTTAGAACAGCGGCTGCCCCCTACGCTCCAGACCTATTATCAAGCCAGTTTGGAGCATGAGCACAACCGCACAGCCGCGTTTGAGTGGGCACAATTGGAGCGCGAATGGCGGGAAGACTCTCGGCGCTTGCAGATGCTCTTACAGAAACAGGGGGTCGGGAAGAATCTGGCAACAACGCTGGCACTGGTTCACCGTACCTGGAAAGCGAAAGTCTCGACGCCTGCCGAGGGTTGGGGTCAAGTTGCGCCAGCCCATCCCCAGGAACCCAATCGGTTTCAGGGCCATGAGGACTATGTGCGCACCGTGGCCTTTTCCCCCCAGGGAACGATGATTGTATCCGGTAGCGATGACTGCACGGTGCGCCTGTGGCAACCCGATGGAACGCCCCTGGGAGAGCCGTTGCGGGGTCATGAAAATTACGTGCTGGCGGTGGCCGTATCACCCGATGGGGAATGGGTCGTATCGGGCAGCGCCGATCGCACCCTGCGGCTTTGGCAGTTGAATGGAACTCCGCCGCAGTCCCCATTGGTTGGGCATAGCTCAGCGGTTTTGGCCGTGGCAATATCGCCGGATGGACAAATGATTGCCAGTGTCAGCGCAGACCATACCCTGCGGTTTTGGAGCAAGTATGGCAATCCGTTGGGCGAACCGTTGGTGGGGCACGAGGCAGCAATACGGGCGGTAGCCTTTTCTCCTGATGGGCATCTGGTTGCCACGGCTAGTGACGATGGCACCATTCGCCTGTGGAAGCGGGATGGCACCCTCTTGGAGGCGTCCTTTGTGGGGCATCAGGCCGCCGTTTTAGCGATCGCCTTTATGCCAGATGGCCAGGGGCTGGTGTCGGGGGGAGGCGATCGCACCCTGCGCCGATGGACCCTAGCTGGAACCCCGATCGGGGAACCCATAAGGGGACACAAAGCCGCCGTATTGTCCGTCATGGTGTCGCCCGATGGGCAAACCATCGTATCGGGTAGTGAAGACTGCACCCTGCGGCTATGGAACCGAGATGGCTCCCCCGCTGCGCCACCGCTCCAGGGCCATGAGAACTATGTACGAGCCGTCGCCTTTTCCCCCGATGGGCAAACCATCGTATCGGGCAGTGCCGATCGCACAATGCGCCTCTGGCAAACCGATGGAACCCCGATCGCTCCACCATTCCAGGGACATACAGACTACATTCGAACCCTGGCCTTTTCTCCCGATGGGCAGGTCCTCGCATCGGGCAGCGATGACCGCACCTTGCGCCTGTGGGATACCAAGGGAGCTTCCCTGGGGCCACCCTTGATCGGACATAAGGACTATGTGCGAGCCGTCGCATTTTCGCCAGACGGTCAACTCCTAGCCTCCAGTAGTGATGATCGCACCCTGCGCCTATGGACCTTGGATGGCAAACCCCATGGTAGGCCATTGCGCGGACACCGGGCAGCGGTATTAGCCGTGGCCTTTTCTCCCGACGGGCAAATCCTGGCGTCAGGAAGTGCCGATCGCACTCTCCGCCTCTGGCAAGCCGATGGCACACCTCTGGCAGCACTGTTGACCGGGCATGAAGCAGCGGTATTGGCGGTGGCTTTTTCCCCCGATGGTGAGCTGCTAGTGTCCGCTGGGGGCGATCGCGTTCTACGCCTGTGGCACCGGGATGGTACACCTGTCTGCCCGCCGTTTCAGGGCCATGAGGACTCTGTGCGGGCGGTCGCATTTTCCCCCGACGGTCAGATGATTGCCAGTGCCGGAGACGACCACACCATTCGCCTGTGGCAGCGGGATGGCACACCCATCGGGCAACCGTTCCAGGGGCATGGAGAGGATGTGCGAGCCGTCACATTCTTGCCCGATGGCCAACGCCTTGTGTCTGGTGGTGCCGATGGTACGGTGCGGCTGTGGCGGCTGAATGGTTCTCCGGTGCGATCGCCCCTGCGCGGCCATGACGCAGATGTGCGGGCCGTCGCCGTTGCGCCCGATGGCCAGCGAATTGCCAGCGCCGGGGATGACAGCACAATTCGTCTCTGGCAAGCCGATGGTACGCCCTTATCTCAAACCCTTGCGAATGACGAGGAAACACCCCTATTCATCACCTTTACCCCCGATGGGCAAGTGGTACTGAGCGGTACGTTAGAAGACATCACCCAACCCTGGCGCGATGGTTCCTGGGAAGACTGGGTGCGCCACTGCTGCGAATCCCTCCGTCAACATCCCCTGTTCGCCCACCCACCTACGCCCATCGCCGAGGAAACCTGCGACTTCTGCCGCCGATTCATGGGCTGGGAGGAGAATTAATATCAATTCAATAAAAACGAAAACCAATCATTCTTTAAATCTCTCGCACCGCAGAGGATTCTCGCACCGCAGAGGACTCTCGCGCCGCAGAGGATTCAGAAAACAACATGGCTGATTGAGAGAATAATTTTTTCTAAGACGAGGCAAGGGTATCGCGCCCCTTCTAATATCAAATCCGGTTAAATAGCCGTAAAATCCAACTATTGTTTGTGTCCGCTATAAAGCAGCGGACACAAACAATAGTTGGGTTATTCAACCGGATTTGATATTAGGCAAAACCATCCTTGGATTCTGCAAGCTCAACATAGAATTAGAGCTATTGTATACATAGAATTAGAGCTATTGTATGAAAAGCAATTTCCCATATTGCCCTGAAACTCTCCCTGCAATTGCTGCATGGCTCGACGCTACGCCCTAGTCATTGGTATTCGCAACTACACCCGTCCCCTGAACTGCCTTAGCAAAACGGTGACGGACGCCGAGGCTGTTGCCAAAATTCTGGAAGAGCGCGGTGGATTTGAGGTAACGCGATTAACAGAAGACGTAACGAGCGATCGCCTCATCCAAGCTATCCGCATCCTCCTCCTTCAAAAAGCCCCAGGTCAAGATGCGCTGATTTACTTCACTGGCCATGGCATCCCCGTTATGGATCCGGTACTGGAAGAAACGGAAGCTTTTTTAGCCACATCAGATTGCAGGGTCGCGATCGAGCAAAAACAGGTCATTCAGCAACAAAAAGGCATTCCTCTCTCGAGCTTGAATACACTGATTGGGCGATCGCGCCTGAGTAGTCTAGTGGTGCTGCTGGACTGTTGCCACGGGGGCGAACGGGTCGAATTTATCGACAAAGCGGTTCTGCAAACGGCCCTGACCTCTCTAGCCGGACGGGATTACTTTTTGATTGCGGCCTGTCGTAGCTTTGAGCAAGCCTATGCCCGTCGCAGCGAAGAACACAGCATCTTCACTGGGGCGCTGTTGCAAGGATTGCAAACGGCGCAGGATGAGGCGGGTGTCGTGACGGCAGAAGCCTTATCAAATTTCATCAAGCGGGAATTACAGGGCAGTGGGCAGGAACCGATTAGCCTGGGCAGTGGCGGCATCGTCCCGATAGCGTTCTATCAAACAGCGGTGACACCGACGGAGATAGATGAGGCTTGCCCCTACCAGGGATTGTTGGCGTTCACCGAAGCCACGAAGCAATTTTTTCATGGGCGATCGCGCACCACAGAAGCCGTGCAGCAAGCCCTAGAACAATCCTCTGTCGTAATACTGGTGGGAGCATCGGGCAGTGGTAAATCCTCCGTCGCACAGGCAGGCGTTATCCCAGCCCTGCGTAGCTTGGGGTGGCGCATCCTGCTGCCCATCAAGCCAGGATTCGAGCCAATGGCAGAACTGAAGCGCAGCCTGACACAAGCAGTGCATCGGCGAGACGATACCCAGGCCGTAATGAACGCTGTGGAGCAGGGGACGTTGGCAGAGGCGATCGCCCATATCCCTGGTACCGAGCGGCTGTTGCTACTGGTGGATCAGTTTGAAGAGGTGTTTACCCTCTGTAGCTCTGATAGAGAGCAACAGCGGTTTATTGAGCGGCTGATGGGGGACGTGGGCGATCGCCTCTCCATACTGATTACCCTGCGGGCAGATTTTGTGGATGCTTGCTTGCAACATGGTTCTTTGGCAACTCACCTGCAACACCACGCCATCTACATTCCGCCCCTGGAGGGAGACGACCTCCAGGCAGCCATCCAAAAGCCCGCTCTGCATCAGGGCTATCAGCTAGATCCAGCCTTACTGTCGGTGCTATTGCGGGATGTGGACGCGGAGCCAAACAGCCTGCCCCTGCTCCAGTTTGCCCTGGCACGACTGTGGGATGTGGCGACTCAAGCCGGACACTGCCTCACGCTGAAACAGTACGAAGCGCTGGGTGGGTTGAAAGGAGCGCTGAATGAGCATGCTAACCGGATTTATGCGTTTCGAGATTGGCGAGAACCAACGCCCCAAACACAGCGCAGCGACACGGAAAAGGAGTGGATTCGCCGTATTTGTCTGCAACTGGTGCGGACGGGGTCAGAGAATCGCGATACGCGCCAGCGTCGTTCGAAGGCGGAACTGCTGGAATTAGCCGGGCAAGAGGATGCAGCCAGAACCACCCTGGAAACGGTGTTAGCGGAGTTGGTGGATGGGCGATTGCTGGTGAGTGGGGATGGAGAGGATCGCACCGCCATCGACCTGGCCCACGAGGCATTGATGAAGGGATGGGAAATCTTTGCGAAGTGGCGAGAGGGCGATCGCGAGCTGCGTCGCCTCATCGACCGCATAGACGATGCCCGTCGGGAATGGCAGCACTCCGGGCATAACCCTGACTTCTTCTTGCCCAAAGCCCTGATAGTGCAAGCCGCCACCTTTGCTGACCAACTGGTAGCCATCCTGCCCAATAACCTCCACACCTACTATCAGGCAAGCCTCGACTACGACCGAGAACGTACCGCTGACCTTAAATGGGTGCAACTAGAGCGCGACTTCCCTGATGCCGCCCGCCGTATCCAAACCCACCTGCAATCAAACGGCACAGGCGAAAATTTGGCAGCGGCTCTAGAGTTGGTTCACCGCAACTTGCAGGCACAACCGAATCAGCCTCCGTTGGGAATTATCCAAGACACTCTCCACCAAGGGATGACTCTGGCAAGGGAGCAAAACCGCTTTCACGACCATCAAGCGTCTGTTTTGGCAGTCGCCTTCTCCCCTGATGGCAAAACCATCGTCAGTGGCAGTGACGATCGCACCCTCCGTCTCTGGCAGCTCGATGGTACCCCCATCGGCCAACCCTTTCACGGTCATCAAGCCTCTGTTGGGTCGGTCGCCTTTTCTCCCAATGGAAAAACTATTGTGAGTGGCAGTGATGACGGCACTGTGCGCCTTTGGCAGTTAGATGGCACACCCATTGGCCAACCCTTCTACGGTCATGAAGACGCTGTCTGGGCGATCGCCTTTTCCCCAAATGGCAAAACCATCGTCAGTGGCAGTGCCGATCGCACCCTCCGCCTCTGGCAACTCGACGGCACACCCATCGACCAGCCCTTCCACGGCCACGAAGACTATGTTAGGTCGGTCGCCTTTTCACCGAACGGCAAAACCATTGTTAGTGGCAGCTACGATCGCACCCTCCGCCTCTGGCAACTCGACGGCACCCCTATTGGCCAACCCTTTCACGGCCATGACGCTTTCATCTGGTCGGTCGCCTTTTCCCCCGATGGCAAAACCATCGTTAGTAGCAGCGATGACTGTACGGTGCGCCTATGGCAACTCGATGGCACTCCCATCGGTCAGCCCTTTCGCGGCCATGAAGACTATATCGGGTCTGTAGCCTTTTCCCCGGATGGAAACACAATCCTCAGCGGCAGCGATGACGGTACGGTGCGCCTATGGCAACTCGATGGCACCCCCATCGGTCAACCCTTCTATGGTCATGAAGACTGCATTTGGTCAGTCACCTTTTCTCCCAAGGAGCAAACTATCGCCAGTGGCAGTGCTGATGGCACCGTTCGCCTCTGGCAATTGAACGACATATGCATCAGTCAACCGTTTCACGGTCATGAAGAGTCTGCCGCCCTTTCCCCTGATGGACGAACTATTGTCAGTAGTGGTGCTGACGGTACCATCGACCTCTGGCACAGAGATAATTGGCAGGATTGGGTGCGGGTGTGCTGTGAGCGGTTGCGCTATCATCCGGTGTTTCGAGATCCGCCCGATGCGATGGCACGGGAGGCCTGTGAGTTTTGTCGCGAGTTCTGCGGCTGGGGCGAATAAGGGCGCTTGGGATTCAAGAAAAACAGAACGGCCTTCGTACTACAACAAGCCTATGGCTTCAACTCCAGTAACGCCCTCCTCCAAAAAAATTTTGCCCTCAACCTGAAGTTTGACGCAAGAGAACAGTATGGTGAATCCGTCATCGGCTCCTGGAACCCAACTTGATGAACATCCAGCAATCCCCAGAACAACCCGCTAAAATTCAAGCAGAGTGGAGAAAATGGCATGGAATCCTCTGATATCCTAGATACTCAAGTTCTCAAAGGCATTATTAAAGAAAGCATTCGAGAAGTTCTTGCAGAAGTATTAAGTGAAATTCTCAAAGAAGAACGCCTGAAACTATGCAAACTCCTTATCCCAGTCGTCAGTGATGCAGAACAATCGGAAATCAACGAGGAACTTGGTTCTCCCGATGACTTTGAGGAAGCAGAATTCGTCAACTTGACGGAATGGACAGAGCATGGAGATCAACTACAGTAAGCGCTCTGTCAAGTTTCTAAAAAAGCTCGATGAGACAAATCAAAATAGAATTCGAGAAAAGATACTGCTCCTTAAAAATTCTTTGGAACAGGATGGGATTATCCCTTTCTCAGAAGCAGATATCAAACAACTCAAAGGAAATTGGGAAGGATTCTATCGGATTCGCGTTGGTAAGATACGCATTATCTTCAAGATTGATGAGTTATCTAACGCCCTTCTCATCTATGACATTTCTTTTAGAGGAAGTGCCTATGAATAACACTACTCTTGCCATCAGTTCAGCCATCGGCATCAGTCAGATTTGAACTTGGTGATAAACCTCTACAGCCTATTTCCACGGGCTCGCCAGCCAACTCCACAAAGCCTCGGAGGTTCTCTTGTCCTAGAAACCTACGGCTTTCGCCCTGACGACGATCTGCTCGAAAAACTCCTCGTCCTCAGCCTGGAGCTTGCCGCTAAAGAACAGCGCAGCGAACCTGTCATCGGCCTCTGAGATCCGACAGAATAGTGAATAGTAAGGATGTTTTTTTGGGGTAGCGCAGATGTGTGGGCGATATACACAAACGCAGTCTCCGGAGCGGGTGGCGACGCAATTTGACCTGAGCGCGGTGCCGGAGTTGTCGCCCCGCTATAACATTGCGCCAACTCAGGGCATTCCCATCGTGCGCGAAACCGATGCGGGGCGAGACTTGCAGATGGTGCATTGGGGGTTGATTCCCAGTTGGGCAAAAGACCCGAAGATGGGAGCGCGGATGATTAATGCGCGGGCTGAGACCGCAGCGGAAAAGCCCTCGTTTCGCACGGCCATGCGGCGGCGGCGGTGTTTGGTGGTAGCCGATGGGTTTTATGAATGGCAGCGGACGGCCAAGGGCAAGCAGCCGTTCTTCTTCTACGTGCCCGATACAGAGGGAAGGCGATCGCCCATCGCCTTCGCTGGGTTATGGGAAACCTGGGAGTCCGCCAAAGGGGAGGTGATTCCATCCGCCACCATTCTCACGACCGCCGCCAATAATCGGGTGCAGCCTGTTCACGACCGGATGCCAGTGATCCTACCTGCCGAGCACTACGCCCGCTGGCTCGACCCCGACTGCCAGCAATCCGCCAAGGTAACCGATTTGCTGCAGCCGTTTCCCACTGACCAGATGGCGACCTTTGCCGTGAGCACTGCTGTCAACAATCCCCGACAGGATCAACCAGAGTTGCTGGAGGCGATCGCCCTCAACTGAGGGTTCTGAACGAAACAAAACCCAAGCCTTATTTTTGAAAGCGCGGCAGGTCGGGCTTTCAAAAATAAGGCTTGGGGTCTATTTATTCGCGATCCTGAGCTACCCTGGGGTGTTCTTGTTCCCTGGCGTTCGATGGCGACTGTGCCGCCCCTGCTCAAATCTATCCAAACCTGGCATCGTCGGATTGTGCGACGAGCCGCTAGCGACGGTGCTCCCGATCACCACACCGCTGTGCAAGTGGGGATGATGGCGATCGCCGCCACCCCGCTCTGTATCGCACGGGGACTGCTGCCTGCCGCCCATATGAAGGCGCTGCACAACGACACCATTATTGACGAGGCGATCGCCCACCTTCTGACCGATTTGAATCAGCGGGGACGGCTGGGCTTTCCAGCCATCGACCCGAACCGATTCAAGGCGATCATTCAAGCACAGAAATCGGAATGGGTGGCGCTTGTGAAGTTGGTGGGCGATCGCCCCTTCCCAATTCCCTGGCTGGGCATGTTGCATGAAATGGGGATGGCGCAACAGACCACCCAGCGCAAGGTACGCGGAGCCTACTACACGCCATCGGAGCTGGTGCAGGCCATTTTGGAACCCTGGGACAGCGCTCCCCCCAACGGCACCCTGCTGGATCCCGCCTGTGGGGGCGGAGCGTTCCTGCTCGCCGCCTACGATCAACTGCTGCGCCGTATGCCTGATGCCGACGGAGCGGCGCGATCGCACTGCCTGCAAACCCAAATTTTCGGCATCGACCGCGACCCCCTCGCCGTTTCTGTCACCCGCCTCTCGCTCTTGCTACGCCTACTGGACGACGGCTCCCTTCCCCTCACGCACCTGCCCGACCTAACCCGCACCATCCATGCTGGAAACAGCCTGGTCGAGATGGAACATCACCCTGAACAGGTGCTGGATGGACAAGACTGGCAACAGTTATTTGCGGAGGTTCAACTTGCCGGAGGATTTGATGCCGTGGTGGGCAATCCCCCTTATCTGGACGCCGAGGGGATGACGCGCCACCAGCCGCTCTTGCGCCGCTATTGTACCCAGCACTATCGCACCGCCACAGGCAACTGGGATTTGTTCTGTGTCTTCATCGAGCGGGCGCTGAGTCTGTGCAAACCGGGGGGATGGCATAGCTTCGTCGTCCCCAACAAGCTACTGTCAGCCGGGTATGGAGCCGCAACGCGATCGCTCTTGGCCTGTGACCATCAACTCACCCACCTGCGCGACTATTCTCGCGTCTCGGTATTCCCTGCGGCCATCTACCCCATCGTTTACCATGTAAGGCGATCGCCTCCCACGACCACCAACCAGGTTTGCTACGAAGAAATGGCCAGTCTGGAACAGGTTGCACGACAATTGTGGTTCCCCCTCAGTACCCTCCAAGCCCCACAGCACCCATGGCAGATTGGGGGAAATCCCAAGCAGGGAGCGGCGATCGCCACGCTGCAATCGGCTCCAACGTTAGCGGATTACGCCACGCTGACGGATGCCGCCACCGTTACCGAAGCCTACGCCATCCGTCCCCTCATCCGCGAAGCCGCGTCCGAGGATGCAACTGTCAGTCCCGATGGCTTACGTATGGTCAACAGTGGCACGCTCGACCCCTATCAAATGCTATGGGGCAAGAAACCCTTGAGGTATTTGGGCGATCGCTACCTCCACCCCATCATCCCTAACGGTGCCCTAGCCAACCTGCCGCCCAAGCGGCTGCACCAAGCTCGCCAACCCAAACTTCTGGTGGCCAGCATGACCCGTCGTCTAGAAGCCGTTTTTGATGAAGCGGGGCACTGGTTCGCGGGGAAATCCACCACCGTCATCCTGCCCCAGGTCAATCCCTACTGGCTCCTGGCGCTGCTCAATAGCAAGCTGATTCAACTCTGGTTTCGCCAAACCTTTGCGGGCAATCGCTTACAAGGCGGCTACCTGCGCATCGGTGCGCCTCAACTGCGGCAAATTCCGGTGCGCCTACCCAAGGGGAAGATGGGCGATCGCCTCTCCCACCTCACCCAACAACGCATCGCCCTCGCAGCAACCCCAAATCCTGCCCAGCAGCAAGCCCTGGATGACGAAATTGACGCCCTCATCTACAAGCTTTACAAGCTATCCCCTGACCAGTTGCAAGACTAAACCAGATCTGCGACTTCTTTTTCATTTGAGAGAACATCCTGCGCTACCCATCCAAGACGTCGCAGATCTAAGCTTTCACCAAAGCCCAGCGCTCTAACCCAAGCTCCGCCTACTTGGTCACCACGACATTCAGACTGATCAACGTATCGAGCACTCGAATAGTGCTGCAATCGTTGAACATATTGAATTCCGACACCTGCTCCATGTCAGAGAATCCGATTTCATTCAGGTACAGCGCCAGAATATCAACATCAAAGCCAACCTTGTGGACATCATATTGATTGGTTTGTCCCCCAAACATCACCCGCATTAAATAATGCTTGTCCATGGCCATGAGGTTGGGGTTGAGAAAGAGCCAGCAGAGGGTGCGCAAATCCGGCACGCTAATCAGCAGTTGCCCACCCGGCTTCAGTACCCGATGCCACTCCGTCAGGGTCCGCATCAGCTCATCATTGAGCGAATGATAGAAGTGCTCCAACACATGGCTAGCATAAATGGCATCTACGGACTCATCGGCGAACTGGCTCAAATCTGCCGCATCGCCAATGAAATCCACTTCCGGACGCTCTTCAATATCCATGATCTTCCAATCGGGATGCGTTTCCTTGCCACCGATATGGAGTCTGAGGGCTTCTGCGGTCTTTACGTCTGTAGTAGTCATAGTCGGTTACGAAACGGAGTCGAAGGTGAATAGCAGGGCAAGCCGTGATTTGCTGGGATGCATTTCGAGCTTAGCTTAGTGATTCCCTCTTGCAGCGCGTTGGTTGCTAGACCTTTGCATTTTTTTGCAGGCATTCTTTAGGGGATGAGGCGATCGCCCATCCCCCCATCCATCTACCCATCCACGCTCCTAAACCGCCGCCAACCGCTCCAACTTCTCCAACACCGGGCGAGTCGACACGATATGCTTTTGCAACCCCAACGCCTCGGGGCTGATGCCAAGCGCCAATGCCACCAACTGCGGCAGATGCAGCACAGGCAAGCCCAGCTTCTGACCAATCACCGATTCCACTTCGGGCTGACGAGAATCCAAATTGAGGTGGCAAAGGGGGCAGGGCGTCACCATGCAATCGGCTCCAGCGGCGATCGCCTCCTGGATATGCCCCCCCGCCATGCGGAAGGATTGTTCCGTCGCATAACTAGAGAGGGGCCAACCGCAGCACTGGGTTCGTCCGCGATACATCACCGGAGTGGCGCCCACCGTGCGGAACACATTCTCCATCGACTGAGGATTATACGGGTCGTCGTAAGGGAGCTGATCCTGAGCCCGAAGCAAGTAGCAACCATAGAAAGCTGCACATTTCAGCCCGCTGAGCTGGCGCGTCACCTTTTTCGCCAGTGCCTCCAGCCCATAGTCCCCCACCAAGGCCCAGAGCAAATGCTTCACCTCAGTGCTGCCCTTGTAGGGAGAGCAACCTTCTTTCTGCAATAGGCCGTTGACCTGCTCCATATAGGCCGGGTCGTCTTTCTGGCAGGCTTTCAGCCGCTCGTCCACATGCCCAATTACCCCCTGACAGGTGCTGCAGTGGGTTAGCAGAGGCAATTGCAGCTCTTCTGCCAGGGCAATGTTACGAGCATTGACGGTATCTTCCAATAGTTGCGAGTCTTCTTTGAAGGTGCCTGACCCGCAACAGGAGGCTTTTTTCAGTTCAATGAGCTCAATGCCCAGCGCTTGGGTCAGTGCGGCGGTGGATTGATAGAGTTCTCGGCAGGCTCCCTGGGCGACACAGCCGGGGTAGTAGGCATAACGTAAGGTCATAATGGTGGGCGATCGCCCTCTCCTACAAAATGGATCGACGGTTCGTCCTTCAGTTTATCCAGGGTTTTCGGTGTTTAGGCGGATTTTCGGTTTGGCTTCAGCTTTGGGTTTGGGTCGGTTTGAACCGGGTTTGAAGAGGAGAAGCATTACGCAAGCAACCACACCCTTTAGAATGGGGGGTGAACTGTTGCCCCAGTTGCTGAGGTTGAATCATCTTGCACGCTCAGCAGGCTGAACCCGGTAACAGGGCATTTTGACAAAAAGGGGGAAACCGGTGACCACAACGCCTACGGAAACCACTGCGCTAGAAACCATCGAATTAGCTCCCAGCTACCGCTTGCCTATTGGAACCCTGCTCCTCGGTCTGGCTATTGGATTTTTGAATATATGGGTGGGAGGCGTCATTGCCCTCTTCGGCATTTTTCTAATGATCCAGGCAGCCACCCTGCGCCTCCGCTTCTCCCCAACCGATCTGGATGTTTACCGAGGGGAAAACCGTATCCGCCAGTTCCCGTATGCAGATTGGCAAAACTGGGAAATCTTTTGGCAGCCCGTACCCATTTTGTTCTATTTCAAAGAAATCAAGAGCATTCACTTTGTTCCGGTGCTATTTAACCCCAAAACCTTGAGAGAATGCCTGGAGCAACGCTGTTCGCCTGAATTGTGAGTGACCCATCCTATGACACCGGACGAATTTCCTGAACAGAACCCAACGCAAGATCCCATGACCCCGCCCTCGTCGCCTGAAGACTCCGACTATACGCCACAACCTCTGCCGGATGTGCTGGCGGGTGGTCAGCCTAAGCCCACCTCACCGGAGAATATGGTGGCCGATCCCTGGGAATCGGAATCTGGGGAATCAGAATCTGGGGAATCGGAATCCTCTCCTGCACCTGAGATGGATGGAGCGGGTTCTTCCGAAACACATCCCGAAGCGATCGAGGAAGATATGCCGCCCATGGATGCAGTGGAAGAAGAATGGGGCGATCGTCCGGAACCCCCTGAGGAATACTCTCCCGAAGAACCAGTTGAAATCGATGCGGGAACGATACCGTCCGAGAACACCTACGACCTCCCAGAGGAACCCATTCCCTCGGCGGCAGAGAAAACGGAAGAGGTCATCGACCTGGAACCCATCGAAGAAGACTTGACCGAAGAAGAGGCGCTAGAACAGCGGGTGCTGGCTCTGCGGCAAGAAGAGGAAACTCTGCGACAGCGGCTGCTAGGGTTGCGCGAAGAAATTGCCGAGACCCAATCCTCTGTCGGGCGGCTAGTGACAGAAGGGGTGCGGGAACTGGAAGAGCGCCGGCAAGCGTTGCAGCTTTCGGTCGAAAAACTGGAACGGCGACAGCAGCGGATTCAGGCCGAAATGCGGAGCACCTTCGCGGGCTCCTCGCAGGAACTTGCCATCCGCATTCAGGGTTTCAAAGACTACTTGGTGGGGAGCTTGCAGGATCTGGTCTCCGCTGCCGAAGACCTGCGCCTGACGCCGCCTCCCGCCGCTGAACCGACCCGCCGTCCCCCCTCCGAGCGCAAAGAACCCGAAGCGTCGACAACACCAGAGTTTGCAGCCCAGCGCTACCAAGATGCCTCCCGCAAAATTCGCAAGCTGCTGGATCAGTACCGCACGACCCCGGACTACTATGGCCCGCCCTGGCAGTTGCGCCGCACCTTCGAGCCCATCCATGCAGAGCGCGTTGCCGATTGGTTCTTCGAGCAGGGCGGACGGGGTGCCATTCGCACCATGGGGTCGCGGTTGCAGAATGTGCTGGTGGCCTCTGCGACCATTTCGGTACTGCATCGGATGTATGGCGATCGCCTCCGTACCCTCATACTCTCTGACTCTCCCGAACGCCTGGGCGAGTGGCGACGGGGCTTGCAAGATTGCCTCGGCCTGGGTCGCATGGACTTTGGCAGCAACCAGGGTGTGACCTTGTTCGACGCCCCAGAACCCATGGCTCAGCGTGCCGATCGCCTCCTCCAGCAAAAAAATCTACCGCTGATCATCATCGATGAATCGGAAGGAATTGTGGATCTCTCCCTACTCCAGTTCCCCCTGTGGATGGCCTTTGCCATTGACCCCATGAAACCTCCAATGGTCTACTAAAGGCAGCTTGGCAGGTTGAAAGTCCGCGGCCTAAGCATCAACGTTAATTGGGAACCAACTGGGGAAATAATGATGAATGCTGGCGTTGCCTGGGGAATTGTGCTGGTGGCTGCCTACCTGCTCGGAAGCACACCCACCGGATACTGGGCGGGGAAAGTCCTAAAAGGCATCGACATTCGCGAACATGGCTCGCGTTCAACCGGAGCCACCAACGTCCTCCGCACCCTGGGCAAAGGGCCAGCTCTCTTCGTTTTCCTGATGGATGTTGCTAAAGGGGTAGCGGCGATCGCCCTAGCTCGCTGGCTCTTCTCTCAACCTGGCCTGGAGACTCAACTTCCCTGGGCTGTTACCGCCGCTGCCTTGATTGCCATTTTGGGACATAGCAAGTCCATTTGGCTCGGCTTCAAAGGCGGCAAATCTGCAGCCACTGGGCTAGGTGTGCTGTTCGCAGTCGCGCTTCCCGTTGGGTTGACCGCCGCCGCAACGTTCCTCTCGGTACTGGCTATCTTCCGCATCGTCTCGTTGGGGTCAATCGCCACGGCGATCGCCGCCCCCCTGCTCATGCTGGCCTTCCGCCAACCCCTTCCCTACCTTCTGTTTGCTCTAGTCGGTGGCACCTACGTCCTCATTACTCACCGTGCCAATATCCAACGCCTGCTAGCCGGAGAAGAACCCCGCATCGGTCAGAAGCACGCTGAACCTCAGCAAGAAACCCCCTAAGATTTCGTAATTCCAGACAGCTTCCAGCTTGGATTTTGCAAACCCAAATCTACAAGCTCAAAGATCTGCGACTTCTTTTCAGTTGGAACGCACCCTTTGCACAGTGCAGAAGACGTCGCAGATCTGCGCTCCAAGCGGTTTCACCAATCCGTAACCAAAAAAAGGCGTTATGCCAATTCGCTAAGAATCCACTATAGATAATTTTTTGAAAGCCACGCAGTGCGTGGCTTTCAAAAAATTATCTGGTTTTGGTTTTCGTTGAATTGGTATTACTGCTTCTCAGCAACGCCATAAAAAATACCCCGGAGAAAAAGCACCAATCTCCAGGGCATTGAATTGTGAGGATTAAGTTATCGAGTCACAAAAGCCTCATTTATCAGCAAATGGTTTGCTCAATAGCAAATCGCTTGCTCAATTAGCTGAGGGCGTTGATAGCGTAGTCGAGGTAGGAGTTCGCTTCAACAGCGGGGTCACCAGACAGACCGTGGTTTGCCTTGATGTACTTCAGCGCTTCAACGTACCAGCTAGGAGACAATTCGAAGGTTCGGTTGATTTCGGCCAAACCTGCGACCAAGTAGTCATCCATGGGGCCAGTGCCGCCCACAACCAAGCAGTAGGTGACCATCCGCAGGTAGTAGCCGACGTCACGAACGCACTTGTCCTTACCACGCTGGTCAGCAGCGTAGTTGGGACCCTGCATTTGAGTGGTGTAAGGGAACTTTTGGTATACCGCCTGTGCAGCGCCTGAAGCCAGACTCTGAGCGTTTTCAGTCAGCTTCTTAGCGGCTTCTAGGCTGGCACCAGCCTGACTGAAGCGACCAAAAGCGACTTGGAGTTCAGTGGAGCTGAGGAAACGACCTTGAGAATCAGCAGCTGCTACTGCTTCAGTCAATGGAGTTTTCATTGTTGAGAGATCTCCCTAAGTTGCAATGCAAATGGTTTGTTTGATAAAGGGTGGTTGGAGAGCCCAGACCACCTTGGATTTATTAATCGGAGGACTTAAGCAACCGCAGAAGCAGCGCGATCGAAGTAGCCAGATAGCTCAGCAATCAGGTTGCTGCAATCGCCCTGAGTGATGTTGCCGCGATCGTTAGCGATACCCACAGCAGCATCCTTCATCTTCTGAACACCCACTGCAACGGATGCACCAGGAGTACCCAGAGCCAAATAAGTCTCACGCAGACCATTGAGGCAACGATCATCCAGAACGCTAGCATCACCAGAGAACATGGCGTAGGTTACATAGCGCAGGATGATTTCCATGTCGCGCAGGCAAGCAGCCATACGACGGTTGGTGTAGGCATTTCCACCAGGCGCAATCAGCTGAGGCTGCTCAGCGAACAGCGAACGAGCTGCATCTGCAACAATCGTGGACGAGCTGCCAGTGATGCGGTTGACAATATCCATCCGCTTGTTGCCATCAGCAACCATAGCGCTCAGTGCATCGAGCTGTGAAGTGCTTAGATACGCACCGCGTGCATCTGCTTGAGAAACAACCTTTGCAAAGGCATCCAACATAAACCAATCTCCTAATCTGTTTTTGGCTTGAGTATGGTTTGATTCAAAACCGAGCTTTCAGTCAAATTTAGCTCTGAAGATCTGACATCTAGTCTTCATGAGTTTCGAGGGCTCCCCCTTCAGCATCTCCATCGCTCTCAATCCAACAGGGCAAATGACCCATCTCGAATTGTCGGAGCAATGTGTTGGAGAACTTATATGAGAGAACGCCTCAAAAAGCTGAGAATCCTGACCGCTCCTTGACGATGGACGCCAAATGTACGGATGACAGGTTTTCTAGAACTTTCACCCTACTTTTATATAACGTGGAGCCGACAGGTTCTATTACAAATTATGTATTCCGGGGGTTTTGTTACACTTCGCAATCTTTTCATTAAGGCTTTCATTAAATTGAAGCAGATGGAGTTGGTTTCCTGCTGAGTTTGCAGGGTTACTGGAGGCGATTTTCAGGGAAGTCCTACTGACTTGAAAGACCAATATGTTATGCTTGTTAAGCGCAAATTTGAACGCGCATCGGATACGGGGCGTAGCGCAGCTTGGTAGCGCACCACTTTGGGGTAGTGGGGGTCGTGGGTTCAAATCCCGCCGCTCCGATTGAGACGAACACCTTATTTGTAAAGGCCTTGAGCATTTTGTTCACGGAACACTCTCTTAATGTGAACCACGAATGAAGGCCGTGGGAAACTGGGCTTTCTGGGGTCAAGTTAAGGTGATTTGGTCTGCACAGTGTGATCCACTTTTTGCAAAAATCGGCAGATGGAAAAGTATTCCTGAGCAATCTGCGGTTACATTGCTCAGGCGGCAAGCCGCGTACTCTCCATTACTGACGGCTACCAGGCAATAAATGCCACGATGCAGGAGTGCGCTGGTTATAGCGGTAGACCGTAATGGTAAAAGTCTTCGTCTTTGCTAAATCCTATGGATTCGTACAGGGGTTGAGCGCTAGTATTTGTCACCTGCGTTGCCAAGGCTAGGCGGATGGCATTTGTTTCTTTGGCAAAGGCGATCGCCCTTTGCATCAAGGCTGTTGCGACTCCCTGACGGCGATAGGATGATGCCACAAACAGATCGTTCAGAATCCAGATGGGTTGCATCGAAACGGAGGAAAAACTGGGGTAAAGCTGAGTGAAGCCAGCGGCATGGCCTTCGTGTTGGGCAATGAAGATGACAGAATCGAGTTGCTGCAGCCGCTCTCTCAGGAACTCCTTAGCTGCCTGCACATTCGACGGCTGTTGGTAAAACACGCGGTACTGATCAAACAGCATTGCAAGTTCATCCAAGTGTTCAAGCTGTGCCTTGCAGATTTCCATAGCGCTTCCACACGAGTTTTTCCATAATTCTCCAGGTTACTCATTTTCCCCAGCGAATGATAGTCGTTAAAATCTTGTCATCTTGGTTGACAGGTAAACGGTCGAACTCGGCAGTTTTAACCCTTCCACTTCAGAGCTTTACTCGTTGCGCAGAGAACACTCTACGCAATGCTAAAACTCGACAATTTCGATCTCATCTAAAAGCAATTCACCCTTGTACAAAACATGCGGAACACCAACAAACATGAATGGTTGACGATTCTCAGAACGAGCGCTTTGGATATGTGCCCGCAATGCATCGGGAACTTGCGTGAGGGATGCAAAATCAACCTGATCGAGCCTTGCAAAATCGCTGTCGTCAACTGAATGATCGCCATAGGCACGATTTTTCGAAAAGTAGATCGCTGTGTTTTGCAGTTCGAGGCGGGCGATCGCAATCTTAAGCCAGCGCTTTGGTTCTAGGTCATATCCTGCGTCTCGAAATATTTGCATGAGGCGATCGGGAGGCACAGGACAGAACATCAGTACATCATTCCACAAACAGTCGAGGGGTGGAATATATCGCTTTTGAATTGACTCGCGCCCAGCATATTTTTTGGCAAGGTTTTCGGCAATTTCAGGAGCAATCTTCCAAAGACTATTCAAAGGATAGAGAACATTTCCATGTAACTGGTTAGGAACTAAGTGAAATACAAATTGTTGGATTTGACTCACCGGAATTTTCTCCTAGACATTGCAAATTATTTTGTTCGCGCAATCAGCCTGAGGCTGTAATTTATTGACTGAGAAAATGTGGCTGATAAGTTGGCAGGTGCAATTAAACCTAAGACCCTAAAAACCTGTGCCGCCCGCGCTGCGGGCGGCACAGGTTTTTAGGGTCTGGTTTTTCATCATGCCGAGCTACTTACGACATCTCTACCCAGCTCGTAGGTTGGAGTTGAACGAAGTGAAATCCAACACCAGAAACCATCGCGACGAATCATACTAACCGACCTATCTGTCGGACGCATAAAGCTGCCAAACGGTTTGTCCTTCAAACAGAATTAGCTAATCGGCTTGAGATGCCGACCTCCATCAACGGGGATAACAGCACCTGTTACGGCCCGAGTCGTCATTAAAGCAACAGCCACATCTCCAATGTCTTGCGGTGATACCAATTCACCCGTCAGTGTTTGTTCTCGCTCTTCATTTTTGAGCGCGGTGCGATCGCCATCATCGAGATAATCCCACAGAGCGCTGTCAACGAACCCTGGACGAATAACATTACAGCGAATCGGTGCCAGCGAAACAGCCACGGTTCGGGCTAAGGCTTCGGTGGCGGCAAAGGCAACGTGAACATGGGCAGCATCTGGGGTTGCCCACTGTGCATAACCCCCGGTAATCAGGGTGATAGACCCTTGTTGATCCATCACAGAGCGGCTGTACCAGATGCATCTGTGGGTAGCCCAGAGCTTGCCATCCATAAAGACGGGCGCTTGGTCAGGCGGCGTATCATCAAACGCAGATCGACCGATGGCTCCCGCTGTGATCATCATGTGAGTCACTTTGTCTAACCGTGCGAAAAGCTGCTGGACACTCTCGTCGTCAGCAACATCTATAGCTTCAGCATGACAACCCAGTTCCTGAGCTGTTTTCTGCGCTTTTTCCAACGTACGACTGGTGACGATCACCTCTGCCCCTTCAGCCAAAGCGACTTCGGCAACGCCTCGCCCCATACCGCTACTGCCACCAACACAAAGGACAGTGCTGCCTTTCAATCGCATACCTTCACCTCATTTATCATTTGTCACTAAAGACGGCTTCGTAAAGGTCTGTGAGGGCGATCGCCACCTCAACAGATCGCAGCGTGAAGGTTTGGCCAAGGTCATCATATTCGGTGAAGAGCCACTGGTTTTCGGACTGCTTCACATACTGTTCAACATGGGGCTTGTATTGGTCAATTAGGAGGTATTCCTGAAAGGTAGGAATGGTGCGATAGGCCGCAAATTTGTCGCCCCGGTCATAACCTTGGGTGGAATCAGAAAGAACCTCGGCTATCAGGATGGGGTTGATTACGGTGTCTTTGCGCCCTTGTTTAAGGTCGGCAGGACGCGGCGTCACCATGACATCCGGATAGGTGTAGCGATCGCCATCAGGAACCCATAGTCGTTGGTCTGTTACAAAAATGCTGTAGGGTTGCTGTCTCAAAGCCGACTTCAACAGAAAAATTAGAGTTGCCGTAATTTCGTTGTGCGCAGGGGTTCCCCCGGTCATGGGTATAATCTCTCCGTCGCGATATTCGCTGCGCGTTTCAGATTCCACCTCCAACGCGAGATACTCTTCTGCGGTGTAGGTTTTGGTTTGGCTCGGGGCAATCGTCATGGTGGATGGTATGGCGTGGACTGTGCTTAGTAATCAGTTTAGTAACGAATCCAAAATCTCGGATTCGCTAGTCGCGATCGCACCTAGACTACACATCACAAGTGACACATTACAGCTCTGTATCCACGGCCCAGGAGCGGAGGGGGCGGAGGCGGGGGGTTTTCTTTAGTTGGTGTTCTTCCATGCGGCGGAGCACATCATCTAGCACTCGGACGCCTTCGGCGAGGTGTGCGCCTTTGTTGAGCATGACGCATTCGGCGCGCTCTGCCATCGCCGCATCGGTCACTTCGGCGCGGGAGGGGATGCCCTTTTTCACTAGGTTCTCGAATACCTGGGTAGCCCAGATGACGGGCACGTTTGCTGCTTCGCAGAGCCAGAGAATTTCCTCTTGCATTTCAGCCAGGCGTTGATAGCCAATTTCGACTGCTAGGTCGCCCCGCGCAATCATGACGCCGAAGGGTTGTTGCCCTGCGGCCTGGACAATCATTTCGGGCAAGTTGCGGATGGCACCAGGAGTTTCGACTTTAGCGACGATCGCCACTCTCTGGGCATCCTCTCCCAGCCGTTGTTGCAACTCCTGCTGGAGCAGGCGAATATCGCTGGCTTCTTGCACAAAGGAGTAGCCGATGATGTCGGCGTGGGTCGCCACAAAATTCAGGTCGCGCCGATCCTTTTCGGAGAGGGGGCTGATATGGACATTGGTGTCGGGGAAGTTGAGTCCCTTGTCGGGGCGCAGCTTTTCTCCAGTGGGGCGGGCATGGGTAACGTGCAGCACCACGCCATCGGCGACGCACTCTTCGACCTCACAGCCGATGTGACCATCGTTGATCCACACGGCTGTGCCGACCTGGAGCTGATCCAGTACTTCGGGGAGCGTGCAACTGGTTTGCACCATATGTTTGGGAGGTGCGGAGACCGCCGTGTGAGTGAGATGGATGCGATCGCCCACATATACGCGCGGCGGATGGTTGGGATGCGCCAGCCCATCGGGCGTAAAGACTTCACCCGTGCGGGGTTTGGGGCCGCCCAGATCCATAAACACGCGACAAGAACGTCCAACCCTCGCTTCGGCATGGCGCAAATGGTCGATCATCGCCGCCCAGGTTGTGGGGGTGTCGTGAGCGCAGTTGATCCGCACACAATCAATTCCTGCTTGCACCAGGTTGTCGATAAAGGCACCATCATCTGCCGCCTCGCTGGGCAAGGTCACCATAATCCGGACGCGCCGCTGCCCAGCGGAAGGGCCAAAGACATCGGCGGTATGCTGCCGCAGGAGGCGATCGCCCTCGTAAAATTCCTCGGCGGTGGGGTGGGGTGGCAGGTCGGTTTTCGGCATCCGGCAGATGGCCCCGAGGCTGGCGATCGCGGCATCCAAGTTTGGCAGCACCCGCGACTCAATCCGTCCGAGCGACGAAATGCCCCAAGGCATCAGAGCTTTTTGCAACGGACGCAACTCCTGTCGCCGCAACGCCAGGTAGTAGGCAAGGTTCCGCCCACTCTTGCAGAAAGCTTCGCGCTGGATGTGCGATCGCCACTCCGCAAAAATATCCTGCCCGTCTGCCACAACCGTTCGACGCAACCGCTGCAGCAGCTCCAGCAGCATGTTTGGCTCGGATAGATCCGTGGTGGAATAGGCATTCTCCAAATCCAAAGACCCGAAAAGGGTTGAAGCGTCCATGGCAAGGCTTGAAGGTAAACGATAACGGTCAGAATCTTTTGGAACACATCTGCTCAATCGCAGGAGGCGCATTTGTTGTGCAGAGCACAACTCCAAAGAGCCGCGAAACCCTAGCAAGAAGGAACACCATTTCTCAGAAATCACGTTTTCTCAGAAATCACGTCCAGAGTAGGACAAAACAAACTACAGAAAATGCGCTCGATCCCAATTTGGCATCTTCCACATCATGATTTATCCCTCCCTCTCTATTCTATTTTTAATCGCATCTATCTTGCTGAGGTTCAAGCGATAAAAATTGTTGTTAAATCTCGTGAAAGCTATAAGAATCTTGAGGATAGATAGAGAAATTAGAATCTAGGCGATACCTTTAAGCCAAGTGACTATTTAGCTTCTAATATTGATACAAAAGCTTAGACTCTATATCCAGGGTCTTTCTTCATTCAAAATGAGGTATGGCTTCGATTTCTCTACAGGAATCTTAAGAAAATCTGCACAAGAAATCCAGCAATAATCCGATGCTTTTCGCAAAGTAGAATGCAGAAGGCATTGATTCTGCCGATTTTAGGGCGATCGCTCAGCAGAGATAACTTACTAGTATACGGGCTCTCCAAACTGAGCGATTGTATGCTCCAAAACATCAAGAAAACTTTCGTATAACCCAAATAATGCGATATAGACACAGGCAAATATCTGTGTCTATTTCACCGCTCTGGCACAACAGATAAAATGTTCTTAATTTGTATAGTTCTTAAGCATTCAACAAAACTTTGATTAACGTCTTCTTAACAATCAAATGAGACGCTCTTGGGGAAGACAAAGGACTGATTTGATGTCATTTGGATGGCATTGGATCGTCGGTTTTGTCGCGAGTATTCTAATTTTTTTCGGACATTTATTTCTGACTCAAGGGCAAGACATCATGGCAAATAGCGTCATTTTCATTCATCCGGATGGAACCAGTCCATCTCATTATGCAGCCGCTCGGTTCCTCTACGAAGGTCCGGATGGACGACTGAACTGGGACATGATGTCTGACGCTGGGGTCTACCTTGGCCATATGGAGGATCAATTGACCGGAACCTCCAATGCTGGGGCGGTTACCCATGCCATGGGGGTCAAAGCGCCCGCGCGATCTTTTGGGTTGGATGCCAATGGCGACCCGTTGGTTTCCCTGTCAGGGCAAGAAGGCACCACCATCATGGAAGAGGCGATCGCTGCCGGAAAGGGCACAGCGGTCATCAACTCGGGCTTTATCGCGGAGCCAGGAACTGGAGCCTTTCTGGCCGAAGTGGAAACCCGGGGCGATCGCGCTGGCATTACCTTGCAAATTGTTGAATCGGGTGTCGATGTCATCCTTGGTGGCGGCGAGGTCGATTATCTGCCGACGGGCACAGTCGGGCGTTTTGGGCAGGAAGGCACCCGCGCCGACGGGCGCAACCTGGTCACAGAAGCTCAAGCCGCAGGCTATACCGTTGTCTACACCCTGGCTGAGCTAGAACAGGCTGTGGCCGCAGGTGCCGAGCAAGTCTTGGGTATCTTTGCTGCCCAGGACACTTACAACGCCGCCACTGAGGAGCAACTCAACGCAGTGGGGGCCAATAACTATGGGCAACCCGGCAACGAAAACCCACCGACCGTTGCGGAGATGTTGGATGCGGCGGTTCAGATCCTTTCGGAAAACAGCAGCAAGCGGGACGACGGCTTCTTCATCGTGCTGGAAGAAGAGGGCACCGACAACTTTGGCAACGCCAACAACGCCAACGCAACCCTGGAAGCAATCCGGCGCGCCGATGATGCGATCGGGGTTGCAATGGACTACATCAATGACAACCCCAACACGTTGTTGGTGACCGCCGCTGACAGTGATGCGGGGGGGCTGGAAGTGCGTGACCCCCGCAACCCGAACGAGACCGTTGGCACCGTTGGCGCGAACCCCACCGAAGGCGATCGCTCCGATAGCATCGATCTTTTCATGGATGGCATCGACGGCAGCAACACTGCCCCCTTTGTCTCCGCTCCCGATGCCAATGGCATTACCTACCCCTTTGGCGTCAGTTGGGTGGCGACCCCAGACTTCCCTGGCAGCATCGTTGCCAGAACCCATGGGTTGAATGCCGATCAGCTTCCGGCAACCGTCGATAACACAGGCATCTACCGCCTGATGTACGAGACGCTGTTTGAAACGGAGCTGACCGATCCACCCCCTGCGCCCGAGCCAGAACCCGCTCCGCCCGCCACCGAATCAACCGGAAACGTCATCTTCATCCACCCTGATGGCACCAGCCCGTCTCACTATGGAGCGGCTCGCTTCCTCTACGAAGGCCCCGATGGTCGCCTGAACTGGGACATGATGTCTGACACCGGGGTTTACCTGGGGCATATGGAAGACCAACTAACAGGAACATCCAACTCGGGAGCGGTGACCCATGCGATGGGGGTCAAGGCTCCGGCAGATTCCTTTGGCTTGGATCGCAATGGGGATCCGGTGGTCTCGCTGTCGGGGAGAGCCGGGGTCACCGTCATGGAAGAGGCGATCGCCGCTGAAAAAGCCACAGCGGTCATCAACTCGGGTTTTATTGCAGAGCCGGGAACCGGAGCCTTTTTGGCCGAAGCCGAAAACCGCAGCGATCGCGCAGGCATTACCTTACAAATCCTGGAATCGGGTGTCGATGTCATCCTGGGCGGCGGTGAGGTCGATTACTTACCAACCGGCGTTACGGGGGTCTTTGGGGAAGAGGGCACCCGCACCGATGGGCGCAATCTGGTCGAAGAGGCGGAAACCGCAGGTTACACCGTTGTCTATAACCTGGAGCAGTTGAACCAGGCGGTAGCGGATGGTGACGAACGCGTGCTAGGTATCTTTGCCGCCGAAGATACCTACAACGACACCACCGAAGAAGCTCTGATTGCCGCTGGACTCGAGAACTATGGCCAACCCGGCAACGAAGACCCACCCACTGTTGCGGAGATGCTGGATGCAGCGACTCAAATTCTCTCGGAGAACAGCAGTAAGCGGGAGAATGGCTTTTTCATCGTCTTAGAAGAAGAAGCCACTGACAACTTTGGCAACAACAACAACGCCTCTGGCACCCTAGAAGCCGTAAGACGGGCGGATGATGCGATCGGCGTGGCCATGGATTTTGTGCGGGATGTGGATCCCAACACGCTAGTGATTACCGCTGCCGATAGCGATGCGGGTGGCCTGGAAGTGGTCGATCCCGTCGCCCCTGGGGAGGATGTTGGCGCGGTTGGAATCTTTGGCGCAAACCCCACCGTCGTTCCCGGTGTCGCCAACGTGATGGATGGGGTCGCGGGTCGCGGCACGGCTCCCTTCGTCTCCGCTCCCGATGCCAATGGCACCACCTACCCCTTTGGCATTGCCTGGGCGGGCACCCCCGATTTCCCTGGCAGTATCGTTTCCAAAGCCTTTGGTCTAAATGCCGACCAGCTCTCCAGCACCCTCGACAACACCGAGATCTATGAGCTGATGTACCGCACGTTGTTTGGGGATACCTTGCCCACTATCACAATCGATGATGCGGACGTGCAAGAGGGCGACAGCGGCACGGCGATCGCCACGCTAACCCTCACCCTTTCCCAAGCCAGTGAAGGGGAAGTGCAGGTGAATGTGGAAACAGACGCCCTCTCCGCAGACGAAACGGATTTTGAAGCGGTAACGGGGCAGGCCGTGTTTGCCGCAGGCAGCACCACAGCCACGGTTGAAGTCACTGTCAATGGAGACACGATTGATGAAGCAGACGAACAGTTTGCAGTCAATCTCCTAACGGCACGGGGGGCAGTGTTGGATGACGACACAACTGGCATCGTCACCATCCTGGATGATGATGGCCCCGGTGGCGGCGATGGCGACGGCGATGGCGATGGTGATGGCGATGGGGGTCTTCCCGCACGGGGCACGACCGGAAGCGATCGCTTCCGAGGCAACGGCGAAACCAATGTCTATCGGGGATTGGGCGGCGACGATCGGATCTCTGGCCTGGGCGGCGACGATCGCCTCTTCGGCAATGCGGGGCGCGATCGCCTCTTCGGAGGAGCTGGGAATGATCGGCTCAGCGGCGGGGCAAACAACGATGTGCTACGGGGCAATGTTGGTAACGACCGCCTGGTGGGCGGTGGGGGCAACGATCGCCTGGTGGGCGGAGCCGGAAATGACACGGCGCTGGGCAATGCCGGCAACGATCGCCTCCTGGGTGGCGGCGGCAACGATGACCTGAATGGCGGTGCAGGTCGCGATGTCTATATCGGACGGGCTGGGGATGATGTGTTTACCCTCCAGCGTGGACGGAGTGCCGATGTTATCCGCGACTTTAATGAGGGCGATCGCATCCGCCTGGGCTCAAACTTGCAGTTTGACCGCCTCGAATTCCAGCAGCGCGGCAACAACGTCGCCGTCTTCTTCCGGAGCGATCGCCTTGCACTATTGCGGGGTACAGCGGTCGCAGACTTGAGCGCCAGCGATTTCATCTAATATCAAATCCGGTTAAATAGCCGTAAAACCCAACTATCGTTTTAGCCCGCTGCTGTGCAGCGGGCTAAAACGATAGTTGGGTTCTTCAACCGGATTTCATCTAATCGAGCGGTAGAAATTCCATCAGATTGTTTCATGCCAAATCAATTGCTCTGAAATCCATTAGCCTGAAGAAGATGGTTAGCGGATTTTGGGATGTCGCGTTCTTCCTACAACAAGCGATTCGAGAAACAGCCAGAGGGGTTGTCTCGGCAGGGTGCCGCTCAGCTAAGACAACCCACATTTCGGCGGGGGCAGCCGCTCGAACAAACCGAAAATCCTTCCCCGCCACCGACAAGGCGCTGGTTCCGCAATCTGCTCATTGGCCTGGGCTTTGTGTTGCTGTTGGATGCGGCCACTTCATTTTTGGCCGAAGGCTTTTGGTTTCAGGAAGTCAACTTCCTGACGGTATTTCTGACCCGTCGCTTCACTCAATTCGGAGCCGCAGGGTTGGTCTTTGCCATTAGCCTCGCGACCCTGTGGGGAAATCTGGCGATCGCCCAGTCGCGTCAACAAGACCCTACCCATTCTGACAAGGAAGGGGGTTTGCCGCTGCGTTGGCTATTGCCGCTGACCCTGGGCTTTAGCCTCATCCTGAGTATGTCGCTGTACTACTACGGGCAGATCGCCACCGACTACTGGCATCCTCGCCTGAACCTTTACAACGATGTCTCCCAGATTCCCACAAGAGTACAGCCGGAAGTCTTTTTGGAACTGGGTCAACGGATGCTGCTCCAGCCTTGGTTGCTGGGTTTGGTGGGCATTGGGGCGATCGCCCTCTTGATCTATCCCAGCGTCATTTCCTGGGTCATGTCCTTCTTCATGAGCCTAGGCTTTGCCCTAGTACTGTCGGAAAACTGGACCCGAATTTTACTAGCCTTTAACACCATCCCTTTCGAACAAGCCGACCCGCTGCTGGGCATTGACATTGGCTTCTATATATTCCAGTTGCCGTTGCTAGAAGTGGTAGTGTTCTGGCTGTTGGGCTTACTGTCGCTGACGCTGCTCTCCGTTTCGCTGATGTACCTGCTGGCATACAACAGCCTCAGCAACGGACGCTTCCCCGGCTTTAGCCCCAGCCAATTGCAACACCTCTATCGGCTCGGTGGGGCGCTGATGATCACCATCGCCTGTAGCAACTGGCTCGATCGCTATGAGCTGCTTTATTCCGCCGAAGGGGTGACCTATGGCGCCAGCTTCACCGATGTATTTCTCCGCTTCCCGGCAGCGACATCTCTGGCAGGCGTCGCGCTGCTCATCGGACTTTTACTGATTATTCGCTCTTACCGGACGGCAACCCCCTCCCGTGCAACAACCCGTCGACCCCGCTGGACCTATTTGGAATGGTCGGGGGCGCGTCCGCTGGTGTACTTGATGGTGGGTTATTTGGGATTAATGGCGATCGCCAACTACCTGATTCCCTTTTTCTTCCAACGCATCGTCGTCCAACCCAACGAGCTGGAACTGGAGCGTCCCTATCTGGAGCGCACCATCGCCCTCACTCGCAATGCCTTTGGGCTTGATGAAATTGAGAGTGCTGTTTTCGATCCGGGGACTGGCCTCACCATCGACGACCTGCGCGCCAATGACCTCACTATCAACAACGTTCGCCTCTGGGATACGCGCCCCCTGCAAGAAGCCAACCGTCAGTTGCAACGCATCCGCCCCTACTACGAATTTCCCGGTGCCGACATCGATCGCTACCTGCTGCCCCAAGCCGACGACGATAGCCTGCGGTTGCGCCAGGTGTTGATGGCCCTGCGCGAACTCGACTACAACGCCGTACCGGAGGAAGCTCAAACCTGGATTAACAAACACCTGATCTATACCCACGGCTATGGCTTTACCCTCAGCCCGGTCAACACCGCCGCCGAAGGGGGCCTGCCTGCCTACTTTGTCTCAGGCATTGAGCAAAATGTTAGCGATCCACGCATCCGCGATGCCATTCCCATTGGCGATCCTCGAATTTATTTTGGGGAATTGACCAACACTTATGTCATGACCCAGACCCAGGTGCCCGAGCTGGACTATCCTAGCGGCGACGAAAACGTTTATCACAACTACACGGGGCGGGGCGGCATCTCCATTGCCAACTACTGGAAACGCCTGCTCTATGCCAAGCACCTGGGCGATTGGCGCATGCTGTTTAGTACCAACTTCACCCCTGAGACCCGCATCCTATTTCGTCGCAATATTGTTAGTCGGGTGCGCACCATTGCCCCCTTCCTGCGCTACGACAACGACCCCTATCCCGTCGTCGTCGATATTGGCGATTGGGCAGACGAGCATAGCCCCGAACTCGCCAGCGACATACCCCCCAGCACCAACCATGTTTTCTGGGTAATGGATGCGTTTACCACGAGCGATCGCTATCCCTACTCCGACCCCCTGGAAAACGACTTCAGCTACATTCGCAACTCTGTCAAAGTCGTGATCGATGCTTATAATGGCTCGGTCTGGTTCTTCGTGGCCAACCCCGACGACCCCCTCATCCAGTCCTGGAGCCGCATCTTCCCCGACATGTTCTTGCCTCTATCGGAGATGCCACCCGCTCTGCTTCAGCACATCCGCTATCCCCAGGACTATTACAACGTCCAGTCGGTGCAGTTGATGACCTACCACATGACCGACCCCCAAGTGTTCTACAACCGGGAAGACCAATGGCGATCGCCCCAAGAAATCTACGGTGAACAGCAACAGGCGCTCGAACCCTATTACCTGATCATGAAGCTGCCCATCGCCGATGATGAAGAGTTCATCCTGTTCAGCCCCTTCGCTCCTTCCCAGCGCACCAACCTGATTGCCTGGCTCGCTGCCCGCTCCGACGATGAGGACTATGGCAAGATTCTGCTCTACCGCTTCCCTAAACAAGAACTCGTCTTTGGGACCGAGCAAATCGAAGCCCGCATCAACCAGGATCCGGTCATTTCCCAACAAATCTCCTTGTGGAATCGGCGGGGTTCCCAGGCCATTCAGGGCAACCTGCTGATCATCCCCATCGAAGACTCCCTGCTCTATGTAGAACCCCTCTACCTCCAGGCCGAGCAAAACCAAATTCCGTCGCTCACCCGAGTCATCGTGGCCTACGGGAACCGCATTGTCATGGCTGAAACGCTGGAAAATGCACTGACGGCTATCTTCGACCCCACGCAGGCGCCCACCGAAGCAGAAGACAGCCCCATCGTCCGCCCACTAGAGGACATTCCCACCGATCTCGATGCCCTCCAAGACCGGCCCACCGAAGACAACCTCTCCCCCGAGGCTGAGCCAATCCCCTAATCTGGCAACCACTCTTCGTTGAGCACATTCTCTATAGAAAATGGAGTGGCGTCTGGAAAAGTCTTGAGGGGAAGTTCGGTCTCTATCGCCGCTTGCGTTCGGGCTCTTTGGTAGCTCTTCTCAACATTCTCCAGAAGATAGGCTTGCAAACTAGGACTATCTTCAAACGCCTCCGCAATGCGGATGCGATGTTCGATAATACTGCTGCGCCAGCTCTGCGATCGCTGTTCGGGCTGATATTGATACTTCAGTAAATGGAGCAACACGATGCGCAAGTTTCTTAGCAGCACCCGCTTTTGACTCCAGCTCATATCCTCGATTTCTTCAATCAAGTGCTCCACATCCAGGGCATCAAAGCGCCCTTCCCGGAGCCGCTGAGCTATCGCATCCGCCCACTGACAGAAGTCCTGTTCATACAGCTCTGCAAGCTGATGGTTTTGAACCTGAGAAGATGTCATTGCACACCCCATTTGCAGCAAGTTTTCTACATTGTGCCAGACGCAAGGACTAGGAGTGGGGCGATCGCCCTCAGTTCACGGGTTGACACGGACGCGGCTAGCGCGGGCAAAGCGCCAAGTAAGGACAAGGGCAGCAAAGAGGAGGCCGATCGCCAATCCCAGCCAAAGACCGACGCTACCCATGCCAAAGCGGAAACCTAGCAGGTAGCCACTCGTTAAACCAATGCCCCAGTAGGAGATGATGCCGATAATCATGGGAATGCGGGTGTCTTGCATCCCCCGCAGTGCACCTGTTGCTGTCACCTGGACGCCATCGACGATCTGGAAAATGGCCGCCACCATCAGCAGGCGGATGGACAGCGCAACCACCTCTTGGTTGGCCGGATCTTGCACATCCAGGTAAAGCGACACGATAGTTTGGGGCATGAGCCATATGGCGATCGCCATCAGCAGCATAAACACGCCCCCCAGCCCGATGCCAGCAAAACCCGCTAGGCGCATTCCTAGGGCATCTTTTTGTCCCAGCCGTTGGCCAACCTGGACGGTGGTGCCAAGGCCAATGCCCATCGGCACCATAAACGTGAGGGCTGCCGTTTGTAGAGCAATGCGGTGAGCCGCTAAGGGAACGGTGCCCAGTAATCCCACCAAAAATGAGGTGAGAGTAAACATTCCGATTTCGACTAAACTCAAGACCCCTAAAGGTAATCCAATCTGTATGAGTTCTCTAGACAAATTGACGTCAAATCTAAAGCTTCCGTCCAGGATGGGATAGGGTTGTAAATCGCGATCGTAAAGGATATAGCCAATGAGAAGCAGCAACATACCCCAAAAAGATAGGGTGCTGGCATAACCAATCCCGGCCATGCCCAAGCGGGGTAAACCAAACAAGCCAAACATCAGGGTGTAGTTGGCAACAATATTGATGACGGTGCCTAGCATCACGATCAACATTACTGGGCGGGGCTTTGACAAGGCTGAGACAAAACTCCGCAACACAACGACGAGCAGACCAGGGATCATTCCCCATGACACAGCTTTGAGGTAAACCACCATCATCGGAATCAAATCAGGGGATTGTCCCAAACCATACAGAATTGACTCCATGTGACGTAACAACAAGGTGAGAGGAATGCCGAGGGCGATCGCCCAAATTAATCCCTGTTGCACTACAGCCGTGATGCGTCCTTTCATTCCTGCGCCATAGGCTTCGGCAACCATTGGGCTAACCGCAGCAACGATCGCGGCACCCGCCAGCAGCAGCCCGCCGAAAACCATTGCTCCGAGCCCACCAGCCGCAATGGCCTGACTTCCCAGCATTCCCATCATCACGGTATCCACAAACCCAGTTGCCGCTTGCAGCACTTGGGCGGTTGCCAACGGCAGCGACAGCCAGAAGCAGGTTTGCACTTCCATTAACCATTTGGATTTCATACTGGGCGGCGGTTCAAATTGTGGTTCATAGGCTGAATGGAGCGATTTCATTACGTCCTCTATATTGTCCAGGATGTGGTCTTCAGCAAGTGCGGATGAGCATGATGACATGCCCATCCGCTTGTGAGTTGGGTTTCATGTTGCCGCTTCAGTGGCATCGGAAAGCTACCAGCGATTCGAGGACGGTATTGTCCTGGGCGGTTTTTCAGATAGCGTCTAAAAGCGGAATGGATAAAATCCCACAGCGTCAATAGATTGCGATCGGTTAGACCGCGCGGATTGATGGCGCTGGTAACGCTGTTCTATCCAGACATGAACCTCCTTCACGCTGCTCAGCCGAGCCGATTCTCCTGTCACGGGATCGAATGCTCGCCAATAGAACAGTCCGTTGGCATCGACCTTGCGGCAGATCCGGGGTTCCGTAGAAGAGCTAAACCAATCTGCCAGCCATCGGCCAATCGCTCGGAGCCGACTTGTCGACTTCTGCGGTCGATTTTGCCGCAGATAGAGGTCAGCAGGAATAAGCTCTAACTCTCGATAATTCCTAATCTTTTCTAGGCGTTGAGATTGCGTCTGCATGGTGAATGTTGTCCTTGTGTTGCATTGAGATTGTGGAGAGAGATGACGAGTAAAAAGAGACCCAGTGAACGCTGCACTGCCCTACCGTTTCGGGTTCAGTGCGATCGCACGCTCACCGTCTTCAACCAGAATCGAGGGTCAGCCCAGGGCGCTCATCCAGCAGAGAGAAAGCATTGACTCATCCCCTCCAAGCTTTGGGGACGGGCGATCGCGCCGTCTCAAACAAAACAACCAAAAATAAGCGACACCCCGCGACTCGCCTGTCTCACGGCTGCCATCACAATAGGCAAGCGAACGAGAGACAGGTGATCGATCAATGCACTCAACCATGGATGGCTAGGGCGCGGGAATGAACCCTGCTTTTCTTAGCCAGCATTGATGAATCGCACGGGGAATCGGTTTTCGGCGAAAATGGGCGATCGTTGGGTTGATCGGGCCGCTTAGCTATTGACTCATTGCGTAATGATGAGCGCCAGGAAATGCATCCTGGTCGGGAATAGCCACATCTGCGTCAGGCATTCCGTCAGGGGCAGAACAAGACCAGCGCCAAATTACTTGTGGGAAAGCACCGCCCATGCCCAATCCTGCAGGTTTGCGTACGTGACCCTGACGTACGACGAAACCGGGATTTTGTTGAAGAGTTAGTTGCTTTAGCATGGTGCTTGCCTCCCTTTGCCATAAATTTCTGGCTCGGCTCCATACTACAGCCATACTTCAAAATCTTCCCTCACCCGGTGCGTTCACCCGATCGGGTGAACGTTTTTCATTCTTGCGAGGAATAGCTTGTCGACGAAACCCAGAGCCCGACAGTTTTGAAATATAGCGGTGTGCAACCGCGTCAAGCACAGAAATGGATGTGTGTGGGCGCGTTGCGCCCACACACAACCGTACTTAACTAACGCGCATAGCGCTATATAGCGGTGTGCAACCGCATTAAGCACAGCAACGGTTGTGTGGGGCGCGCCGCGCCCCACACAACCGTACTTAACTAACGCGCATAGCGCTATAAGTAGCTCGGCATGATGAAAAACCAAAACCTAAAAACCTGTACCGCCTGCAGAGCGGGCGATGCAGGTTTTTAGGTTTAATTGCACCTACCGACTTACTGGTCGTACCAGGGTTTCAAAAATGTCAGGAGTGAGGTCTTGGAGTATAGATATCCATTTGCTATGGGGTCACCGATGCTACTCTGCATCGGAACTGCCGATGCCTAGCGAGACGCGATCGCCCCCAATGTCCCGCATTGTCCTCAGCAAGCCAGATACCTGGCTGTAGTCGAGGGAGCGATCGGCTTTCAGCAGAATGATGCCTTCCTCGTTTTCCGTCAGATGCACCCGCATCGCTTCGGCCAATTCCTGCACCGTAACCACTTCATTGCGGATGATGATTTGTTCCTGCTCATCCAGACCCACAACCAGCAAAGGAACATTATTTTCGAAGGTTTCGACCGCCTCGTTTTCCTCTCCTACACCGGGTAGCAAAATGTTTAAGACCTGCTGACCACTCAGGGTCATGGAGATGATGATGAAAAAGGTGAGCACGGTCATCAATACATCCATCATGGGCACCAGATTGACTTCTGGCATTTGCGATTCCCGTTGTCTGCGTGCCATGGCCAGCCTCCAATACGTGAGATGGGTTACTCGATGCCGAGGGAAACGCGATCGCCCCCAATGACTTTTAACTCTGCCAAAGTTTGTAGTACGCGTTCATAGGGCAGCGCTTCATCTGCCTGGAGCACCACAAATGCCTCTTCGTCTTGGCGCAAAAAGAAGCGGAGTTGCGATTCTAGTTGTTGCTGCTCAAAGGGTTCCTCTTCCACAAAAAACTGTCCCTGGGCATTCAGCTCAACAACTAGGACGGGAGGGGGAGCCTCCTCTGGGGGTGGCGCATTCTCCCCGGCAGGCAACTGCACCTCTACCCCCTGCTCATTGGTCAGCATCATCGTGATCATGACAAAAAACGCCAAAATTCCCATCATCACGTTCAGCATGGGAATCAGGTTGACCTCGGGCATTTTGCCGGATTTGACACGATTTTTGAAGCGCATGGTTAGGAAAGGCTAGGGTCCACCGGAGGGGCGATCGCCCGCTCACAAATGCTGGCAAGGACAATCAGGATAAGGCTGTAGCATGCTGGCTTAGCTACGCATGCTGGCTTAGCTCTGCACGCTGACTTAGCTCTGCATGCTGGCTTAGCGATCGCTCATCCCCCCGCTCACCAAATACTTCCCTTCCTCACCCAAGTCACCGGTCCCATCAGCCTCATACAGGTTGGGTTCGTACCAGGTTTGACGATAGATCAGTTCCAGTTCACTGCCCACTTCCGAGAAGTAGTCCATCTGCCGCGCCTGCAAGGTAACCAGCACCCGAAACACCAGCAGCGCCATAATTGCCACAATCATCCCTGCAGCCGTAGTAATCAGCGCTTCCCCGATCCCGGCTGCCGCCTGGGTGGCTTGCTCTGTCGTGCCGCCACCGCCAATGTTGAGGCTGCCGAAGGTGGCAATCAAACCCGTCACCGTCCCCAACAAACCCAGCAAGGGCGAGACAGCAACGGTGGTTTCGAGAAACTTGTCGCCCTTTTGCATCTGTACAAATTCTTTGTCACCTGCCGACTCCATGGCAAGGCGGAAGGTTTCGGGAGTAGGGTGCCGCAACCGCAGCGGAGCCAAGAGATAGCGCCCAATGGGCAAATCTCGAGCATGTTCAGCAATGTTTTGGGCACTGGCCAAATTTTCCCGTGCAGCTTCCAGCACATCATGGACAATGCGATCTTCCTGGGCCATGAGGCGATACCAGAACCAGGCACGCTCTAGCGCGGTAGCAACGGTGGCAACCGAGAATCCCATAATGGGAACCATGACCGGACCACCTCTTACAACCAATTCAAATAGGTTTGCCATATTGCTTGGGGTTTTGCCTAAAACAACGGGAAATCAATAACGGCTCAAGATGATAGTCGAATCATACGACCAAGATGAACAGATGGATTGTTCGCAAGAACGCAACTGGATATCTTTGCTTGTTCTTCCACCCTAAAAACATAGCGAATCTAAAGCGGCAGACAGTTAAGAGAGCACCACGGGGATATTAAAGGCAGGTTAATTTGCGCTTGGGCTGGCAATTTGGCTTAGCCAGACACCACTTAACAGCTATAGACGATCGCAGTTGTGGATCAGATTTGAGTTGTTGCTTGGTGCACCCGTAATACACCCTTCTCCAGAGTTTGCCGCATTGCGCGATCGCTCATTCCCTAAAGTACAGGATAAAAAATCGAACTCCCGGCTAAAACCCTTGATTTTGTGTCGCGCGGGCGGTGCCTGCGCGACACAAAATCAAGGGTTTTCTGGGTTTTGTCCTGGACTCAGGCTCATTCCATAACCATCAGGCGATCGCCTGATGGAGATCGTTGCTCTGCTATCACTGCCTAAAATCGCTAGGCTGCACACTGATACGGGAGAGAAGCGATGTAGTAGAGAGTATGCAGTCATCGGCCTGACGGCTTTATCAACGCATTGGAACGGCTCAAACTTTATCGAAACCTCATTGTCCTTTGTACAAGGCAGGATGAATCGACCTCCTATAATTGCGGAGGAAACGAATTGCAGCCAGCTTGCATCCAATAGTAAGCACAATGCCCGATATTAAAGGATTAACCCATAAACTTACAGAGGAAATTTATTGTGGTAACTGATATGCCAGGGGCGATCGCCAACCATCCCGTCACAGAACTCTTGACACTATCGCGGCAATTAGCCTGGGGAGCCTCCAAGATCCTGCGTGCTTACTATCGCGGAGAAACGGAACAAGACGGTGTTGCGCTCGATCTGGATGTCAAGGAAAAGAAAGATGGCCCGGTGACAGCGGCCGATCTCGCCGTCAATCACTATGTTCTCCAACATCTAAAGGATGCATTGGGCGAAGAAACCTTTGGCTATCTCAGCGAAGAAACCTACAAAGCCCAGGCCGATGCCAAACCCTTTCCCCAAGACTGGGTCTGGATTCTCGACCCGCTGGATGGCACTCGAGATTTCATCGACCAGACCGGCGAATATGCCTTCCACTTGGCGTTGACCTATCAGGGACGCCCCATGCTGACGGTCGTGGCCTGCCCTGAGGCAGAGCGGGTTTACTTTGCCAGTAAGGGCAATGGTGCGTTTGTGGAAACCGCCGATGGCAACGTTCAGCCGTTGACGGTGTCGGCGAGCGATCGCCCCGAAGACCTCACCATTGTTGCCAGCCGCACCCACCGAGATGAGCGGTTCAACCATCTCTTGGCCTCCCTGCCCTGCAAGGACAAGCTATATGTCGGTAGTGTCGGTGGCAAGATCGCGGCGATCGTGGATGGTCGTGCAGAGGTTTACCTCTCCCTATCCGGCAAATCGGCTCCCAAGGATTGGGATATGGCAGCGCCAGAGCTGATTCTTACGGAAGCTGGCGGGCAATTTACCCACTTTTCCGGTGAGCCCCTGCAATACAACACGGGCGATGTGAATCAGTGGGGCGGGCTCATGGCCAGCAATGGGCATTGCCACAACACCCTCTGCACCATCGCGAACGATGTCCTTGCAGCCTATGACCAGGCCGCACAATCGTAGGCCATTCACCCATTAAACCCATTCGTCATCAACGATCTAGGGAAGGAAAGGGACGGCGATCGCCATTCCCTTGCGCGGCTCTCTGTGATGGCATCGCGGGAATTTGCCGCTCAATTTGTCATGTATCGATAGTCCCGACCGAGGGAGGGCATTCCCTTTCGCCCCAAACTGCTGTACCGTTTGGATTCAGAATGCCCCCTTTTCCTTTCTAGCTCCATGGATTCATCAGAGGCTTGGCTGGTGCTTGCCATCGGTAACAGCCGCTTGCATTGGGCCATGTTTAATGGCGAGGCGTTGCAACAGGCGTGGGACACCCCCTATCTCTCGCGGTTGGCGATCGCCTATCTCTGCCAGCGCGATCGCCAGGATGCGCCCCCGCCAGAACTGCACCACTTTCCCTACGATGACATTGCTCACCTCCCCCTATGGCTGGCATCGGTGGTGCCCCAGCAAACAACACTCTGGGAAAATCATCCCAACCACAGGCGAATCGCCCTCAACAACATCCCCATTCAAGGGCTATATCCCAGCCTCGGGATTGACCGCGCGCTGACCCTATGGGGCGCGATTCAGCAGTTGGGCAACCCTGTGCTGGTCATCGATGCGGGTACGGCCCTCACCTTTACAGCAGCGGATGATCAGTGCCATCTCGTCGGAGGAGCCATCCTTCCAGGGGTATTGCTCCAGATTCGCGCCCTGGTAGAGGGGACTGCCGCCCTTCCCCTGGCCGCCTTGCCAAAGGGAGCTGCACTCGCCCGCTGGGCTAGGCAAACTCCGGATGCCATCCGGAGTGGGGTGTTCTACGGCGTTCTAGCAACGATTCAAGATTTTGCCAATGACTGGCTGCGCCGCTATCCCGAAACGGCGATCGCCCTCACAGGAGGCGATAGCGATCGGCTGTACTCTGCCCTCCAGGCCAATACTCCAGCCCTAGCCGAACGCATCCACCTGGATCCACACCTCCTTTTTCGGGGTGTGCCCGCCATCCGCCAGGAAGATTAGAAACACCGAGCATTTCAGGTTATACCAATTCAACGAAAACCAAAACTATAGCGGTGTGCAACCGCATTAAGCACAGCAACGGTTGTGTGGGGCGCGGCGCGCCCCACACAACCGTACTTAACTAACGCCCATAGCGCTACAGATATTTTTTTGAAAGCCGCGCAGTGCGCGGCTTTCAAAAAAATATCTGTAGTGGCTCCTTAGCGAATTGGGATTAGACGAACTTTTGGGCAATCCATTGGTGAATCGTTTGGGCGATCGCCTCGTCCTGTTCAGCCGCAGTACCAACAGGCAAGAGCATCTGTTCAGAAAAGGGAGCTGTAGCGTAGATGCGGTTGCAAGCCGAGGTATCAGGAGACGCATCGTCTGCCTGGAACAACAACATGGGCACTTTGAGCGAGCCTATCTGTTCATTCACTACCTCGGCTTTGATCGCCTTGCGACTCCGACGAAACAGGATTTGGCAGGCAGCGGGCCTTCGCTGCAACTGCCGGAGTTCGGCCAGCCAGTGCTGCGCTTTCCGCCAGCGAAACCAGCGGACGAGCGGCGCGATCGCTTGTAAACCCAAACCAGCCAGGGGTAGTCGCCCTGCTAACCAGCGCTGTCGACGCCAGCGATCGCGCTTTGTGGAGACCCCTTCTGGATCCATGAGCACTAGCCCTGCGACCTGCTGCGGATACTGGAGGGCAAGCTGCGTCGCCACCCATGCCCCAATGCCTTCCGCCACAAAGAAAGCCGAACCAATCCGCAACTGCTCCAGCCATTCCATCAAAACCTGTACTTCCAGGTCGACGGAATAGCGCCGACGGGGACGATCCGATTCACCAAACCCCAGCAAATCTAGAGCTAGACCATGATGGCGATCGCCCAATCGTTGCAATAGCCCATCCCACTGGACGCTATCCTGCCAGTTGCCATGCAAAAAAATGATGGGAACCCCATGCCCAACTTCCCGCCAAAACACGACCCCCTGGGTCAGACGCAAACGTACATTGCGAGTCAATGGTTCCATAGCGAACCCTGTATCCCTTATCTGAAACTTACGACAACTTGTGGCATGCTTGGCCAGCGGAACAGCAAGAACGGGAACAGCTTAAGACCCGCCAAACATTAAGTGATTGGAGACTGCTCTCACGATTAATCTGAACAGTAGTGTATCGCTTCGTCAGCATCCATCTACGTTTATCGAGCCGATGCGAGCTGAACCGGACGACCATCGCTTAAGGGAAATTTCGAAGGACAGAACAAAAAGTTAAACCCTTGCTAGACTCCTTGATTTTGGCTGACGCGGGCAGTGCCCGCATCAGCCAAAATCAAGGAGTCTCTGTTTGTTGTCCTGTACTCAGGGAAAGCCCGAAGGACGCATGGAGGAGCGATCGCCTGTACTCCATTACTTTTTGACATTGAGCTTACCCGCCGGACGGCGTGCCAACCGAACGGTGTGCGGAAAGACGCCCACCAACAACGCGAATGCCTCATCCGGCAGCTTCTGCACCGCACGGGCATCGAAGTAGGTTTCAAACTGGTTCAAAATCATCCGTGCGCGCCCCACTGCCGGCCCAGAGGAATCAGTGAACTGTTGAGTTAAGCGAATCCACTGCCGACGAATCAAGAAAGCTTCCTGGCATTCATCGTGGTTAGACGGCGGAGTCAGAGACAAATGCCCCACTGGAATGACACGGCGACAGTCTCGATCAAAATTCCCGCCAACAATCGCCCCCGGCCCCGCGAACTCTGCGTAAAATTCTTTGACCAACAGCAATCCATTTCGCTGACGCTTGCTGACTACCAGGAGATGCCCTTGTAGTAAATAGTCAGCCAGTGCAGCGGGGTCAGACCCGGTCAAGATGGCGGCTGGAATGGTGGCATCTGAGTTAGCCGCATCGACACAATCTGCTGCGGCTGCCGCTGCATGCTTCGTCGCTGCATCAGCTGGCGATCGCCCGTTTGCACTGATCGGTCGATTCTGAACCTTATCTTCCTGGCTCATGGTCGTCTTCCTGGGTCATAGTCGCCGCATTGTCTGCTCCGATTTACAGGAAAAGAAATATCGTTCTTGAGCATAAAATTAGCGCCCTCTCATGGTATCAACGAACATCAAGACTTGTAGGTAAAATGCCTGCACTCCCAGAAAGTTCTTGATATCTTCATATGAGGGTCTGAAAACTCGCATAAGTTCGCTCTGCCTCTCCCCGATATGCTCAAAATTTCAGTGGATTGGCTCAGATCGATCCGAGGGCAACGGGGTAGCAGGAGTGCCAATACCAACCTCTCTAAAGAACTCCGTCACGGAAAAGCATCGACCCGGAACGCTTAGCACTTTTTTTTAGCCGCAAATGCTTCAGAAGCTGAAGAGCTAAGGAACCAAGGCTTTGTGGAGTAGTATTTGTCGAGGTTGTCCCAGAATCATCGTCAATGGGTTGAACTCTGTCCGGCAAATGGAAAAGCCCAACCTTTGGTAGAGCGCACAGGCCACTTCATTATTCTCCAGGACATGTAGATACAGATCCTGGTACCCCCATTGTTTCGCTGTGGTTTCACAGACAGTAATCATCCGACTGGCAATACCATGCCGCCGGTAGGTCGACATGACAGCAAGGTTTGAGAGGTAGGGAAATGAGCGAAACCAATATTGCATGGGTAAGGTGAACTGGGGACGGAGGCTCATTTCAACGGTGCCAACAATGTCGGGAGAATCGGAAGCCGAGGTCGCTGCCGCCTTCGGCGGCTGTACGACTGCCACCAAGCAGCAGTAGTGGAGCGATTGTCGCCTCAGGCGATTCCGAATATCCTCCCGTAGCGCCATCCGCCAAAAGGGGTATAGCAGCCCAGCAAGCCCCTCCTGCCGATGAAAACTGCTAACAAGCAAATCGGCAAGGGCATCGGCATCAGAGTTACGAGCAGCGCGAATCTGGCATGCCAGAGGTGCTGCATCCGATAGCGGAACATTCACAGAGCAACAAAGGGAATGAGAAGCAACACAGCAAGAGCACAATAAAACTCAATTTCTTCACTGATAGAGCTTTCTGATCAGTCAGAGAAGCTAGGAAAATATAAATTGTGCTCGCAAGAGAGACAAATGAGTCTACGGAATATACCTAATTTCTATTGTAGGGAGGAGAGGAATTCTTTCAAGCCACAGATATTTCATTCGTTACGATAGATTGGAGTTATTCTAGATCTCCCGCCGTACATTGGTAGGTGGGTTCGCGAAAGCCTGATAGGGGGGAGGTACGACCCACCAGCGACATGTCTAGCTGTTGAACCTCTAGATTGTCGCCATCGGCAAAATTTATGGAGAGAAAAACATAAAAACTCATCATACAGAGAACCAGACAGTCGTAGCTGAGACAGGTTATCTTTAGTAATACTGGGTCAATTTCAGACATGAATTCTACTCTGGGTGCAATGCAAGCCAACTATGAAACCTCCTCAGCGCGTTCAGCAAAATGCACCCATCGAGCGCAATCCATCGACTCAGCAGAACGTCTGCCCCGTTTACTGTGGTCGTGCAGCGTGCTTCAAGGTTTCATCTCATCCAACATTTTGATCTGTGATCGAACTGATCAGGCTCAAACGGCTATTATTCAGTTGATTTAGCGGTCCGCAGCGCCGGAGTGCAGTGCATGGGAGTGTCAGATAGAGTCAAGCCAAAAATATTGGTTGTCGATGACGAAACGGACAACCTCGACTTGCTTTACCGTACGTTCTATCGGGAGTACACGGTATTGCGCGCTGAGAGTGGAGCCGAAGCTTTGGCGATCCTCAAAGAGGAAGGAGAGGTCGCTGTCATCATTTCTGACCAGCGGATGCCCTCCATGAGCGGGACAGAATTTCTGAGCCTGACGGCACGCGAGTATCCAGACATCATCCGTATCATTCTCACTGGCTATACCGATGTAGGTGATCTGGTCGATGCGATTAATGCTGGCAAGGTCTTCAAATATGTCACCAAACCTTGGGATGACGAAGAGCTCAAGGTGCTGGTGCGGCAAGCGGTCGATACCCACAATGTGTTGAAAACGCGAACACAAGACTTGCAGCGCACCCTCCGGCAAGAAACGTTGTTGAATGCCATTACCAATACGATTCGCAGCGCCCCCAGCTACCGCCAGATCCTTCAAACCATTGTCGAAACCGTGGGGCATATGTTTGAGGTGGATTGTTGCATCATCCGCCCGTTTCCTGGCAACCCCAATGCCGTTACCCCTTTTATCTATCAGTCGAAAGATGCCGTCATTGCCCCCGAAAAGCAAGCCTACCTTCTAGAAACGGTATGGGCCATGCAGGATGTCATGGTGCTAAATGATGTGGCATCCGATCCGCGACTCGACACTAATCCCTTTGCAATGGGGGAAGAATCGCTGCCGACGAGCACACTTCAAGCCTTTGCCGAGGTACAGATTGCCTCCAGTGTGATTGTGCCGCTGACAGCACAGCAGGACTTGGTGGCGGTCTTGGCGTTGCATCAACTGAACACGGTGCGCCAATGGCAAGACGACGAAGTGCAACTGGCGCTGATGGTGGCCGACCAGGCCGCACTGGCACTATCGCAAGCCTATGCCTATGAGCAGGTGCGAGAGCTGGCACGGCGGGAATCCCTGGTCAATACAATTACCTCTGCAATTCGGTCGAGTCTGGATCCCCAAGAAATTTTTGCGGCGATTACTAAGCAACTGGGGCGGGCACTGAAGACCGATGGCTGTGCCCTATCGCTCTGGACCGAAGAGGATGAGTATGTGCAGTGTGTGGGGCTATATGACACGCTGCGGATGGAAGGGGAACCAATTAACTGGTCGACCGTATGGGCAGATGACTCAGCAGTTATTACCCCGCTGCCGGATAAAGATAGTGAATTGAACGAAGAGCGCCCGCAACTGCCTCAATCCTTGGTGCCGATTGAGGGTAATCCCGTGTTGCAGCGATTGTTGGAAACCCAAGAGCCGGTAGAAATTGGCGATTTGCAGGCTCATCCAGAATTTAATACGCCGGATCTCCCCCTACGATCGCCCGCCCGTGCCTTATTGGTGGTGCCACTGTTATACGACGGCAAGATCATCGGGAGCATCTCGCTACGACAGGCTCACATCCCCCGCGCCTGGGAAGCAGAGGAGGTGGATCTAGCATTGGCTGTAGCCTCCCAGGCTGCGATCGCCGTTCAGCAATCCCGGCTATACCAAAAAACCCGCCAGCAAGCAGAACAGCTGATGGAAATGGATCGGCAGAAAACCGAGTTTTTCCAGAACATTTCCCACGAATTTCGTACCCCCTTGACCTTAACGCTGGGGCCTCTAGAATCCGCCGTTGCCCAGGGACAGGGGCTGAGCTCAGATCAATCGAAAATTGCCCTGCGCAATTCTCGTCGTCTGCTGCGGTTGGTGAATCAGCTTTTGGACTTACAGCGATTGGATGCGGGGCGGATGCAACCCAGCTTCCGTCCGGTCAACCTGCTGGACTTTGTGTTGCATGTCGTTGAGGCCTTTCGCCCCTATTGCGATCGCCGTCAAATTAGCCTGATTAGCTACCTGCGGGATTGTCCGCCGGTCTACCTGGATGTGGAGCGTTTTGACAAGGTGCTCTATAACCTGCTGTCTAATGCCATGAAGTTCACGCCGTCTGGCGGCAGCATCCATATCAGCGTGTACCCCAGTGGCGATCGCTGCCAGATCAAAGTTCAAGACAGTGGGATTGGGATTCGCGAAGATCAACTCCCCTATCTGTTTGAGCGGTTCCGGCAGGCCGATGGCTCAACCAATCGCACCTACGAAGGAAGCGGGTTAGGGCTCGCACTGGTAAAAGAATTGGTCGAACTGCATGGCGGGCGCGTGCATGTCGAATCCGTCTACGGCGAAGGCTCCACCTTTACCTTGTGGCTGCAAACGGGGTTTGCCCACTTACCCGCCGAGCAGGTAATTGAGGTTCCGGCAGAAATTGAGTCCAGTCGCGCCACCGTCGAGCTCGCCGATGTGGAAGCCGATCCCTCCGTGGCCGTTCTGGCAGAAACGCCTACCGTAGAAGCGATCGCCCCGCCAGCCGATGTCCCAGCGGAGTTTACCCCATCGGACTCAGAGACCGCTTTGCCCCAGATCCTTGTGGTCGATGACAATTCGGATATGCGAAGCTACGTGTCTGGCATCCTACAGGACGCTGACTATGGGATTTTGACCGCCCGCAATGGAGCTGATGCTTGGGAAATGCTCCAAGCCCAAACTCCCGACCTGATTATCACCGACCTGATGATGCCCGTGATGTCTGGGTTGGAGTTGATCAAACGTCTGCGCCAGCATGAAACCCTGAAAGGAACGCCCATCGTTTTGGTCACCGCAAAGGCCGATGAGGAAACTCGGATTGAAGGGGTCGAAGAGGGCGCTGATGGCTATCTTTCCAAGCCCTTTAATGCGCGGGAGTTGCTTGCAGAAGTCCGCAACCTATTGGCGCTCAAGGCCAATGAGCGGCGGATTGCCGAACTGAACTCTTACCTAACGGAGTCGGTACTGAAGCGCTTTTTGCCGCCTTCCCTGGTAGAACGCGCCGCCCAAGGCGAGCTGGCGCTGGATTTACGCCCAGAGCCTCGCATGATCACGGTGCTCTTCAGCGACATCATCGGCTTTACTCAGTTGTCGAATACATTGCGATCGCGCCGGGTTGCTGAGTTGCTCAACGAATATCTCACCGAAATGACCCACGCCATCTTTGAGCATGGTGGCACCATCGATAAGTTCATGGGAGATGCAATTCTGGCTATCTTTGGTGCGCCCGAGGAGATTAGCCCCAATGAGCAGGTGAACCGGGCGATCACGGCTGCCCGTCAAATGTATCGTCGTCTAGACGATCTGAACGAGCAATGGATTGCACAAGGCCTCATTACCGAAGACAATCGCGTTCAGTTCCGCTGTGGCATCCACCAGGGCACCGCCGTGGTCGGCATGTTTGGAGGGTCAGAGCGCACGGACTACACAGCCATTGGCCCCAGTGTCAACATCGCCGCCCGCATTCAAGAATCGGCCGAACCCAACAGCATTTTGGTCTCCGCCGCTGTCGCCGACTATCTCCACCAAGACGCGATCACCAAATTCAGCCCACTCCATCTCAAGGGAGTCGATGAGACGGTACTCACCTTCTCAATCCATGTAGAACATACTTAACTTGACGACGCAGTGGAGCTATCCGACAGTAGGGCTTTTGCTAAGGTATAGCGGTTTTTGCCCATTTCTTTTGCCCGATACATGGCTTGATCGGCATAATCCACCAACTCTTTTGGCTTTTGTGCATGGTGGGGATAAAAGCTAATCCCAATGCTGGTCGTCACATGGATCTGGTGTTGCTCCAGCACAAACGGCTGTGTCACAGCCGTCACCAATTTACGCGCCACAATTTCTATATCCTCGGCGGAATGGATGCCCGGCAGGAGCACAACAAATTCATCGCCCCCAAAGCGCCCCAAAATATCACTACTCCGAAGGCTGTTGGAGAGTCGCCGCGCAACAGCTTTGAGCAACAAATCACCAATCGCATGACCATAGGTGTCATTAATATGCTTAAACCCATCCAAGTCGAGGAATAACACCGACACAAGCTTGTCATGCTCGGCAGCCCATGAGATGAAGTGATCCAATTGCTCCATGAATAGGTCGCGGTTAGGTAAGCCCGTCAGCCCGTCATGGTAGGCGAGGTGGCGGAGGTGGTCTTCGCTGCGCTTGAGTTCAGCATTGGTGCGGGCGAGTTCTTCGGTTTGGCGGCGCAGCTCGACCTCGACCTGCTTTTGGCGAGTAATGTCGTGAATAATACCCACCAGGAAGCGGTTCCCGGCAGCATCTTTGTGGAGCGATCGCTTCACGGCCACTTGATAGGTATGCCCATTGAGATTGGTGAGCGCGACTTCGGCTTCGCTCGACTCTCCCGTTTCTAAGGTGTACTGATCTTGCTCCAATAGTTGTTCCGCTTGCTCGATTGGAAAAATATTGAAGTCATTTTGATTCAACAAACTGATGGGGGCATACCCAACGAAATGAGCAAAGGCTTCGTTTAATACGATCCACTTCTGAAAGCGATCTTTGACAAAGACAGGATCGGGGATGGTATTGATCACCGATTGCAAAAAGTCCTTAGACTTTCTAAGTTCCTCTTGCAGGTAAGCCGTATGCAGCATGACAGATAAGCCCCCGCCCCAAAGGGTCAGCAAGGCCGGAAGGATGGGAACCCACCAATTTCCCAGAAATGCTATGAAACAGCCCCCAATCAACCCGGTCGACACAATCAGTAGGAGCCAAATGACATATTTGGAGCGGCGCAGCTTCCAGCTGAGGGCAACGCCCAGCATCGCCCAACTCGAAATCCAAACGATTTCTAGGGGATCTGCCAAAAAACGGACGGGCGATCGCCCATCCAATGCCACACTCAGCAACTGACTAATAAAATGCCCCTGTAGCTCCACTCCAGAAATCGGGCGGGCACTTCCCGCCAGGCTGTCGGTATGAGCCGTCATAAAGAAGTCTTTGAGACTGGCCGCAGTGGAACCGATGAGAACAATGCGATCGCGAAACAGGTCGGCATCGACATCCCCTCGCATCAGTTTCGTGAGGGAAACCATCTCAAAGGGTTGGGAATTTTGTCGGGGTAGATGCAGAATCTGATAGCCACCTGCATCTACCCCAACATAGCTGCCGCTATTGGGTTGCAGCGATGGAAGTGGGGTATCACCTAGCAGAATGCTATTGGGATCGGTGGGGCTAATGGCCATACCACGGCCTTCCGCTTCGAGATAGGCTAGCACCAACTGCAGAGCAAAGCTGCGGTGGGTTTCTTCCTCGACCTGCCAGAACAAGATAGAGCGCCGGACATGTCCATCAATATCGAGAATGACATTGTTGAACCCCACTTGCCCCTGAGCCTCGAGCAAGGGGGGAGGATGAACGCCCAAACTGCTATCGTCCGCTATTTTTTCAATCCCAATCAAGTTCGGCGTGGTTTCAAAAACATCTCGGAGTTCCGCACGCCCCATCCCGACAGAAATATCGCGATAAATATCCAACCCAATCAAACGGGGATTGTAGCTACGAATTTCCTTCAACATGGCCGCCATGTCGGCATCGGAAAGGGGCCAACTCCCCATCTCCTCGATGTCAGGATCATCGATGGTAACGATAACAATGCGAGGGTCGGGAGATTCGCCAGGCCGCTGCTGAATGAAAACATCAAATGTGGCTAACTCAAATGGCTGCAGCAGGCCCAAATAGCGCACGCCCAGCACGCAGCCAGCAGTGGCGATCGCCGTCATCAACGGACGGCGATTACGAAATATAATTCGCCGTACTCGTTTCCACAATTTTTTCCGAGAGTCTCGCGTCGGTAAATTTAACCAGGACGGGAAGATGACATGTCGCATTTCCCACCTCAATCCGTAGGGGTCATTGATTCGATTTCGCTAATCCTTGCAGGGAATGAGAGTAGACCTCGCAGGTTCGCCTGGTGCACCCCAAAGAACCAGGTAGTGGTGGTTGCGGTCACAACGAGCGGCGATCGCTCCCAGTTCCAACGCAACCATCCAGAAAATATCCTGGTCAAAGTAAAGTGAACGTGCGTAAAACCACACACCACTTCATCCAAATTACCCACAAATTTCGATAAGCCTACAGGATTGAACAAGGACATCGGCATGAATTAGAAGGTTAGCAAAACAGAGGGGACACTTACCGTTTGTCGGGATCAAGTGCTGAAGATTGCACCACCCCAAAAGCCTCTTGACGCAAGGCTTTCAGAAAACGTTATCGATCGCGGACATGAATAAAAGATTTTAAAGAGGCGATCGACAGGATCAACGGAAGTGCTGGGTTGAAATGTTGATTGGTCTTACGGGGCTTGTACGAACAATCGACACCTCAGAGAGTCTTCAAATAGCCGCGCAGACTACATCCGGATGAGAAAAACCATTTATAGCGGTGTGCAACCGCATTAAGCACAGCAACGGTTGTGTGGGGCGCGGCGCGCCCCACACAACCGTACTTAACTAACGCGCATAGCGCTATATATCCGTTTCTATTTTTTGTGAAATGCTCGTAGCACAAGCATTTCACAAAAAATAAATAAGGGGGTTTACTATTCGAATTCAGTATCAAGGGACGCTCACAAACGGGGTAAGAGTTCAGGAATCAATTCGGCCGGGACGATAGAGAGCGCCCGGTTTTGTCCATCTAGCCCACCCTGACGATAGAGAGCACGGACAGTTTTGATGATATGGTTCACGGCCGTTTGGCGAAGATTGGGCTTGCTTTGCCAACCCGACAGAGCCGTTACATGATGTCGCAACGCCGTTTCCAAATGCTGAGTGCAATCATTGATGGGCACAAGCAGTTGGCTATCAGTGGCGAGTTGATAGTGAGCCAGTCCCAAATTGGCATAGCTGGCGTAGATATCGAAACTGAGGGAGGGGGCACCCGATCGCTTTTCCAGTTGTGCCACACTTGCAACCGCCGCATCATAGGCAGCGATCGCCTGCTGCCAGTAGCATAGGCGATTATCCCCGCTCGGCTCCTGGTTCGCCAGATGCCAGAAGGCCGTGCCCAGATTGTTCTGGGTGGCCGCATGGGCCAGCAACGACAGGCCGGGGGTGCGGTAGGTGAGGGCAATTTTGTAGGCGGCGATCGCCTGATTCAGCCAACGTTCGGGCTGCTCATACTGGGCTAAGTTCCACAGCGCCGTGCCCAGGTTGTTTTGAATCATGCCATAGCCGCTGGGATCCGCCTCTGGCGTGCAATTGTTGAGCGCTTCGGTGTAGGCGGCGATCGCCCCCGTCAGGTGATGCCGGGGTTGCTCATGCTGCGCCAGAGTCCACAGGGTTGCACCCAAATTGTTCTGCGTTGAGGCATAGCGCGCCGGATCAGTCTCGGCTGAACGATAGGTTAGCACCTGCTGATAGGCTTGCACCGACCGTTTTAGATACTCAATCGGGGTTTCGTACCGCGCTAGATCGGCGTAGGCCGCTCCCAGGTTATTTTGCAGCATAGCAGCGGTCTGGGGTTGCTCGGCCTCATCCAACCGCGTCAGCCCTATCTCGTAGGCTTCAACGGCCTGAGAAAGCTGATTGATCGCTGCATCTGGCTGACTCCGGTGACGCGAAACCATCCAGTGCAAATTGCCCAAATCATTCAACACATCCGCCCACAATGGTGAGGCTTCGGGCAACCAAATCAGCACTTGCTCATAGGCGTAGATGCCGTCTTCGAGGGTGTCCAGGGTCGCCTCTCCTCGTTCCGTGCGATCGCGGAAGCGATCGCCTAACACCCGATAGGCTTCGGCAATTACAGCCGCTGGTGCATTTTGCTCATGCAGCCGCCGAATGTACTGGCGCAATTGCTCAATTTGCGCCGCCGGATCGGCTGGGGTTGGCAACGCCTCTTGCACCATGGGCTGAGCTGGCGTTAGGACGGCATCCTTAGAGGGGGCAGTCGCCGCAGAAGCAGGCGTTGCCGTTTCATCCTGCGGCTCTAACCGTTCAATTTCTAGCAGTTTCCCCCTGGGAGCATCTGTGGCTGTGTCGGCCACCTCGCGTTCCTCGCGCAATGCCTCCGTAGTCCCTGATGCATTTGGTTGCCGCTCTTTTAGGGCAACGGGCTTCACAGACAGGAGCGAAATGGATTGGGTGGTGGTTGGTTGTGTCTGAGCGATCGCCACCTTCTCCGCCGCCGTCGCTGCCGGAGCCGTCGTTTTTGACGGTTGCTTCTTCAACCCATAGATCTGAGGGTGGCGCGACTGGGTAGGCGATGGGGTCGGAGGCTCGTCCGGTCCTGTATCGGAGGAAGCATCGGAGATCGGCTTGGGGCGATCGGGCGAGGCTTCTACGGGCGCGATATCCGGCGCAGCCGCAAGGGGACGCGGATCGCCCATGAACTCGAAAATGGCCGTGCGGCAGCGCCAAAACTCTGGGGCAGACTGAGGCAACATGCGGAACCAGGGGCGCGGCATCCAAAATAATAAGCTGCAGTCCAGCACGGGTAAGCTGCGCTCAATATCTTGCAAGTGCGCCAAAAACTGTCGCTGCACCATCGCTGGCTGACGCGTCAAATGCTCAATCCCCAGGAACTGGAAGGCTGGCAATGGCAACCGCCGCTTGCCACTGCGGGGCAATGGGTTGAAGGACAGCCACTGAGCAATCTGCACGACCGGATTGGGGGACTCTAGACCCAGCTTGAGACCCACCAAGCGTGGATAGGTGAGATCCGCATTTTCACGGTAGGCATAGCGGGGGTCACGACGGGGGTGGCGCAGATCTTGTTGCAAGTGACTGGCAAGGCGATCGCGTAATGGCAAATCGTCGCAAACCGCCAGAAATATCTGGCGGCGTAGGTTTAGGCTCAATGCCAACTTCAGACGCAAATAGGTCTGCTGATTAAGCCCAAAAATTGGTTGAGAAGAAGTGTCGATCACGGGAGGGAGACGATCTCAGGAAAAATACGGATGAAAGGTTCAAGATACTTCCTCCTACTGGCATCCAAAGGCCATTTCAGGACGAGTAGCGGCCTTTTCCGTGCCGCAAATCGTCCGGATCGCCTGCGAATACTGGCATTTCTCTATTCCATTGCCCGAAATTGAGCTATCAATTTATTGCGCTAATTTTTTTTCAAAGATAAACTTTGCCACTATCTTCTCCTCAAGAACATAATTCAAGCACTGCAAGCAGAACGGGCGAGAGCAAGAAGATCAGCGTGCTTGTCGTGAAGGCCAAAGTCGCGGCTAACCAGCCAATGGGCTCAATGCTGCTCAGGGTTCAAGCCATATTTGTCATTTTGGAGGGTGCGATCATTGCGCGATCGCTCTTCACTATCTTCACGGCACTGCATTTACTCCGAGCAATATCTCGATAGAGCAATGCTAGAGCGATCGCGTTTTATCACGGCTGGCATGCATTGGTCTTGTCCTGTATTCATATCGAATCCGGTTAAATAGCCGTAAAATCCAACTATCGTTTGTGCCCGCTGCAAGTATTTGTTTAGCGTCGGGTCTTCGTTTTCTAACGCGAGAAGGATGCGCAAACAGATAGTGGGCTTATAGGGTTTAGGCGGAACGTTACCCCATCCACCGATTGATACCGTGTTGTCCCCTTGTGAC
>JADEXA010000026.1 GCA_015207365.1 Vacuolonema iberomarrocanum LEGE 07170
GGTGACGGGAACGGCTGCCGGGGTACTGAGGGGATGGGACAGCTCCTCTTCAACGGCTTCGAGTTCGGCAACGAGGTCCGCATTGGCGGCATCATCGGATGGCGATCGCTCCGATGATGGGTTGGGGTCGTTAGGAGGCAGAGAATACTCGTCTGAACCGCTCATGAAGCTGTAAACATTCCGCTCATCTTAATATTTCGCTCATCTACTTTATCTCTTTTGTTGGCTGTCCGCCGCTTGTTTGCCAAAGTGGCCATGGCCTAATGTCGCCCTCAGACCTAGCATCAACGATAGAGGGCAGACCGAATTGGGTAATTTTGGAAGAACTGCACATCGACCAATCGGTGGAATCTATCGGTTTCGAGTTGTAGAGTGACATCGGAAGCCAGGGCGATCGCCTTAAAATTCCAGTCGAATTATCTGTATCGAAGCGCTAGACAAGAGTAACCAGGAAGGGTGTATGCAACTTGCGTATCCATTGCCATTTGGCTGGGCGAATACCGAAGATGGCAAAACGGCGGCTTATAACGACCAGCAGTGGCTGAATGGGGTAACCCAAAATGCCGCACCATTTTCCGATTGGTGGACCAAGGCACGGATCATCCAACTGGCCTACTGCCCAATGTATAACGCAGATGACAAGGTCTATCAGGGCTTGACCACCGTTGATGCAATTCGCCAGACGCTGTTTGAAGAGCTGTATACCTATTGCCAAACGCGCCATGAGGAGCTGTGCGCGGAGATGTATCCGGGCTTTTTCAAGTCGGTGAATGACGAGTTTATTGTTGAAACGCTCACCTACTGGAAGAATAAGCAGTTTACCAAAGCCATCAGCCGCAATTTTGAGGTGTATCGCTACATTGAGAAGCAGCGGCCAGAGCAGGGCGATCGCGTCAACCGCAACACCTTTCTGGTGGTCAGCACCGCTCCCATTTCACTCGTCGCCAACCGCCGACTGCCCCATCCCGACAAGTTTCGTCCGATGTTCAATGTGGATGAGCTGGCCGATCTGGTCAACGAGCGGCAACCGAATGCCATTACGCTACGGACCCACGGTTATGCGAATCCAGCCCATGAGTTCTTCAAGTTCCTCATCAATGAAGCCAATGCCCTATTTGATGAGTCCGCAAAGCCCGAGCAACCCTGGGACATTGTAGAAGATGGACATTTTTATATCGGCTACCACTGGCCGAGCGAATTTCCCCTATTTAACCGGGGCTTGATTCTAGACTCCCTCAGCAACATCGAGATTCTGCTGAAATTTTTGACGAGTCTGTTCTTGCTGAGTCTGCTGCCGACGGCTGTGTTGCTAGGTTTGCTGTTGCTGGGCGGAATCTCGCTGGGGATGCAGTGGATTTGGATCATGATTGGGGTTTATGCTCTGTGGCTGTCATTGTTCAATCTGCTGCGGGGGGTGGTGTATCAGCGCGATCGCTACCGAGCCGTCCACTATGGTGCGCCGGATCTGGCGGAATTTTTCTGGCGGCTCGATCGCCGTCTGACGCCCCGTCTGATTGGCTCCCGTGCTGCTGCATCGAAGGATATGAGTGCCCAGGCCGAGCGCATCCTAGCGCGAAAACGCCTGCGCGTGAACCTGATTGGGCATAGCATGGGCGGCCTGGTACTGGTCAATATGCTGCGAGTGCTATCCGATCGCTTTGGTAAAGATGATCAATTGGACGAGCAAGCCGGACAATTCGGCGATTGTCTGATTCTAGGAAAAATGATTCTGGCGTCTCCCGATATCCCCCTAGAGCTGATTCGGGAAGGGCGCAACAACTATGTGCGGTCAGCCATGCGGCGGTGTGAACAGATATATCTAATGTCGAGCGATCGCGACATTGTCCTCCGCTATTTATCCACTCTAGGTAACTGGTTCACGGAACCCAGCGTCGAAATGTCTGGCTTGCGCCTAGGCAATTTGTTCTTGCCCCCAGATGCGGAGCGCGTCCTGCGACAACGGCGCAGAAAAGGTAAACGGGAAAGCCTCAAAATTCTGCTAGTCCGCGGAGCCATCATCAGTCGCAGTGCTGTACAACCGACGTCTGCCTACGACCTGTTTGAAAACATCACCTATCTCGACTGCTCTAAGATGCGGGGCGTCAACGCTACTACCCTCGACCTCAACCCGCTGACGGCAATTCCCATCGACCTGATCACGGCTTTTTTCTATATCCTGGGGCGGATTGATGCCCACGGCGGCTACTTTTTCACCCACACCCCTAGCTTCAAGCTCATGCCCTTCCTGATGCAAGCCATTGCGCCCACAGAGACCGAGGTGCGGGCGCAAATCGATCGCTGGGATCCCAAGCGCCGAATGATCCGCTTCCTCTATCGCATGAGTCCGACACCCGGTGGCAACGATTCTCAAGATTCCAGCAATAATAATAAACAAGAGGCGGAAGTTGTTTCGCCTCGTTCCTAAAACGCTCCCCTGTGACGCATTTATGCTGGACTCTCTCAACAAGCTGCCCCGATTTTTCACCCTTGGGCTAGCATTTCCGGTCATTTTTCTCAATGGCTGGTTGCTGTTGCTCTTGGCCAACTCACTACAACCCCTTGTCAGCACGTTAATTGCGGCTACCCTGATTGCCTTCCTGCTGGATTATCCCATCCGCTTTTTGCAGCAACGGGGCGTGAATCGCGGCATCTCAGTGGCCATTGTGCTGTTGCTGTTTGTCGTGCTGGTGACGGTGCTGGTTATTTTTCTAGGGCCTGTCATCCTGCAGCAAGCTAACGAGCTGCTGACGCGCCTCCCCGAGTGGCTGAAGTCGGGGCAAAACCAACTGAAATCCCTCGAACTTTGGGCAAGGGACCAACAACTGCCCATCGATTTCAGCACCACCAATCTGAATCAGTTGATTGAGCGCCTGACCAGTGTCTTTCGATCGCTCACCAGCCAGGTCGTCACCATTGTGTTTAGTGCGATCGGCAGCATCGTCAACATTTTTCTCTCGGTCGCCCTCACCATCTTTATCGTGCTGCGCGGTGAGAGCCTGTGGAACGGCATCCTCAGTTGGCTACCCATCAAGTGGAGCCGGCTCGTCCGCGAATCACTCCCCAAAAACTTTGAGCGCTTCATCGCCGGACAGGTCACCCTCGCCAGCATCATCGGCGTCGCTCAGACCACCACCATGCTGATTTTGCAGGTACCCCTGGCCCAACTTTTTGGGTTTGGCATTGGCATCGGCAGCCTCATTCCCCTGGGTGGCATCACGGTCATCATTACCGTCAGCCTGCTGCTGGCTCTACAAAACTTCTGGTTGGGGTTCAAAGTTTTGGTCTTCGCCATTCTGATCAACCAAGTCTGTGAGAACCTCCTTGGCCCTCGCATCGTCGGCGAACTCACCGGACTCAACCCCGTCTGGATGCTCATCTCCCTCGACCTGGGCATCAAGCTCGGCGGTGCCCTCGGGCTGCTCGTCGCCGTCCCGATCGCCAGCTTCATCAAAGCCACCTTCGACACCATTCGCAGCTCCGACACCATCCCCTGGCTACTGGCCACCGAAGCCAGTAGCAGCGTCAGTACAGCCAGTGACCTCGCCACAAATGTCGAGGAACAGAGTGAGCTGATGATGAAAAATGACTGATGAACCATACCACGCGTCCATCCTCTTTACTGCTTGCAAATTCAGATGAAAGGGGCATAATAAAGTACAAAATTACTAATGCACAGCGCCTCCGTTCCCATGATGATTGAGCCTTCCCGTCGCCTGAGTTCGCTGGAATTGAGCCAAAAAATCTTGGAGATGGGGAAAACGGGGGTCTATCGCGAATCCATCTTCGAGGCGCTGCGCCCCTACGCCACCAAGAAGCAGATCCGAGCGGCGATCGCCCATGCCAAACAGTGTGGGCTGCACTCTGTCGCCAATCTGCGGGACGACACCCTCGGCACCTACTACCAACTCGATCTGGTCAAGTACCAAACCCTGAAACCTACCCTGAACGACACACTACCGCTGATGGAGCAGGGGGAATTGGCGCAACAACTGCTGACCACCACCCGAACCCTGCATCAAATTCTCGCCTTCACGCGCATGGCCTGGATGGCGTTGGCGATCGCCGCCTGCATCAGCTTCCTCCTGGGCAGCAATCGCCTGGGGTTCGGCACCCTCAGCGGGGCGGTCAGCATCGCGTTGCTCTGGGGTGTGCAGCAGCAATGGGTGCGGCGATCGCCTACGGTCAAGGACACGCAACTTAACCCGTTACCTCCAAACGATCGATAGAATCAAAGGCATAAGCGGATCGGAGCAACGGCCTATGACTCTCGTCAGCCAATCCATGACTCTGGAGGACTATCTGCGCTATGACGATGGCACCGATACCCGGTATGCACTGGAAAACGGCCAGTTAGTTATCATTCCACCGGAAAGCGATCGCAATCAGCGAATTGCCTCATTTTTGTTCGCTTGCTTTTTGCAGCAAGGTATTCCACCCGCTCGGCTTCGTATCGGGTTGGAAATTGTGGTCGCAGGTCGCAGAGCCACGACCCGGTTTCCTGATATTGCTATTTTGTCGGAAGAACTGGAAGCAGTTCTAGCAGGAGCCCGTCGAGCAACGGTCATGCTAGACATGCCACCCCCCTCACTGGTAGTCGAAATCGTTAGCCCCGGCTCAGAAAATCGCGATCGCGACTATCGCTACAAGCGCTCTGAATACGCTGCGCGGGGCATCACAGACTATTGGATTGTCGATCCTATTGAGGAAAAGGTAACGATCTTGTCCCTGGTGGAAGGATTGTATGAGGAGCAAGTATTTGAAGGCGATCGCTCCCTTGCCTCGACCGTATTGCCAGACCTGCCCCTGACTGCAACTGAAATTTGGGCGATCGCCTAAAATCTAAAGTCCAATTGCAATCAATCCATCATCGAAGAGCCTGAGAAAGCCCGTCTCCATCACACACTCTCTACTGCGACAGGATTAGCCCAGCTATGGCTGCGATTACGGTCAACCTATCCCCCACCTTTGAGCTAAACGACGATAGCTTCTATGACTTGTGTCGCAATAATCCTGATCTCAAATTTGAACGCACAGCCGATGGGGAGCTAATTATCATGTCACCTGTCGGAGGTGAAGGCGGTAAGCGAGAAGCGGATTTGATCACGGATCTGACGATTTGGAATCGGCAAACCAACCTGGGGGTGGTGTTTAGTTCGTCGGCTGGATTTAAGTTGCCGAACGGGGGCGATCGCTCTCCCGATGCCGCCTGGGTCAAGCAAGCGCGTTGGGATGCACTCACCCCTGCTCAACGCCGTCGCTTCCCGCCGATCGCTCCAGATTTTCTCATCGAACTCCGCTCCGAGTCTGACGAGCTAGAGCCTCTACGCAACAAGATGCAGGAGTACATGGATAATGGAGTCCAGCTAGGTTGGCTGATCAATTCCCAAAACCAACAAGTCGAAATTTACCGCCAAGGCCAAGCTGCTGAGACTTTAGATCCTCCTGAACAAGTTTGAAATGAAGTGACTTTGACTATGAAGCTAGCAAATTTTGAAGTATTTCTGTCTCTTTTGATTGTAACTTAGTACAGCAAGTCAGGAAGGCTTTTTCAGTTTAGGAACGAACCTATTGATGGCAAACAAAGCTACTATATTTTCTTTTTTTTCAGGTGCAGGCTTTTTAGACCTAGGTTTTGAATTAGCTGGCTTTAAGATCGCTTATGTGAATGAAATTTTTGAGCCATTTATAAATGCATATAAATATTCTAGGCTCCACCTAAACTTACCTGAGCCTAGATATGGTTACTATCCTGGAAGTGTGTCTGATTTTGTTACGGGGAAGCAGAAGACAACTTTAGAAACTCTGATGAATACTGCCTATCAAGAAGCAAGCCTGGTTGGGTTCATAGGTGGATCTCCTTGCCCTGACTTTTCAGTGGGTGGCAAAAACAAGGGAAAAGAAGGCATTCGTGGCAATCTAACGTCAACCTATATCGATATGATATGCCAGCAAAGGCCAGACTTTTTTCTTCTAGAAAATGTTGCAGGTTTATGGCGAACAAGGAAACATTATTTATTTTACAATGAAATAAAAGACAGGCTACACCAAGTAGGTTATGTTACAACTGAGAAATTGGTTAATGCTATTGAATATGGTGTTCCGCAAGATAGAAGTAGGATTATATTAATCGGGTTTCGCAAGGAAATCTTACCTACAGAAAAAGTAATTTTCCATGGGAACAATATATCGTACGATATATTGTTCCCATGGAAAAAATATATCCTCTATCCGCAAGAAGAGATCTTTTGTCTTCCGTGGGAAAGTTTTAGATCTTTCCACGAAGACTCAATAGTAGAATGTCCTCCAAACATTCTCGAAGAGTTAACAGTTGAATACTGGTTTAAAAAAAACGATGTGAATAACCATCCTAATGCCAAACACTTTTTTCATCCTAGAAAAGGCTCTAAAAAAATTGGGGCAATCAAAGAAGGAGATACCTCAAGAAAGTCGTTTAAACGGCTTCATAGATGGCGTTATTCTCCAACAGTTTGTTACGGCAATAATGAGGTTCATTTGCATCCTTATAAAAAGCGAAGAGTTTCTGTAGCAGAAGCATTAGCATTACAGTCTTTACCAAGAGATTTTGTTCTTCCCGAGTATTTATCTATAACAAATATGTTCAAGACAGTCGGAAATGGTGTTCCATTTCTAGTCGCCTACTCACTTGCATTATGTATTCTAGACTTCCTAGATCTAGAGAAATAGATGTCTAAAGTTCTGAACTCTTGCAATAGTGGTAAGATCAACTTTCAAGGAGTGGGCTAATAAGTTTAGGCAATCGCATCAAACAGATGATTCTTGCTCTAAGTGTGTTTGTAACAGCTGGCCTCGAATAAATCTTCCTTTTCTACTAGCTGTACCTTGGTGCGTATAATAATAATATTGTGCGTATTGATTTGAGCCAACATCTTCTCGCTTGTTATCATTTAATCGTTGCTCTAAAGATATTAGAGTATTGGTCAATGCCTCTTTACTAGGTAAACTACCATGACTTCTCTTAAACTTGATGAGTTCGACAACCAATGTGAAAAAGCTAGACCTTTTCTTCCATATAGTATCTGCTGGCAATTCACAATTCACAATTAAGTTCAGTACTCCGCGAAAATTGGCTACCGTCTCTTCCTTACTTGGGTATTCAGGATCATACAGTTTTACATACCTTTCAACCTCCTTATCACCGACGAAGTAACCACCTTCTTCAACTGTTGCCATCATTAGCAAAACATACTCTAAGTCCTTCATCCGAGAGACCTCATCGTCGCTAAATACGCTACTAAAAACATTGTCTTCAGTAGAAATTTCATTTGATTCTAAAATTGTTTTAGCTGCTTGAATGAATTCCCCCTCGTATAAAGCGTTTCTTATTTCTACAGCGTTTAGTGCATAATTAACCGAATTAATTCTCTTGAATATGTCTCTAATCGTATCTTCTTCAATACGTCCCAAGTCTCTAATTACAATATTGTAATCATAGAAGTCAGTCTTTTGCTCTGGTGTTAAATCTGCGAATTTTGGAAGACTCTTTATGACAAATTCTGGCGAAGCAGTAATGTACTGAAAAATTGTACTTAAACGTTGTTGTCCATCTACTACTAAAGTTTCAGAGGTTTGAGTATCTAGATTTATTCCCCCATCCGCTAAATAGATTTCAGGAAAAGGTAGTGATAGTAATATGGTTTCTATAAAATCTTCCTTGTGCTTATCATTCCAAACTAGTTTTCGTTGAAAATTTGGTGCTAGGATCAATGATCCACCTTTCATCATATTGAATAATTCTAGAAGTTTTTTATTGGTTGCTATACCGATCTTAACCATTGTATTTGTCTCCTAGTCTCAATTTTTCTATGTTTTTTACATGATATTTCTCAAAAAAATTAAAGCTATGATACAAGGCTCCAGAAACTTTCTGAGGGCCATACTTGGTATAAGAGATAGATTTGAAGAACTCAAACCAATCAGTTTTTACTGGATAATTTAGAGGGAACAGATCAGGCCTAATCCAACCTTTAAAGAAATAGTTTACAAATCGTTTATAATTACAGTCTTCATCTTTTGTTCTATTCACTAGGTTGATGTTGAATTCATGTAGACCTTCCCACATTCTCTCAAATAATCTGTCAGAAACTATTACCACATCTATATCAGACTCAATTGTAAAGTGCTTCCATAGTTTATGAGGAGCTATACTGAATCCAAGCTTTGCTGAGCCAACCATATGAACATTGTTGTAATGTTCTGAAAAATGTGCAGCGATTTCACGTTTGAGATCAAAATACTTGTCTTCATCACTCTTAAAAATATGTGGTGTGCCGTGTACTATATATTTCTGGACTATAACTTCGGGCGATTCATATTCTGCAAGGATAGATTTAAATCTTGCTATTTTATTATTTATAAGATCAATTTCAATGTCTGATTGTTCTCTATGCATAAGTCTGATTAGCGGAAATTATTACTGCTTTACTAGTGCATATCGCTTTAAGCTATAAATCTAGCTCTCGTGAGAAATAAAGATGCTTGTATTAGACTTTCACTGTGCACTCTCAAAACTTCGATAATTTTTCGCATAGTACTCTGTCGACAAACTACTCCGAAACATTTGCCACACTCTTTAAATCAATGGACGCTAAGCGGATCAGACACTTCTTGTTGAGTCCTATGTTCAGCTATCTTAATAGTCTCCAAGGAGCAATAAATATTGCACTGACGACTATTCAGGTAGCCAATGGATTAGAAAAGGCAGTTGATCCTTTAAACATTTCATATTCTTATCTTCTCTTAGAAATTGAAAGGAAGATTTCGTTTCAATTATAGTCGGATTCGATCAAATTGATGTTGCATGGGCGGTGCAATCCTCACGTGAGGATTGCACCGCCCATGAGTTTGGCATAGCGGTAGTTAAGTTCCTCGCGGAGAGCTGCCCAGCGTTGGAGGGTAGGGTCGAGTTCCATGATACGTTCGGCGGCTTCGCGGGCGAGTTGTAGCACCTCCTGGTCTTCCACGAGGCTAGCTAGGGCGAAGTCGGGGAGTCCCGATTGGCGGGTGCCCAGAACTTCGCCGGGGCCGCGAAAGCGCAAGTCCATCTCAGAGATGAAGAAGCCATCTTGGGATTGCTCTAGCACTTTGAGCCGTTGGCGAGCGGTTTCGGAGCGGGTGTTGGTCATGAGTAAGCAGAAAGACTGGTCACCGCCTCGTCCGACGCGCCCCCGCAGTTGGTGAAGTTGGGAAAGACCAAAGCGATCGGCATGTTCGATCAGCATGACCGTGGCATTGGGGACATCGACACCCACCTCGACGACGGTAGTAGAAACGAGGATTTGGGTTTCATTATCGCGGAATTTTTGGATAGATTGATCCTTCTCAGCAGAAGTCATGCGTCCGTGGAGGAGTCCCACGGCAAAATCGGGAAAGACGCTTTCTTGCAAATGCTGATGTTCTTCGATCGCCGACTTCAAATCGAGCTTTTCCGACTCTTCCACCAGCGGCAGCACCGCATACACCTGTTGACCCTGGGCAATTTGGCGACGAATTAGGTCATAGGCATGGGAGCGTTCTCGCGCGGTCAGCACAGTGGTTTGGATGGCTTTGCGTCCTGGCGGCAGCTCATCGATCTGGCTCACCTCCAAATCCCCATGCAGGGTCAGTGCCAGCGTTCGGGGAATGGGAGTGGCCGTCATCGTCAGCACATGGGGATTGTCACCTTTTTGCTGGAGCCGCGCCCGTTGCTGCACCCCAAACCGATGCTGCTCGTCGATCACCACCAATCCCAAACGGGAAAATTCCACGGGGTCTTCAATCAGAGCGTGGGTGCCCACAAGAAGAGGCAGTTCGCCCGTCTTCAGTTCCGTTAGCAGTTTACGCCGCTGTTTCGTTTTCGTGGATCCGGTGAGCAACTCCACAGGTAGATGCAGCAAATTAAACCAGCTCACGAGCTTGCGGTAATGCTGCTCGGCCAGCACCTCAGTCGGAGCCATTAGCGCCGCCTGGTAGCCCGCCTGAATCGCCGCCAGAATGCCAATCACCCCGACGACGGTTTTCCCCGACCCCACATCTCCCTGTACCAGGCGATTCATGGGAGTAGGCTTTTGCAAATCGGAAAGGATTTCGTTGACCACCCGCTGCTGTGCCCCGGTTAGCTGGAAAGGCAGGGTGGTGTGAAACTGGTCAATCAGCTCACCCGTAGGAGGCAACACCACGCCCGTTTGCTTTTGTTGTTGCTGGCGGCGGCGTTGCAGCAAACCCAGTTGCAGGTAGAAAAACTCGTCGAAGACCAGCCGATGCCGTGCTGCATCCAGGGCTTCGCCATCCGGCGGAAAGTGGATGTGGGAAACGGCCTCCTGGACACCCGTGAGCTGGTACTTGTCGCGCAGGGCTTCGGGGAGGGCGTCCTCCAGTAATTTCACAGCGGGGAGTGCCGCAATCACCGCTTTACGTACGAGATCAGCAGGAACCCCTTCCGTTAGGGGATACACGGGCACCACTCGCCCCACTTTCACCGACTCGATGGAGGCGTTTTGATGGTCGATGACTTCGATCTCAGGATTATCCAGAGTCAGCCCGTACTTGCCTTTTTTCACGAGCCCAGATGCCGCTATCACGGCACCCGGGGGATATTGGCGCTTTTGATTCTCTTGCCAACCGCGACTGCTGTAGCGGTTCCCAGCAAAGAAGCGGCTCAGCTTCAACTGCCCAGACGAATCGCGTACGACCCACTCCATAATCGTGAGCTTTTTATTGCGAGGGCTCGTGAAGCAGGTGCAGCGGCGGACGGTGGCAATGAGCGTCACGGTTTCGCCCGGTTCCATCTGGCGGATGTTGACCTGGCGGGCATAGTCGATGTGGTCGCGGGGATAGTAGAACAGCAGGTCGCGGACAATATGCAGCCCTAGCTTGGCTAATTTCTCGCTATTCTTCGGGCCGATACCTGGCAGATAGGTAACGGCTTGATCTAGCTCCAACTGGGCACGGCGCTGGGTTAGCTTGGTGGTCTTTGGAGTCTTCGGAGCAAGCGGTGGTTCAGGGGGTTCGAGCGATCGCTTCGTTTGATACAGCACCCGCCGCGTCTCAGCCACCAAATGTTTGCGCTGCGCTTCCGACAAATCCGGGTAGCGGCTGAACTGAGCGGCGATCGCCTTCATCCGCTCCTGATCCCCCACAGACAAATCCGATGGCGGCGCTTGCAGGCTCAAGGACAAAAACTCACTAAACCGATACTCTCGTCCCAGCAAATCGCTAAATCCGCGATCGGCTTCGAGTTCCAGCGCTTTTTGTAGGCGAGACCAATCCATAAGGAGCGAGAGGATGCTGAAGGAGTGATGTAATTGTACGTCTGGACATCGACAACCTTCAGCAAACGATGTTTTCTATTACAGGATAGCGATCGCCCGCCTCCAAATGTTCAGACTCCTCAACGAGGATGCGCTTGCATAGCCTCGTCGTACAACCGCTCATTGGCCTTCGCGGACTTGAACAAATCGACAACAGGACGAGGATAATCGACGCCAAGCTGGATGCTGAAGCGCTTTTGTTCGACGGGTTGGAGCTTCCAGGGCTCATGCACCTTGTTCGCGGGGAGAGCCACCAACTCTGGCAACCAGTGTTTGACGTAGGTGCCCTGGGGGTCATAGTCCTTCGATTGCTTCAGGATATTGAAGAAGCGGAAGCCACGGGCATCATTGCCAACTCCTGCGGTGTAATTCCAGTTACCGTAATTGCTGCATACGTCGTAGTCCACTAGCAGCGACTCGAACCACTCGGCTCCCATACGCCAGTCGATACCTAGATTCTTCGTCAAAAAGCTCGCCACATTCTGTCTGCCCCGGTTGGACATGAAGCCACTGGCGGCCAGTTCGCGCATGTTGGCATCAACTAGGGGAAATCCAGTTTTGCCCTCACGCCAGAGGTCAAACCGTTCCCAGTCCTGTTTCCACGGCAATGGAACGCCCTGCAAGCCTTCGGGTTGAAAAACTTTAGATCCATGCTTGGCGCAAATGAAGCGGAAATAGTCCCGCCAGAGCAGCTCAAAAATGAGCCAGTAGGTCGAGTCATTGGAGATGCGCTGGTCTTCGTAGTCCTGCACCTGCTCGTAGATGTAGCGGGGAGAGAGGCAACCTAAGGCTAGCCAGGGGGAAAATTTGGAGGAATAGTCCGCGCCGACCATACCGTTTCGGGTTTCCTTGTAGACCCGCAAGCGATCGCCCTGCCAAATATAATCCTGCAATCGCGCCTTCCCTGCCGTTTCGCCCCCTGTGAACCGCAACACACTGCGCTCGTCAACCTCGGGGGCTTCTAAACCCAGGTCTTCCAATGTTGGCAATGCTCCCGGCTCTAGGTCTGGGGGCAACGCTGCCGGAGGCTTCGGCAAACTCAAGGTCGGGTTGATTGCCGGATCCCGCTCAACCTTTTTGCGAAATTTTGTGAAAACCTCGGGTAAGGCCGATATCTCAAACGGCAGGTCATCGGGATGGTGCAGGGTATGTCCCCAAAAGCCCCGCAGTTTTGTGCCCAGAGGCGCTAGATTGCGGGCGATCGCCCGCTCCACTGCCTGCTCTTCGGCCATCGGTTCCGTGTGGTAGAACACCGCTTCCACACCATATATCTGCACCAGCTCGAAGATGACCGCTTCTGGCTTACCCTGGCGAATGATTAGGTCACTGCCGCGCTGCCGCAGGTTGTCCCGCAAATCGACCACACTCTCTCTCAAAAACTGAGCCCGAAAGGCTCCCGTTTTGGGAAAGCCGAAGGCGGTTTCGCCAAACTGTCGTGGGTCGAAACAGTAAAGCGGCAGGATGTTAGATGTTTGGGCGATCGCGCGGCATAACGGTTCATGGTCATGCAAACGCAAGTCATTGCGGAACCAAATAAGAATTGGAGACACAGATTGAAATTTCGTATTGGTGGCTTTAGCAGGTTAAATCGATGGTCGCTGGCGACAGGCTCAGGCGCTTCTATCTCCCATGATAGAGTTCTTAACAATGGCGTAAAGTTTACTGAGCAAACCCAGTGAAACGTTAAGAATTTGCCTCAGACGTTGCACGGAAGGGAATTACAGAGCTTTATCCAGCGATGATAAGAGGGCAACAGGCAGCGAAATGAGCGATGCCGCCATGGATTGTAGCCGCCTGTCGTCCCATTGGAAGGGGATGGAACAACAATGAAAGAGCTCATCAAAGGACTACGGCGATTTAAGTCCGAATATTTTTGTCGCCACCAAGATTTATTTGAGAACCTGGCACATGGGCAGCATCCACGGGTGCTATTCATCACCTGCTCCGACTCGCGGGTCGACCCAGAACTGTTGACCCAAACGGCTCCGGGAGAAATCTTTGTCATCCGCAATGCCGGCAATATCGTACCGCCCTACGGTTCGACCAATGGCGGCGAGGGAGCCACCATTGAATATGCAGTGAAAGCGCTCGACATCAACCAGATTGTCGTTTGTGGGCATTCCCATTGCGGCGCGATAAAGGGCTTGCTAAAGCTGGAGAAAATCCGCGAAGAGCTACCACTGGTCTACGATTGGCTGAAACATGCCGAAGCGACTCGCCAGCTGATTAAAGAGCATTATGGCGATCGCCAGGGGGAAGACTTGCTGAATGCGGCGATCGCCGAAAATGTCCTCACCCAGATCGAGAACTTGCGCACCTATCCCGCGATTCATACGCGCCTATTCCGGGGCGAAATGAAGATCTATGCCTGGATTTACGACATGGATATCGGCGAGGTGATGGCCTACGACCCCGAGCGCCATGCCTATGTACCGCCACAAACGATGCTGCCGCCAGAAGAACAAGATCCCGATCTGGATACATCCTCCCCTGCCTGCACTATTCCTCTCTCTGGTACGGCTCCTGCACCGACAACCGTATCCAACAATGGCACGCCCACCGCGCCTGTCGCCGCCAACTATTCACAGGAAGTGGTGCCGTCGCACCAGCGATTCCCCTTTGTCTACATGTCGCCGGAACAGGCCGACCGCATCTATCGCGGCTCATCCAGCTAAGATCAACTCCGATTAAATATCTGTAAAACCCAACTATCGTTTGCGCCCGATGCTTTGCAGCTGGGCGCAAACGATAGTTGGGTTCTTCAACCGGTTTGATACAAGATTTGCAATCGCCTATTCTGGGGCGATCGCCGTCAACACCTATTGTTAGGTGAGCGGTACACCCTTGATGCTGCCATGTATTCAACATGGCCGACCCATGTTGGAAGGGGCAGGGGCAATCATTAAAAATGTAAAAAACGGGTGCTTTCACTATGGAAAGCACCCGTTACAAGGGATTCGAGATGAACTCAAATCCTAAGCCTAACGGCTAGCCAGCAGAGAGGTAGGATTAACGGCTCCTTGGCTGGGCAAATGGATCTCAAAGTGGACATGCGGTCCGGTACTCCGTCCGGTGCTACCCATTTCTGCAATCTGCTCCCCTTGGTCGACTTCCTGACCCACACGCACCAACAAACGGCTGTTGTGTGCGTAGCGCGTCATACTGCCATCAGGGTGACGGATATCAACCATGTAGCCATAGCCACCGGAATTCCAACCCGAGAATTCAATCACACCCGGAGCTGCGGAGAAAATAGGGGTTCCCACAGGAGCAGCGATATCAATTCCCCGGTGCATGCGTCCCCAACGAGGCCCATATCCAGAGGTGAGTACACCTTGTGCAGGCCAAATGTAGCCATCGAAGATGTTGGTTCCTTCAGGCAAGAAGGCATCCGCGTCGGCAAGGGGCGGCAGCTCTGGCGATACCATCCGGCCGGCTACTGGCTCTAGAAGGGGCGCATAGCTCTCAGAACCCAGCGGCGCGGCGGCGATCGTTTGCGGCTCCGCTGGCACACTAACGCTCTCTTCTGCAGTTACGTCGACCACCTCAGTCGATGCTGCACTAATCAGCTCTTCAGCATCCGATCGCACTTTACGCTCAGAGGCTCTCTCCTCGAATTCCTCAGGGGAAAGGAGAACATCAGCCTCGGTTGCAGGCGCAGAATCACCGTCAAAGATTTGAATGTCTTGGGGGCCAGCCGCTGCCATTAAAACGGGCTGTTGCGCGTCAGAAGAAGCCTCTGTCCGCGAGTCACCCTGGCTCTCCTGCAATCCGCTAATTTGCGACATCAATGCCGCCGCGTGAGGATCGTCCTTGGCCAGTTGAACCGCAGCCTCAGAAGAAACAGACTCACCCTCTTCGACAATTTCAGGTTGCACCACCTCAGACTCAACTGTTGCTTCAATATCTGGCTGAGGCAGCTCAGACGGCAACATGTCAAAATCATCAGGCAGCAGAAAAGCCGTCACCAACTCGTCTTCAGGTAACGAGCGGATAGCCGTGGGCACGGCAGGAGGCAAAATGTCCGCTTGTGCAGCTTGCTCACCAACGGCTTTTCCAGATACCTCCGGAACCACTTCCTGAGCCGTAGACGCCTGCTCTAGTCGAGCAGCTAATGTCAACGGTTCTTCCTGGTCTGCTTCAGAGACAACAGGAATATTCAACTCTTGACCAGCAATGATCAAGTGGGGATTGTGGATCTCGTTCTCAGATACGAGTGTTTCCTTCGGTACCCCGTAGGAACGAGCGATCGCACCGAGCGTTTCTCCGGACGTAATGCGATGAACGACCGATTGCAGCTCGGGAGTCATCTCCTCATCAGGGAGCGAAGCCGTCGCACTGGAAGGCGTTACGTCTTCAGTGGAAGCGGCGTCTGGTTCTACTGCCACAGGCTGAGATATAACCGGCTCTTGAATATCAATATCAGGTAGCAGCTCTAGAGCGTCCACAGATTGGCCAGATTCTGGCTGTGCTACGCCCGTTACCGCTGCGGTGGGTGCAGGTACCTCAGCAGCGACAAACTCTTCCGTGCTGGCAGCAGAGGCCGGCACAGTCAACGCCTGATGAACTCGCAAGAAATGAGGATCGCTCAAGCTGTTCAACTCGACCAGCGCCTGCTGCTCAATGCCATGCGTCCGAGCAATAGATGCCAATGTGTCGCCAGGCCGGACGTGGTAGACCGTAGTCGTCTCTTCTGAGCTGACAGGCTTTGTCGGAGCCGAAGTAACGGCATCGACCTGTAAGGGTGGAATACTCCCATCGGGGGATAGCGTCTGACGCAGTTGATTGCGGTGCTGACGCAGACGGCTGAGAGAGCGATCGCGCTCTGCTCGAAGTCCCTCACCGGGTGCAGAATTCATCTCTTCGGGCGAAGCGATCGGCCCTTTGGATGCCTCAGAATCAAGAAGTTGTGAGGCGGAGCGATTTCGAGCACTCGTTGCCCAAGGGGCAGAACGACGAATTTCAGATGGCTGGTGCCCTTCAGCAGCTTGCTGGTTGAGCAGGTCAGCACTGGTTCCAACGGGAACAGCAGCCGCTTCGGAAGCAGCTGTAGGGGGTTCTGCCGCAACGGCACGACCCTCATGACGGGGGAGAAGGAAGCCGGATGCACCCATCGAGAGCGCTAAGCCTAGCATGGCTACGGATGTCCGTGCTCGACGCCCAGAAGATGGCAAATCAGGCTTACATTGGTCCGTCAGCGATCCTTCGGGAAATGACCGATCGGCAAAGGATCGGATCTTTTGCGGAACTACGCGTCTCAAAGAAAAACCTCCCTGTGAAAGGCGTGTAACTGTCCTAGAGTCCAAACCACAGTCTTGTTTAGCTGGTGACCAGCATCACGCAAGAGCAGGATTGAGATCACTGACAAGGGGCACGACTAAGCAAAAATGCTGTATCAGATATTTGGCTTAGACAAGAATTGCACCAGACTTAAAAAAAATCAACAACTCTTTCAAAAAAACTGTACGCCATATTGAAAGAGTAAATATGAAAACCTGATGTTCTTTCCTTCAGAGACTACTCTGAACAACCGGAAAACTGACTACGTCAAAAATTCCCTTGATAGCGAGTAACACCGTTAGAAAGCAGCATCACTGATGCAACCAACATTAAATACGAAACAAGCTTACTTATTGTATCGCTTGCTTTGCCCCTTTGTCAACTCTTTCTCGTCTGAGAATGTAGATGAGATAGCCCTGGAGGCAGACACACAAAGGTTTTCGGGATTTCATATTGACAATAAAAGCCGATTGTTCATCCCGACCTTTAGAGCGTTAGACCTAGAGGTTAATAGAACCTGATGATAGATGTTCTTCACTCCTAAAAGGCACTTATCGAGTTGGTTGAAGCGAGAAGTCGTAAGGTTGATGCGCGACGAATACTACGAGTTTGAATAGCAAAAGTGGCGCAGCATACATATACCCTCTTAGTCGAGCCAGTGTAACTCGAGATAGTGAGATTGCCGATATAGATTTCTTATACAAAGGAGTCTCTAAAAGTATTGGAGGCTACTGATTTTCGGCTTAACAATTCAACCGTATTTTCCCGTAGGTTTGTCTTGGAAGAACCTTGTCAAACCCCCTACGAGTGTGGGCTTTCGAGTTTTTTTGAGATATCTGGCAAAGCGAAGCAACCTCCGAGGTTCCACTCAACACCTCTTAGGACTCTGCTGAATCGATAGATAACTCAATACAGATATAAGCGTTTATAAGCGTTAAGAGGGAAAATCTTCCATCTGCCATCCAGCGATGTAATGGATCGGGTGCATCAGCTAGCGGGCAGACCACAGGAATCCAGTCACTGGAAAGTACGCGCTGACGAAATAGGCAATTTTTTGCTCCCTTACTCCTGCGACCTTTTCATTTACAAGTCCAACTGTCGTCTTGCCTCAAATAGCCCAACGGCAACGCTAACTGAAAGATTGAGGCTGCGCACACCGGGTTCTGCCATTGGGATATAGAGCATATCATCGCAAAGCTGCATGACCTCCGCTGGGAGACCCGTTGTTTCGGCACCAAATAACAACCAATCATCTTTCTGAAAACGGTACTTTATATAGTTACATTTCCCTGAAGTGCTAAAACCCAGTAAACGCCCCCCTAGTGATTGATGGTAATGGCGGAAATCAGCGAACGTTGGGTGATAGTGCAAGGTAACGTAGCCCCAGTAGTCCAGCCCTGCTCGCTTGAGATAGCGATCGCTCAACTCAAACCCGATGGGTCCCACCAGATGCAGTTCTGTGTGCGTTGCAGCACAGGTACGGGCAATGTTTCCAGTATTCGGGGGGATTTGTGGATGAACCAGAACGACACGCAGCATAGAGCAACACATTCAGTAAAAATAAGGAGTAAATGCGCAAGTCTGATAAGACATTTCAATTTGTGCGCGTGCTTCCACCAACAAAGGTATAGAAATTCTTAATGTTTCTCATTTTGCTTCGGTCGGTGGAGTGATTAAACAAAGTTATCGTATCGTCCAGCGTTCGAAGAACCTAAAAGATACGCCCCGTCATCCCTGTTCCCTCAGTACAGGACAAAAAATCGAACCTCGGCTAGAACTCTTGATGTTGTATAGCGTGTGGGCACTGCCCAGACTACACAAAATCAGGGGCTTTCTGGGTTTTGTCCTGGACTCAGCCCTGTTCCACTGAGGTAGTTTAGCGGTTTGACCTACGCTTCGATTTGGGTGGGGTCCGATGTGCTCCGAAATATTTTTCGCTCCGATAGCGCAACCATACTCGCAATTCTTGAGGAATCCGCTCTTTCTGCTCTTTGGTCAGGGTGTTGTAGAGCGTGAGAGCGCGATCGCGCTCTCCACGGCAAGCAGCATTTTTGTGAGCATCCCAGTAGCTCCGGGCCACCCGAATCCGTCTACACACTTCTTTGATCAGAGCATCGCCTTCGAGGGGGCGCTGTTGTTTTGCCATGCGTCACATCCGGTCAAACCACGGTTCTACATCCATCCTAGCTACGGGTTAGGTGGCCACCTCAACCATCACCCCCGCCCGCTGCAATCGGTTGGCTAGCACATGCCCCAGTCCCGTTGCAGGCGTAAGAACACCGCCTCTTGCTGCTCCGCCAGGGAGTTCCTGGGTTTGGAGCGCTAGACCCAGCGCAGCTTCACAGACGAACTTGACCGTCGCCCGGTTCCCCGGATCGCCGTTATCGCGAATCAGTCCTCGAACCTTACGCCCATCTTCCGCCGTACCAATCAGCTCGCAGGAAAACCATCCATTGTTCATCGTATGCTCGGAGGGACCACTGCCGGGTTGGGGCAAGAGCGGTTGGAGGAGCGATCGCAACGGGGGTTGTTGCATGGTTCCTATAAGTAAGGACAGACCTGCCGTTATTCCCGTAGCTTTGGCCCAGGCCAGGGGTTCATCCGCTTTAAAGTACTCCTGATAGGCAAAGTGAGCGCCATAGGATGACTGCCATTGGCTATACAGAGCCTGACTGCGGCGCACGATGCGGGTATTGACCGGGCCCATAAAAAAAGGAGCCACCCAAGTATTCACATCCGCATCGAAAGCTGGAAGCTGGGGGTCGCGGTTTTGGGCGATTTCTGTGGGCGTCGCAGAATCGACAGGATTCAGCAGAAATGGATTGTCATATTGCGTTGCCGCCCCAGAGTCATAAAGATTGAAGGCAGACGCAAGGGTACCGCCATTGAAACCGCCATTAGCTTGGAAGTAAGCGTTAACCTGTCGACAGGGCAACCCAAATTTCTGCTGCATGTGGCGCACAACCAGGAAGGTGCCCAAGTCAGAAGGCACCGAGTCAAAGCCACAACAGGGAATAATGCGCGTACCATCAACCGCCGCCTGGGTATGGTAGCGGTCGATGAGCGATCGCACCCAAGGGGTTTCCCCCGTAATGTCGACATAGTGTGTCTTGAACCGGACACAAGCATCCACAAGGGGCGTCCCATACAGGGCAAATGGTCCCGCTGTGGTCAATAGAACGCGGGTTTGGGCAACAATGGCATCTACCGCAGGCTGATCCTGGCTGTCGGCCACCAGCACATCCACGGCAACACCGACCTGATCGCGCACCGCTTCTAGTTTTTGGCGATTGCGGCCGGCGATCGCCCATCTTATGCCTTGGGCCACAGCATGGCGAGCAAAGTACGCCACGGTTTGCCGACCAACAAAGCCGCTCGCGCCGTACAGCACAACATCATAGGCACGATTGGGCGATCGAGGATCAGACATAGAAACAACTTGCTGAAGAACACAACTATAGATTTAGCCTGAGTTGGGTCTCGGGCACATCGACCTGGGGAATAAATTCTGGCTTCAGGTGGCGAAAGGTCAGATTGTAGCGAGGCGTTGAAAGGGGGGTGGCGCAGTGCAAACGCTTCGTATCGATGCAGATCACCATGCCATCCGTGAGGTGATGGTGGAGTTCTTCTTGAACAGGATCCTTCTCCCTATAGATCGCCTCTCCCAAGTTGACCATGACGGCCATCCCTTCAAAATGCCCATGATCGCGATGCCAATGGATGGTGGTATCACCTCCACAGACCAGCAGGCTATGCCATCCAGGCAGCAACCGATCGCCCAAGGTTTGGATGCGCGGCACGGGTTGCTCGACATGGGTTAGCTTCGCCCGCCCCCGAGCAATGGATTGCAAATTGGAAGCAATGCCAAAACACTTAACGCGACGGTTTGGGGCATAGCGGCTACGAATGGCCGTCGGAGAAAGAGACAAGGATTCGACCCAATCCCACAACTCCGCCAGGTTTTGATCGCGAATCTGTCCAACAATGATGTCCACGGGATCTCCTTTGCCCCTTCATGAGTCTGCCCGCAAGGTTGTTCTGAAGATGCAGTGCTGGGGATACTGGCTTGGCGATCGCCCACTTCAAGCATCAGGCGGCATGCTACATGTGCCTGACGTTAGGGTACGCCACCCGCCAAGCTATTCTATTGTCTTCATAGACTCGGTTTGCACTGCTACGTTCTACACGAATTGCTCGATACCCGCTTATCCGTATTTTACGCATTGCTGATTGAGGGGATGATTTTTTCTGAGGAGGGGCGCGGTGCGCCCCTCCTCAGAAAAAATCATCCTTGGATTCTGCAAACCCGTATTTTAAGTTCATTAGCATTACCCCTAACCGACATCACACCGCAGTTTATTTTAGTGAAAGTAAATCTTTGCGGTGCCGTCTAAACTCTTCTACGGTGCATATTCAAAACCACCTGATAACCCTGCATCAGATTGACGCAGTCGAATATTGACCTGAATGGAACCCGTACTGCAAGGAAGTTCGGCTCCCCAGCACAGCACACTAGCCTCCGGCGTAGCTGGATAAACATAGTGAACATCATTGAGCTGCACCGCTGTGACCTCTGCCGTGGGTAAGGCTGGGGGAAAGGCAAGGCGTGCCCGAACCCCAGAATGTCCCAGACTCATCGCAAATCCAAATGCATAGATCACCATAAGCGCCCAAGATATCCACTTTGACTGGCGTTGAAGCAGAGTCAGCAGATGAGTGAATCGTCTCATTGCATTAGGGCGAGACTGGGTCACAGAAAACAGGAGTTTAGCCAATCCCCAGACAGGAATGATTGCAAGGTATCCCAAACCAAATCGAATGCCAGGGGAAAGAACGGCAATAAACAGACTCCCCAACAATCCCAAAAGCGGGACAAAAGCCATTGAGCTGAATCGCACAATTCCCCAACGCCAAACCATATACCCCATAAGGGCTAGAGATACCAAAAGCAGGGCTGCCATAACTTGATTCATTACCTCAATGCCCAACCAGAACGAGATAGCCCAGGGCAGCAACCTCGTATCAGGGAGGACTTCAGGGAACCAGTTGCGGATCCCAACTGTGGGAGCAAGTGCATATCCCTGTAGTTGGGTCGCCAACGACCAGGGCACATCGGTACAGAGGAGCGTCGATGGATAGAATGGGCACCCAGAAGTAATTTGTCCGGAAATAGCGATGGGTAGCAGCAACAAAACGGTTAGGACTGCCCCCTTCAATAAGGCTTTGAAGTGAAAGCGAACATGCAGGCTATAGAACAGCAGCGTCATAACAAGCAATGGAATCGCTGTCAGTTTAATGGCAAAGCCATTAATGCCAAAAAATAATGGAAGAATGGCGATCGCCCAGGGGGTTGCATTAGTCTTGTCTGGCTGAATTGTTTGCGGATCTTGAATGACCAAAATAAACCAGGCCGTCAGTATAGTCAAAAAAATAATAGGAATATCTGGAGACGCGGAAGCTAAGAGTTCTGTAAATAAGGTTGATCCTAGCAATAGGAAGATTAGCAGGCTATTGGCAATCACGATGAACCAATCAGCAAGTCTTGGGGAGAAACGACAGATTGTACGAATTCCTATTAATAGATGAAGAACTGAAAGGATCGCGACAAAGCCATTGGGGATAGCGATCGCCCGCATTCCCGTTAATGCGGGATTGAACAGAGCAATGAGGGAAAACCAGGATGATGCAAACCCCAGACGATCGTGAATGAGAGCGACACCAGGCACAGTGCCGTATTGAACGAGCCATTTGATGGTGCTGACATGATACAAGCCAGTATCAATCCAAGTGACCGATCGGGTTGCGTATAGAGCGATCGCACACAATCCTAAAAATCCTGATAGTTTCACGCCTGTTGGACAGACTTTCCAGGTTTGCTTGAGCGCCAAGCGAACATCAGAGCTGGAAAGGGCTAGGGAAAGTAAGACTGTGCCCAGTCCAAGACTGACAGGAAGTGACAAGGGGACAAACAGCGTCACACTAAAGGATGAAATAGCTAACGCAAGTAAGCCGATCCATTCTGCAAGAATAAAGCGATCGCCCTCACAGAACCTTTTGTGGATATGAAGAGCTTGAAGAATGGCAGTTCCTACGCAAAAACAGGCCAACAGCATCAAAATCCAGACGGCAACAAAGTAAGCCATAACTCTAATACGTTTCAGTAATTCTTTAAGATACGGTGAAGTAGCACGTTAAGTGACTCGTTATTCTATGATCCAGAACAACTCTGCACTAGAAGCAATTTTCGCCCTATTTCATTCTTCTTTAACAGGAACTTCTAAACAGGAAAACTCTACTTTTACATCCGAGAAGACATAGCTTATCTTCATATCTTCATAAAAGGGTTCCTGACAACTATGACTTGAAACTGATGATTAAACTGTAGTTCACAAGAGATCTTTATAAAGAAGCTTATCAAGTCTGCCAATCTACCGCCAAGATAGATTGAGGATGAGGATATGAAGGTAATAGGCTCTCGATTCAAGCAAATCATCTGTTTACATAATCTTGAAAGAAGAATCATTAGATGAACGAGATCTGGGAGAGCCGATATTTTCACATCACTATTGGGGGTATCGGTAGTCTATCTCACATTTCTACCAATGAAAGACAGGTCAAACAAGCAATTGAAACGCCTACGATCTGATGACCGAGGGGTGGCTATAGAACCTACTTTAGCCAATTATCCTTGCGTATATTTACATACAAAATCAATGTTTTTCAGAGCGCTTCAGTAGTCTTATGAGACAAAAACCAGTCTCAGAGAAAATTTAGGTAAAAACAACGAGTTTTACTCCCTATATTTCTAATTTTTTATGGGCACAATACTTTCAAGATCTTTGTCGTGACATAAGGCTAGATATTTAATGATCTGTCTTGATCAGTATCCATTCTTATAAGCACCGCCTAGTATTTCGCTTTATCTATTCTTGTTGAAACGGAACATCATCTTTGTCTGTCTTTCAACAGTTATAGAAAAAGTAGGTGTTACGTTGAAGGTATTAAACCACATTGCTTCAAAGCTATACATAACTGTGTAGCTATATATAGCTTTGATTCGCTTCTATTGGAGACATGATGCAATCAACTTTGCCTTTAGTTTCAGTGGTTATTCCTGCCTATAACGCAGAGATTTTTATTGAGAAAACACTAGAATCTTTTTTGGCGCAAACCTATCAAAATTTAGAGATTTTAGTGGTTGATGATGGGTCGAGCGATCGCACCGCAGAAATTGCTCAAAGTTATGCCACAAAAGATTCTCGGATTACTCTGATTCAACAACTGAATGGCGGGGTTGCAGCCGCTCGTAACCGAGGCATTCGGCAGGCAAGAGGAGAATTTATTGCTCCAGTAGATGCGGATGATGTTTGGCACCCAGAGGCCGTTGCGTTGATGGTGCAGCGCTTTGATACAGCTTCTGAAGAGACTGGGGTTGTCTATGGTTGGTCGCTGGATATCAACGAGTCAGGGAAGGTAATAGGGGGCTTTCACGCCGCAACAATTGAAGGCTCGGTGTTAAAAACACTGCTTTGTCATAATTTCTTGGGGAATGCCAGTTCTACCCTCATCCGACATGTCTGTTTTGACCGAGTGGGTGGCTATGACGAACAGTTGAAAGCACAAAATGCACAAGGTTGTGAAGACTGGGATCTGTACTTACGTCTAGCGGAACATTACACCTTTGCGGTAGTGCCAAAGTTCTTGGTTGGGTACCGCAAGTCCTCAAATGGAATGTCGACAGATTACCGTAAGATGGCGCGATCGCAACGGCTCATGCTCGACAAAGTGCGCGAGAGCCACCCAGAGATTCCAGGCATGTTGCATCGACTCTCTCGCAGCAGCTTCTATTTATATCTCGCTCAACAAAGCCATACCAACAGTGAGGCTGGCGATACGCTTCATTGGCTTTGGCAAGCAGCTGTGGTGGATCCGATTACTCCCTTTTGCCGTTTAGGGTTTTATCAATTGGCCATTATCAATATCATTCGATGCATCTGGGCGATGGTGCGTCCTCATCACAAGCCACTCTCTGTCGCTTGTCAGCCAACCTCCCCCAGCTCTTCTCGCTTATTGCAAACCGCTTCATCTAAGGATGGATTGGTTCATCGGTTGAAAGTGCGGCTCAAGCTCTGGGTTGGTTCCCTATTGCACCAATCGTTATTGCGGATTTAGTGAAACTCTCAACGGTCGAGTAAAACATATTCTTAAGGGTTGAATCCATGCTTTATCCCATTAAAGTTATTGAGATTGAACTGAGTCAGTCGATTCCAGATGTTGACAAGTTAGAGGACTATATTGCAGTAAAAGCCTTAGTCCGTTTGCACGGTGTGCCATTGGGCTATGTACAAGCACCTGTCACCCTTGGGCAATGTTCGTCTCAGACCCTCTCAAACATAATTTTGGAGCAATCTAGCTGGGCTATTATTGCTCAATTGCTCAAGAATGGCTTGGCTTCCCCCGATCGCCCTGAAGACCTACGACTAGAAGACTTACTCAATATTCCACCTGCTCCGTTTGAAGGAGGAATGCCACGGGTAACGGTTGCCGTTTGCACGCGCGATCGCCCCGACGATATGAAGCTTTGCTTGGAGGCACTCTGTCAGCTCGACTATCCCAATCTAGAAATTTTGGTGGTCGATAACGCCCCCAAAACAGAAGGGACGAAAACGTTAATCGACAACCATTATCCTCAGGTGCGCTACATCCGCGAACCTCGTCCGGGTCTAGATTGGGCAAGGAATCGCGCCATCCTAGAAGCCACGGGCGAAATTATTGCCTACACCGATGATGATGTCGTAGTCGACAAAGGCTGGGTGAAGGCGATCGCCCAAACCTTTGTAGAGAATCCAGAGGTGATGGCCATCACGGGGCTGGTTGCGCCCTATGAACTGGAAACCGAAGCGCAGGTTTTGTTTGAAGACTATGGCGGCTTTGGTCGTGGCTTTGAGCAGAAATGGTACCAAGTGCAGCCAGGTCAGTCCTTTCCCTGGCAATGGCTGGGGGCAGGGCAATTTGGCACTGGAGCCAATATGGCGTTTCGGCGGTCTGTCTTTGACAAGATTGGCTACTTCGACCCCGCCCTGGATGTGGGCACGCCGACGAATGGGGGCGGGGATCTTGAGATGTATTTTCGGGTTCTAAAAGCGGGACATACCTTGGTCTATGAACCCAAAGCACTGATCTGGCATCGTCATCGCCGCGATTATGCCCAATTGAGACGCCAAATTTCATTCAATGGCAGCCTCTATGCCTTGTGGTTCAGCATTGCGTTGGCCTACCCCGAAGAAATCTTGTCTTGCCTGAAGATTGCCGTATGGTGGATGTTCTACTGGAACGTGCGCCGAACCCTTGTTGCAGCCCTACACAAAACGCAGTTCCCGAAAGATTTGATCCTCGCGGAGTTTCAGGGAGCGTTTGCGGGAATGTTGGCGTATCCCAAAGCGACAAAGCAGGTGGCCGAAATTGCTGAAGCCCAGGGTTGGCAAACGGATAAGCCATTGCCCATTCGGTATCGCCCCGCTGCGGATCAGCAAAAGACCAGCCCACCAACATCTGAAGGAATAGCCATTCGCCAGATCGAGTTGAGCCAACCGCTACAGCCGTTAGTCGATCTGGAAGCCTATAGCTCTGTCCGGATTTTTGTGAGTTGGCACAATAGCCCCTTCGGCAGTTTTGATTACACCAATCAGTATCGGAACGTTCCGGTCACGGCCTTAGCTCGCCTTTTGATGGAAACTTACAGCAGTAAGCTGTTGGATCCGGCTGGACGATCCAACTGGGATATGGTGTGGGCCAATGCAATGCAGGCGATCGCCCACACCTACCACCTCTCAGCCAGCCAGCCGCGACCCAGCCTGCCAGATGCCGTTCCTGTCTCGGTCGTCGTTGCGACGTTCGATCGTCCAGATGATTTGCGGAACTGTTTGCACCATCTGACAGCGCAGCAGACTAACCGACCCATTGAAATTGTGGTAGTTGACAATCATCCAGCCTCTGGACTCACGCCACCTATTGTTCAAGACTTTCCCGGCGTTGTTTTGGTGGAAGAAGCTCGACAAGGGCTAGCCTATGCTCGGAATGCTGGGTTTGTGGCAAGTAGCGGCGACATTTTAATTGCCACAGACGATGATGTAACGGTTCCCCCAGATTGGCTCGAAAAACTGCTAAAACCCTTTGCCCGTGCTGATGTGATGATTGTGACAGGCAACGTTCTGCCGTTAGAGCTGGAAAATCAGTACCAGCAAGCCTTTGAAAACTATGGTGGGCTCGGGCGCGGATTCGAACCCTTTGAGGTCAATGGCAGTTGGTATGACCTCTTTCCCCACAAGCCTTCGCCCACCTGGTCGCTGGGTGCAACGGCAAACGCTGCTTTCCGGACGACAATGTTTAGCCACCCAGAGATGGGCTTGATGGATGAATGCCTCGGGCCGGGTATGCCATCGGGGGTTGGCGAAGATACCTACCTGTTTTACAAAGCGATCAAAGCAGGCTATACCATTGCATACATCCCCGACGCCTATGTGTGGCATAAGCATCGCCGAACAGAGGCCGCACTCAAGCGCCAACTGTATGGCTATAGCAAAGGCCATGTGTCTTATAACCTCACAACCTGGTTGCGGGATGGCGACTGGCGGGGCTTGGCGCAGGTTTTGTTAGGGTTACCCTATGCCCATTACTACCGGATCAAAGCATTTTTGCAGCACCAGAGTGACTATCCGATCTCGCTCATTTTTCTGGAGATATTGGGCAATTTGGCGGGGCCTTGGTCCTTGTGGCGATCGCGCGTTCGCGTGCATAAAGAAGGCCATAGCGCCCCCTTCCCGACACCCCATGAACTGACCCTAGCTCAACGGCCTGAACGCTCCATTCACCCATCCGCGATACCAACTACTGTGAAGGGATAGACGTCTGATGAGAATTCAGCATCTCCGTAGAACATCCAAACGCAAGTGGCGACTGGCTTATCTGTGGGATCTGTTGCGATCGCTCGTCGATCGCGATATGAAGCTGATGTACAAGCGATCGGCCTTGGGCATTGCCTGGACATTAATTAGTCCGCTGCTCCAGCTGGCCGTCTTCGTCTTTGTTTTTCAGATCATTCTGCAAGTCGATATTCCACAATACGCATCCTATGTGTTTTGTGGGTTGTTGATATGGACATGGTTCCAAAATGCCCTCTTCCAAGCAACCGGCGTCATCATTAGCAGCCGCCCTCTCATTCGTCAGCCGGGGTTCCCGATCGCTATTTTGCCGGTTGTCATTGTCACCACCGGGCTCATTCACTTTTTGCTTGCGCTGCCCGTGCTGGTGGTGTTTTTGCTGATTGATGGGGTACAACTGACGCCACTGGTGTTGATTTTGCCGCTCCTCAATATCATTCAGTTTGCACTGACGGTGAGCATTGCCTATTTCCTAGCCGCGTTAAACGTGACCTTTCGGGATACGCAGCATACCCTGGGGGTGGTGCTACAACTCTTGTTCTACCTGACGCCGATTTTCTACGACCTGAGTAGCATTCCGTCGGAATACTGGAATCTCTATGGCCTCAATCCGTTAGTGCATCTGGTGACCTGCTACCGTCAGATTCTCATCTGGGGCGTTCAGCCGGATTGGGTGGCACTCGCCATTATTTCTGGTTGTACGGCGATCGCCCTGCCCGCTGGTTATCTGGTTTTCAAGCGCCAAAGCCTGCGCTTTGTTGAGGAAATATAAATGCAACACGGCATTGTTGTTGAAAATCTGGGGAAATGGTTTAGCCGTTTTCATGCCAAGAAGCCGGTCACGTTTATGGAAGCGGTTATCTCTGGCTTGCGACAGATGAAGCCGGTCGAGCAATTTTGGGCGCTGCGCCATGTGTCGTTTACAGTCGCGCCGGGAGAAATGCTCGGCGTTATTGGTCACAACGGGGCTGGGAAATCGACCCTGCTGCAATTGCTGGGTGGGGTTGCCCATCCAACTGAAGGAAAAATTCAGATTCGGGGACGGGTGGGTGCCCTATTGGATCTGGGAGCTGGTATGCATGGGGATCTCACCGGGCGCGAAAATATTTATGTGATGGCGATCGCCGCTGGCTTGACACGGCAAGCAGTGTCCCGGCGGATGGATCAGATCATCAACTTTGCAGAACTGAATCGTTTTATCGACAATCCCGTGCGCACGTACAGCACTGGGATGATGATGCGCCTTGCCTTTTCCGTCGCCATTCATACCGACCCCGATGTGTTATTGATTGACGAATTCCTATCGGTTGGCGACCTGTCGTTTCAGACAAAGTGCTTGAATCGCATTGCGGATATCAAGGAGCAAGGATGTGCCATTGTCTTTGTGTCTCACGATGCGGGACAGGTCGAGCGGTTGTGCGATCGCGCCCTGTGGCTACGCCGGGGTGAGATTGTCGCCTACGGGGAACCGGAAGTGGTGACCGGGCAGTATGTGAGCGAGATGCGATCGCAAACCCAACAGCGGACCCCGCACCGTCCCCCTCAACTGACCGACGCTGGATCGACGCTAAAAGTGAATGAAAATCGCTTTGGCTCCCTAGATGTTGAGATCCGCCATATTCGACTATTGCCCAAAGCTGCCATGCGCTCGGGCGAAGCGCTGGCCATCGAGATTGACTATCAACGCCAGCAAAGTACAATTGCATCCGCTATTTTCAGTGTTTCGGTTAGTCAGGCCGATGGCCAAAAGTGTATCGATATCAATACCTCGGACATGGGCTGGGCAACGGTGCCACTCAATGACCAAGGGATACTGCGGCTCTCCATTGATCGCCTAGATCTGGTGGCCGGGGAATACTTTGTCGATGTTGGCATCTATGAGCAAGATTGGAGCTATGCCTACGACTTTCACTGGCATGTCTATCCCCTCACCATTGAGTCTGCGCTAACCTCTAAAGGGCTAGTGATTCCGCCGATGCGGTGGGATGTTGTGGCTGAAAATTCCCTGTCTGAAGGTGCTGGATCTGAGTCTGTTCCTCAACTCAAGGTTTAGAACCCCATGAATGAGCAACGGTCTGTCGCTTCAACCGCCTATGATCCCGAGTTCTTCCAGGCGCTGAGGCAGGGCTCTCGCCAATCGGCTCAAATTATCGTCCCGATCGTGCTTGACTGGCTGCAGTCCCAAAGTGTGGTCGATATAGGTTGTGGGGATGGCACTTGGTTGTCGGTTTTTCGGGAGCACGGCATCGCAACCCTTTTGGGTATTGACGGAGATTATGTCGATCGCGCCGATCTACAAATTCCCCACGATTGCTTTGTAGCAGCAGACCTGCAACAGCCGCTTAAGATAGATCGCACCTTTGACCTAGTGGTGTCGCTAGAAGTCGCAGAGCATCTGCTTGCCTACTATGCCAAGCAATTCGTCACATCCCTTGTCAACCTAGGGCCTGTCGTGTTGTTTTCAGCAGCTATCCCGCACCAAGGCGGGATATTTCATGTCAACGAACAATGGCCGTCCTATTGGGTCGATCGCTTCAATGCCCATGGATATGTAGCTGTAGATGGATTGCGCAGGTTGATTTGGGATCATCCGCAGGTCGAACCCTGGTACGCCCAAAACTGCCTGCTTTTTGTACGGGGCGATCGCCTGTCGGACTATCCTGCCCTCCAACCCTATGTCACCCCACATCCACCAGCCCTTGTGCATCCCAAAACCTATCTACGACGATGCTCCCAGCCTCACCCCATGACCAAAGCCATCGAGCTTGTGTCGGTTTCCCTCTTACCTGCAACCACCCTAAAGCGGGGGGATGCTTTGGCGATCGCCGTTGACTATCACTGGCACACATCGGATGACGCAGCGGTAATTGATATCAGCCTAACCAATCGCGACGAGCAGGTTTTCCTCAAAACCCATTTGGCCCTTACCCGTCCCCAAACCGCCGACCCACGCACAAGACTGCGCCTCGACATTGAACGGTTGGATCTTGCGCCCGGAAACTATTTTGTCAATGTCGGAATCTATACATCTGACTGGCAAGTCACCCATGACCTGCATTGGCATCTCTACGCCTTGACGCTGACTGGAGAGACATCCCAAGATGGGCTATTGCAGCCACCGTTGACTTGGCAGACTCTGCCATAAGGCGCTTTGAACTACGCCATGCAATTTGCAAGCCCAAACGTTTCATCTCTCCCTATGCAAATCCGCTTGGCTCGCAACCCGTTTCGTCAGATGTGGACAAGAATGTCGCGATCGCTCATGCGAAGACGTTGGCGCGTCGGCATCGGTTTCGGCATGCTCCTTGCTGTGATGCTAACGATGATTGAACCAGCAAGTTCATCCTTGCCTGACCCTCTACTGCTCATGGTTTATGACCATGAAATTGGCGTTAGCACCCGCTACATCGGGGCTTGCGAAGGCAACACAGGGTTCGACCGCGCTGATTTCGCTGATCTGAATATCAATACCTACCGCATCTATGGCGGCATGTCGCGGTGGGAAGCCGAGGATGACGACGGAAACTATGGCTCGCCCTCGATCGCCCAAATCAAAGAGAACCCCAACCTCGTGAACTGGGACTGGTGGGACGAGGTGATGACCCATCCTAACGACGGAACCGACTATGGCTTTTCAGGGACGCCGGAAGAGCTTTGGCAAGGGAGTGCGCGTACCATCTTTGACACCCTCAAAGCAGCTCAGATTCGCCCTGTGGTCACTCTGCGGAATAGCGATCCGGGGTGGGAACCCGCTTGGGCGTTACAGCTCAATCCACCCCGCACCGAAGCCGACTGGAATGAGTGGTGGGAGCATGTATTTGCCACGGTGTATTGGTTGAATGTCCGCAATGACTATCACGTTGATGATTGGGAAATTCACAATGAACCCGATAATCGACAACAGGGCTGGGGTGGCAATCAGGACGATTACTTTGAATTGATGCGAGTGACTGAAGATGCGATCGCCCATGTCTACAATACCTATCTTCCCAGCCGGGTTTATCACATCCATGCCCCCAAAACACTCGGCGGCAGTAACTGGCCGAGAGCGACGCTAGACGTAGCTCCTACGTTGTTTGACAGCGTTAATGTCCATAACTACGACCGAAATGTCGCAACCTATATCCAACAGGTTCGTGAATGGATGCAGAACTCCCCCCATGCCGATGCACCCCTTTGGATAGGAGAGTGGGGCACCTATACGACGGGCTATACAGACCTAGCGTTTTCACTCGACCTCATCAAGAACATGATTCGCATGTCCCAGCCTGGCAAGAGCTATGTCCACGGAAGTCATATCTTCTCACTCTATGACTGGGGACAAGACGGCTTTTTTCAAGGATTGATTGATGCAGCGGGCGATCGCCGCTTAAGCTACTACGCGTTTCGCTTGGGGATTCGGGCATTGCAGGGTGGCAAACCCGTTACGATGACGGCCTTGAGTGACGATCGGGTGATGGCGATCGCTACAAAAGATGATGAGACAACCCTGCAAGTGCTCCTCGTTAATGATTCAGAAGTAGACGTTCCCATGCGTCTCGACCTACAACGAGTGCGTTCCCAAGGACATGCCTCTATCCGAGAGTTTAGCCATGAGATTCACGATGAACAGACCGTAGACTACAGGTTCAACAATGGACAGTTGCAGCTATCGATGCCCGCACAAGCGGCATGGTTATTGACGATACCGGAAGAACCCTCAGATCCTTGATTTTTGTTGATCCGCGACGAGGGATGGTGTACTGATAATCGTGATTTATATAGCCAAGGCTATACCAATTTTCTTCGTAGAATTGGTCGTAATATCAAATCCGGTTAAAACCCTTGATTTTGTGTCGCGCGGGCAGTGCCCGCGCGACACAAAATCAAGGGTTCTCTGGGTTTTGCCCTATGCCCAGGAATTGGGCTTACAAGTGCTCGGCAAAAACCGTAACCTCTCCAGAGTTGGTGAACGAGAAAACCGTATAAGGTTCGACATAGTTACCAGACTCCATCCCAGGAGAACCAATAGGCATGCCTGGAACGGCAATCCCCACGATTACTGGTTCCTCAACCAGTAACCGCTGTACATCTTCGGCTGGGACATGACCTTCCACCACATAGCCATTTACGACGGTGGTGTGGCAGGACGCAAGATTGGCAGGAACGCCATACTGGTCTTTGATGGCTGTTATATCTTCCGTTACGTTGTCCCTGACCTGAAAACCAGCCGCTTCCATATACGCCACCCACTGACTACAGCAAGTACAGCTAGGACTGCGGAATACGGTCAGCTCCTGATTCATCGCGACATCGTCAGCTGCATCCGTCGTCGTTTGAGACCTAGAGTGTTGGGTCGTTGTGCATCCAGTAAGTGCAACGGTAGTCGCAATCAGTCCTACAGGAATTAATCGGGATATAAGCCAGCGGCGATTCATCAATACCTCCATGACTGGATTAGTACGACACACAAGTATGGAATGGAAATGCAATTACGGTGCTGTTAGCGAAAGTGATGGTTCACCTTGCTGGAACCAAACGGTATTGCAAAACTAGAATGAATCTAATCTAAAGGCTACAGCTTGCTTGAGAGTCAAGGGGTAATCTTAGGTATTTGGGATGATTGAGTGCTTGACCCTGCAGTTGACTCTAAGGTTTAGACTCGAAGGGAAAGGAGGAGACACCGATGGAAGTTGTCACCGGCTTGAAAATTGGGGCAGTTGCAAGGCAAACCGGGGTTGCAGTAGGAGCACTGCGGTATTACGAAAGCTTAGGGCTTATCCAGTCAGGACGGGGTCAAAACGGCTATCGCTACTATCTGCCTCAAACGGTGCAACAGGTGCAGTTCATCAAAAAGGCGCAGACGCTGGGGTTTTCCTTAGAGGATATCGGTGAGGTGCTCCATGTGCATCAACAGGGAGATGTACCTTGCGAATTTGTGCGATCGCTTTTACAAAACAAGATCGATCAGCTCGATGCTCAAATCCAACAGATGATGGCATTCAAAGCTGATTTGGAACAATATCGCGATCGCTGGGCTACAGCGCAACCTCCTCCGTCCAACAACATCTGTCCGCTCATAGACAGCATCTCTATCGACGAATCACCAAACTGAGTTGTTCGACTTCTACTTACAGGATTTCTATCCAGCGCTCAGGCCAGGGCAAAAAATCAAAATCTTGCTAAGTAACTCGCCATGATAAAAAACCAGACCCTAAAAACCTGCACCGCCCGCGCTGTAAGCGGTGCAGGTTTTTAGGGTTAATAACATCTAACGACTTAAAACCCTTGATTTTGGAGGCACAGGCACTGCCCATATCTCTCAAAATCAAGGGTTCTCTATTGTTTGCCCCGGCCTCAACCATTTCATAGATGCGGTGATAAAACTTTATGCTTCTCCCCCTTGACCCTACATCTAGCTAGAGCCTTGAAGATAAAGCCATCGCCACCATTGCATGAGGTGACTAATATGAACAGCCAAACCTTTAAGCTCCGAGGCATGAGCTGTGCATCCTGTGCAAGCAACATCGAATCTGCCATGCGGTCGGTGCCAGGGGTCGAAACCTGTAGCGTCAATTTTGGTGCTGAACAGGCCGTTGTCACCTATGACCCCAAGCGAGTCAGCATGGCTGATCTGCAATCAACGGTAGCGGACATCGGCTATGCCGCTCAACCTATCGACGACAATCCGTTAACGGCGGAGGACGATGCCGAACGCCGTGAGCGCGCCACTAGAGATCGGCAACTCAAGCGCAAAGTCATCTTTAGCCTAGTGGTTGGCACGGTGCTTATGATTGGTGCCCTTCCCATGATGACGGGGCTTGAAATCCCAATCATTCCTGCATGGTTGCACAACCCCTGGTTGCAGTTGGTGTTAACCCTACCCGTTATGGCGTGGGCCGGGAGTGATTTCTTCATCAATACTTGGAAAGCGCTGAAGCACCACTCGGCCACCATGGATACTCTCGTGGCTGTCGGCACAGGCACAGCCTATTTGTACTCACTGTTCCCAACGCTCTACCCACAATGGTTTTGGGATCAAGGGTTACGCCCCGATGTGTACTACGAGATTGCGGCGATCATTATTGCTCTAATTTTGCTGGGTAATCTTTTGGAAAACCGTGCCAAAGGCCAAACCTCCGAGGCCATTCGTAAATTGATGGGGCTACAGGCTAAAACGGCACGGGTTATTCGGAACCATCAAGAGGTCGACATCCCAATTACAGATGTTGTGGAGGGTGATGTCATCCTGGTGCGACCTGGCGAGAAGGTGCCTGTCGATGGCGAAATTGTTGACGGCTCCTCAACCCTCGATGAGGCGATGGTGACGGGTGAGAGCGTCCCTGTACACAAGCAGATTGGCAATGAGGTGATTGGAGCCACACTTAACAAGACGGGTAGCTTCAAGTTTCGAGCAACACGGGTCGGCAAAGACACGTTTTTGGCTCAAATCGTCAAGTTAGTGCAACAGGCCCAAGGCTCCAAAGCACCCATTCAACGATTGGCGGATCGGGTGACGGGCTGGTTTGTCCCAACTGTGATTGCGATCGCCATCCTCACCTTCGTCCTTTGGTTCAACATCATGGGCAACGTCAGCATGGCTCTGATTACCACCGTCGGCGTACTGATTCTGGCCTGTCCCTGTGCCCTGGGACTTGCTACCCCGACCTCGATTATGGTGGGCACGGGTAAAGGGGCAGAAAACGGGATCTTGATTAAAGGCGCTGACAGCCTAGAACTCGCGCATAAGATCCAAACGATTGTGCTCGATAAGACGGGCACCGTTACCCAAGGGCGACCCACGGTCACCCATTACACCACCATCAGGGGTACGGCCAATGGGAACGAACTTGCACTCCTGAAATTAGCTGGATCGCTCGAGCAAAACTCAGAGCATCCCCTTGCAGAGGCCGTGGTGCAATATGCCAAAAGCCAAGGAGCGACGCTGGTGTCGCCATCAGACTTCGAAGCAATGGCTGGTAGCGGGGTTCAAGGCCAAGTTGAAGGGCATTGGGTACAAATTGGCACCCATCGCTGGATGACGGAGCTGGGTATCGACACCCAACGCTTGAACGATGTCTGGGAGCAGCTAGAGCAGAGTGGCAAAACCGCTGTCTGGTTGGCGGTCGATGGGCAAATAGAAGCCATTATGGGCATTGCCGATGCGGTTAAACCATCCTCTGTGAGTGCGATTCGTGCGCTGCAAAAGATGGGGCTCGAAGTGGTGATGCTCACGGGCGATAACCGTCGGACGGCGGAGGTCATTGCCCACGAAGTCAACATTCAGCGGGTTATGGCAGAGGTGCGCCCTGACCAAAAAGCCGATCAAGTGATGGCCTTGCAGCAAGAAGGCAAGCTCGTGGCCATGGTGGGGGATGGGATTAACGATGCACCTGCCCTGGCACAAGCGGATGTCGGTATGGCCATTGGAACAGGTACAGATGTGGCGATCGCCGCTAGCGATATCACGCTTATATCCGGCGATCTATGGGGAATTGTGACCGCCATCCAACTTTCCCATGCCACCATTCGCAACATTCAGCAAAATCTGTTCTTTGCCTTTATCTACAACGTGGCCGGTATTCCCATCGCAGCCGGTATTCTGTACCCCATTTTGGGATGGCTGTTGAACCCCATCATTGCTGGGGCAGCAATGGCGTTTAGCTCCGTATCGGTTGTGACGAATGCTTTGCGGTTACGAAATTTTCAGCCACGACACGGCGGATGACGAAACAGTAGCTTCCTTATTTCTAACCCATCATGCTTTCCATCTTTATCGAGGATCCTCAATGATGACGTATCCCCTCTCTTTCTTTGCTCTTCTTGTCGGTGTCGGCTTCCTTCTAGGAGCGATTTCCGGCATCCTATTCAACCTTCTCCTGTTTGGAGCCGCTAGCTAGCCATTGGAGGTCTTTTCTATGGGACGTTATCGAAATTTAGCCCTGGGCAGCTTAGCCAGTTTAAGTTTACTGCTAGGGTTAGCCACAGGTTCTTCCGCCCAAATGACTCATGATGCTGTGTCGGAACCTAACAGTGGATTTCGCCGCATTGAGCAACCCTTGTGGACAAAGGCACTGGTGACGGCTGGTGGTCTGGGTCTTGTTGGCTTAGAGCTTTGGTGGTTTGTTTTTAGCCAGCCCAAAGCCGATAAAGCCAAGAGCCAGAATGGGATACAAGAAATCACCATCACTGTTGATGGTGGCTATGAGCCAAACCAAATTATGGTACAGGCTGGGCAACCCGTACGACTGAACTTTTACCGTACCGACCCTAGTAGCTGTTTGGAAGAAGTTCGTTTTCCTGACTTTCACATTGCTAAAGCACTGCCCGTGAATCAAACGACCGCGATTGAGTTCACGCCCACAGAGCCAGGACGCTATGAGTTCGCCTGCGGTATGAACATGTTCCGAGGCACGGTCGAGGCAGTAGACAGCGCTCCGGCGGACGATGCAGCCCGTTTAACCCCAGCCGCTAAAGCGACTTGATTCAGAGACGACGCTCCCATCGAAATGAATGACTTGATGTTAGCTCCTGGTAAGCACGTCGAGGTTTTAGTGAGGGGCGATCGCGAACCCGGACAATATCACCTTTCAATGCATACGCAAGCAGGAGCGTTGAATCTGCACTAAATCCAATTGAAGCACCCAACTATCGCAGGCGATAGTTGGGTGTTACCGCTATTTAACCGGATTTGATATCAATCCCCTTCTGGTTGAATCGCACCCATCTTGACTTGCCTGGTTTTTCTAGCGAATACCTTGCGCAACATCAGCGGTGCCACAAATGTCGTAACAATCACCATCAACACAATCGCCACATTAATTGACCCCGACACGGCTCCTGTGGCTGCGCCCAATCCAGCGAACACCAACCCCACTTCTCCCCGTGGCACCATGCCTGTGCCGATCGCCAATCGGTTGAGTTTCTCTTTGGTGAAGACGAAGTATCCGGCGGCGAGCTTACCGAAAATGGCGATGACCGTTAGAAATGCGGCGATGATTAAGCCTGTACGACTTTCAGGGTTCGCCAAGTTCAACACGGTGAGGTCGGTTTTGGCTCCAATCGAGACGAAGAAGATTGTCGCAAACAGGGCAACTAGGGGATCACAGGCTTTTTCGAGGGTTTTGGTTGCCTTGGTGTTGCCTAACACGATGCCCGCGGCGAAACAGCCGAGGATTTCTTCCAGGCCAATGAGCCGAGCAATAACCGCCATCACGTACAAAAAGACGATAGAACCGATGAGGACGCTGTAGGGGTTCTTGAGACGATCGAGGAAATTGATGTATCTGGGGCCGAAGGTCTTGTTGAGGGCGATCGCCGCCATAACAAAAATGGTTGCGCTCACAATCGTACCCAAGACGCTAGAAAATTGAATCGTTCCGTTTTGGGCAATGCCGATGGCCACCGCCAGAATAGCAATGCCCAAGATGTCATCTAGAACCGCAGCTCCGAGGATAATTTGGCCTTCTTTGGTATTCAAAACCCCCAACTCTTGCATGATGCGTGAGGTAATACCGATGCTGGTTGCGGTCAATGCCGCAGAGGCAAACAGGGCTGAAATGGTATCTAGATTGAAGACGGCAGAGAGTCCAAAGAAACCGGCAGCAAAGGGAAGTACCACCCCTGCGATCGCCACCGTTGCCGCCTGTGGACCAACCCGAAGTAACTCCTTCAAATCTGCCTCAAGGCCAATTTTGAAGAGCAGAACCGCGACCCCAGCACTGGCATAGTCGTTGATTAAGATCTTGACTGGCTCCGCAAAAATCTCTTGAATCGTGGCAGTGTCACTTCCCGAAAGCCATTGAATGAGTGCCACAGCCCAATCTGCGACTTGACCGCTCTCACCCAGCACCAATATATGGAGGCCGGAAACACCTAGCACGAAGCCTGCAATCAGTTCACCTAACACAGCAGGCAGACCGATACGAACGGCCAGCTCGCCAAAGATCTGAGCGAAGATAAAGGTTGATATCGCCGCCAGCGCCAGGGCGAGCGCCAGCGCTTTGGCATAGAGCTCACCTTCGCCGCCACCAACGGAAGCGAGCAGCGGTGTTAACGGAGCCAGGAAAACAGACCCCAAGCTGGGAGGGAGATAAAGGGTTGGAAACATCATGATGCTATTCAGTGATAAGGATAATCAAAGGGGACAAATTACTCATTTTTGAACTTGAGAAGATATTTGAGTCGTTGAACATGACGTGAGCTTTGGCGGCTCCATGAGTTGCCCCCTCAAAAGGAACTGGTGCCGTGTGGGAGGTTGCAACAGCCATACTGTCTGTGTTGGTTTTGTTTTGACCGCTGAATCGCTTGCCAATCCGCTACTCAGAGCTCGATGCAGGCTTATTCGGCGTCAGTTGTAAGTACAGTCCCGGCACGACTAGCAGGGCGATCAACGTGGCCGACATCAAGCCAAAAATCACGGCCATACAGAGGGGGAACCATTTAGCATCGCTGAGCGCCAGGGGGATCAGGCCGATGATGGTGGTAATGGAGGTGGTCAGAATTGGGCGGAGGCGATCGCTCGCACCATAGGCCGCTGCATGCCTTACATCCGAGCCGTTTCGTCGACGCTCGTTCATGGTGTCAACCATGACAATGGCGTTGTTGACCACAATGCCGGTCAGCGAAATCACGCCAATGGCCGTCGGGAAGGAGAAGGGCAAATCGAGAAGCAAATACCCCAAAATAGTGCCAATCAACGCAAAAGGAATGGTCAAGATAATGATGACGGGCTGAGTGTAAGAACCAAATTGCAGCACTAGCACCGCAAACACCAGAAAAATCGCCACAATCAGCATTTGTCCTGCCGAACCAAAGGTTTCACTACTGGTATCGGCATCTCCGCCAAACCGATAGGTATAGCCTCGGGGCCAGCGGTCTGGATTGTTGGGATCGGCGGGGTCAAACTGCATCGCATCTAGCATGGGAGCCAGTTGCGTGAGAATCTCGCTGTCAAAATAGTCTTGGCCAGGAACCACCTTGGCCAACACCGTGACGCTGCGCTGGGTATCGCGGTGGGTAATCGAGAGGGGAACCGCTTCCTCGACCGGCTCCAGCAAGGCATAGGGGGGTAAGACCTCTCCATCCGGGGTAATGAAGCGTACCGTGGCAAACTCATCTAACCGAGATGGCCCGCCAACCTCACCCTGCAACGATGGCCATTGCGTACTGAGACGAATCTCTAGATCTTCTTCCCCGCTACCAACCGAGAAGTCGCCAACCTCGTTATCGATCATCAAGTAGCGACCTTGTTCCCCCAGATCTTGCTGGCTGATTCCGTAGAAATCGAGAGCTTCGCGCTTGGGCACGAGTCTGAAATCCTCGCGCAAATTCCCCAGGTCGTCCCGCACATCCATCGTGCCAGGGATTTCGCGCAGCGCCTGCTGCACCTGAGCCGAAAGCTCCCGCAGGGTTCGTAGATCATCGCCATAAAGCTCAACCTGAATCGGATCCTCGCCGCCTCCGGTACGCTCAAACTGCACCGCCAAGATGGCACCTGGATAGTCTCGTACAATCGTTTCGCTGAGTTCTTGCTGCACCTCACGGGCATATTCAAAGGAGTCGCGCGCACGTTGCTTGCGCTCAACAAACATCGCCGACAACCCAACAAAATAATCGGCATTGACGGGTTTGATTTCACTTGAGGGCACCAAGTTGCTGCGCTGGCCGACCAGTTTGACCACACTTTCAAAGACGTTTTGGCCATCGGGATCGGTGTAGTCCTTAAGCAGGGTTCCGATGCGGTTGGCGACGTCTTGGGAGCGCACCAGAGTTGCGGCTGGCGGCAGTTCGACATTGATGCTGAGCTTACGCCCTTCGCTATCGGGGAAGAGGGCAAAAGGCAGTTTTGTGAATAGAGCGATCGCGCAGACAAACAAGGCAATGGTACCCAAGGTCCACAGCCGCGCCACCTTGCGATTGGGAATCGTTGTTCGCAAGCTCCACTGGGCAAACATCTCAGAGACTTTCTCGGTTAGCCGATCCACAAAGGTTTTGGACTGGCCTCCCGTTTTCACCTTATTGAGCAGGAATTTGGAAAGGGGAACAACGGCGAGGAGCGCAACGATGTAGCTCAGAACCAGACAGGTGATGGCGCTGATCGGAATGAGCCGAACGAATTTGCCCATAGTGCCAGCGATCGCCATCAATGGAGCCATCGCCAAAATGGTCGTCAACTGCCCTGCAAACGCCGGAGCTGCATAGGTTTTGACCGTCTTAATTGCTGCCTGACCAAAGGGCAGATTTTGGATAAACAGGCCATCATGCATCCCCTCCAACATAAGGATAAATACATCAACCAACAGCCCCAACGCTAAGATCATGCCGATCATGACCATCGTGTTGAGGGTATAGCCCATGATCCACAGGACAAAAATGGCTCCAGCAAACGTCAGTGGAATCGCTACCCCTGCAATCAGCGCCTCACGCCAGGTCAGGGCCACAAAGAGAATCGCGAACACACATAGCGATGCCTGCAACACGTTGCTGCCCAAATCGGTAAGTTCCGCTTGAATCTTTTCGGCATCACTGTTGAGCACACGGTAGTCCATGCCATGGGGCCAGAGTTCAGGATTTTCTCGTGCGGCCTCCATCACGGCCAACGCATCCCTCACCACTTGGCTGGTATCACTGCCAGGAACCTTCACCACATCCAATGTGATCGTGGAGGCAAAGTCTGCACCTTGCCAACTGACGGCAGCTCGATTCGTTTCCCGTTCCAGCCCCTGGTAGACATCGGCGACCTCGGCTAAACGTACAATTCGCTGGTCACTCAGTCGAGCAACGGGTAAGTTTCTGAGGTCTTCCAACGTGCGAAAGCGACCATATAACCTCACCTGAGCCCCGATGGCATCGTCCCGGATGAGATCCCAAGAAGTATCGATATTGTTGCCTTGAATCGCGTCGCTGACTTGCGTTGCCGAAATGCCCAGAGTCGTTAGACGGCTCGGACGCATTTGAACATGAATCACATCTTCGCGCCGACCGGCTAAGTCTACCTCGCGGACGTTTCTGACCGCTTCAATCTGTTCTTGTAAGTCTTCAGCAACCTGACTGAGGAGGGTAATGTCTAAATCTTCCCCAACCAAGGCAAGCGTCAAGATTGGGGCATCTTGTTGGGACAACTGCTCAAATTCTGGCTTCTCGCGTCCAGTCGACTCCGGCGGCAGTTCGGGCTCGGAGTCATCGAGCTTGCCTCGCAGTTGCTGAATCGACTCTGCTACAGGAGATTCTGCTTTGAACGCAACATTAATAATGGAAAATGAGTTAAACGTAGCACTCGTAAAATCATCTAACCCTTGCAGGCTTTTAATTTCTTCCTCAATCTTGTCCGTTACTTGATTTTCAATCGTTTCGGCATCTGTCCCTGGCCATAGTGTGGTGATCATCGCACGGGCAATCTTAATATCTGGATCGCCTTCCTTCACCATGGAGGAATACCCCATCAGCCCGCCCATTACCAACATGAAGCAGAGGAGGATGCCAAAAATCTGGCGAGTAAAAAAGAATTTCATCCAGCCAGGGGCGTTGAGCATCTGCCCATTCTTTATGCCACCTGATCCATTTTCAGAAGTGCCCTCACCATTCAATGAAGAGTCAGGTAAGGCAGGTTTAGGCGATTTAACGGGCGGGGTTAATGGCTTTTCTTCAGATTTCACTGCACTTGCTCCCGATTAATAATGTCCACTGGTGTGCCATCGACCAAGCGGTTTTGACCTTCAATCACCACCATTTCTCCTGGCTCAACCCCCGAGAGAATTTCGACGCCAGACGAGCTCTCTACGCCTCGGGTGACGCGCCGTTGTTCAACCGTGCCATCCGCTTCGTTGACGACAAAAGCAAAGGAGTCCTGCCCTCGTGCCAGCACAGAGCCCAGCGGTAGCAGCGTGGCGCCTGGGTTCGCCACGGTTTCAATCCAGACATAGACGCGAGCACCCACTTTAAGATTGAGGACTTGTTGCAAGTCGCGAATGGTGACGCGGGTACCCCGTCCGCCAGGAGTTTGGGAAGGACTGACGGCAAAAACTCGACCCTCGCTGCCTTCGCGTCGGGCAATTTCCAATAAATCTTGTTCGGTTGCCCCGTTGGCTTGGGCACCACTCACCGCTTCTTCTAAGACGACATAGGCACGCTGCCCCAACCGAAGTGCATCGGCATCATCGGCTTGAATCTCCATTTCTACTTCGTAGGTGGAGGGGTCAACCACGACAATCGGAGCCGTTTCAATCACAGCTTGGGGGCTGCTGGTATCGAGATAGCGACTGCTCCAGTACTCGCCCTGTCGAATGTTGATATAAGCAATGACGCCATCAATGGGAGACACCAGTTGGGTGTCTTCTAAATCAACTGCAACTTGACTGCGCCGTGCTTGCGCTGCCTCAATCGACGACTCTGCGACCCGTACATCGTCTCCAGCGGAACGGAGAGCCTGCTGGGCAATTTCGTAGGCGGCAGCGGCTTGGTCAACCCGGTTGCGATAAACATCGCGATCGCTCTCAGATACCGCCCCTTGTTCAAAGAGGGATTGATAGCGTCGGAATTCGGTTTCAGCTAACGCCAGATCTGACTCCGCTTTTGCCACATCGGCTCTTGCCTGGAGGAGAGCCGCCTCGGACTGATTGCGCTGGTTCAACGCAACTTGAATATCTGCATCTGCCGTATCGATGCTGGAAGACTGCCGCCGATCGTCTACGGTGGCCAGCAACTGCCCTTGCCTCACGCGATCGCCTTCCCTTAGCTGGACGCCATTGATTTGTGCTACTTGGGTGATGTCGCCATCGGCATAAAAGTTGAGCACGCGTAGTTCTACCGGGAGAGAGGTTCCTTCATCGAAGACCCAACTCTGGGCTAAACCGGTTTGCGCTCGTGCCACCCGCACGGGAAGCTGACCCTGGTTGTTAGTCACTTCAGTGGTTTCAACGGGAGTGGAGGTCTGGATTCCCCGGTAAACCCGCCAGCCGACAAAACCCACAACAACCAGCATCGAGAGGGCGATCGCTGGCCACATCGATCGCTGTGGTTTTGGCGATTGGGGTACTTTCGTGGGAGGGGTTTGCGCTTCGGGAAGCAAGGAACTCTCGATTTCCTGGCTTGCTGGACGGTCATTTTGCGCAACACCAGAACTCTGTTCAACACTTTGAGTTGTTTGAGCTGTTTTGGGATGCTCTAAGTCAGGTGTATCGATTGGACGCTGAGACTCTTGAACCGGGTCTAGATTCTGTATTTCATCATTCATAGAATTGGGCTCCTAAAAAACGAGTCGCTAATGATGAGCCAGTTGCATAACCTGCTTGTAATGCTCTCAACCTTATTTGGAGTGGCGTCTCTACAGCGTCTCCATAGCGTCCGCTTGCCTCTACGTGGGCATTTTGTAGAGCGCTAAATTACTTTGGAGGCAGATTTGGTTGCTGTCGATTCTACAGGAGCGCATCAGCTAGGAACGCGTGCGACGCTAGAGTCGATTGCTCTTCAATGACTCTAGGTAGACGTAAGTTTTTGTAGGCACGTTACCGACATTCCGAGAAGCGGAAACAAGCGGTGAGCTAATCCAGTTCAGGGGGGAGGGTTCCCTCAGATTGCATCGATGGCGTCTGCAAGGTCACCATGAGATAAGCACTCATGACCACTTCCCACCACTTTTCAATCACGCCATAGTTAGTAAAACGAAAGTCAGCCCATCCCAAGTCATCTTTGCCTTGCTTGAAGCCATATTGCACCCAATGCTTCAAGCCATAGAGGACTCCAACATGCTGGTAGGAAATGTTCGCCCCCCATGTCGTGATCATCCAGGTCGATGTTTTGGGCAAACGTTCTTTATCGGTGGTCAATTGCCAGTACTGCTGGGAACCTCGCCGCCCATAAACAATCTCTCGAATGAAGTGATTCTCGCTCTTGCCATGGCTAAACCTGTCTTGATACTGCCACCAGTTATTGGCCCGCACCTGCTCCTTCTTGGGCATCCCCACAACATGATTGGAGCGCGTCGCTAAAACATAGGGAAGCTGCAACCGCCGAAGCAGCGAGACAAAGCAATTGGCACGTTCGCCATACTTACTATCCACAAGTACCAGGTCGAATGCGAAGCCAACGTCTTGCAATTGTTGAACCATTTCAACAGCGATCTGGGGTTTGCTGCGATAGGTCTCTCCTGGGTTCAGGCATTCCTGAGGTTTGTACACTTCAAACGTCAGAGGAAAGGTGATGTTATCTATTACCCCACAGGCATCCACGGAGACGATTCCGTTTTCTACCTTGCCCAGATTGTCGATGTACTGCCGCTTGACATAGTCCGTTGTATGCCCTTTTTTGCGGTCTCCGGTTTCGTCAATCACTAACACCAACTTGTGCCCGTTCAATAGCGCACGAATCAACTCCAGTCGTCTGTGACGTAGGGCCTTGGCCTGCCAGGGGGATTTGACTAAAAACTGCTGCAATGACTGGGGGTTGCGCAAACCCGTTACCTTCGCGATCGCTGGCAACGACTTTCGCTTAATCTTCGATACCATACCGACATGCAGACGCTTGAACGCTTCGAAGCTTCTCACCTCAACAAATAAATCTCGATACGAGTCGCAGTACTCATCCACGAACTGCACAGTCGGCTTCGCTTTACGGGTTACTGTCATGGCTCTGCTTTATTCCTATCCCTGGGTCACCATCAGAGGAATGGAGGGGCGCAAGTCTCGACAGTGCTGTTAGAACCAATCCTTGAGACAGAAATGGGTGAGGTGAAAAATCTGCAACAAGAAATACGGCAAGAATTGCGATCGCAACCCGCCGAAACTTAATTCGTAGTGAATACATGGTGTTTGCCTGCTTAAAATTACGCTTCAATCTGCAGACATCTTTCGCTCTGCACCAGATACACTCAAAGTGTGAATCCTTGCTTCATGGAATGAACAACACCCTGCACTAGGAGTTCTGTTCTAAGTGGGTGATGCGATCGATTGATGTCGATAAATCAACTCTAATAAAGCAAGCGTCTCCAAAGCGTCCAAAGCAGTCACCATCGGCATTTCGCAACAACATTCAGCAAATCTGTAACATTTTTGAAATGCTTCGAATGTGTAGACTGAGTGATTAATATAACGATAGTCGCTTAGATTGAACGAAGTAACACTGCTGCCATTCTTGCGCATATAGGAATTCAGCAAGATCGAACGCTATGATTGACACTTTTCTATAGCTTTTCATTATTATTGAAATGATCTAATACCGAATTCCAGAGCACTATGCAGATGCCCTCAATCGATCACAATATTTGCAGGAATGCGTCATAATCTAATACAAAGGGAGCATGGTAAGTTTGCTTTGTCTGCTGTTAAATTTGTCACTCCACACAAATTAATATGATGCATAACGTAAGCGTTCCGTTCAAAATCACGGATGTCTACGAAGGGTTTGCAGAAACAGATGGCATTATTCTTTTCACAGGCGATTCGATCAAGCTTCAGTTTCAAACCAAAGATGCTATCTTTGGTGCAATCAAATCTAGCGTTAAAGAGATCATCCTACCGCTTCAAGCAATTCAAGACATGAATTTAAGAAAGGGGCTGTGGAGGCATAATCTGATAATCAGAATGTCAGATCTAAAGCTCTTGGAGGAGATCCCGAAGCAAAAAGCTGGAGAAATGAAGCTCAAAATCAGAAAAAGAGATGCTGACTTGGTCTCCAGTCTTGTCTCTAATGTGAAGCTTGAAATGGCTAATCTAAGCTTAAAGTATCTGAAAGGATAGTCGGATGAGTAGACAGCTACAAATATTCAACCCGATTAAATCTAAATATCATTTATACTCGCTACAATGCAGCGGATGTAAACAATATCTAGAGGCTTCAACCGGGGATTGATAGAGTCAATGATATGTACGCTGTGCGTCTTGCGAAGCTTGGCTAAGCGCATCAGTGAGATCGATGACCTAAATATCCACCCACCAGAACGGCCATGAAAACAGCTGGATAGATCTGGCCAATAATTGCTTCTAGATTCGTAAGCACCAAGGCAAACTCACTCACGGGCACAATGTCGCCATAGCCCAAAGTTGTGAGGGTTGTAAAGCTGAAGTGAAACGCCTTGATATGAGCATCTTGAATCAGCAAAGATTGCGAAAATGCATTGGGATCTAATGTCGCAACTATGCCATAAAATAAGGCCCAGGCAAAGCCAATCAACAGATAGACACTGATTCCTCCCTGCACAATATCTGCCGTAATTTTAGGTGCTTTCAAAATCTCGCGGCCAATCAAATAAGCTGCCCCTCCGATATACAGTGAAAGGACGGTCTGGAACATCAGATCAAAGGCTTGGTTTAAGGAAGGATCCCAACCCAAGTTGATGTTGAGTTGTAAGCTAAAGGCTAGGCTGGCGATCGCAATATAAATGAACAGCAATCGTCTAGATAATGTCAAGCTTCTGACAATCAGGATAATGCTAGATAGTAACAACACATCCGAAATAACACTGCCAATACCTGCTTTCAAGAAAGGAGAAAGCAGGAACAGAACGATGAGAACAATCAGAAGCTGGCGATATTTTTGCGTGTTCGATTCATGTAGAAGCATCATTCAGATATTGTCCAGGGAAATTTAAGAATTCTGAAATTCTACCTCGACTCTTACTGGATGAAGTAACTCTGCCGCAAGTATATCTTTATAATTATCAGGAGGCAGCACAGAGTTTAAACCCGAAATCAACTGAGCCACTGTTTGAACCTGTGTTCTCAATATTCCCATAACGTCAACATCTAGTTCAAATTGTATTGACTGAAATCGTCTCTTGAGACGGGCATAGACCAAAGATTTCCATATAGGTTCATATCTTAACCAGGAGTATTGAGAAGGCTCAAATTTCGATATTGATTGAGAATCGGGAGTATATTCTATTTTTTCCGGTTGAATATCTCTCAATCTATCAGATGCTTCTGGATATATAGGAGATATGACCACTTTAGTCGCACCTAACGCTTCTAAAATCTTGAGGAGTGTTTGTTTTCGCTCTTCAAACAAGAGAGAAAAATACGTATTAACTGGATAGTAACTATGCTGATGGGTTTTTAACGGGTGTTGCCGATATAGATAACCTGGCAGCGGATGTCCTGAAGGGAATTGTAAGTTAGCGGGAAGATTTTCAAGCGCAGCTCGATGAACGGTAGCCTCATACCAAGGATCAAGATTTAATTGAGCCAGATACTGAAAGAGTAAGCGTGCATCATGGTTGCGATCATGAATAGCATTCGGAAGGTTAGGGTTTTGATAATGCCGATGGAGTAGAGATTGAATACTCCAAAACAAAGCTGCTGTTGTTCGAGGAAGTGCCATTGCTGCCAGCGCTTCAAACGAATTGATAGTCGAGTCGGTGATGAGTGAAAGCGCTTCTATTGCTTTCCTCAGATCAATTTCTGCACGGGAAACACAAACATCTGACTCTCCTTCGAGCGCTTGCTGCAACAGCATATGAGGCCGTTCATCTGGACTCTCTCCATAATCCAGAATATATAACAAGGGCTTAGAACGCAGAGCTTCAAAAGATAGCGGAGTATTCATTGCTATTCTTCTCTTGATAAAGTTGAACATGGGCTACCGTTCCTGTAAAAATAACAAACGTTTTGTTTCAGCCAGCGTTTATGGGTAAGTCGCTCAAGCAACTTACCCACAACTCCTCTAATCAAAGCGCCGCCACTCAAATTCCGGAGGGATGTCTCCCATCACGCTGTAAATGGCTTCATTCATCGTGCGTAGTTCTTCATATGTGACCTTGCCATCGGCCCAAATAAGGGACTGAATACGTTCACGTTCGTAAATGGAGAATTGACCATCTTCGAGAGCGTGCTCAACTACAGAGCGCAGCGTTTCAAGTTGAGATATCTCTTCGAGAGATAAGGGTTTGGCGTTAGGTCGTTCGACTAGCATAATCCCACCTCCATTATGGATAAAGCTGAAGAGACGAGTGATTCACATTGATTTTCAGAAAAGACTGGATGAGGTGCTTTCGTACTGGCAGTCTGGGCTTCTGGCGGTGTTGAGAAGACCTGAAGATCGTGATGGGTTTGGCAAAAACTCTGCGATCGCGACTACTAAAGCAATTGCGAGCACTAGCCGAGTTGGTTGGATCGTTGCTTCAGTCATGCTTCTTGCTCCTTTAGGTGTCATGTGTCGGTTTGACCTTTGGCTCGACTCATTGCCTTGTGAACATCGGTTGATTGAGTGAGATGCACTCATCCTTATTCACAAAGTTCTTTATCGTTAACTGATAACAGGCTCTAAGACAAAAGGAATTTTCAAGAGCACCTGGTTTTTGATAATTTCACTTTAGAGAACCATGCGTCTCCAAACCGTCTCTGAGGCGTCCGGCTCTCTCTGAGTCTGCGTTTCGCATCAGCGCAAAATCGTCTTGGGGTGCTTCTGCTTTACGGCTGTTTGGCCGGATTCGATACAAGCCCCTTCTCGAAACAAGTATTCTCTCAATCCGCAAAGCTATAGCGCTACGCGCTGAGGTAAAACCAATTATTTCTTGAAAGCCACGCGCTGCGTGGCTTTCAAGAAAATAATGTGTCCTAATCTCAATGTGTAAGGCTATAGGAGTTGAGTGAGGTCACCCACTTATATCAAATCGCCGTAAAACCCAACTATCGTTGGGTTTTACGGCGATTTAACCGGATTTGGTACTATTGTTCAATTGCCCCTAATGCTTTCAGCGATGTCTTCTGACCTTCGGTGAGTCCCAGAATATTAGCAGTATTCATCCCTTCATAGGGTCTTGGAGTTCGCAGTATCATCAGACAGTCACCGGAAGACAGATCCCACAGTCGAATGGTTCCGTCGCTGCTCCCACTTGCCAGCATTTGACTATCGGGGGTAAAGGCTAACGCATTAATCCGACCTTGATGCAAATCAAGGGTTTGCAAAAGTTGGCCAGTGTGAACATCCCAAAGCTTAACCGTCTGGTCATCGCATCCACTGGCCAGGAGATTGCCATCGGGACTTGCTTCAATGGCCCAAACACCAGCAACATGCCCCTCTAACGTTTGCAACAGTTCACTCGTTTCAGTATTCCACACCTTAACGATTGGCGCCTCTCCCCCCGTAAATAGACGTTTCCCATCAGCACTGAACGCGAGTGCCCAGGTCGAGCCTTGCTGACTTTGCCAACTGCGGATTGGTGCTGTGGTTTCGGCATTCCATAGTTTGATCGCACCATCCATGCCAGTACTGGCAAACTGTTTTCCGTCTGGGCTAAATCGAGCATCAAATACCCACCCTTTATGAGCTTGCTTCATGGTTGTGGCTTGCCCAGTTGTCACGTTCCACAACCGAATAGTTTGGTCGAAGCTGCTGCTCAATAATTGCTGACCATCTGGACTAAACTCAACCGACCAGATTGGGGCATTATGCCCAAGCAGTGTATTTAGATGTTGTCCTGTTTCAACATCCCAAATATGAATTGTACTGTCGTTACTACCACTCACTACTTTCTGGCCACAAGGACTGAGAGTCACTCTTAAAATCCAGTCACGTTGTCCTTCAAATGTTTTGACGAGATCGCCCGTTATAACATTCCAAAGCCTCACCTTACAGTCTCCGCTGCCACTACATAGCAGAGGCTGCTTGGGATGAAAACGTACCGTCGTGACCCAACTAGAATATCCTTGCAGTGTCTTAAAGAGTTGTTTTTTGGGCATTTCCCAAAGTCGAATGGTAGAGTCGTTGCTGCTAACAGCTAGATATTTACCATCGGGGGTAAAGGCAAGTCTCCAAATCGAATTGATATAAACCGTTGTGATGTGCAAAAGCTGGCCTGTCTTAGGATCCCAAAGCTTTGTGGTGGCATCGACACCGCCACTGGCAAGGTACTCGCCGCAAGGGCTAAACGCTATCGACACAATCTGAGATTGATGGGCTTTGAAGGTCAACTCTATTTGTTCGGTTTGAAGATTCCAAATATTAATCGTGCCATCATATTGACCAATCGCCAGATGTTGCCCATTGGGACTAAAACTGACACATTGAGGTTCAGACTCACAAGGCCAGTCGTTGAGCATTTCTCCCGTTTTGAAATTCCAAATCCGGAGCGTTTTATCAACACTGGCACTCACGATCTGGGTTCCATCAGGGCTAAATGCCGCTGCATTGATTTGTTGGGTATGGCCGATTAATCGATGTAAGAGCTCACTTTTTTCTAAGTCCCACACGATGAGATCGGCATCAACACTGCCACTCACCAGTAAGTTTTCTGTGGGGCTTGAAGCCACGGTCCAAATGAGACTTTTATGCCCATTAAGCGTTTTAATCAATTGGCCTGAAGCCACATCCCAAACATTCAGGCTGCTAGTCTGTTCACTCACCAGTTGTTGGCCGTTTTGACTAAAATCCAAGTCTATAATCCAACTGGTTGATGCTTGAACTGTCAGGATGGGTTTTTGATCCGCCATACGCCAGATGACAATGCGTCCCCCTCCATCGCCAGTGGCCAGAAGTGAGCCATCTGGGCTGAAAGCCATGCTGCAGACTGGATCGAATGGCTGATTAAATACTGTGTTTTTAAAGACTGCGTGGGCAAAATTGACCCCGTGCAGGTTCACCTGTGGTAAATATGCCTGATTAATGGCTAGTGCGGATAAATCCTGTCCTGTAAAGTCGATATCGAGCGCCCAGGTAAGATTGATAAGGTTACCAGCACTATAGCCTGTGGTCTGACTTTTGCGAGATTGCAGGATGTTGAGGTGATGGCGAATCGCGTGGTTCGGAGTGGCTAGGGCTTGTTTCAGTTGTTCGGCTACAGCCTGGAGAATCAGGCGTTCTTGGCTTTCGCGGATGAAGTCTTTAACTGTTGTTTTGATGAGTGGATAGGTGACAACGGCTAGTGATTCATAGGAGGGCGTTGCAAAACAGTCTGGGTTTATTAGCTCGTTGCTGACCTGCTCAATCAAGCGATCGCTCACATATTCCATGATGACGGGCTGCTGCGTATAGGTATTCCCCCGGCGTTGGATGAGCGATCGCCAACAGAGGGACTCTAGCGCTTCCAGCAAGCGTGGCATGGCACAAACGGGATAAATATCGGCCTTGAGTTCGGCCAGACTCGTCCAATCGCGATTGATGGCTAGCCAGATCATGACCGTTTTTTCGAGGGCGCTGAGCCGCTCAAATTGATGATCGAGCAAGCGTTTCGCACCATTGAACAGAACAATATCTTCTTCTAGAAAAAGGGCAATATCCCCAGCAAAAATATCCTGAATGGAACTGCTGACAATTTGCAGCGATAAGGGACTATGGTCGCAACGTTCGCAAAGCCTTTCCTTCTCTGCCTGGGTTCCAAATAATTCTTTGCTGTCAATCAGAGCTAAAGCTACTTCTGATGACCCGCCGAGCTGTAACGATCGAACCGCAAGATGGGCATCGGAAAAGGTTGCAACTTCAGCGGGTTTTTCGCGACTGGTGAGCAACAGGCAACTTTGATGGTTCGCTTGCCCAGCGACTAAAAATAATTCTCGGTAATTTTCATAGCCATCGCGATATTGCCCCGCCCGCTCACCGCCTTTGAAAAGCGTCTCTACATTATCCAAAACGACCAAACAGCGCGACTGGCGGAGCCAATGCACAAACCGAGTCACGGAATGATTCATCTCCTGCTGATCGGACAAGAAGGGAATCAGATCTTCCAGCAGCATATCGAGGAGCGGAACATTCCGGAGCGATCGCCAGATAATAAAGTCAAACTCTGTCTGCAGGTCATTCGCCACCTTCGCCGCCAGGGCAGTTTTGCCGATGCCCCCCATGCCCAGCACTGCCACCAACCGACAGCGATCTTGGTTGATCCATTGACTGAGCTGGACTGCTTCTTCAGAACGGCCATAGAACAAGCTAATATCGGGAGCTTCGCCCCAGTCAATCTGAGCGGTTTTTGCTGGAGGTGATGTTACCGCGACAGCCGATTCACTGAGCGATGCCTCATAGGACAACGGTGTTCTATTCGATGGTTGGAGAGAAGACTCTTCGTCCAGCAGCAACTGCTCATAAAACTGGCGCGTTTCGACGGAAGGGTCAATGCCCATCTCCTCCCTCAGTAGCTCCATACACTGGTGGTAGACTTGTAAGGCGGTCGGGCGATCGCCCTGCTGGGCATGCAACCTCATCAGCGTTAAGTACCCCATCTCGCTCAGGGGGTCTTGATGAATGAGCCGTTGGCCATACTCAACGGCACTGCGCAAATTGCCAAGATGAGCGGTCAATTGGCAGAGGTCGGCGAGCACCTGAACCAAGAGCTGACGAAATCGGTCGCGCTCTGACAGAAGCCAATCGTCGTAGCAGGTCAAAACCAGGTCATCCTGATATAGATCGGCGGCCTGTTTCAAAATTTCAGCTTTTGTTTGCGGATTTTCTGCCTGTCGTGCTGTGGCGATCGCATTCTCGAACTCCACCACATCGATCCACATGGGAACTTGCGGCTGCCACTGGAGTGTGGTCGAGGTAATATGCAGAATTTGATCCGCGTGGGGCAGATTTTGCTTCAGCCGGAACAGGGCTCGTCTCAGGTTGGCCTTGGCCTGCTGGTCAGGAACATCTGGCCAAAACAATGCCGCAATGCGGGAGCGCGGCTGCGGCGTCTGTGCTTTCAAAATTAAATAGGCCAACATCGACTGGTATTGATCAGACTGCAAACCCTCTACAGTCTGTCCATTCAACTTGACGCTCAAATTCCTGAAAAGCTGAATGCAAAGCCCTGTCGCCCGTGACACAAATTTAACCTTTTTTCTAAAGCTACACCTTAAACCGACTATACCAACCGTCTTCAAACCCTAACCTAGCGTCAAAGAGCCCATGCGGCATCCACTACGTTGACGATCGTTCAACTATAGTTACACTTGCGTGGGGCAATCGGCTAGGTCAGATTTTGTCTGCCTAGAAACATTGAAGAGCGATAACAGTCGTCCAGTAAAATTTGATGTAATATCAAATCCGGTTAAACAACCGTAAAATCCAAATATCGTTTGTGCCCGTTGCAGGGCAGCCGGTGCAAACGATATTTGGGTTCTTCAACCGGATTTGCTATAAAATGCTGTGCGATCTAAAGTTTTGTTGCCTCAACTATAGCGGTGTGCAACCGCATTAAGCACAACCGTACTTAACTAACGCGCATAGCGCTATAAAATTACGGGATGAGGTCAGCAGCAGAGCATCCCAGCGGCTCATCAATCTTCTGAGACATGGGAGTTCCAAATCTCTGAATACTGTTCTTGAAAAGTCAACCAGGTATCTCGTTCAATTCCGGGGTCATTGGAGCGAACCACATTCATGGAGATTTGCAGGTTTTTCAATGCCGTATCGAACTGACTTTTAGAGCAGCCATATTCCTGAATCATCTCGTTACGCAGGCTAGTGGTATCCCACGGCTCAACTCGAATCTTCTCGAAAATATGGGCGGATAATGGATTTAGCTGATCGATCGGCTTGTAGGCTGACTGAAAGTGAACGTCTCGCAAATAGTCCATCGACATCAACACGGCAAACCCGCCTTTGACCTTGCCGTAGAAAATCTCATCGGGGAACTCTGCGGGCAAACGATTCTTCCAATCCCATACGGCGGAAACCTTTGCTCCCCAGCCTTTTTCTCCCTCCTGTTTTTCAGGCAAATCGACATATTCCCACAGGGAAGGGAGTTCAGTCTTGGCACTGTCATAGATAGTGCACACCTGCAACGTCTGAACCAACAGTCGGGCTTCTTCAAAGGTTTTGATCATCAGCGCTGATCCATGCGACAAATCTGAATGGCGGGCACGGTAAATCCCTTAATCCTCTATTAGAAACAGATGGTGGCTTTTCTGATAACCCAAAGTCGCTCGGCAGCACCACATCGATACTGCAATACATCCCGCTGAATCGTCGATAAATCGATTTTGCCAAGATGCTGGTTCGACGGAAGTCATATCCTTTCGCTCTATCTAGACTTACGCATTTTGTTGATTTTGTGGCCGCGACGCGGCCACAAAATCAACAAAATTACTCAGGATTCGCAAGCTTTGCGTAAGTCCTGTCTATGACTGGGGAGGAGAAGGCTTTTTTCAAAGATTGCTGTGCGATTCACGATGAACAGATTGCTGACTACGACTTCACTGACGGTCAGCTAGCACTAACAATACCCGCATAAACTGCATGGCTGTTGGCACTTGAAGGTGAAGAATAAAAATCGGGATGGCGGGATTCGAACCCACGGCCCCTTCGTCCCGAACGAAGTGCGCTACCAAGCTGCGCTACATCCCGTAATCACTGATCAAGCGTATCACAAGTGATATCGAATCCGGTTGAAGAACCCAAATATCGTTTGCGCCCGCTGCAATGCAGCGGGCGCAAACGATATTTGGGTTTTATGGCTGTTTAACCGGACTTGATATGAGCAGGAGTGGGGGAAGCTGGGGGTTGAGCGATCGCCCCAACGCATTTTTGCAGCGCGGCTGAGCCGCGCTGCAAAAATCGAGCATTCCCATTTTGGGACTTAACTGAGACGCTTGGCGTCGACGGTCTGGGGAGTCTTGATGGGGTTGGTCAGCCCTGCAACGGACAGCTCCCACCCGTTGGACAGGGTCAAGATCTGGGCATCATCGGTTTCGGTATGTTCGACGACAATTTCTTCCAGATCTTTCTTGGCAACGTAAGCCAACAGATTGCCATCGTCGTTCTTGCGGAGCATAACTTTCATGTGGGTTCCTCTATAGGGGATGTGTAACGGTTGAATAGTGAATGGGTCGGAACAAACGCGAGAGCTGGAATAGAGAAAAGGGGCGGCGATCGCCCCTATGTCCTAGATATGGCATCAGCAACTGCTGGGGATAGCCGTTTTGGGAATCAAGCTGAGCAGCTCATCAACCGTGAGGTTGCGCTTGAGATGGACGGAGCGATCGCGCACCGCATCTAACACTTGCTGCCCATTTTCTGCACTCAGATCGACGCCATGGTCATGGAGCAACTGGCGCAGGAGATGCCGCCCAGAATGTTTGCCGACAACCAATCGCCGCTGCCGCCCCACCTCGCTGGGGTCGAAAGGTTCATAGGTACTGGGGTTTTTCAGCACGCCATGGGCATGGATACCTGATTCATGGGCGAAGGTGTTTTCGCCCACGATCGCCTTCCAGGGCGGCACCGGGCATTGAACGGATTTGGCGACAAAGCGAGAGAGTTCAAGAAAATGCTGGGTCTTGATGCCGGCTTTAATGCCGTAGATTTGCTTCAGGCTCATCACCACTTCTTCTAGGGCAGCATTTCCAGCACGTTCGCCCAAACCATTGACGGTGGTATTGACGGAGGTCGCACCTGCTCGCACTCCGGCTAGGGCATTGGCGGTGGCCAGCCCCATATCGTTGTGAGTATGCATCTCAACGGGGATATCCAGAGCATCCACCAGCTTTTTGACTTTGTCATGGGTGCTGAAGGGGTCGAGGATACCCACGGTGTCGCAGAAGCGGAAACGGAACGCTCCCCATTCTTGCGCATATTGTGCTGCATCGATTAGAAACGTCTCATCGGCGCGGGAGCTATCTTCGCCCCCGACACTCACCTCTAGCCCATGATCGCGGGCAAAGTTGATGCAGTCACGCAGGCGTTCTAGCATGGCCACCCAGCGTCCACCAAATTTCACCTGGATTTGCATATCCGAAACGGGGATGGAAATGTGAATGCGACGCAGGCCACAGTGGATGGAGGCTTCGATGTCGGAGATAACGGCACGATTCCAACCGAGTAGGTGGGCATTGAGCCCGAGGTCGGCGATCGCCCGAATCGCTTGCGCTTCGTCGTGCCCCATCGCGGGGATGCCGACTTCGAGTTCATGGACACCGATGGCATCGAGGAATTTGGCGATCGCCACTTTCTCTTCAATGCCAAACGCAATTCCGGCGGCTTGTTCGCCATCGCGGAGGGTGGTGTCATTAATCAGAACGGGCTTAACGGTCGGAGAGCAGAGTGGATGCGATGAAGCGTACATAGTAGCCTCCAGGGGCAAACTGAGAGCAAAGTTGGAGTGAGCGTGAGATCGATCTAGTCGTTCGCGGGTTTCGGCTGGTTAGGGCGGGGTGGGCAGGCTTCCTTATCCTCGATTACCAATAGGCGTTGCATGAAATATTGAAAGGCATAGATAAAGGAAATAAAGAAGCTAGCGATAACGAGTGACGAAAACATAAGAGGTACGCTCCTAATGAGGTGAGTGCGCGAAAGGGTAGGGATTTGGGAGGGAGGGATACTGGGAGGGAGAGAGCCTAAAACGGAGAGGAAGGAGGAATGCAGGGAGCTAACTGCTCTGTTCGAATGGGCGGAAGATGATGGATAAGGTGAATCTTGCCCAGCGGTGACGGCTCACCTAGGAATCGGCAAGATGGGGTGGGCATAGTTGCCAGCAGCGCTCAAGCCAGCGCAATTTCTCTTGGCGAGAGGTCGTGGCTTGTTGTACAACGCTCCAGAGCTGCACCAGGGCAACCGGGTGGGGAATTTCGACTCGGAGGGTGCCATCTTTGGGGCAGGTGGCACAAATGTCGAGTTCTTGCAGGCGATGGCGCAAGCACCAGCGCACACCGGGTGGGACGGTGATGGACTGAGCGGGGCAGGCAGAGGCAGGGGAGGGTTTTAAGGAAGGGTTCATGGCTGGCGCTCCAGAGGGGTTGGGTCTGTGGGTGTAAGTTGTTGAAGTTGTTGCTCTAAGGTTTCGATGCGGTTGATGAGCGATCGCACGGTTGCAGCGACGGTATCGGGCAGTTGTCCATGTTCGAGGGGGGTGGTTTCGGTATTGCAGCGGCACACATTGCGGCTGGGAATACCGACAGCGGTGCAGTGGTCTGGCACTTCGCGCAGTACAACTGACCCGGCACCAATGCGGGCATAGTCACCAATGTTGATATTGCCTAGAACCTTGGCTCCGGCTCCAATCACAACATGGCTGCCAACGGTGGGGTGGCGTTTTCCGGTTTCTTTGCCCGTGCCGCCCAACGTGACACCTTGATAAATAAGGGTGTAGTCACCGACGATCGCCGTTTCACCAATCACGACGCCCATGCCGTGATCGATAAAGACCCCTTTGCCCAAACGCGCGCCAGGGTGAATTTCAATGCCGGTGACGCAGCGGGTGAGGTGAGAAATCAGGCGGGAAAAGAAGTGGACCTGATGGCGATGCAGCCAGTGGGCAAGACGATGGGCGGCGATCGCATGCAAGCCAGGATAGCAACACACCACCTCCAGCCAATGGGTTGCAGCCGGGTCATTGGCAAAGATGCTGGCAATATCTACTGCCAAGGGCACGCGCTCAAGCCATGCCGGGATAGCAGGGAGTCGCTGCTGAGGGGTGGAGCATTTGGGGAGGGAAAGAGACATAGCGAGTCGGTAGGGCTTGCTTTTCCCTGCTTATATCAATTGCTATTTCGGGCGATCGCAAATTGCACCCCATCCAGATTTACTAAAGAGATTGCACCTGTACTCAAAGCCGCAACGCCTTTCATACTAGGCATTTCAGATTTCTAAGAGTACGGGGGTCGGGTATTTCTGCACGTAGGTACAAGTATTTTCAACCCCTGGCACGGGGTTTATGTACTCAGGCAAAACCCTTAGCTATCAAGCTTTTAAGCAAGTACACAGAAATGCGTGAAGCGATCGCACTCTGTACTCATTTCACTGACCGATTTAGCCATTGTGTATCGAAACAACTAAATTAACCAATGGAAATGTATCAGGCTTTTCAAAAGGGCTTTAAAAAGTTCAGAAAACCTTAACAAGCCGGGTTCGAGATACAGTCCTGGTGACTAATGTCGCAGCTAGCAGAACAAATAAAAGCGGGCAATTCGTCTCACATTTCGTCTCACATATGGAAGGCGATCCTCGAAAGATGACTTCCGACAAACAGGGCTTCGTTATGGGGAGGAGAGGCATACGGTGGATTCTCGCTGCGCGGGAATGAACATCACTTCAATGGATGCAACTTAGGAGATTGCCAGGAAAGACTCTCTCAAGGCTATGCCCTTCGACGACGCTCAGGGAACACGGCGACACGCTCAGGCCACACGACGACGCTAAGACTACAACTCGAAGACGTTCAGGGCACAAATGATGAGCGGGCTGAGTGCAGTCGCCCCTTCGACGACGCTCAGAGCACACACGACGCTTCGGGGTACACGAGACGCTCAGGGCACATGACGACGCTCAGGGAAGGCATAAGACGACGCTCAGGGCACAAATGATGAACTGACTGAGCACAGCCGAAGCCAGGAGGTCTATTCTTTTTGAGAAATCGCCTTAAAAGACAACTCCTATACAAGAATGACTATATATATGTAAGCCTTGCTGCTTTCTTGCAGACCATCGTTTTTTCTCGCCAGAGATCCGGTGTCCTGCGTCTAGAGGCATGTCGCCAGAGTCCTTGTCCCGCAGAACGAAATGGAAGTGCATAAAAGGGAGTTGCAGAATCCAAGGATGATTTTTTCTGAGAGGGGGCGCGGTGCGCCCCCTCTCAGAAAAAATCATCTCCTCAATCAGCAATGCGCATAAAAGCAAATTGACACGGCTCACTCTGGCGCTGAGCACCGCCTCAGCCTGCGACGGCGGACGGTTCCAAGCGTGATTCGAGTTGCTAGGGTGTGACGTGCTCTTTGTTCTGGCCGAGCCACTGTTGAGGTCTGATTGCCGCAGGTCTCAATCAATGCATCGGGCAATGCAGCGGAAACCGTAGGGAATTCAACTAGAAATGGGAGGGTCGGAGTCGCCCATCTGAGTGAACTCCATGAGACATTCGGGTGACTCATCACAGAACTTAACCTCAGAAAGTGAAGTCCGATACCTAAAAAAATCATTAAATGAAAAATGAGATACAGACATCATTTTTGGCTTGTATCGAGCTGAGAAAATTCTGTAGCGGGTGTAGCAATTTTTGCGAGTTTGAGTACTCGCGTAGATGTGTTCATTTTGCCTAGAGAAAGCGAGTGAAACGCTTATGGGGCAGGCGATCGCCGTGAGTACTCAAAACACCGTCCCATCCCCCAAAAATACTCGCACGGGAACGTCAAAATACCAGTCCCCCAAACTCTAAAAAAAAGTTTTTCCCATTTTTTCAAGGGTTTCAGCCTTTGAGTACATTGCTAATCACTCAATAACTCCTATGGGCGCAGTCTCAGGGGGAGCATTTTTGCGGTTGATATAAATCAGTCATCGCCAAACACCCCAGTCACCACTGCGGTCGATGGCAAACCACACTCAAAGGAACGCCCCGCTAGCTTTTCTCGGTTAGAGAACTTCAATCCATTACTCATCTAGAACGGTCGGCTTCCAATAGTGTTTGAATCTTCAGTTCCATCACAACACAACCCATAACTTCACCGTACAACCCAATCCAACTGAAGATTTACCCCAATCAAAAGATGCGTCACACTCTCCTTGACTTCGGGCGTTGCATCAAACGAACTCTCTCAAATGACTTCTCACTAATACTTATTAGTCGATGAAATAGCCTAGCTGCGCTGACAGCTCCAGAGAAATTTGATGCAACGCTACTCCTTCTTTTTTAGTCAAGCCATCCAACATCTCCATTACGCATCTACACCACCCCCTCCAACCAACTAATTTCCGTTTCATCCAACGCCTGCCAAACCACCTTTATCGGACTTTCCATTCCACTAGAGATGCTCGCTGTTTTAAGCCTCTCGGTTTCCCCGTCCACTCTCTCCTGGTCTGGCACCCTCTGAGTCCCTCTACCCTGCATAAACCAATGACGCCACCCTCCTCTACCCCGCCTGTATCCACAACCTCCGCTGCCACTGCAACACCTGCAGTCGATCTGGTTCTGACCAAAAACCAGACCAAAGTAAAGAAGTCTGACAGTAGCTGCGGCTGCTCCACCAGCGGTGCACCGTCCGAGATGGATGAAAAGCTCAAAGCGCGGATCGAAAATCATCCCTGCTATAGCGAAGAAGCACACCACCACTATGCTCGGATGCACGTTGCGGTGGCTCCGGCCTGCAACATCCAGTGCAACTATTGCAATCGCAAGTATGACTGCGCCAACGAAAGCCGTCCTGGTGTGGTGAGCGAACTTTTGACACCGGAAGAAGCCGCCCACAAGGTACTGGTAGTGGCAGGCAAGATTCCCCAAATGACCGTTCTAGGTATTGCAGGCCCAGGTGACCCCCTCGCCAACCCTGAGAAGACCTTCCGCACCTTTGAATTGATCGCCGACAAAGCGCCAGACATTAAGCTCTGCCTTTCCACCAATGGCCTGATGCTGCCAGATCATGTCGATCGCATCAAAGCCCTCAACGTCGATCACGTGACCATCACTATTAATATGATCGACCCGGAAGTTGGCGAGAAGATCTATCCCTGGGTTCACTACCGCCGTCGCCGTTACCGTGGCATCGAAGGGGTACGCATCTTACACGAACGGCAAATGGAAGGACTGCAAGCTCTCCAGGAAGCCGACATTCTCTGTAAGGTCAACTCGGTGCTGATTCCTGGCATCAACGATGAGCACATGCCGGAAGTGAACAAGGCGATTCGCGATCGCGGTGCCTTCCTGCATAACATCATGCCGCTAATTTCGGCTCCCGAGCATGGCACCTACTTTGGTTTGAACGGGCAGCGCGGCCCCAAACCCAAAGAACTGAAGTCAGTGCAGGATAAGTGCTCCGGCAACATGAAGATGATGCGCCACTGCCGCCAGTGCCGTGCCGATGCCGTGGGTTTGCTGGGCGAAGACCGCAGCCAAGAATTTACCAAGACGAAATTCATGGAAATGGAGGCGGAATACAACCCTGAAACCCGCCGTAACGTTCGCTTGGGTATTGAAGAATTCAAAGCGAAAGTGGCCGCTGCGAAGCAACAGGTTGAGCCGACGCCAGAAGTGGCGACGCCCGATAGTCCCAAAGTTCTCGTTGCTGTCGCCAGCAAGGGCAGTGGGTTGGTGAATCAGCACTTTGGTCATGCCAAAGAATTCATGATTTACGAAGTTGATGCGACGACGGTGAACTTCGTTAGCCACCGCAAGGTTGGTGACTACTGCCAAGGCGGTTATGGCGAAGACGCCATGCTCGCGGGCATCATCGACACCATCTCGGATTGCGCCGCTGTCTTGGCGATGAAAATCGGGCCTTGTCCCCAGAAACGGTTGAAGGAAGTAGGGCTGCAAGTGGTAGAAGCCTACGACGTGATCGAGGCGGTTGCCCGTCAATTCTACGACCTGAACTACTTGCCCGTACCGACCGAGATTGAAGCTAAAGCCAAGCAATTGGAAAGCCAAACCATCGGTGTCTGAAGCAATGACCTGACGAGTTTGCAGGGAGCGGTTGGAGTGTAAGGAGTTGGGCATTGTCTCGACTAATGACTCAACTCCTTTTTTCTTCCCTTCCCTTCTCTGACCTCTGCACTGTCTATAGCGAGGAACGGACCATGACTTGCACGATTACTAGCCACTGTATTGGCTGTCAACGCTGTCTCTCTGAATGCCCTACGGGGGCGATCGCCACCAACGGCACCCAGTTATGGATTGACCCCGATCGCTGCAATCACTGTGAAGGCCACTTTAGTGTTCCCCAGTGCTGGTCCGTTTGCCCCACCAATGAAGGCTGCCAGCCTTATATCACCGAGGCGGTCGCCGTTGCCATTCACCAAGCTCAGACCAATTCCGTCGACTACTGGGAACGCTGGTTCAGCCAATACAACCGCATTATTACCCGGCTCAAAGCGAAGCGCGAATCGGACTACTGGCGGCACTGGTTCGATAGCTACACCCACAGTCTGGAACACCTGAAAGCCACCTATGCCCGCCGCCCCGACGCTGCACTTGTTCCCTAAAGGGTTAAACCCCAGAGGCACGAAGGACACAGAGTCTTGTGACGACCTTAACGCCCTACCCCATTCACTCATCCACTCACTCTACTACCCCAAACCGGAGCCTCACCGATGGTTGTTTATCTCGATAACAATGCCACCACCTGCGTAGACCCCGCCGTGCTGGATGCCATGTTGCCTTATCTGAGAGACTTTTACGGCAATCCTTCATCCATGCATAGTTTTGGAGGACAAGTCGGAGCGGCTTTGGAAAATGCCCGCGCTGAAGTTGCAGCACTGCTGGGCGCAGAAGATACGGAGATTGTGTTCAACAGTTGCGGCAGTGAGGGCAACAACACCGCCATTCATGCGGCCCTGGCAGCGCAACCCGAGAAGCGCCACATCATCACCACGCAGGTCGAACATCCGGCCATCCTCAGCGTGTGCAAGCACCTGGAGAAGAAGGGATACACCGTCACGTATCTCTCAGTGGATGGCACCGGGCAGATTGACCTAATGGAGCTGGAAGCGGCAATCACAGGCGGCACCGCGCTGGTGACAATGATGATGGCGAACAACGAAACCGGAGTCGTCTTCCCGGTAGAAGCGGCTGGGGCGATCGCCAAGTCCTACGGCGCGACGTTTCATGTTGATGCGGTGCAAGCGGTCGGTAAGCTGCCCATCAACCTCAGCAATAGCACCATCGATATGCTCACCCTGTCGGGGCACAAGCTCCATGCCCCCAAAGGAATTGGGGCGCTGTATGTGCGCCGGGGCTTCCGCTTCCGTCCGTTCCTCTTGGGTGGCCATCAGGAGCGGGGACGCCGAGCCGGGACGCAGAACGTAGCAGGCATCGTAGCGCTGGGTAAGGCAGCGGCGATCGCCCGTCAGCACCTCCCCAGCGTCCTTCAGGAAGCCGCCCTGCGCGACACCCTAGAAACGGGTTTGCTGCAAACGATCCCTGATTGTGAAGTCAATGGTGGCGGCTCACCGCGTTTGCCCAACACCAGCAACATTGGCTTCAAGTACATCGAAGGCGAAGCCATCCTCTACATGCTGAACCGCGAAGGAATCTGTGCCTCATCGGGCTCGGCCTGCACCTCCGGTTCACTCGAACCCTCCCATGTGTTGACCTCGATGGGTTTGCCTTACACCATCCTGCACGGCTCCATCCGGTTTAGCCTCTCCCGCTTCACCACCGTAGCCGAAGTCAATCATGTGCTCCAAGTCATGCCCGGTATCGTGCGCCGCCTCCGCGAGATGTCACCGTTCAACAACGATCAGGCGGATTGGCTCCAAGGTCGGGATTTAGTGAACCAGCACTAAATCCTATGGAGGGCGGGTTTGGTTTGCAGGTATTGCGCACCCACCCTTGTCGCCCCTTCAACCAACCATTTGCGTTTGTCTGCGTTCATCCGCATTTCCTTGACCCCCTCCACTTATCCACCTTCCAACCCCAGAAAAAGCCATGTGGGACTACTCCGAAAAAGTACTCGATCTCTTTTACAACCCTGTCAACCAGGGGGCCATCGAGCCGACCGATGAAGCGGATACGGCCACTGTGTTTGGCGAAGTCGGCAGTATTGCCTGTGGTGATGCCCTGCGCCTGCATCTCAAGATTAAGCCGTCCACCGATACCATCCTCGATGCACGGTTCCAAACCTTTGGTTGCACCAGTGCGATCGCCTCTTCCTCCGCCCTCACCGAACTCGTTAAGGGCAAAACCCTGGACGAAGCCTTAACCGTGACCAACCACGAAATTGCCGACTATCTGGGGGGCTTGCCCGAAGCCAAAATGCATTGCTCCGTGATGGGGCAAGAAGCGCTCGAAGCTGCCATCAACAACTATCGCGGCATTGTCACCGAGCACCACGAAGAGGATGAAGGCGTATTGGTTTGCTCTTGCTTCGGCATCACCGAACCCCGCATCCGTCGCGTCATTCGTGAAAACAGCCTCACCACCGTTGAGCAAGTGACCAACTATGTCAAAGCAGGCGGCGGCTGTGGTACCTGTCTGGCCAATATCGAAGACATTTTACTCGAAGCCCTGGCAGAGCAAGCGTCGGCTCCAACCAAAGTCGCGGCAGACATCGCAATCAACGCTGCCGCTGCCGCCCCTGCTGCCACTTCCGCTTCAGCCACCTATCCCCCGGCGACAGCAGCCAATCTGACCACGGTACAAAAAGTGCTCTTCATCCAACAGGTCTTGGAAGAAGAAATTCGCCCCGTGTTGGTCGCCGATGGCGGTGATGTTGAGCTGCATGACGTGGAGGGCGATCGCGTCCTCGTCCGACTCAAAGGTGCATGTTCCTCCTGCTCCAGCAGTGCCGAAACCTTGAAGACAGCAATCGAAGCGCAACTCAAAGAGCGCGTGCTTCCCACCCTCGAGGTCACCGCTGTCTAACATCCATTGCGACTTACTGACGACTCGACTCTAAAACGACCATGAACGACCCTCCAACCACTCTCCACGCCGGACGCGATCCCCCAATGCCTGAAACAGGCATCCCACCCTGAGCAACCCGTTATCATTTTCCCTTCTTCGTCCGGTTGATAACAGGTTTCACTCCGTTCTCTCATCGCTACATTCTTCGACCCTATTCTTCGATCCAAAATAAGGAGAAATCCAATCATGAGACAGATCGCATTTTACGGAAAAGGTGGTATCGGTAAGTCCACTACATCCCAAAACACCATCGCAAGTATGGCGGATCGGAATCGCATCATGATCGTTGGTTGCGACCCAAAGGCAGATTCCACCCGCTTGATGCTCCACAGCAAGGCTCAAACCACAATTCTCCACCTAGCAGCCGAGCGGGGCGCAGTCGAAGATCTCGAACTCGACGAAGTCTTACTCAAGGGCTACAAAGACGTTAAGTGTGTTGAGTCCGGCGGTCCTGAGCCAGGCGTTGGCTGTGCAGGTCGGGGCATCATCACCGCCATCAACTTCCTGGAAGAAGAAGGCGCTTACGAAGACCTCGATTTTGTTTCTTACGACGTATTGGGCGACGTAGTCTGCGGCGGTTTTGCGATGCCCATCCGGGAAGGTAAAGCTCAGGAAATCTACATCGTTTGCTCCGGTGAAATGATGGCCATGTACGCGGCCAACAACATCGCCCGAGGCATTCTCAAGTACGCTCACTCCGGTGGTGTGCGCTTGGGCGGCCTGATCTGCAACAGCCGTAATGTTGACCGGGAAATCGAACTGATCGAAACCCTGGCCGAGCGCCTCGGCACTCAGATGATTCACTACGTCCCCCGCGACAACATCGTTCAGCATGCTGAACTGCGCCGCATGACGGTGATTGAGTACGCCCCTGACAGCAAGCAAGCGGAAGAATACACAGCGCTCGCTAAGAAGATCGAAAACAACAAGAATTTCGTCATCCCAACTCCTATCACCATGGATGAACTAGAAGAGCTCTTGGTCGAGTTCGGTCTCTTGGGTGGCGACGAAGAGTACGAAAAAGCGATCGCTGCCGACCAAGGTGCGGTTACTGTCTAAGCTCTGACGATGGACTGAGCGATCGCGGCACGAGTCCAACTCACTTGCAAGCACGCGTTAGGGATCTCCCCCGCGATCGATTCAGACCTTCATTTTCCGCCCAGAATATATTAACCCCTACAGCACTAGAGAGGGCCCCATGAGCACCGTAGAAGAAAGAAAAGCGCTTGTCCAGGAAGTCCTGGAAGCGTATCCCGCCAAAGCGAAAAAGAGCCGATCCAAGCACCTGAATGTAACGGAAGAAAACGCTTCTGACTGCGGCGTCAAGTCCAACAAAAAGTCTGTTCCCGGCGTCATGACCACCCGTGGCTGTGCTTATGCAGGGGCCAAAGGTGTGGTCTGGGGACCAGTGAAGGACATGATCCACCTAAGCCACGGTCCCGTTGGCTGCGGTTACTACTCCTGGTCCGGTCGTCGTAACTACTACGTTGGTACCACTGGTGTCGATACCTTTGGCACCATGCAGTTCACATCCGACTTCCAGGAACGGGACATTGTATTCGGAGGTGACAAAAAACTCACCAAGCTCCTGAAGGAAGTAGACGAGCTCTTCCCCCTCAGCCAAGGCACCACAATTGAATCGGAATGCCCCGTGGGTCTGATTGGCGATGACATCGAAGCCGTTGCGAAGAAGCACGCTAAGGAAACGAATAAGCCCGTTGTTCCAGTTCGCTGTGAAGGGTTCCGGGGTGTATCTCAGTCCCTCGGCCACCACATTGCAAATGACACCGTGCGTGACTGGGTCCTACCCAAGGCAGATGAGTACCGTAAACTGCCCGAAGGGTTTGAGCCAGGTCCCTATGATGTCAACATCATTGGTGACTACAACATCGGTGGAGATGCTTGGCCCAGCCGTCGTCTACTCGAAGCGATTGGCCTCCGTGTAATTTGCCAATTCTCTGGTGACGGCACCTTCAACGAGGTTGTCATGACCCCGTTGGCGAAGATGAACCTGATCCACTGCTATCGCTCCATGAACTACATCTGCCGCTTCATGGAAGAGAAGTATGAGATCCCCTGGCTAGAGTACAACTTCTTTGGCCCCTCCCAGATCGCCAAGTCCCTGCGCAAGATTGCCGCGCAGTTTGACGAAACCATTCAGGCCAAAGCTGAGCAAGTGATTGCTGAGCACCAAGAGCGGATGGATCAAATTGTTGAGAAATATCGCTCTCGCCTCGAAGGCAAAGAAGTGATGATGATGGTGGGCGGTCTGCGTCCTCGCCACGTCATCCCTGCTTTCGAAGACCTGGGCATGAAAGTGATTGGTACGGGCTATGAATTCGGCCACGGTGACGACTACAAGCGTACGGCTGATTACGTCGGCGAAGGCACCGTGATCTATGACGACGTCAGTGGCTTCGAATTTGAAGAGCTAGCGAAGCAGATGAAGCCCGACCTCATCGCCGCTGGCATCAAAGAGAAGTATGTCTTCCAGAAGATGGCTCTGCCTTTCCGTCAGATGCACTCCTGGGATTATTCCGGTCCTTACCACGGTTACGAAGGCTTCGAAGTCTTTGCCCGTGACATGGATATGGCGATTAACAATCCCACTTGGGGCTTGGTTCAGGCTCCCTGGCAGGACTAAGGAAATGAAGCTGTAGGGGACCAAGGGAGATAGGAAACCCTAGACTCCCTTTCCTCCCCCTCACTCAATCCTTTCACCCTCAGATCTTTGACCAATCACTTACCTCCCCCCTCCGAAGGAGAAAACCATGACTGAGAACACCAATCCCCAAGTGCCGGAGAATGCTGGCCAACCCGGCAAAATCCAAGATCACTTCGAGCTATTCCAAACTGATACCTATCAGGATCTCTTTGCTTACAAGCGCCAATTTGAAGGCGCACATGATCCTGAGCTTATAACTCAAACCGCTGAATGGACTAAAACCTGGGAATATCGCGAAAAGAACTTTGAACGGGAAGCTCTGACGATTAATCCCGCTAAGGCTTGCCAACCCCTCGGTTCCCTGTTTGTAGCGTCTGGCTTCGAAGGTACTCTACCCTACAGCCACGGTTCTCAAGGCTGTGTGGCGTATTTCCGAACCCACCTCACCAGAAACTACAAAGAGCCCTTCCAAGCTGTTTCTTCCTCCATGACTGAGGATGCAGCGGTGTTTGGTGGCCTCAACAACATGAAGCAAGGTTTGCAGAACTCTTACGAACTCTACAAGCCCAAGATGATCGCTCTCTGCACCACCTGCATGGCGGAGGTTATCGGAGACGATATTGGCTCATACGTCACGACGACTAAGAATGAAGGGATGATTCCTGAAGATCTCCCCGTTCCTGCGGCTCACACCCCCAGCTTTGTCGGTTCCCACATCACGGGCTACGACAACATGCTGGTGAGCATCCTCAAGACACTGACAAAAGACAAGAAAGCCGAAGCTACCAACGGCAAGTTCAACTTCAACCTGGGCTTCGACCCCTATGTCGGCAACATCCGTGAGATGAAGCGCATCTTGGGCTTGTTTGGCATCGACTACACCATTCTGTCTGACAACTCTGACACCTTTGATTCTCCCAACACAGGCGAATTCAAGATGTATAACGGGTTGACCACCTTGGAAGAGGCAGGTGATTCCATCAATGCGGAAGGGACGTTCTTCTTCCAGAAGTACACCACACCCAAGACCCAAGAGCTGATCACCAAGGAGTGGGATCAGAAGACCTACAACTTCCGTCCCTTTGGCATTAAGGGCACCGACGAATTCTTGATGGCATTGTCGGCGATTACAGGTAAGGCCATTCCTCAGGAACTGCAGGATGAGCGGGGTCGTGCGGTAGACGCAATGACGGACTCCCAAGCCTGGATCCACGGTAAGCGTGTTGCCCTCTACGGCGACCCGGATCATGTCTTTGGCATCACTCAGTTCTTACTCGAAATGGGTGCTGAGCCGGTCCATATCGTTGTCACCAACAGCAACCCCGACTTCGAGGCCGAACTGCGCGAAGTGCTGACCAACAGCCCCTACGGTCAAGAGGCCACCATTTGGGGCAAGAAGGATCTGTGGCACCTACGCTCATTGATGTTCACGGAGCCAGTCGACCTGCTGATCGGCAACTCCTACGGCAAGTACCTGTGGCGTGACACCAAGACTCCTCTGGTGCGGATCGGCTACCCGATCTTCGATCGCCACCACATGCACCGCTATGCCACGTTGGGCTACCAGGGTGCGATCAACCAGTTCAACTGGATCGTCAACACGATTCTGGACGAACTCGATCGCCAAACCAACATCCCAGCGAAGACCGACATCTCTTTCGACTTGATTCGCTAAGTTCACTGGGGGCGCACCCCAGTGCGTCCCCTCCCCTAATTCGTTTCTGTCCTGCTTTACGCCTTTTCAACGATTCCTCCCCTGCACGCTTCTTACGGAGACTCTCATGCGCCTCAGTGAAGAAATCGAAATCGACTCCCCCCCTGTATATGACATGGGTCAACGGGTACGAGTCCGCAAGCTGATCCGCAATGACGGCACATTTCCCGGCAAGGATGTCGGGTTTCATCTCGCCAAGAAAGGCGACATCGGCTATATCGTCGGCATCGGCACGTATCTGCAACGCTCCTACGTTTACTCGGTACATTTCCTGGAATCCAACTATGTCGTTGGTTGTCTCAGCAAAGAGCTGGATCTGGCCGAAGACCACAAGCCGCTAATCGAACAGGTTGAGTGGTAAGGCTGCAACAGCGCCAACCGCATTCGCCATCTAACCGCATTCGTTTGATATCATCCCCCGTTGCTTCGATGAGTTAAAAGGTTCCAATGGCTCTTCTATCGCCCGTCTCTCACCCCCATACCCATACTCACAGCCACAGCCACAGCCACCCAATTACCGCAACACCGGGACAGCGATCAGGGGGTGGCCTGCTCAAGCCGCTGCGCAAATGGATTGATCAAATCGCTGTACGCGATCGCCGATTTGCCCACCTGATCTGCCGCGTTATCCCCTGTTGCTGCCCCTTCGAGCGCGACATTTCCCTGTTTGGGCACACCTTTCACATCCCCCCCCTGTGCAAGCTCAATCCGGTCTACGACGAACTGGTGAGTCTGCGATTTCGCGCCCTTTCCCATTTGGCCGATGATTGCGGCGAAGACATCAATCGGTATATCTGCTAGCCCAGATAGTTGCTAGCTCAGATACCGACTAGCTCACAAAGCTGCAAAGTCGAGCCATCACCTTTCTTATCTTTATCCTTAGTCTTTTGATATGCCCTCACCTAAGCCAGGGCATTTTCGTTCATTCCCCTCAACTCGCCTGCTATCCCTCAAATCTCGCACCCGCTTCGTTTCCCTAACCCTCTGCTCTTCAATCTCCAACCCCTCATTTTCCCCAAGTGCCATGACGACCAAAGCCAAAATGAGTGACCTCCTGACCCAACCGGGTTGCGAGCATAACCATGCGAAAACGGGCAAGGGACATAACAAAGCCTGTAAGCAGCAAGCCAAGCCAGGAGCCGCCCAGGGTGGCTGCGCCTTCGATGGAGCTAGCATTACCCTTGTGCCCATCACCGATGCAGCGCACCTGGTACATGGCCCGATCGCCTGTGCGGGCAACTCTTGGGGCGGGCGAGGCAGCTTCTCCTCCGATTCGACCCTCTACAAAATGGGTTTCACCACAGACCTGAGTGAAAACGACATCATCTTTGGGGGCGAGAAGAAGCTCTACAAAGCCATTCAGGATGTGCAAGAGCGCTATGCTCCGGCGGCGGTGTTTGTCTATTCCACCTGCGTGACGGCTCTAATTGGCGATGATCTGGATGCGGTATGCAAAGCCGCCTCAGATAAGGTCGGCATTCCCGTCATCCCCGTTAATTCTCCTGGCTTTGTAGGCAGCAAAAACCTCGGCAACCGTCTCGCCGGAGAATCATTGCTGGATCACGTCATCGGCACCGCAGAACCGGATTACACCACCCCCTACGACATCAACATCATTGGCGAATACAACATCGCGGGGGAGCTGTGGTGCGTGCTGCCGATATTTGAGCGGTTGGGCATTCGGGTGCTGGCCAAAATGACAGGGGACGCTCGCTACGAGGAAGTGACCTACGCCCATCGCGCCAAACTGAATGTGCTGATTTGCTCGAAAGCGCTGATCAACCTGGCCGATAAGATGCAGCAGCGATATGGCATCCCCTACATCGAAGAGTCGTTCTACGGTGTGGCGGACATGAACAATTGTTTGCGCCATATTGCCGAAAAACTGGGCGATCCGGCGTTACAGGCACGGGTGGAGGCGTTAATTGCTGAAGAACAGGAACGGCTAACGCAGCGTTTGGCGCCCTATCGTGAGCGTCTCCAGGGTAAGCGCGTCGTCATCTACACCGGGGGTGTCAAGAGCTGGTCGGTGATTTCGGCGGCGCAAGACCTGGGCATGCGGGTGATGGCCACCAGCACTCGCAAGAGCACCGAAGACGACAAAGCTCGCATCAAGGAATTGCTGGGCAAAGACGGTGCCATGATGGAAAAAGGCGGTGCGGTTGAACTGCTCAAGGTCATCCGTAAAACCAACTCCGACTTACTCATTGCCGGAGGCCGCAGCCAGTACACGGCCCTCAAAGCCCGTGTGCCCTTCGTCCACATCAACCAGGAGCGCCACAATCCCTATTCCGGCTACCACGGCCTAGTCGAGTTTGCCAAAGAAATCGACAAGAGCCTGCACAATCCGGTGTGGGAAGAAGTGCGGCGCGTGGCTCCCTGGGAAGACAACACGGATGAGGAACGGGTGACGGGTGACGATCGCTCGGGGTCATTGCCCGAGGCGACATCGGACACTGTTGAGAATCACTCTTCGACGACAATCTCTTCGACGACAATCTCTTCGACGACAATCTCTTCGACGACAATATTGTCCCCTGAGACCGCCACCACTAAGGTGATTGCAAAACGGAAGGCGGTCACGGTCAACCCCCTAAAACAGAGTGCGCCGTTGGGAGCGGCGATCGCGTTTCTGGGGGTACGGGGAGCCATTCCGCTGTTCCATGGCTCCCAGGGTTGCACGGCTTTTGCCAAAGTCTTGCTCGTGGGTCATTTCCAGGAATCGATTCCGCTGGCCACCACCGCCATGAGCGAAGTCAACACGGTCTTGGGCGGCGACGACAATGTCGAGCTGGGCATCATGACTGTGCTCGAAAAGTCGAAGCCCGAGATGATTGGCCTGTTCACCACGGCGCTGACCGAAACCCGTGGCGACGACATGGATGGCATTCTCCGCCAGTTTCACAAAAAGCATCCTGAGATTGAGCAGCCCATCGTTTTCGCCTCAACGCCTGACTACAAGGGCAGCATGGAGGACGGCTATGCGGCAGCGGTAGCCAGTATGATGCGTAGCTTGCCCGAAGCGGGTGAGGTGAATCCGCAACAAGTGACGCTACTGATCAGCTCGGCCTATGGTCCCGGCGATGTAGAAGAGCTGAAGGAAATCGTCGAAGCCTTTGGGCTAGAAGCGATCGCCGTTCCCGATCTCTCCACCTCCCTGGATGGGCACTTGGAAGATATGGAATATGCCGCCACCGCCACGGGTGGGGTATCGGTGCCCCAACTGCGCTCCATTGGGCAATCGGCCTTTACGTTTGCCCTGGGCGGCAGCATGAGCAAGGCCGCTGCCATCCTCACCGAGCGCTTTGGCACCCCCGCCGAAACCTTCTCGCAGTTGACGGGTGTGGAAGGGTGCGATCGTTTCTTCCACACCCTCTCACGTCTGAGCAACAAGCCCGTTCCAGCCAAGTATCTGCGGCAGCGGCGACGGGTGCAAGATGCGTTGCTCGATAGCCACTTCTTCTTTGGGGGCAAACGGGTGGCGATCGCCCTTGAGCCGGATCAGCTCTACTCCCTAGCTTGGTGGTTCCATTCCACGGGCGTCGCGGTGCAAGCGGCGGTGACGCCGACCAAGTCGCCCCTACTAAAGCAGTTACCCCTGGAGCAAGCCTACATCGGCGACCTAGAGGATCTCGAAGATCTGGCCAGCGGAGCCGACCTGTTGGTCGCCAACTCCAAAGCCAGACCCACCGCGAAACGTCTCAACCTGCCCCTATATCAGCATGGCTTCCCCATTCTGGATCGCTTGGGCAATGGGCAACGCTGCACCGTTGGCTATCGCGGCACCCTCAACCTGATCTTTGAACTGGGCAATCTGTTCCTCGAAATGGATCAGACCCGCAGCCACGAGCTGGTGCATCAGTGGCGACGCGGCGAAACGGGCGAGTAAACCTTTTTCCTCCAACCTCGTATCAAGGAGCGTTTTTATGAAAATAGCGTTTGCAACCAGCGACTCAACCCATGTCAATGCCCACTTTGGCTGGGCTCCCAAACTCGATGTGTATGATGCCACCGCCGATGGTTACACCTTTCTCGAAAGCCGCACCTTTGGTGGCGACCTCAAGGAAGACGGCGATGAAGACAAGCTAGAGCCAAAGCTCAAAGCAGTGCGCGACTGCACCATTGTCTATGTCTCAGCCATTGGCCCCAGTGCCGCAGCTCGTCTGATCAACAAAAACATTACTCCCGTGAAGGCCGAGGTCGAGAACGAAGAGATTACCTCAACGCTCGATCGCCTGGTGCAAATTTTGCAGGGCAGTCCCCCCCCCTGGCTTCGCAAGGCTCTGCAACAAGACCAAAAACACAATTTCGAAGCCGCGTTCGATGACGAATTTGAAGAAACTGAAGAAGAGGTACTGGTATGACCGCATTGAATGGAGTAGCGCCCGCTGTTAGCACAGAAACCTCGCCATTTTTACAGGCGATCGTGCAACAAATCCGCGCAAATGACACGTTTGGCACCTATCGCAATTGGAACGACGATTTGCTGCTCAAGCCCTATGTGATTCCCAAGAAAGAACGGCGGGAGATCACACTGGATGGAGCCGTTGATATTGCGACCATGAGTCGGATTTTGGCTTTTTATCGAGCGATCGCCGCTCGGATTGAAATCGAAACGGGCCAACTGGCTCAAGTCGTTCTTGACATCAACACCGAAGGATTTGGATGGGCCATCATCTTTTCGGGACGGCTCATATTAGTCCTAAAAACCATCCGCGATGCCCATCGCTTTGGCTTTGACACCATCGAAAAGCTCAATGCTGAAGGGGAAAAACTCATCCAAAAAGGCGTGGAGCTAGCCAAGGCCCATGCCGAAGTTTGCGACCTCTAACGCACTGTTACGCCAAGCCGAGAACTCACCCACAAGCAAGTATTCGTCATCGCTTTGGTCATGGCTAACGAATACTTGCAACCCTCACTTCCCACTCTCATTTCCCAACGCACTATGTCACAAACGACTGCTGAACCTTCAACGATTGATGATCTGAAAAAACAGATCAAAAAGCTCAACAGTAAAGCCGGGCAAATGAAAATGGATCTCCATGACATTGCCGAAGGACTCCCCGCCGACATGGATCAATTGCCCGATGCGGCAGCAAAAACCTACGAGATTTACTGTCAGTTGCGGGACTTAAAGAACCAACTAAAAGCCCTGGAGGCACAGCCATGACGATCTATACCCTCGAACAGTTTTATCGCCTGCGCGATGCCGAAGAATACTTCGAGTTCTTCGGCCTACCCTACGACCCCAAGATTGTGAGTGTCAACCGCCTACATATCCTGCGGAAGTTCTCGACGCTGATGGAGGAGGTAGAAGCGCAAACCACGGGTGAAAGCGAAACCTTAGCGGGTCTGCGCAACGCTCTCAGTGAAGCCTACAGTACGTTTCTGACCTCGTCGTCTGTCGACGAAAAGCTGTTCAAAGTTTTTCAGCAAAAACCCAACAATGTCGTCATGGCGTCTGACATCACCGTCGAATAATCAGCAACTTCGCTTTTCCCTCATCCCTACCCCTTTCTTGTATCCCTAACCTTTCCTAATATCCCTAACCCTTTCTCCCCGACCGCCCAATCATCCGCTCCACCCACTTACCCACGCCACCATGGAACCCCTCACTCCCACAGAACAAGAGCGCTATCGTCGCCAGATGATGCTCCCCGGCTTCACAGTCGAGTCGCAGCAGCAGCTCAAGGCTACCACCGCCCTGGTTACGGGAGTTGGCGGCCTGGGTGGAACCGCTGCACTGTACCTGGCCGCTGCCGGAGTTGGCAAGCTGATTCTGGTGCGCGGTGGCAATCTGCAACGGGACGACATGAATCGGCAAATCCTGATGACTGATGACTGGGTTGGTCAACCCCGTGTCTTCAAGGCGCAGGAAACACTGCAAGCCTTCAATCCCGACATCGAAATCGAGGCGGTGTGCGAGTATGTCAGCGCTGAGAACATCGATACCTTGGTGCAGCGCGCCGACATTGCCCTTGACTGTGCCTTTGACTTTGCCGAGCGGGATTTGTTGAATGCAGCCTGCGTACGCCATGGCAAGCCGATGATCGAAGCGGCGATGAATGGCATGGAAGCCTACCTCACGACCATCGTGCCAGGACAAACCCCCTGCCTCACCTGCCTCTTCCCGGAGAAGCCAGAGTGGGATCGTTGGGGATTCGGGGTGATCGGAGCGGTGCCAGGAACCCTGGCCTGTCTGGCCGCCCTGGAAGCCATCAAACTGCTCACCCACCTGGGAGAACCGTTGATGGGGCAACTGCTAACGATGGATCTAGCACGGGCAGAGTTTGCTAAGCGGCGTCCCTATCACGACCCGAATTGCCCTGTCTGTGGCGATCGCACCCGTCAAACCCTTTCCACCCAACTCTCCACTATCGCAACGCCCACTCGTCCGATTGCTTCCCGTTGAGTTCAAGTGCAGCTTATGCCCTGGTTCCCGTTAATGATGTTTGGACTGGCGCTCGCCTCCTGGCGGTTCACCCAAAATCATGCCGACGATGTCGGCAGACTACTCGGGGGGGTTTCTAGCTTTGCCTTTTTGATTATTGCCCTGATTAAGACCCCTTTCTTCTTGCAAGCGATCATGCTCGGCGGCCTCCTCTTTTTCCCGACCTGCTCTGCTAGCGATCGCACCCTCAAAGCGTCCTGTCCTCGCTTTTGTATCCACCGCCGTCAGTGCGAAAAACCACCTGAAACCTCTTTCCACTGAAGCCTTGTTTGAACTGTTAATCGTTGTTCGTTGTTCGTTGATTCGTCAGGTTGATTCGGATTGTGTGGTTCAGAGTCTTACCCACCACCCGACCTCCATCACTCATTTACTCATCCAACCATCCACTCCAAGGAGCCTCCCATGACTGTCACCCTTACCGAAAGTGCCGAGCGTTATCTCTTCAACTTTCTCAGCTCTATCCCTGAGGGAGATGGCGATCGCGGCATCCGCTTCATTGCTAAAGCAGGGGGTTGCAATGGCTATGAATACGACATCAAAATTGCTACTCATCCGAAGCCCGACGACGAAGTGAACCAGTCTGGTCGCCTCAAGATTTTTGTTGATCCCCAGAGTGCGCCCATCCTCAATGGCATGACCGTGAACTATATTGACGGCCTGCTCGACAGTGGCTTCAAGTTCGAAAATCCCAATGCTACGCAGACCTGCGGTTGTGGCAAGTCCTTCGATGCGGGTGCCTGCACCCCTACAGCAGTGCCCTGTAGCTAGGACAGCCCATCGAGTCGCTCAACGTCTTTCCCTAACCCTTTCCCCACAGTTGTTCGAACAAATGCTATGCGTACGAACGCTGTTAGTACCCACCGATTAGGTGACCGTTTCCACCCTATTCGAAGACCCACCCTATTTCATTGAGAGGAGTTTGTCTTATGACAACATTTCAGGTTCATCTCATCAATAAAAAACGTCAGATCGACATCACCATTCCTGTCGAGGATGACACTTACATCCTGGATGCAGCCGAAGAACAGGGCCTTGAGCTGCCCTTCTCCTGCAAATCAGGTGCGTGCTCATCCTGCGTCGGCAAAGTCGTCGAAGGTGAAATCGATCAAGAGGATCAATCGTTTCTGGATGATGAGCAAATGGACAAGGGATTTGTGCTGTTATGTGTGGCCTATCCCCGCTCCGATTGCACGATTAAGACGCATATGGAAGCGTATCTGGTTTAACGCAACAACTTGCACCATTTGATCAACACCGCTGCGGCTTGATCAGACCGAAATGCGTGCCTGAACCTCGTAATAAAAGGAGTCTCAAAATGACTAAGATCGGACTTTTCTATGGCAGCACCTCGGGTGTAACGGAAGAACTCGCTGAAAAGATACAGCAGCAGATCGGAGAAGATGTCTGCGATTTGTACAGTATGGAGGAAGATTTTGACGATGTTGACGACCTGCTGCAGTATGACTATCTAATTCTGGGTTGTTCGACCTGGGGCGCTGGCGAAGTTCAGAACGATTGGCGCGAACCCCTATTTGACATGGAGGTTGACAAGCCCGATTTTTCTGGAAAGACGATCGCGATTTTTGGCCCTGGAGATTGCGAAGGCCACAGCAAACACTTTGTGGGGGCATTGGGCACGCTATACGACCAGTTCAAAGCGCTGGGAGCCAACGTCGTGGGTACCGTTTCAGCCGACGATTATTCGTTTGAAAAGTCCACGTCGATTCGCGATGGCAAGTTTGTTGGACTGCCATTGGATGAAGTGAACGAAAGCGAAAAAACAGATCAGCGTATTGCCGATTGGCTAGAGCTTTTGAAAGCAGATTTTCCGGCGATCGCAGCCTAGCCAAATAGCTGAACACAACAAAGGGGTATCAACCTCAACACCCGATACCCCTCAACTCGTTTGAGAGGAGACTAGCACCATGAGTTATGTCACAGGGTTAACCTTTGGTGGAACCGATTGGACACCCCAATTTTTGCAAGGGATTGATTGGTCGAAATGCTTGGGTTGTGGTCGTTGCTTCAAAGTCTGCGGGCGTGGCGTGATGTCACTGATTGCCCTCAACGATGAAGGAGAAGTAGTCGATGAAGATGAAGACGACGACGAAGTCGAACGCAAGGTAATGAATGTTATCGATGCAGCGAAGTGCATTGGTTGTCAGGCATGCGATCGCGTTTGCCCCAAAGACTGCCATGTTTATGCCCCCCTAGCGGCACTAGCGGTAACATAACCCCTCATCGAACTGCACGATAAATCACTCAGCGGGGCACTTCCCCGATTTACAAGTGCCCCCTTTAGGCTGTCTCTGGTTGGCAATGCAATGCCACACAACAAGGGTTTAGAGTTAATCCATGTCTGACTTTCTCAATCGCTGGCAGGTGCCTCAGGGCAAGACCTCTACAGATGCCCCTCGCACCTTTGAGCACCGCTGGTCCACCTACTATCAGGCGGTAGAGGGACGACCGCCACGGGATACGCTACTATTTGCCCTCGATCGCTTCGATATCGAAAACCAATCCTCCCCGCGCTCCACGGTCGGCTTTGCCGTGGATTTGGGTTGTGGCGATGGACGCGACACCGTCGAGCTACTGCGACGGCGCTGGCGGGTGTTGGCCATTGATGGCAACGCAGAGGCGATCGCCCGTTTGCGCCAGCGATCCGACCTCGACCGTCGCTACCTAGAAATGCGGGTGCAACGCTTCGAAGCCCTCACCCTGCCACCCAATGTCGATTTAATTAACGCCAGCTTTTGTCTCCCGTTTTGCCCCACCGACCATTTTGCCGAGCTATGGGAAGAACTTGGGGTGGCGTTGCGCTCGGGGGGGCGGTTCTGTGGGCAGTTATTTGGCGATCGCGACAGTTGGGCACCCTACGACGACATCACCTGCCACACCCGCCAGGATGTTGAACAACTTCTCAGCCCATTCGATATCGAACAGCTCGACGAAGAAGAACATTCTGGCAAAACAGCCCTAGGCGAAGAAAAATACTGGCATTTGTTCCATATCGTCGCTCGCAAGCACTAATCTACTACCAACGCTACCGTTGTCGTCGCTAATCCTTCGCCATCATCACATCCGACGCTTTGATGACCGCATGTGCCGTTCTACCGACGGCCAACCCCAGGCGCTCGGCGGAGATTTTGACGATAATGGGGTCATAGCGAATCCGGTTAAATAACCATAAAACCTAACTATCTTTTGTGCTCGCTGCAATGCAGCGGGCACAAAAGATATTTGGGTGCTTCAACCAGATTTGATATCACTTCTTAAAACTGACGTAGGAAGCGCAAATCGCTGGCATAGAGACGGCGGATATCATCGATTTGGTGGAGTACCATCGCAATTCGCTCGACCCCCAGCCCAGCCGCAAACCCCGTGTAGACTTCGGGGTCATAGCCAACCGACTTCAGCACATTGGGGTCGACCATGCCGCAGCCCATCACCTCCAGCCAGCGCCCCTTCCAGCGCACATCCACCTCAGCCGAGGGTTCGGTGAAGGGGAAGTAGCTCGGACGCAGGCGGATTTCGATATCGCCGAACATGGCTTCTAGGAAAACCTTGAGGGTGCCGCGCAGATCTGTAAAGGTCAGCCCTTCATCGACCGCCAGAATCTCAAGCTGGTGGAACACCGCCGAGTGGGTCGCATCGACCGTATCGCGACGGTAGCAGCGCCCGGGCGAGATAATCCGCACGGGGGGCTCATGCTCTTCCATATAGCGGATTTGTACCGAAGAGGTGTGCGTCCGCAGGAGATTGCCATTGGGCAGGAACAAGGTGTCCTGCATATCGCGGGCGGGATGGTCGGGCTGGAAGTTGAGCGCCTCGAAGTTGTAGTAGTCCGTTTCCATTTCTGGGCCAGTAGCGACGGTATAGCCTAGCCCTACGAAAACATCGATCATCTGGTTCATGGTCTGGGTGAGGGGATGACCATGTCCCTGGGGACGGAATACCCCCGGCATCGTGATATCCAGGGTTTCCGACTCGATCTGAGCCATAATAGCGGCGTCTTGGAGGGCGGTGCGGCGGGCATCCAGATCCCCCTGCAACGCTTCTTTGACTTCATTCGCCAATGCACCAATTTTGGGACGTTCTTCTGGGCTGAGCTTGCCCATGCCGCCCAAGACCCGAGATACGCTCCCTTTTTTACCGAGATATTTGATGCGGAGTTGCTCCAATGCGTCCAGAGTGTCGGTGCTAGCGATCGCCTCCTGAGCCTCTTGCCGCAGGCTTTGCAACTGCGCTTCCAGATCATTGGACTGGACAGGGATACTCATGACAACTCCAAAAAATGCTCCAATCTATAACGTAACTCGATTAATCTCGATCAATAGTGTACGAGGTTGATGGCGCTTATGGGAGGCTGTTTGCTGCGATCGCCCCAACAAAAAGTCGCGACTCCGGTCTGCCAACCTCGTAGACTGGCAAATGGGACAACGGATTTTCCCGATTCCACACCGACCTTGAGCCGGTTGCCCCTGGCCTTTCACCCTCCCAACACCTATGAGATTACTGATCAGCAATGACGACGGCATTTTTTCGACCGGGGTGCGCACCCTCGCCAATACCTTGGCAGCAGCAGGGCATGATATCACCGTGGTCTGTCCTGATCGGGAGCGATCGGCAACGGGGCATGGCCTCACCCTACATAAGCCCATCCGAGCCGATGTGATGGAGTCTATCTTTGCCCCAGAAGTTAAAGCCTGGGCCTGCTCGGGCACCCCCTCCGATTGCGTCAAGCTGGCCCTAGGAGCCTTGCTCGATCGCTCCCCTGAACTGGTGTTGTCGGGAATTAACCACGGCTCGAACCTGGGAACCGACGTTCTGTATTCCGGTACCGTGTCAGCGGCGATGGAAGGCGCAATCGAAGGGATTGGAGGCATTGCCTTTAGCCTCACGAGCCATACCGGCGAGGACTTTCAGCCAGCCGCCGACTTTGCGCGATCGCTTGTTGCCCATCTCGATCGCCATCCCCTCCCCCGTGCCATGCTGCTGAACGTCAATATTCCTGCCGTGCCCGCCGCTGAGCTGGCTGGCGTCAAGCTCACCCGCCAGGGACTGCGCCGCTATATCGACAGCTTCGAAAAGCGCGTTGATCCCCGGGGTAAAACCTATTATTGGCTGGCGGGCGAGCTGCTAGAGGATATCCCTCAGCCGCCCCTAGAATTTGCCACCGTCGCAGCGGCCTCATTCGATCCAGCAGATTTGCAGTGGATGAGCACCCTGGAAACCGATGTACAGGCCATTCGCCAAAATTTCATCACCCTGACGCCTTTGCAATACAACTTAACCTGCGCATCTGGGTTGGCAGGTTTGCGGGATCTGAAGTTAGAGTAGTAGAGCAAGTTGCATCAACTCGCCGTTCTGCAAGCGCAGCCGTCCATTTTGGGATTAAAGCGACCCATTCTCATCCTATGCCGTGTTAGAAGACAGACTCACTTTTGCGCTAACTTTTAACAAGGAGGGGGGCATCTTTTAGTAACCCCATTAAAATGGGGTTGTCTATCTAAACATTTCTCTAAAAAGGGTGTTTTTGGTTTGTGAGTTCCTGCGGATCTGTAACTTCTGCTTCATCTTCAAGCGCTGAATAGGCATCATTGACGATGACTAGGGTGGGATCTTGGAAGATGATGAAATGGAGCGATCGCTTCATTTCGTTGTTGTCCGGCTAGCTATCCCAACCTACATGCCCGGTGCCTGTCGAGCACCTGCCCCTACAACTCGACGGAGTGCCCTTTGCCGAACGACGTGCCTCTTATTGTCACCGTTTGGCAATCAACCAGCAATTTATGTCAGGTTAACTGTGCTACCTGCCTGATTGTCCCCCAGAGGTTGCAACAGAAAGCGTCGTAAGGAATCGATTAGAATCCCACAGAGAACATCCGTGTCTAGTATGGAAAGCCAGTTCAAGATCAAATTCTGGGGCGTACGAGGCAGCATCGCCTGTCCTGGTGCAGAAACCGTGCGTTATGGGGGCAATACATCCTGTATCACAATGCGCGTGAACGGTCACCTGCTGATCTTTGACGGCGGCACAGGGTTACGGGTATTGGGGCAATCCCTTTTGCGGGAAATGCCGATCAATGCCTCCATGTTTTTCACCCACTCACACTGGGATCACATCCAGGGCTTTCCCTTCTTTGTCCCTGCGTTTGTTCCTAGCAACACGTTCAAGATTTATGGAGCCGTCGCACCCAATGGCTCCACGATTGAGCAGCGGCTCAACGACCAGATGTTGCATCCAAACTTTCCCGTTCCGCTACAAATCATGGGTGCCGACTTGACCTTCTATGATCTGGCGGTCGGCGAAGCCGTTGAGGTGAGCAAGGGCATCAAGGTTGAAAATGCCCTGCTCAACCACCCGGGGGAAGCCGTAGGCTATCGTGTGAGCTGGCAAGGCCTCTCCGTTGCCTACATCACCGATACGGAGCACCTGCCCGATCGCCTGGATGAAAATGTTCTGTGGCTAGCTCGTAATGCCGAGCTGATGATCTACGACGCCACCTATACCGATGAGGAATACTATTCCGAAAAGTCGAGCAAGGTTGGCTGGGGCCATTCCACCTGGCAAGAGGCCGTGAAAATCGCCAAGGAAGCCAACGTGAAAAAACTGGTCATCTTCCACCATGATCCCCTGCACAACGACGAGTTTATGGATCAGGTCAAGGAAGATACGGCGAATGAGTTTCCCAACAGCATTGTGGCCTGGGAAGGCTTGGAAATTGATGTGATGACCATTGGGAAAGAACCCCCAGTGATTCTCTCTGCAACCTGAGACGGTGATTGAAACCATGAGTCTTCAATGGGAATAGGGATGTCCGTCGCCAGGGCGTTCTCTTCGCCACTTTTGATGCAGACAGGCATTACTGCGGCTTCGTACGAATCTGAAAGCCAGGAGACTCGTAATCATCCGAGAGATAATTGGCGGGAATGGTGGAGTGGTTGCCATCGCGGAGAGCCGCAAAGGTCGGCGAGAGGATTTCGATGTCCGCAGCGTTGCAGAAATCCTGGATGTTCTGGTGCAGTTGGTCGTAGATGGCTGGAATCTTCTCGGGCGTGCGGGTGGAGGCGTTGAGTTCGTAGCTGACGTTGAAGTCGTTGAGACTGGTTTGCAGAACAAACGGACGCGGCTCCTGGAGGATGTGGTTGGTGGCGATCGCCGCCTCGATCAACACCTGATGCACCGTTCGCCAGGGCACGTCATAACCCAGGGTGATGGTGGTGTAGAGCACTAACCCCCGTTCGGTTTCTCGCGAAATGACGCTGAGGTTAGTGACCTCGTTGTTGAGCAAACTGGAGTTGGGAATGGTGATGACCTCTTGCTTGAAGGTGCGCATTCGGGTGACAAACAAAGATTTCTCATCCACAATTCCCAGGATGTCGTTGACACGGATCACGTCCCCCAAGCGAAAGGCGCGGGTGTAGATGAGGATGAGGCCAGCGATCGCATTCGCCACAGCGGTCGAGGAGCCGAGGGTAAACAATGCCCCAATAAAAATCGAGATGCCCTGGAAGCTGGGCGACCCAAACCCCGGCAAGTAGGGGCCAGCCACCACGAGAGCAAAGGCAATGATAAAAAAGGTTGCCAGTCGGGTCGTCGGCTCTACCCATTCGTCGTAAAACCAGGGGCAGCTATCATCGCGCCCCAGTTCGCGGATGATCAGTTTCGCCAAACCCAGCACCGAGGTGGTAATGTAGCCGATGACAAACAAAATGACGAGGTTGGGCAAATATTCAGCAAAGCTAGCGGCGATGCTTTGCAACGTCCCCAGCACATCTGCAAACAGCCGACCGCCGACGGCACGGGTGAAGGGAAACTGGCTCAGCACAAAGGGCAGATACAAGTAAAACGCGAACAGGGTCAGAACCAGTTGCAGCAAACGCGCTAGGCTCCGCAACAGATAACCTGTCGCCGTTGAACTTAAAATTTGCATTTGGGGCAACCGCAATCCCAAAAATCCGCGTCGGCTGATGGCGATAATCCAGCTGATGAGTCGGGCGATCGCCCGCTGCACCACCCGCAAAAACACAATCAGCGCCAGAGTACTGAGCACGGTATAGACCACTCCCAAAACCAGGCGGCGCGTACTCCGAGCCGTACGGTAGTCCATCATTGCCGTTTGGATGCGATCGGCGGCAAGCTGAGCGCCCTCTTCAAAGGTTTGCTCGGGCGCTCCGGTATCCTCTGGCCGCACAGTGAACAGCACCCTATCGCCGACTCGGACGATCGCATCCTGCTCTCGGTTCTCGACCTGCACATCCTTGGGGGCAATGTCCGGGTCATTGGCAATCTCCCGCACCCGCTCCGCAATGATGATCGCCCGTTCCTGCGCCGACACCACCCCAGGAATCCCTTCCCGCACATAGAACAGAGTTTCGCCGTCTAGCTCCACGGCAAAGCCATCGACCAAGTTGCCCTCGGGCACTGGCTCCGCATCCTCCGCCTGCCCATACGCCGGAGCCAACCACAACGCTCCTAACAGCCCCAACAGGACAAACAGCCAACGGAGCGATCGCCCCCAAGCTTTCCACCAACGGTTCATCGTCATCACGCCAGCCCGCCATTGCGCCACGGCAAAATAAAATATAGCTCAGTCTACGGGGTTGCAGAATCCAAGGATGATTTTTCCTGAGAGGGGGCGTGGTGCGCCCCCTCTCAGAAAAAATCATCCCCTCAATCAGCAATGCGCAGTCTACATTCCGTGCCAGGGTTTGCAGCAGAACGCTATGGGAATTGATAGAGGACGGTGTTTCGCTGAACCGCTCCCCCTCTAACTTGTCAGACAGGTTAGGATTTATTCAGAACGAGGCATTGAGCAATGCAAAACTATTCCCTAGACAACATCGGCCAAGTTTCCGAAGACGTATTGGAGCAAGCCAAACACCAACCTGTTGTCCTTATGGAGAACGCAAACCCTAGCTATGTGCTGATGTCTGCTGAAGCCTATCGCTCACTGCTCCGACGTTTGGAAGACGCGGAGAATCAAGTTTGGGGTGAGTTAGCAGAGAAGGCCGTTGACTCCGCTTCGATGGTTGGCTCGGATACGTTTGTTAGCGAACTTAAACAACTAGCTGCTTTGGAAGAAGCGCAACCATAGCATGGCAAAGCTAGATGGTCTGGATGCGGTTCTAAAGTTTTTAAAGGGTTTGCAGCCAAAAATTGCCGCCCAAATCGCCAAAAAGGTTCTTGCACTCAATGTTGATCCACTTCCCACTGATAGTAAAGCTCTATCGGGATACCCTGGCTATTATCGTGTAGACAGTGGCGAATATCGTATTGTTTATCGCTTTTACCCAAAAGAGGATTTGGTTGAAGTCGTCCTAGTAGGAAAGCGAAATGATGATGAAGTTTACAAGCAATTACGTCGATTACTAGGATGACCGTTTAGTATCTGCATGAACTTCATGAGCCGTATTCAAAAGTTGCACAACCGGGCGATGGATTTGGCTGAGCAAGCTGACCTAGCAAAATTGCGGGGAGACAGTGTTGTTCAGCAGGATCTATTGCGTCAAGCATTTGAACTAGAGTATCAGGCTGCGCAACAGGTCGCGCAACTTGAAGGGGCAGAACCAACTCGCTCAATTTTGCATCGCAGCGCGGCGTCCTTAGCGATCGCCTGCGAGAACTTCACTACTGCTGAGCAACTGATTATCGAGGCTCTCACGGGCAATCCCCCTGCAAATATTGCCGAAGAACTCAAAGACCTCTTTATGCAGCTCAACCTGCCCCATTACCTAGAGCGAAGAGGGGTCCACCTCCGGGAAGATGAGCTTCAGCGGCTTGTCGGTTGACCTTTGGTAGGGCGGCTCTCCGTAAGACCCACAATTTTATTCCAGTGAGCCATAATAGCGGGCAATACCCTCACGCATCACCTCAAACTCATGCTGGAATCTCTGGGAGTTAAGTTGCTGGATTGGGGCATCTCACAAGCTGCCGATCTGTTGTTTGAGCAAACCCAAGCACAACTCAAACAACGGCTGAACAAAGACGATTTGCAAACGGCTATTGCTCTTGGCGTGAAGGCGGCAAAAGCGTATGAGCTGGAACTATTGGCCAAATTAGATGACAAGCAACAGCGTCAGTTCAAGGAAGCTGTATTCAGCGATAGCGATGTGCAAGGGGAGTTGCAGCGACCCTTTCGCGATGAGGGAAAGCCTCGGATTGAATACCTGATAGCGGGCTTTCGCAAGGTAGCGGGGGCAACAGGGAAGCCGTTGGGCGAGAATGCTCTGAAGCCCTGGCTGGAAGCCTTTGCGGATGCTTATTTTGAGCGAACCAGTGCCTTGCGTTTTGATCTGGCGAAGCAAGACTATTGCCGCCAACTCATCAACTACTACGACGAACTGCAATTTTTAGGTATTGATGATGTTGATCCCAATGAGGACTCAAAAGCAATCGAGTCAATTTTCGTGATGCCGGACGCAGTAGCAGAAAGACCACCAAATCAGGAAGGGATGAATTTTCTCGGAAGGCAAGCTTATTTCGACTGGCATGAAACCTATAGCTTTGAGGAAGAAGCGGCAGATCTAGGACGACAAAAAGCCCTAATTCAAGAGCAGAAACGCATCAATGAATCAGCAGAAAAGCAGTGGTCGGGAGCCAAAGTTTCAGCCTCAAATTTGCTGAATCAGCAGGGGAAAAGCAAACGGGTGCTGCTAGGAGCACCAGGATCTGGTAAAACAACGCTGATGAGCTACTTTACGGTGAAGTTGGCGAAGGAGGCGTTGCGGGAAGATGGCGAAACTCCCGTAGCAGGGGGGTGGGGCTTATCTGCGGGGACGTTGCCGATTTTGATTCGCATTCGAGATTTGGCGACCAAGTCAGATTTGACCGTGTTGGAATATGCTGCGCAATTTGCGAAGACGACCTTAGGATGCCAGCCATTGCCGGGAGGCTTTTTTGAGCGGTGGTTGCAGGAAGGGAAAGCGCTGATTTTGCTAGATGGGCTGGATGAAGTGGCGGAGGATGGGAAACGCCAGGACATTGCCAACAAGATCGACAACTTTTTGCGGCAGGAGCAATTTGCGCAGAACCCCGCGATCATCACTTCCCGGCCAGCGGGTTACTATCGCAGCTTTTTCAACACAACGGATTATCCCCACTACCTGCTGCAACCCTTTGATGATGGGCAGATTAAGAAATTCATTAGCAACTGGTATGACCAGCGAGAGTCAAGTCAGGTCGAAGCGGATGGATGTAAGGAGAGTTTGCGAAAGGCGCTGGATGAGCAGGAGCGGATTAAGGCGCTCGCGAGAAATCCACTATTGCTCACGGTCATTGCGCTAATTCATCGCTGGCGGGCAGAGTTACCGAGAGATCGGCATGAGCTGTATGACCGAGCAGTCAACACGCTAATTCGCACCTGGGATAAGAAACGAGAAATTACGAGCCATGAAGTGTTGCAATATCTGAAGCTGGATGACCTGCGGCCTGGACTTTGGACAAACCGGGTGAAAGAAGAGCAGGAAAGTGGTAGAGGATCTAAAACTCTACGCTCTACCACTCATGTCAGATCATCTTGAAACGCTGCGCCAATTTCGCCAAGCGATTTACGAAA